>NZ_JAFEIG010000015.1 GCF_017495225.1 Daejeonella sp. | reverse complement strand
GGTTAGCAGGAATATTAATTATCAATCCTCCCCCTACCCCCTCTAGAGGGGGACATATGCACAACGACCTCTGGAAGTGTGCTATAAAAAAAATACACCAGCTTATTTAGTAGGAGAAATAGGCGTCTAGTATCCCCCGCTCTCGGGGGTATAAAAGGGGGTGGAAGCTGGTTAGCAGGAATATTAATTATCAATCCTCCCCCTACCCCCTCTAGAGGGGGACAAGCATGAAGCCTAAAAAACCTCTTAAAACAAACCAGGAAACTTCGCTGGAGCGCTTTCATTCATCATTTCGTAAACAATCTCTATCACATCATCCAATGAAGGTTTACTAAAATAATCGCCATCAGAGCCGTAAGGTGTACGATGAGGTTTACCCGTTAATGTTCTAGGCTTACCATCCAAATACTGATAACCATTTTGCTTTTCCAAAACTTGTTGCATGATAAATGCAGATGATCCACCCGGAACATCCTCACCAACCACCAAGAGCTTATTGGTTTTGCGCAATGATTGAGAACAAATATTATCTAAATCGAATGGTAAAAAGGTCTGTGGATCAACAATTTCGACATGAATACCCATTTTTTCGAGTTCTTCTGCGGCTTGTTCTACAATTCTTAGTGTTGAACCATAAGAAATAATAGTCATATCAGAACCTTCACGAATGATTTCAGCTTTGCCTAGCTCAACCCTAAATTCACCTATATTAGAAGGCATTTTTTCCTTCAAACGATAGCCATTTAAACATTCGATAACTAAGGCAGGTTCATCACCTTTGAGCAGGGTATTGTACATTCCTGCTGCTTGAGTCATATTCCTAGGAACACAAACATGTACCCCTCTCAATGAATTAATGATCACGCCCATTGGCGAACCTGAATGCCAGATTCCTTCTAAACGGTGTCCACGAGTACGGACAATTAAAGGAGCTTTTTGTCTTCCTCTTGTGCGATAGCTCAAAGTAGCCAAATCATCACTCAGAATATTTAAAGCAAAAAGTAGATAGTCTAAATATTGAATTTCAGCAATCGGGCGTAAACCACGCATAGCCAAGCCAATTCCTTGTCCGATAATGGTCATCTCCCGAATACCAGTATCAGTAATTCTCTTTTTTCCATACTTAGCCTGCAAACCAGCGAAACCTTGGTTTACATCACCAATGGCGCCAACATCCTCACCAAAAGCAAGAATTCGTGCATCACGAGCAAAATTAGAATCAAAACAAGCATTTAAAATCTCTCTTCCATCAACCAATTTGGTATCGTCGTCATATTCAGGTGCTATTCCTTTAATATGAAGTGGAGATTCTGCTGATTCAGTGAAAAGTTTCGAATTATATCGTTCAAAATTAGATTCATGCTGTTGAGCGTACCAATTTTGCAAGTTTTTCTTAGCATCAGATTGATCATTCCTCAATACACGCAAAGCATGCCTAAGCATTCCAAACACATCCTTACGGGAAGGATCAATACTAGCTTTAAGCGCATTTACCTGATCAATTAGCTCCTGATTGCTTGTCCCTTGAATAATTTGCTGAACAGTTTCAAGCTCCGACTTCATAGATGAATTAAAATCTAACCAAGCTTGTTTCTGACAATCGCGAATATAATTTTTAGCTGCGGCTTCTAGTTCATCCAATTCCTCCTCAGTAGCAATGGCTGATTCAATCATCCATTTTCTCATTTGGAGCATACAATCGAACTCATTTTCCCAAGCAATTCTAGACTTGTCTTTATAACGCTCATGCGATCCCGAAGTAGAGTGCCCCTGAGGCTGTGTCATTTCGGTAACATGAATCATTACGGGAATATGTTGCTCGCGACAAATGCGAATGGCCTTTTCATATGTCTCACACAAGGCTGGATAATCCCAACCTCTTACTTTGAAAATCTCATAGCCTTCACCTTTTTCATCACGTTGGAAACCCTTAAGAATTTCCGAAATATCTTGTTTAGTTGTTTGATATTCAGCTGGAACCGAAATACCATAGCCATCATCCCAAATGGAAATAGCCATTGGAACTTGGAGTACACCTGCAGCATTTATTGACTCAAAAAATATCCCTTCGGAAGTGGAAGCATTACCAATTGTTCCAAATGCTACTTCGTCGCCATTGACAGAGAAGTTTTTTAAATATTCTAAGTCTGGATTATTTCTAAAGAGTTTTGAAGCTAATGCTAATCCTACTAAACGACCCATTTGTGCACCAGTAGGTGAAATGTCTGCCGAAGAATTTTTAGTTTTTGTAAGATCTAGCCAATTCCCGTCCTCGTCGAGCGTACGGGTAGCAAAATGACAATTCATTTGCCTACCTCCAGAACCTGGATCAGCATCAAGGTCAGTGTTTGCATATAATTGAGCAAAAAATTGCGGCATCGTTAAAATGCCTGACGCAAGCATAAATGTTTGATCTCGGTAATAACCTGAACGCCAATCGCCGGCCTTAAAAGCTTTGGCCATTGCAAGCTGCGCCACCTCTTTGCCATCCCCAAAGATTCCAAATTTGGCCTTGCCGGTAAGAACTTCTTTACGTCCTAAAAGACTAGCCTGGCGACTCTCATAAGCAATTTTATAATCACTAATGATTAGGCTTCTGAAATCTTCAAAGCTTAATTCTTCCTGTCCTGGCAAAAAATTATCTGTCACTGAGCTTTCTTTCATGTTTTGCTTAAAGGACAAAAATAAGAAAAGCCTTTATGTTTTGATCAATCAAGAGCAAAATAATAGTTTGCTTAACAAGTATTTTACCAAATTATTGCAATTAGTTCTTTCCATAAATGAATCAATAACCTGAAAAACAGGTTCAATTAAAATAATATATGGATTTTCAAAAAATGAGAGATATTAAGTATTTATACTCTTAAAGGGATGTTTTAACTTCAGAAATTCAATAAAAATTGATTTAAAATAGAAACCTAAGCATAAATAGCAGCAAATAATTTCTGAAAATAAAACAAGAAAAATAATCTAAGCGATAAGGTTTTTTTTATTTTTGTTGCATGCCAGAAATTTCAAGTAAAGGCCGGCAGATGCCCGCCTCCCCGATTCGAAAATTAACTCCATTTGCTGATAAAGCTAAAAGTGAAGGTAAAAAGGTTTATCATCTAAATATTGGTCAGCCGGATATTGAAACCCCTGAGGGCATGTTAAATGCGATAAAAAATATCGACTTTAATGTTTGGGCTTATACTCCATCTGAAGGCACTTTGGCATATCGCAGCAAGCTGACTGAATATTACAATAAATTAAACTATAACATCGATCCATCACAGATTTTAGTTACTGTTGGTGGTTCTGAGGCAATTACCATCGCTATGCAGGCTTGTGTAAATGAAGGCGATGAAATTATTATCCCTGAGCCATTTTATGCAAATTATAATGGTTTTGCCTGCATGAGTAATGTGGTAGTTAAACCAATTTTATCACATATTGAAAATGGTTTTGCCCTTCCCGAAATCAGTGAATTTGAGAAATTAATCACTCCAAAAACCAAGGCAATCATCATTTGTAACCCTAATAACCCGACAGGTTATTTATATTCAAGAAAAGAGTTAGAAGCACTTAAAGAGCTTTGTTTAAAATACAATCTGTTTTTATTTTCGGATGAGGCCTACCGTGAATTCTGCTACGATGGCAAAGAATTCATTTCTCCGATGCACCTAGAAGGCTTAGAACAACATGTTATCGTGATGGATACCGTTTCTAAGCGCTACAGCGCATGCGGTGCTCGTTTGGGTTGTTTGATTACTAAGAACAAAGAAGTAATTGCTGCGGGATTAAAATTCGCACAAGCGAGATTGAGTCCGGGTATGGTTGAACAAATCGCAGCAGCGGCAGCCGTTGATACCCCAGATAGCTATTTCGAGAAGGTAAACAAAGAATATACGATGCGTCGTGATACTTTGGTAAATCGTTTAAACAGCATTGAAGGTGTATTTTGTCCAAATCCGGGTGGCGCTTTTTATGTGGTAGCGAAATTCCCAATTGATAATGCGGATAAATTCTGCCAATGGATGCTAGAAGAATTTGATTATGACAATCAGACAGTGATGATGGCGCCTGCAACGGGTTTTTATAGTACTGCCGGAACTGGACACAATGAAGTACGTTTGGCATACGTTTTGAATAAACAAGATTTGGAAGCAGCAATGACATGCTTGGAGAAAGCTTTAGCGGTTTATCCAGGGCGCGTCGACTGATTTTCCCGAAGATATGTTTGATATTTCGTATCTTTGTATGATCTAAATCGGGCCCGACCGGAATTGACAGGGTGGAGATAGGTATGTAAGCATGCAGCGCATTGTAAGTATTAGCGCTTAAATCTGAACTTTCAAACCACAATTGGCGAAAATAACTACGCCTTAGCTGCTTAATTTAGAATTTAGCAAGCTTTTGTTCCGTCAGATTCTGTTCTGTAGTCTGACATCAGGAGCATCGAAAAACAGGACTGGCCAGAGCTTAATGTTGTGATAACTCGGTAAGACAAGACAGCTAAGGAAGAAGGTATAGGTAAGCGGTTGACCTTCCCCTTCCCGACAATTAAACAACAGCTAAGCACGTAGAAAGCATAATTTGTCCCATGTTTGGACGAGAGTTCGAATCTCTCCGGGTCCACGAAAGAGCTAAAAGGCTCAAAAGAATAAGCGCTCGGCCAGGGTAAAATCCTGGCCGAGTTTTATTTTCATACAATATCTCAATTGATTATTTATTTCATAAAGTATAGGAGTACATTTCTGAAATATAAAAATATAATTAGTACAGTCTTGTTTTCAAATCCAAAACTTTAATTCTAAAATTTTCTATAATTAAAGTTTAGGAATCTCAGATTGGGGTAAGATTAGTGCTTTAGATCTTTTTTTGAAAGTGTATTGTATGCCAAAATTTACAACGTAATCAGCAAAAGCTGCATCACCGTTTCTAAATACACCCGTTTTATTTTGATATTCTAAATCGGTATAACTTTGAGGCCGATTTCTTCTTACAGCTATGGGTAGTCCAAAATTTACTGTCCAATTATTTTTCATATAAGAATAAGCCGGTTCTAAGGAAAGTATATTTCCAGGCCGCCTAAAACCTGCACTACCCCCAAAAATATCATGAACAGGAACACCTTCATAACGGCCACCAATCGAGATATTGGAACTTGCATTTGGAGAAAAATTTACCGCGATTCTGCTAGAAAATTGATCAGGAACAGACGTTATTGACTCATTAGCAAGTATTGGATTAAGTTTTTCCCTAAAAGTTCTGATACCATTAGTTTCTTTGGGATTCAATAAGTAAAAAGCACCCGTTGTTAGATAAAGTTTTTCGTTTAGTTTAACATACATTTGAGTTTCCATAATAATACCAAAACCTCCATCTCCTAATTGAATAGATTGATCTACAGGCCTTACTTCCGGATTTCCATTTACACCTACATTGTAAAAAATATCTGATGCATTATAATCACCTGTAGGAATTTTTAGAGATGAGCCTAATTGAATATTCCATGATCTTTTACCTGGATCCATAAGCCATTGTTGTATTCCAAATCTAATATCTCCTAAACCTCTTGAGAACGTTTTATGCCTCTGAGTCCTTCCATGCTCATATAATGAAGATCGGGTATTAATTTGTGTAGGAATCCCAATAGCCAAATTGGTTTTTCCTGACAACCAATAACTTACTGAATATTCCCAATTATGGGAATGATTTATTACTTCTGTACCGCTTGTTAAGCGATCAGCTTCTTCATGAGTACCCCTAAAATGTCTAAATGATTTAAAATAACGATAGTTTAAGCCAGCTTGTATATCTCCTTTTTCAAAAGAGTTATGAGTTAAATTAGCTGAACAGGAACCAAAATGTCTTACAGCAACACACCCTTGTCCAAATATTTGTTGGGACAAAAGTAAAAGAGCAATAGCAGGTAGTATCTTTTTAAGCATCAGTTTAATTCTATTTCAAGGTTGAATATAACAAAAATAAATATTAGCATTTATGAATTGTTATGGTTTATGCTACCTAATGATTTTAAACTGGATATGTATTTTATAGTATTGTTATAATAAGTAATTAGTTAATTCATATTAATTATAAAAAATTGTCCAATACAGGTTCAACAAAAAACCTCCAATTTGCATATTGATGGTATTTTTATGTTATTTCATACTCAAATTCATATTTATTCCCATTTTTGCAAAAAACACCCTCATGATCGAAAACCTTATCAAGCAATACCAATTAGCGCCACATCCTGAGGGTGGATATTTTAAAGAAACCTATAGATCAGCTGAAAATATCCCCCATACGGCATTACCAGAGCATTTTTCTGGTCCGCGTTCTTTTAGCACCGCTATCTATTTTCTTCTGTTAAAAGATCTTTTTTCAGCTTTTCACCGCATCAAAAGCGACGAATGCTGGCATTTTTATGAAGGTGATAGCTTACATGTTCATGTTCTTCATCTTAATGGTGAATATGAACTCATTAAACTAGGTCGGGATAGCGCCAATGGTGAAGTTTACCAAGCCATAGTCCCAGCCGGAGCATGGTTTGCCTCCGAAAGCAAGGGCCAATACTCATTTGTAGGTTGTACTGTAGCCCCTGGCTTTGATTTCAATGACTTTGAACTCGCCTTCGCGGATAAATTAAAAGCTGAATATCCTAAAAATATCGAATTAATTAAACGTCTGTGTCGCCAATAAAAGCTTTTATTTAGTAGCCGAGAAATTCATTAGTTTATATTGTTCATCAGGCCATGGAACCTGTTTTCCATCCTTTTTAAAGCTAGGCATTAAAGCATTTTTAGATTTTAGCTCCTTGGTCATTAAATCTGCCAACTCCTTCACCTTTTCAGGATATTTAGCTGCCAAATCTTTTTCCTCCCCAATATCATTGTTCAAATCATAAAGCTCCAAAGTTTGATATTTATGGAAATAAATGAGCTTCCAATTCCCTTTACGCAAGGCTGTACCCCATGATATTCCCTTTAAATTTACGGTAGTCCAGTTATTTGGATAATGCCATAAAAGCACCTTCTCAGAATCCATTTTGTTTGCATCCTTTAAAAATGGAACCATGCTTTTCCCATCAACTGTTTGAATAGTTTTATATTTTTTTTGTCCTGCAAATTCCATTAAGGTCGGGAAAATATCATCAATCCCAACATATTGTTTTGTGGTGCTTGATGGGGCAATACCGGGACCAGCAACTAGCATCGGAATACGGATTCCACCTTCATAAAGTGAACCTTTTCCCTGTCTTAGAGGAAGATTTTGAGTATGAGCAATGCCTCCTCTTTGTGGCGTCAAACTTAATCCTCCATTGTCTGATAAGAATAAAATATAGGTATCATCAGCAATTCCCTCTTTGTCAAGGTAATCCATTAAATCGCCCAAGCTTTTATCCATACCCTCAACTAGGGCTGCATAGCGAGCTTCCGTATCGGAAACACCTTTATCAATATAATATTGGTAAAAACGATCATCCTTACTCAAAGGAATGTGGACTGCATAATGAGACATGTGCAGAAAAAAGGGCTTTCCATTATTTTTATTAGCCTCCAAAGTGGCAATTGCCTCTCTGGTTAAGGCTTCAGTGAGGTTTAATCCTTGTGCAATGTATTTATCTAATCCGCGGACTGCCCACAAGGTATCATTTGGATTGCTTCGGTAAGAATCTTTAGCTAAAAAGCTTCCTGGATGCCCAGCTGCCGAACCCGCAATATTTACGTCAAAACCAATGTTAATTGGATTGGAAGCTGGAGTTCCGTAAGGAGAAAAATGTGCCTTCCCACAATGAATATTGAAATATCCTGCTTGCTTCAACAGCATTGGCAATGGCGTAGCTACAACTGAATTTGCAATTCCTGGCACAGTACTCAAACCATTGTGATTCCAGTTTGGTGGACTTAAGAGACTATCTGGATAATCAGTTGGGGTATCTTTTTTAACATTAGTCCAATTGGTAATTCTATGCCTTGCTTCATTCATTCCAGTAGCTAAACTCACCCTAGTTGGAGTACAAACTGGATTAGCATAAGCATTACTAAATTTCATTCCTCTTTTTGCCAATCGCTCCATATTGGGAGTACGGTAGAGATCATTAAATGCTGTTCTTTTATCCCAAAATGGAACGGATGTATCTTGCCAACCCATATCATCCACTAAAAAAACAATGATATTTTTCTTGTTTTCCTGCGAAAAAGTCGGGCCAAATCCGAATAAGACAAGTCCAAAAACTAAAACAAAACCAATTTTTCTCATAAATTAAATGCATTTAACTAATTAGTGAAAATAAGAAAAAAATTAAAATAAATATAATTTTAAACGATTATTCAATGCCTATGATGATATTTTAAGCGATTTATTTATATTGCAGTTGAATTTTTAATAAAAATTAAAAAATGTTGACATCAAATAGCTTTACTCTAAAAAAATGGATGTTCATGAGTGGAAAAATCCTCCTTCTATTCATCATCCCATTTAACTCCATCGCACAAAAATCAAATTCAAAGCCCAATATCATTTATATCTATGCCGATGATTTAGGTTATGGCGAATTAGGAAGCTACGGACAAACAAAGATAAAAACACCAAATTTAGATCAATTAGCAAAAGAGGGCATGCGCTTTACCCAGCATTATAGTGGCGCTCCTGTTTGTGCCCCATCAAGAAGTATTTTAATGACCGGCAAGCATTCGGGACACTCTTATATCAGGGGTAATTATGAATTGGGAGGCTTTGCGGATAGCTTGGAAGGCGGACAAATGCCTTTACATGAAGGTGCTTATACTGTGGCTAAAATGCTGAAAGAAAGAGGTTATAGCACCGGACTAATAGGTAAATGGGGTATGGGTGTTACCAATACCACTGGGAGTCCACTGAAACATGGTTTCGATTACTATTATGGATACCTCGATCAAAAACAAGCACATAATTTCTACCCTACACATTTATGGGAAAATGATAAATGGGATGCTTTAAACAATCATTCATTCATGGTTCATGGTAAAATTGACCCCAAAACTGCTACCGATGCAGATTTTAATAAATTTATTGGGAAGGATTATGCACCAGCAAAAATGACTCAAAAAGCCTTGGGCTTTTTAGATAAAAACAAGAATAACCCATTTTACCTGTACCTACCATTTCCATTGCCTCATTTAGCTTTACAAGCCCCAGAAGAGTATGTAAAAAAGTATATAGGCATGTTTGATGAGAAGCCTTATTATGGAGAAAATGGCTATGCTCCTAGCAAATACCCGCTTTCTACCTACGCAGCAATGATTACCTATTTAGATGATCAAGTTGGCGCGGTGATGCGAAAAGTAAAAGAATTAGGATTAGATAATAACACTATTATCATGTTTTCAAGCGATAATGGAGCCACTTTTTCGGCAGGTGTTGATTCTAAGTTTTTTAATAGTGTTTCGGGATTACGAGGCTTAAAAATGGATCTTTATGAAGGTGGAATTCGGGTTCCTTTCTTGGCTCGTTGGCCAAATAAAATTAAAGCAAATACAGTTAGCGACCATGTTTCAGGTCAGTTTGATATCATGGCTACCTTTGCTGAAATCACTGGAAATAAAATCACAAATACCGATGGGATATCACTTTTGCCCGAACTTTTAGGCAAATCAAAAGATCAACAAAAACATGGTTTTCTTTATTTTGAATACCCTGAAAATGGCGGTCAGCTAGCTGTTCGTATTGGAAATTGGAAGGGTGTTAAACTAAATGTGAGAAATAAACCAGATGCTAAATGGCAATTATTTGATTTAGAGAAAGATCGTAATGAAAGCACTGATATCGCTTCATTACACCCGCAAATTATCGCTGAAATGAATGCCATCGTTAAAAGAGAGCATGTTCATCCACATATTTTAGATTGGGAGTTTATTGATCCGAAAATTTCAAGAAAATAAGCAATAATCTCATTATCAGATGCTTAATTCCATTTTATAAAAGATTTGGAATTAAGCATTTTTTTTAGTATATTATTTAGTGTTATCAGCAAAAAATTGATCGCTAAAATTGACCAAAAACAATTCAGATGAAGATCGGGTTACGCCAGTATAAAGCCATCTTAAAAATTCTGTATTAAGCATCTCATCCGTAAGATAACCCTGATCGATAAAAACAGCAGGCCATTGCCCTCCCTGAGCCTTATGACAAGTTACAGCAAAGGCAAATTTTATTTGGAGTGCATTATAATAGGGATCTTTCTTCATTTCATCCATACGCATTTTCTTATTCTCAATATGCATATAATCCTCTAATACAGCCTCATACAAGCGTTTAGAATCGGTACTCGACAGACTTGGGGTTTCACAATATAGAGTATCCATTAAAACTTTGCAGCTCAAAGGTTCTTGATCGGGATAATCAAGTAATTCGATAACAACTTCAGCAAAACGGAAACCATATTGCTCCTCTACCCTTCTCACCTTTCGTATCCGAGCAATATCACCATTGGCAATAAAATCACCGCTCCCATCTTCGGGTTTGAGCCAGAAATAGTTATTTCGGACAATCATGATGTGATCTCCTCCCGTTATTTCCTCCTCTCGATACAAAATACGGTTCCGAATATTTTGATTATAAGCATTGGCATTCTTATTGGAGCGACAAATTACAATGGAATTTTCCATCCCATATTTGTCATAAGCATAGTTTAGGCCCTCCACCAATCGTTCTCCAGTCATTCTGAAAATATCTTTGTAGCCTCTAGTCTTAAATTTAGGAAAAACCTCCTTTTCTTTACGAATCAACTCCCTAATTGCAGTCGCATTGAATAAAATACCCGATTGCTTCTCCTGACGGACAACATCAGTCAATTCATAGCTAAATACTTCTAAACCAAACTGAGAATTAAGTAGATTTTTTTCTAGTGCGGGACTAGTCGCAGAGCCTACAGGAGGAAGCTGTGCCGTATCTCCTACAAGCATTAGTTTGCAATTTTTGCTATTGTAAACATAGCTTATAAGATCTTGTAAAAGGCTATGTCGGCTATAATCATGAACTTGATCGGAGATCATGGAGGCCTCATCAACGATGAAAAGAGTATTTTCCATGAGATTTTCACCGAGGACAAAATTCATTTCCGGACTAGCAGCTACTTTTTTACGATATATTTTTTTGTGGATGGTAAATGCCTTGCGACCAGAATAATTGCTGATAACCTTGGCGGCTCGCCCAGTAGGGGCCAGTAAAACCGATTTTAGCTTAACTTGAGGTAAGACTTTTACAAGAGCGCTAATGAGTGTTGTCTTTCCTGTACCTGCATAACCTTTAAGCACAAAACAAGAGTCCACATTGCTTGAAAGCACAAACTTTTCCAATAAAGAAAACACCTCACTCTGTTGGGAAGTAGGAATATTTCCGAAATTTTGTTCAAGTAGCTTGTGGAAATTCATTGCTGCAAATTGCAAATTCTTAGCTTAAAATTCTTTAAAGAAATGCATGTATTCAAATAAATAATTTGCAAATTGAAAGAATTAGAAAAATATCTCAGAGAAACTATACTTTTGTTATCGATGAATAAATTACTGCACTTAATTGACGATGAGTTTCAATCTCAAAATGCCGCTAAATGCGATCTATTGATACATTTAGGCTTTGAATCTATTCAATATGCAATTATTGATAAAGTTAGAGATGAACTCAAAGCACTCGTTGAATATGAACTAGATGGCACATCGAGCCCAAAATCTCTTATCGAAGCCATTGAAAGTCTGCCAGAGTGTAATAAAGAATTCAAATATCCTTTCAACAAGGTTAAAATTTCATTTGATAGCTACCTATTTACTTTTATTCCACAAGAATTATTTGTAGTGGCAGACTTATACGAATATGCTAAATACATTGAAAGTACGCATGCTAATGATGTTTTAGCTAAACCAATTGCGGCGGCAAACATTCAAAATGTATTTAAAATAAACTCTGATTTACATCTAAAGCTGAAAAACATTTTCGGGGAAGCCATCATTTTAAATCAGGCAAATGCATTTATTCAGGGAATAATAAAAAACTACCAAAAAGGTGAAAAATCGGCTTTAATTATTGATATCCACCAAAAACATATCCAAATAGCTCATTTAGAACATTCTAAATTAGCCTTCTACAATATTTTCGATTGTATGAATGCCGATGAATTGAACTATTTCCTTCTAAATTGTATTGAGACACTCAAAATAAATGTTCAAGATTGTTCAATGATGCTTTCAGGAAAAGTAGTAAAAGGAGATGAGTCTTATCAACGCATAGAAAAATATTTTGGAGATATTCAATTTGCTGATGCTGAACTAATTGTAAGACATCCTGAAAAATTTAATGAGGTATTAAGACATCACTTTTTCCCGCTAATTTCACTCGACCAATGCGAATAATAGGTGGGAAATTAAAAGGTCAACGCTTAAATCCTCCAGCTAATCTTCCTGTTAGACCAACAACAGACCAAGCGAAGGAAGCCCTATTTAATATTCTCAATAATCAGTTTGATTTCGATAATTTAAAAGTTTTAGATCTGTTTAGTGGGACAGGAAATATCACGATGGAATTTGCTTCGCGTGGCGTTCCGGAAATTTATTCGGTAGACAGAGATTTTGGATGTATCAACTATTTAAAATCGCTAATCAAACAATACGAACTAACTAATATTAAGCCATTTAAATCGGATGTTTTCAAATATTTAGAATTAGAAACAGAGCAATTTGACATAATTTTTGCTGATCCTCCCTACGATCTTCCACAAATGAACCTCATTGCTACTAAAGTACTTGAGAAAAACCTGTTAAAAGAAAATGGCTATTTAATAATTGAGCATCCAAGCATGAAAAAGATAGATAATCATCCTCTATTTATTGAGCAGCGGAAATATGGCTCTTCCTCATTTAGCTTTTTCGGGGAGACTCAGTAAATTATCTAGATATCATCAATTAATTTTAATTTTGTAAAATTTTAATGGAGATTGACAATATGGCGCTATGCCTTGCAATCTATCAGATCAAAATAATATTTTTTAAATCAAAGCCATGAAAATCGCACTTTTTCCAGGATCATTTGATCCAGTTACTAAAGCACATGTTGATATATTAAAACGCTCATTACCACTATTTGATAAGGTTGTGATTGGAATTGGCTTAAACAGTACCAAACCAGCCTATTTAAATCTAGAGAAACGTAAAGAAATATTAAGAGCCGTTTTTGCAGATGAGCCTAAGGTTGAGGTGAAGACTTATGAGGGACTGACTGTCGAATTTTGTAAAAAAATAGACGCTAAGTACATGATTAGAGGCATACGTACCGTTTCAGATTTTGAATATGAAAAAGCAATTGCCCAAATGAATCATGCGCTCGCACCTGATATCGAAAGCATTTTTATTGTGAGTAAGCCCGGTTACTCCTCCATAAGCTCAACAATTGTGCGTGATATTATGCGTAATAATGGTGATGTAAGCCAATTTATCCCTAAAGAGGCTGTCGATTTACTTTAATAGTTAGTCAATTACCTGCAATAAATCTTTAATTAAAGGATAGGTGTTTTCTTGAACTAAAGATAAATCAGCTTTCGATATCCAACGAACATCCGTAATTCCTTCCTCTAATTGGGGAATTAATTTTTCCTGCTTATTCGATTTCATCCAATACCAAGCCGTTTTTTTAATCACCCTAGCTCCATTCATCTCATAAATATGGTAGGTATTGCAAATTTTTTCACCGCTTGACTCGATCTTGATTCCACATTCTTCTTCAACCTCGCGTATAGCCGCGACTCTTGAATTTTCATCCTTTTCAATTTTACCCTTTGGAAGATCCCATTTACCTATTCTGAAAATAAATAAACATTGATTTAATTCATTTTTCACAATCCCACCCGCAGCTTTTATAGTAATCATAGAACGCTTGATACTTTTAAAGATGGGCTTGAACTGTGGAGATAAAAGAAAAAATATTTTGGGACTTTCTAGAAGCTTGGCATGGTCGTAAAATTCAGGAAAATTAAAATCATTGAGGCTAAGTACTTGATAATCAGTGATATTTTTTGGTACAGATTCTGTAATGATTAAAACTGCTTGGTTGATATAAATTTTATAAATTTGTGCCATGATTAATAAGAGTGAAGTTGAACAAAAAGTAGCCGAATTTCTGCTACAAATTAAAGCAATTAAATTACAACCTACTAAGCCATTTACATGGGCTTCGGGCTGGAAATCTCCAATATACTGCGATAACCGCATCACTTTATCACATCCATCTATCCGAACCTATATTAGACAGCAACTTTCTACCTTAATTCAAGAGGAGTTTGGATCTGTTTCAGTAATTGCAGGAGTAGCTACAGCGGGAATCCCTCAGGGCGCATTAGTTGCACAAGAATTAGGTTTACCATTTATCTATGTTAGAGCAAAAGCGAAAGAACATGGTACTGGTAACTTAATTGAAGGTGAATTTACTCCAGGGCAACGTGTTGTGGTAATAGAAGACCTTATTTCGACAGGTAAAAGCAGCTTACAAGCCGTGCAGGCCTTAAGAGAGGCTGGTTGTGAGGTTGCGGGACTAGTAGGTATCTTTAATTATGGCTTTGATGCAGCGGATGAGAATTTTAAAAATGCGAAATGCAGATTTTTAACTTTATCTAATTATACTGCCCTAATTGAGTATGCTGCCGAACATAATTTTGTATCTGCCGAAGACTTAAATATCCTAAGAAAATGGCGTGAAAACCCAGAAGCTTGGGGAAAATAAATCCTAAATTAATTTTATGACAATCATAGAAAGTAAGGTCTTAATCAACAAACCTGTACATGAGGTTTTTGAATTTCTATCCGACCTAAATAATCATCAACAACTGATGCCCGAAAATATTTATAATTGGTCGTCAACAAAAGATGAAGCTAGATTTACCATTCAAAATATGGCTAAACTTGCCATTAAAATCTCTTCAATTATAGAAAATAAAGAGATTATTGCCACCCCAACTGAAGAAGTGCCCTTTACCTTAGAGCTAAAATGGACACTTAATGACGCTGGGGATGGTCAGACCGAAGCAACACACGCCATTTCAGCGGATTTAAACATGATGATGAAAATGATTGTTGCTGGTCCGCTACAAAAACTTGTCGACCATCAAACAAATACCCTAAAGGATATCCTTTCGGTTTAAGCAAAAAATATTTCCAGTAAAAAACTCCTGAACTAAAACTCAGGAGTTTTTTGTTTTTTAGCCAATTAACAAACATTATGAAGCTTTGTTTGTCAATAAAATGGGACAAATATTCAGGATAAAAATTTGAAAATCAGACAATTAGTCATGTAAAAAATATTTTGCCTGACGAAATTGCAGTTCTACGGACTTAAACACAAATGGCAGCTAATTTGCTTGATTTTAATCACTATGAATTTAAATAACTTCACCATCAAGGCACAAGAAGCCGTACAAAAGGCTTCAGAAATAGCGAGTGGCAATCAGCAACAAGCTATTGAGACTGCACACCTGCTTAAAGGATTGTTAAATGTTGATGAAAATGTAATTAGCTATCTTTTTAAGAAGCTTAACATCAATATTAATCGAATTACAGAAGTAGTTGATGCACAAATTCAAAGCTTTCCGAAAGTTAGCGGAAGTGAAATTTATCTTTCATCAGGGGCAAACTCAGCCTTACAAAAAGGGATGAGCTATCTTAAGGAATTCAAGGATGAGTTTATGTCGGTAGAGCATATCCTATTGGGATTATTAGCTACTGGCGATAAAGTCAGTTCAATTTTAAAGGATGCCGGCATGAACGAGTCGGATCTTAAAAAAGCTATCCAAGAGCTTAGAGGCAATAGCCGTGTGACCGATCAGAATGCGGAAGCCACTTATAATGCATTAAACAAATATGCACGTAACCTGAATGAATATGCCGAATCGGGCAAGCTCGACCCAGTAATTGGTCGTGATGAAGAAATTAGACGGGTAATTCAAATACTCTCACGCCGAACCAAAAACAATCCGATTTTAATTGGAGAACCTGGTGTGGGTAAGACTGCCATCGCCGAAGGTATTGCCTTCCGCGTGATACAGGGCGATGTTCCCGAAAACCTAAAATCGAAAACCGTTTTCTCTTTAGACATGGGTTCATTGATTGCTGGGGCAAAGTACAAGGGCGAATTTGAAGAACGCCTGAAAGCCGTGATCAAGGAAGTAACCCAAAGCGATGGAGAAATAATCCTATTTATTGATGAAATACACACCCTTGTTGGTGCTGGCGGTGGTGAGGGAGCTATGGATGCCGCAAACATTCTAAAACCTGCTCTTGCCCGTGGAGAGTTAAGAGCTATTGGGGCAACCACTCTTAATGAGTATCAAAAATACTTCGAAAAAGATAAGGCTTTGGAACGTCGATTCCAGAAAGTGATGGTGGATGAGCCGAATACGCAAGATGCAATCTCTATCCTTAGGGGATTAAAAGAACGCTACGAAACACATCATAAAGTTAGGATTAAGGATGAGGCGATTATTGCAGCGGTAGAATTATCGCAAAGGTATATTTCAGATCGTTTCCTTCCCGATAAGGCTATCGACTTAATGGATGAGGCTGCATCTAAGCTACGTTTAGAAATGGATTCTGTACCAGAAGTAGTGGATGAGCTTAACCGCAAAATTATGCAGCTCGAGATTGAACGCGAGGCCATTAAAAGAGAGAATGACGAGAAAAAAGTCAAGGAACTCTCTGAAGAAATTGCCAATCTTTCAAACGAACGCGATTCTTTAAAAGCAAGCTGGAAGGCAGAAAAAGACCTTGTGGATGCCATAAACAATGAAGGTGAGCAAATTGAAAACTTTAAATTAGAGGCTGATCAAGCAGAGCGCGCCGGAGATTATGGTAAAGTAGCTGAATTGAGATATGGGAAAATTAAACAAGCACAAGATCAAGTAGAACTTCTCAAAAAACAATTAGCTGAGACCCAACTCGGCAACCGAATGTTGAAAGAAGAGGTTACTGCTGAGGATATTGCTGGGATTGTATCGCGCTGGACTGGTGTACCGGTTACTAAAATGATTCAAAGTGAACGTGAGAAGCTTTTACACATGGAGGCCGAACTGCATAAACGAGTTGCTGGACAAGAGGAAGCCATTGAAGCTATTTCTGATGCCATCAGACGCTCTAGGGCTGGCCTACAAGATAAACGTAAGCCCATTGGCTCATTCATCTTTCTAGGCACAACAGGAGTGGGTAAAACGGAACTTGCAAAGGCACTAGCCGAATATCTATTTAATGATGAGCATGCCATGATTCGAATTGATATGAGCGAATATCAAGAGCGTCATGCTGTTTCGCGACTCATTGGAGCGCCTCCAGGATATGTGGGATATGATGAAGGCGGACAATTAACAGAGGCCGTGCGTAGAAAACCTTATTCAGTTATTTTACTTGATGAAATTGAAAAAGCACATCCCGATGTATTTAATATTTTATTACAAGTGTTAGATGACGGTCGCTTAACTGATAATAAAGGCAGATTGGTGGATTTTAAAAATACCATTATCATCATGACCTCTAATATTGGATCCCATTTAATACAAGACAATTTCAAGGATCTAACTGAAATAAATAGAGATCAGGTGATTGCCAAAACTAAAACAGAGTTATTTGAGCTTTTAAAGCAAACTATACGTCCTGAGTTTTTAAACAGAATTGATGAGCTGATTATGTTCACACCATTAAATCGTGCAGAACTAAGGGATATTGTTTCACTACAGTTTAAAGGAGTTCAAGATACGCTTTCTGAGATGGGAATAGAGATCGATGCAAGCGATGAAGCATTAGATTGGTTATCGCAATTAGGCTATGACCCACAGTTTGGTGCGCGCCCATTGAAAAGAGTCATTCAAAAACGAATTCTTAATGAGTTATCAAAGGAAATCCTTGCAGGAAAAATTGATAAAGACAGCAAAATTAAACTGGATGTATTCGATAATCAATTTGTTTTCCTAAACCTAGAAAAATAAAAATGATTGCCCTTTAAAACAAAGAAGCCGTGTTGATTATTTCAACACGGCTTCTCTTTAGGATTTAATTTAATACAAAATTATGCAAGTCTTACATTTACTGCACTAAGACCTTTTTTACCTTCCTCAACCTCAAACTCAACTTTATCATTTTGTCTTATATCCTGCTTTAATCCACTTACATGAACAAAAATTTCTTTGCCATCCTCTTGGGTAATAAATCCGAATCCTTTGGATTCATTGAAAAATTTTACTGTACCGGTTTCCATTGATTAGTTTTTAGTTTTTTTAATTTTTATGTTTAAAGCAATATAGCGAAATAAATCGAGAAAAACAATATGTTACAACAATAAAATTAAAAAAATGACCTTAGGAAGAGAAAGCTAATTAACAGATTATCAAATAATTAGTCGCTAGGCATCTAAATCATGCTCATTCAAACATTTGTTCACAATATCGACCAGTATTTTTTCATTATCGAATAATTCGGACAATAATTTGAATTGATTTTTAGTCCGATCAAGATTTTGCTCCGGGTAAGATATCGGGTAATAGATACTTCCATTGAGGTAATCGCTTAAAAATCTTATGGCTTGCATATAGATCAAATACTTACCTGAGAAAAGTATGAGTTCTTTTTCTACGGGACTTAACATGGATCCCATTTCATGTAAATAACCTTTAACAATGGCCTCAAAATATTCTATGCGGATGGTGATTTTGCTGGTATCTGGTTCATTTTCAGAAAAGGCACAAAGGTAGGTTCGCATCATATCTCCTAAATCAGAAATAAATTTACCTGCCATTAAAGTATCTAAATCAATTACACATATACCTTTCATACTATCCTTATCGAAGAGCATATTACTAATTTTGGTATCGTGATGCATAGCCCGATCAGGAAATTCGGCTGAATCTTTAAAGGAGTTAAAATAATCGAGGATAAAACGATAATGTAATGCCTGATCTATTTCCCTACCTGCATTCTTTTTAAGATTCTCTGGTGCAGAAGCTAATGCATCGCTAAACTGCTCATAACGTAATCCGAGGTCGTGAAAACCCGGTATAGTCTCTTTCAATTGTGAAACGTCAAAATCAGAAAGCAATTTATTTAATCTACCGAATTGCATAGCCGCTTCATAAGCCTGATTTGGATCGCTTAACGTATCAAATGAAATTGAATTGGCTACGAATTGTGTTAATCGCCAATAAACTCCATCCACAAGTGCCATTTCCTGACCTGAAAGCGTTGGGATCGAACTAATGAATAAATAATCTGGATAATGTTCTGCTAAATAATCTCCTACAAGCTTAACGTTTTGAGCGATGATATCAGGCTTCTTAAAAACATTAATATTGATGCTTTGTAAAATAAATTGTTGGCTGGCACTTTTAATCGACACCAAAAACGTTGAGTTAATATGCCCAGTACCGAAGGGTTTTAAAATCACTGTATCGGGCTTTAATCCATATTCATTTAAAACCGCTTCCTTATTTTGTATTTCCATTTTCATTCAAGGCAAATCAATAATTATAATCTAGAATCTGCATTTTTTACTAAAGCCTCATATTTAGTATAAAAATATATCGCAGAAAAAAGTGTTAGTGCTAGTCCGACTAGCGACAGCCAAATTACGCTATTCGAGAAAAAAGTGACCCAATTAAGCTGCACTTTAAATATTTCCTTGCTTAGCATCACTCCTACGCTACCCACATAACCAAACGAATCTGCAAGGTAAATTAAGAAACCTACATTTCCTGTATGTTTAAAGGCCGCAATTAAACGTTCAAAAAAGACCGAATTAAAAGGGATATAAACCATATATAATCCTAAACCTACCAAAGTCATCCACCAAATAGGTGATAAACTATTACTGATGTAAAAGTAAGACGAAAGTCCCGCAATAATAAATCCCAATCCAATAAAAAAATGTGAAAGCATGAGCGCTTTAAAACTATTTTTTATGAGAACCATACTTCCTATAAGTACGAGAATTATGAGCGTTATTGGTGTTTCTGTTTTGGCAAAAAGTTCGGGTTTATCAAAAAAGCCCATTTCTTTCCACATTTCGGCACTAAAATTATCTCGCATATCCCTAAAAATAGTGGCAAAAGCATAAATGAGAATACATGCTACTAATCCCGGAAGGAAAAGCCTTGTAAACTTCTTACGGTCTTCAGCTAACATGGGCACCCTATCCATTCGGCTAGCGATATCTTCTTCACTTGGAGGCGGAATTTTCTCTATCAAAAAGACAAAAAACAACAAGGGACCCACAAAAACGAGTCCCGTATAAAATGGCACCCAAAACTCTGTAATTCCAAAATTCAACATCAACCATCCTCCCACTGTTTTCACGAAACCGGAGGCAAAAATAAAGCTTACTGCAAGGGTAGCGCCAATAAAATCGGTACTTCGTCTTCCCTCAACATAGGAAAAAACTACGCCCCAAAGCATCCCTAATGGGAATCCATTAATGAAAAGAAAAGCAATATTGTAAGGAGCTGGAACAAGTGCAAAAAACAACCAGCTGAGCCATGAAATAAGAGTAAGCAAGATGATAATCTTACCTCTACCATGTCTTTTTAGCTCAGAAATAAATTTGATGCCATAGAATTTGGCTAGCATATAACCCAACATCTGACTAATTACCAGAATTGTTTTATAGCTGTATCCAGCAATGGTAATACCATCGAAAGTTGCAACTGTGAATGATTTTCGGAAACCAAAAACCATAGTATAGGTCAGAAAAACAGTAATTGCAGCGTATAAACCTACTCGAAATGAGGTTTCTCCATTAGAATTGGACTTAAAAAAACTCATTAAAAAACCCTCATTGAAAAAAAATTAATTGAAGGTAATAAAAGGAATGAGAATGTGGAAATAATTAGGTGGTTAGTTGGTTAGGTGGTTAGATGGTTAGGTGGTTAGGTGGTTAGGCTAACGACATCTGAGATACTGGTGTACTAGCTAAAGTTTTGTCCTTGCTCCATATTCTTTGCCCAAAATTAGTATTGAGTAATTATATATTATTTTTCAAATTAAACATATTTCTTATTTTGATATTTATTTATAAATTAGAGAATAAATAAATTCATGGTTATGAAATATACCCCCCCCCAATTAAAAAGATTAATCTAGGATTAATCTTCACTGGAATCTTTACTGTTTTCCTCTTTCTATACAGTTGTCGGAAGGATAAAGCAGAAAACACCGTTCAAAGTCAACCTGCCTTTATGATTGAAGCGCGAAGCTTTTTTGAAGATGAGGTATTGAGCACAATGCCAAGCCAGCCTGGCCCAGAGGGTAATAAAACACCACTTTGGGATCAAGCCAAGATGGTAAAGATAAGTCTAGGCGATGCCTTGGTGGTACCCATAAAATACGAGAAACCACAAGGTATAAAGGCAGAGGGCGAGAAAACTTTTCGTGATCTCCAAAAATCAAGCTACCTGCTTATTTACAAAGACAAGAATAAAAATATGCAGGCAGAATGGGTCAGCTTGGCACCAATGGGAGAAAAAAAGAATGATAAATTTGTGGGTATCATTTCTGTGCATGAATGGAACGGGAAACCAAAACATGCTTTTGCTTTTAACCAAAACGGAAATATAGCACTTATGCAGGAAACGAATGTTTTTTTTCGGAAAGCAAGTATGAGAAATTCAGTCCTCTGCTATAAAGTTGATTATACTTATGTTGATATTAGACGGGATGAAAATGGACTATATGATGTTGAAGTTATAGGCTATACTAGAACCAATTGCATAACGATAGATGATTATAACGAACCCAATTATGAGGATTTCGAATATAATTTCGGGGCAGTTAGTGGTTACAATGGCATAGGTCCTTACGAATATAGTGACAAAATAGATTGCGCAGGTTTTCCAGGAGGCACAGCGATATTTAGCACCGAATGCCAACAATGTATTGGAGGTAAAACCGGAATTGATAAATGCCCTACTGATAGTCTAAAAAAAATAATGAAACCGAAGAATGATTGCTTGACAGATCCTCAAAATACTATGTTAAACAATACCTTTAATCAATATCTTTACGAAGGGAATAATGAATACTGGAAATGTTTACGAAATTTCATATACAAAAAGATTGAATCATCAGGAATAAAAATAGGAGTTTGCTTAGACCCCACAATAACGGATAATGGCGCATATAGACCTAGCCAAAAGAATATATTATTACCAAATGAATTTACTTTAAGTAGCTCCTCTTTATTTGGACATGAATTTTTTCATGTTTACCAAGATGCTCATTACCCAGGTGGTACTAGTCAATACTCTTACACAGGCAACCCAAATTTAGAGTTTGAGCAGGCGCTGTTTAAGGATATTATAAATGGAGGCTTTCCTACATCAGCAATGGGAAATGGTGTTTCCACTCAATTACAAGATGAGTATGAAACATGGATTAAGAGTATAACAAATAACTTCACTATTAAACCTCTACAATTTTCGGATCTTAAGGGTAAGTATAATTATTTCTTAGAGCAATTTTACCAAAATGGACCTTATAATCGTAGAGGAGCAATCAATTATAACCTTAGACCAGATGCACTCTTTTCAATATTCACAAATTCAAACTGTAATTTCGAACATTAAAATAATAATTCGTATGAAAAAGATTAATTCAAACACCAAGTGTTTACTAATAACCGCTACTTTAGTTTTAATGCAGCTTTTAGGCTTTGCGCAAACCAAATTAACTGACCTAAAAGATGGTTCGATTAATAAAGCACTTAATTATAGTTATCAAATTAAAAAAACTATTAAATATATAGAAATTGATAATATCAATAATAAATTTACCAATATAAAGCCAAACTCTCCTGGGCTATACGGCCAAGTACTGACTAAACCAGATATTGTTATTGATATGGAAAAAATTAGTAAAATTTGCGCCAAACATATTAGCACTAAACAATTAGAGATACTTACAGTAGGTACTAAATATACTGGTTTAAGAATTATTATCAGAACCGATATTTACGGCAATACATTAGAAATAGGATTTTTTACAGAGCAAAACTCTATATTGACTCTAAACCAATTAGAAAAAATTGAAAACGAGCTTATGACAACTAAATTGATAAGCATGAAGCCAGAAATATTACCCTTATTAGAAGGAAGTAATTTTTGGCAAATAAGACCTAAATTTTATTATGAGGATTTATTAAAAGTTAAAGTTGAAATGGAAGCCTCTAAACCATGAGAAACTAATTAAAATTAAACGCCCCTATCTGGGGCGTTTAACATCATTAAGTTAAAAGGTTATGCAAACGTATTTATCAATTACAAAAACTATTTGGGTTAATGGTTTATTTGCATTACTGTATAGTTCATGCTTTGCTCAAACACCAATAGCTGAACTAAAAGATGGATCCATAAATAAAGCCCTTAATCTTAACTATCAAATTAAAAAAACTACCAAATACATTGATATTGAAAACATCAATAATAGGTTTACCAATATAAAGCAGAACTCTCCTAGACTACACGGCCAAATATTGACCAAACCAGACATTGTTATTGATGTGGTCAAACTTAGCAGGATATGTGCCAATCACATAAGCAAACAACAAATTGAAACCCTTGCAGCAGGTATAAAATACGCAGGTTTGATGATAGATATTAAAACCGATATCAACGGAAATACATTAGAGGTAAGTTTTTTTACAGAACAAAATTCCATATTGACGCTAAACCAATTGGAAAAAATTGAAAAAGAGCTTATGACAACTAAATTGGTAAGCATGAAGCCAGAAATATTACCCTTATTAGAAGAAAGTAATTTTTGGCGAATAACTCCAACAATTATTTATGAGGATTTATTAAAAGTTAAATTAGAAATGGAAACTTCCAATCAAAAAGAAAATAATTAAGCTTAAAGGCCCCTAATTGGTGTGTTTTACTTTAAAATCTCACTGTCTGAAGAGTTTCCATCGATTACAAAAATTGATTTCCTGTTACAACAGAAAGGCTGTTGTAATTTTAGCGCAGCGATCGCTAAGAATTAGCAAATAATTGGAGTCTCCAAACTCATAAAATTGTAAATGCATTGCAGGACAATAAATTAATTGTAAATGCATTACAGGATTAAATTAAAAATTAAATTTTAAGGACGATACAAATGCTTATAACGCGTTTCCTCCCCCTACCCCCTCTTAAGGGGGACATGCGTAACGCCTAAATTTAGCACAAAATTTGCCTCAATCGTTCGGGATGACAGGTGCATGGCGTTTAAAAAACCATGTCATCCCGAAACCTGCCCTTCCGCAGGTGAGGGACCTTCGTTAAAACCGCATTCCGCGTTCAAAATTTAATCAACTATAGCTAGTGGATCAATTTGCTCCTTAATCCTTGCTCTTTATTCCTTGCTCTTTATTCCTTGCTCCTTATTCCTTGCTCCACAACAGGCTTCGGTCCCCGTTTATAAATTATCAGCCCATTTAAAAAATTTCTCAAAATCTGATCACCACAAGGCTTAAAATTTTCATGCTCCTTATTTCTAAATATCGCACCCAATTCGGTTCTGGTAATCGAAAAATCGACTAATTTAAGGATTTCAATGATTTCCTGATCGTTAAGCTTTAGCGCTACGCGAAGCTTTTTCATGATATCGTTATTGCTCATTTCTATTATCTTGAGACCTCAATTTTTATTTTTTTATTCTTTATTTTCTCGTTTTTAAAGAGTCTGACTAAGTTTTCAATCTTCTTGCGACTAACGCCTGCATAGGAAGCAAAATCTTGTACTTCAATTAAACCCAATTCATCCTTTTCAAGTTTCCCCTTCTTCATTAAAAGTCCGACAATATCAATTTTATTGATTTTATCTTTCCTTCCTGCCCCTAAATATAATGTTGCCCAAGCAGTATTTTCGGGAACAATATTTTTTTCTGCTAAAGTTTCAATCTCAATATTATCCTTCAAAAATGCAGGTTTTTCATCTTCAGTCAAAATAACATAGGCTGTTCCACTGGCATTCATTCTTGCTGTCCTCCCATTTCGATGCACAAAAGCCTCCTCATTATGTGGTAATTGATAGTGAATTACATTTTCAATTTCAGGAATATCTAATCCGCGGGAAGCCAAATCTGTGGTAATTAAAAAGCTATAACTTCCATTTCTGAACTTCAATAAAGCTTTTTCACGATCTTCTTGCTCCATCCCACCATGAAAAACTCCATGATCTAATCCCATATCCCATAATAATCCGCTAATCCTATCTACAGCTTCACGGTGGTTACAAAAAACCAATGTGGAGCGATTTCCGATTTTACAAATCAATGAAAATAAGGTCTCCAACTTATCAGCTGCCTCAGAAATGATGGATTTAACGCTCAAATCAGGGCGACTATTCGAGTCGCTGAGGAAATTAACTTCGGCAGCTTTTTTCAATCCTGTAAAATCTGGAATCTCCGTCATTTTAGTCGCGGAGGTTAAAATTCTACGACCTACATTCTTTAAACGACTGATTATAAAGGCCATATCATCCTCAAAGCCAAACTCAAGAGCTTTGTCAAACTCATCCAACACAATGCTATGTATGGTATCGGGATTAAAATTTTCATGGCGAATATGATAAGCCATTCTTCCGGGAGTGCCAATAACAATAGCAGGCGCCTGAACCAAATTGTTTTTTTCGGTCCTGACAGGATGTCCTCCATAAAAACAATTCACCTTAAAACCAGTGGCCATTGCTTTAAAAACCTGTTCAATTTGGAGCGCTAATTCCCTTGAAGGCACCAATATTAATGCTTGAATTCCAGATTTTGAAGGATCTAATCGCATTAAAACGGGTATTAAAAACGCAATTGTCTTCCCAGAGCCTGTCGGCGATAAAATTACCGTGTCTTTTGCACTAGCCGAATCAATCGCCACACGCTGCATATCGTTGAGGGATGCAATCTTTAAATTCTTTAATACCTTCTCTATCATTTTGCCATTTAAAATGCAAAGGTAATGCAATTATTATCAAACGATTTATTCCTTGCATTTCAATACTATTTTTACACGCTTTGGCGTTCACAATGAGTCAATTTTGACTATTTTCGCAAACAAATTAAAAGCCGATATTTAAATAAGCCATGAAAACAAAATCCATCTTAGTTCCTTTAATAATTTTTATGCTTGCTCTGAGTTCATGTCAGCAAAATTCAGCACCCAAGGCAGCAAAAAACAATGATAACAATAAGATAAATCAGGAAGAAAGCGGAAATCAGGAAGCTTTAGAAAATCAAAAAGCGGCAAGCGCTGCCGAAATTCTTGCCAAACCGCAAGTACCTATTTTATGTTATCATCAAATTAGAAATTGGACAGCTACAGATGGAAAAATGGGTAAAGATTATATCGTTCCGATGGCAGAGTTTAAATCGCAAATGAAAATGCTTGCCGACAGTGGCTATCAAACTATTTTACCAGACCAACTCTACGATTATTTAGTTTATGGAAAGAAACTGCCTAAAAAGCCTATCATGTTAACCTTTGACGATACTAAACTAGATCAATACACCGCTGCCATTCCAGAAATGAATAAATATGGTTTTAAGGGCGTATTTTTTATCATGACGGTCTCAATTGGCAAACCAAATTATATGAGCAAGGCACAAATAAAAGAATTATCTGATGCTGGTCATGTTATTGGTTCGCATACTTACGATCATCAAAATGTGAAAAAATACCAGGGTGAGGATTGGGCAACACAGATAGAAAAGCCAACAAAAACATTGCAAGAAATTACGGGTAAAGAAGTGAAATATTTTGCCTACCCATTTGGATTATGGAATAAAGAAGCTATCCCAGAATTAAAGAAAAGAGGCTTCAGTTCAGCATTTATTTTAGCAGAAAAAAGAGATGAAAATGATCCCCTGTTTACCATAAGAAGGATCATTGCAAGTGGATATTGGGATACCAAAACTTTACATAATAGCATTGTTAAAAGTTTTTAATTCAAAAACAGATATTATTCAATACTAAACACTTATATTTAAATTTCAAGATAAAAAATTATGAAAAAATTAATCTTATTAACACTAATGTTTGGTGGTTTATTCAACTTAACTACCCTTGCTCAACAAGATAAAAGCAAAAGAGCTAGTCCGCCAGCCTTAGTTTCACAAAGCCTAACATCTGGCGCATCAGTATCAATAGATTATAGTCGCCCATCTTTAAAGGGTAGATCCTTAAACGAACTAGCTCCGGCAGGAAAAGTATGGCGTACAGGTGCTAATGAGACTACTATTTTTGAGACTAGCCAAGATTTAAAAATTGAAGGCCAATTATTAGCAGCTGGAAAATACGGCTTGTATACCATTCCTGGGGAGAAAGAGTGGACCATCATTTTCAATAAAGCATGGAAAAATTGGGGTACAGTTTATAAGGAAAGTGATGATGCCTTACGCATTCAAGTTAAACCAGGTAAATCAAAGGAATTTACTGAAACGATGAGCTTTGAAATTACCAAAAATGGCCAAGTACACCTAATTTGGGCTGATACTCAGATAAGTTTTGAAATTCAATAAAAATTTTGTATATTAAAGGGTTTAAATAAAATTAAACCCTTTTTTTATGTCTTCGCCCCGTCTATAATGTCTATGAATAATGTTTTTTCTGCTTTTCTATTACTTGCTAGCCTAACAACGATTCTTTCCTCCTGCCAATCGGAAACTTCGAAATCTGAAAAAGAAAATATAGAATATATTTATAACGACTTTAAGCCGGATGAGTTTTATCCTGCGGCACAGGTTGAATTACAAATAAAATCATCTGGTTCAACTATCTATGGATTTGCTTATACAGCAGACGGAAAGGGCCCTCATCCAACAATTGTACTTCTTCATGGTTTACCCGGAAATGAAAGAAATTTAGATTTGGCACAGAATTTACGCAGGGCGGGCAATAATGTAATTTACTTTAATTATCGAGGTGCATGGGGCAGTCAAGGTGTTTTTAGGTTTAAAAACTCTGTTGAAGATGCTGGAGCAGTACTCGATTACCTTACAGACAGCCTGAATAGGTTCCAACTAAAGGTCGACACCGGAAAAATTGCCCTTGTAGGTCATAGTATGGGTGCTGGTTTAGCTCTAATTTCAGGCTTAAAAGATCCGAGGGTTAAAGGTGTTTTTGCAGTTTCGGTCTTTAATCCATACACACTTCTTCAAGGTAAAGATGCGGAAGGAAATTTAATAGGGCTTAAAGAATATCTTCTGACTTTAGGGATGCTTAATTGCGATCCAAATGAGTTTTTAAATGATATATTGAAAGATATCCAGCAATATGACATTGAAAAAATGATAGCTAGTTCCAAGAAACCAATTATGGTAATTGATGAGCATATGAACAATCCCACCTTCACCAATTATAATAAAAGCAAAACTTTTGAATATAAAATTTGGAATACTGATCATGCATTTTCAAATAGAAGGGTAGCATTAACCAAGGAAATTGTTAAGTGGATGAACAAAGAAATTATTTCAACACCTATTGAGAAAGAGAAAAAACCTGATTTAAAAATTAAAAAATAGCTTCAATTTTGAATGTTTTTCCATTAAAATCAAAGGTATAACCAACTTTTTGGCGCATTAGTTTGAGTCCGATAGGTGAAATACCCGAAATAGCGAAATAACTATCCCCATCAACCTGTATCTGTCCCCTACTGATACTCATATAAAATTTACCAATATTCGTAATTACAAGGCTTCCAGAATGAACAATTTGAGAGGCTTGATAGTTCTCAATTTGTTCAAGAGCGATTTTCATTTTCTTAGCCTCTTCTAATTGCTTCCTATTTCTGTCAATTTCTTGCTGCATCATTTCGCGTCCGGTTTCAAATTTATCGCCCGCACTGCTTTTGGTATCATCGTTTGCCGACTCACTAGCATCTTGAATAGCTAACTCAGCGGTATTAATGCAATCCACTACATATTGCATACATTGATTAAATAACTCTTCCTTAATCTTATTCATTTTTACAAAGAAGCATAATTTTTTAATATTCAGGTTTAACAAAATTGAATCCGTACCTTTGCATTTTAATAAAAATTCATGATTACAGTATCAAATCTATCATTACGTTACGGCAAACGGACTCTTTTTGAGGAAGTAAATTTAAAATTCACAGCGGGTAATTGCTACGGTATTATCGGTGCAAATGGAGCTGGGAAATCTACATTTTTAAAAATCCTATCTAAGGAGATTGATCCTACAAGCGGATCAGTATCATTCACTCCAGGTGAAAGAATGGCGGTTTTAACACAAAACCACTATGCCTTTGATGAATTCCCAGTAATTGAAGCCGTATTAATGGGCCATAAAGAGCTTTATAGCATCATGAAAGAAAAAGATGCTCTTTATGCAAAAGAAGATTTTGATGATAAAGATGGTGAACGTGCTGGCGAGCTTGAAAACCTTTTTGCTGAAATGGACGGATGGAATGCAGAAAACAATGCAGCAACCATGCTTAGCAATTTGGGCATTAAAGAGGAGTTTCACTATAGCTTATTGAAAGATTTAGATGGAAATCAAAAGGTTAGAATCTTGTTGGCGCAGGCATTATTTGGGAAACCAGACATTCTGCTTTTAGATGAGCCTACCAACGATTTGGACATTCAAACTATTGCCTGGCTAGAAGATTTTCTTGCTTCCTATGAAGGGATTATTCTTGTTGTATCTCACGACAGGCACTTTTTAGATACTGTTTGTACCCATGTAGTGGATATTGATTTCAGTAAAATGAATATCTATACTGGAAATTATTCATTCTGGTATGAGTCGAGCCAGTTAGCTTTGAAGCAGCGTTCAGATCAAAATAAGAAAACGGAAGAAAGAGTTAAGGAACTTCAAGAATTTATTCGCCGATTTAGTGCAAATGCATCTAAGTCAAAGCAAGCAACAAGTCGTAAAAAGGCCTTAGATAAAATAAATATTGATGAAATTCAGCCTTCAAACCGTAAATACCCAGGAATTATCTTTAATCATCAGGGTAGAGAAGCTGGCGATCAGATACTTCAGGTAGAAAAGCTAAAGAAGGAATTAAATGGAGAACTATTATTCTCTGATATTAACTTCATGGTTAATAAAGGTGATAAAATTGCCATCCTTTCTGAAAACAGCTTAGCCACAACTGCATTTTACGATATTTTAACTGGTCGCGATAGCGATTATCAAGGTGAATATAAGTGGGGTGTAACTATCAATATTGCAGATATCCCAAATGATAATTCTGAATACTTCAAGGCTAAAGACACGAATTTAGTGGATTGGTTACGTGAATATTCGGAGGGAGAAAAAGACGAACAATTTATCAGAGGTTTCTTAGGACGTATGTTATTCTCTGGTGAGGAAGTTCTAAAGCAGTCGTCTGTGCTTTCAGGAGGCGAGAAAATGAGATGTATGTTCTCAAGAATGATGCTTCAACAAGCTAATTTATTGATGTTTGATGAACCTACCAATCACTTAGATCTGGAATCTATCACCGCCCTAAACAACGGAATGAAAGATTTTAAGGGCATCATCTTATTCACATCGCGAGATCATGAATTAACTGAAACTGTGGCAAACCGCATCATTGAGTTAACTCCGGGAGGAATTATTGATAAGCTTATGACTTATGATGAATATATCACTAGTGATGCTGTAAAACAGCAGCGCGAAGAATTATACGCTAAAAAGAAATAAGAAAAAGATAAAAAAGCCGGTAACACAAATTACCGGCTTTTTTATTGACCAAAACTATAGTTTTGCACGCTTTTTCAACTCCTCAATAGGCATTGTCAGCATTCTTCCTACGGGCTTATTGCCTCTATAAGTAATCAGTTTTAATTGCTTGGCATCAATTGGAACAGTGAGTGTACCCATATATTTAGGATAAAAGCGATCTGGGAAAGAATTATCAAAACTGTAGTAAATGTCTAGTCCCTCAATTTCTAAACTCAAATCAACCGTCAATTTCCTATCCGCAGTTTTTCCTGCTTTAAATATTGGATCGTACACACTTGGCGAATATTTTGTTTCAGCAATATCAAAGCGTTTAAAATGTTCCTCCACCCTTGACATGAAGTCTGGCCAATTTTTCTTATCCTTTTCCGACCAAACAGATTCTGCAATGGCAAGGCCACGTGGCCAAGTCATGTATTCCGCTTGACGAATATTATAAACCTGCTCAGTCCATAAATTAGCTTGCCCACCTTTAATATATTTAGGATCTACGCCCTCCGGTACAGGCTCAAACTCATAGGTTTTATTCAATCTTAGCGATGCATAGACTCTAGGCTCAGAAATTGCATCTGATTGCATATAATCGAGGTATGCATAGGTTGTTGGGCTCATTACCACTTCATGTTGATTATGGGCCGCTTCAATACCATATTTCATTCCGCGCCAGCTCATTACAGCGGTTGTAGGACTCACACCACCTTCTAACACCTCATCCCAAGCCATCATTTTTTTACCCTTAGATTCCACAATTTTTTCTATCCTACGAGTAAAATAGCCTTGAACTTTGGTAATATCTTGAATGCCTTCGCGTAGCATAAGCTCTTTAATTTGCGGGTTTTTCTGCCAAAAATTAATCGGCGCTTCATCACCTCCAACATGAATATATTCAAATGGGAAAAGCTGTGCTAACTGAGTTATTACGGTATCCATAAAGCTGTAAGCGAGCTCATTAGCAGGACATAATGTATTGTCTAACAAAGCTTTAGGAGGTGCGCCACCCGACCAATCCATGATTTTTTCGCCCGATCTAACCTTATAATTTATAGCTTCAGGAGTACATGACAATTCGGGATAGGAAGCAATTGCAGCAAGACTATGACCTGGAACATCAACCTCAGGAAGAATGTTTATAAATCGATCTTTTGCATAAGAAACTAGTTCCTTTATATCTTCTTGGGTATAAAAGCCTCCATAATTACGGGCTTCATCAGGTTTTTGGGGAATAAAATCGCCGAATTCACCAATACGCTTCACATTCCAAGCACCAACTTCAGTCAGTTTTGGGAAACCCTTAATTTCAATTCTCCAACCCTCATCGTCAGTTAAGTGTAAATGTAAAACATTGTATTTGTATTTAGCCATGGCATCAATGTATTTCTTGACTTCCTCCTTAGTAAAGAAATGCCTTGCCACATCAAACATCAATCCACGCCAAGCCAATTTAGGGTAATCAGTGATTTCAAGCAAAGGAATTTGCCAAATTATATTTCCTTGCAATTGCTTACTTTCAATCTCTTTAGGAAGTAATTGAATCAACGTTTGCACCCCATAAAACAGTCCCGCAGGCATATTTGCACTGATTTTTACACCAGAATCCCTTACTGATAAATGATATCCCTCATTTCCTAATTTAGAATCATAAGCATCGTTTATAATTAGGTTTATGCTTGCTTGATCTGAATTTTTAGTGGTACTAACATGATAAGCTGTTGCCGGACTAATTCTCTGACTTAGAATGGAAATTACCGACTGAATCTCATTCGAATTTGGGGCATGGACTGTTATATTTTCTGGCAGTTTAAAATAACCAGAACCTTGTTTTAAATAAACAGGTTGTGGAATAATGGCTATCCTTGGGATATTTGATTGAGCAAATACACTGCAAGAAAGCAGGAGGAAAAATAAAAAATAAGAGATTTTTTTCATTTGAATTTCTAGGCTTGTTTGGGAATGATTAAAAATAGCTAAAATATTCAAATTCGAATAAAGAATCACCTTCAGGAATAATTCTAACATGAAAAACATTGTTAGAATTAGACATAAAAAAAGCAGCCCCCAGGAAGGAAGCTGCTTGAAGATATAAAGAAATTATACTATCTGATGGCTGAAGCCTTCACGAAAGCACCTGTAGCATCAAAATGTACAGCATATTTGGTTAAATTGGCATCAATCAACACTAAATAGGCCTTTACTACCCCATTTGCTTTAATTTCAAATGCTTTTTTGAATACATAATTAGGGAAAGTTGTAGTTAAGTACGTAGTTGAAACAGCAGGTAAAGCACTAGCTGCAATCGACATACCCTTACCAGGGAAAGCAGGCAATTGATGACGCTTTAAAAAAGTATTTGTTGCACTAAAAGCAGTGGCAAAATAATTGACATTTTTGCTAATCACAATAATGCTTTGATCTTTATTAACAAAGGCATGAACGATAGTGTCAGCCACATAAGTATTTGATATATAGGTCTTTATTGAAGCAGGTATGGCACTAATTGCTAAAGTATCGCGTTGTTTCCCATCTCTGTGATCAAATAGACCACCGGCATGCCAGCCACCGCGACCTTTCATATTGCGACCTTCTCTAAGCTCCAATACCTTAACAAAAGCACCTGTAGCATCAAATTTTAAAGCAACAGGCTTTGAATTAAACTGAATAACAACAACATAGCTATCTACAGCTGCTGTAATTTGATTCGAGATTTGATATGCCTTTTGAAAAGTAAAACCGGAATAATTAGCATTTAAATAGTTTGTAATAGTTGAAGAAAGAGCAGCTAATTCGATTGGACTTTTCTTATTTCCCTTTTTGCAGGCTTCCATAGCATACAAACTATCGGATGATCCAAAACTTGACCCTAAAGCAGAAGTACTACTAATGGTTATGGCTTCCAGCCTTGCAAATTCAAGTTCATTATCTAAGGGTAAAGAATCTTTTTTACATGCACCAAGGCTCATTAAGGCAATACTTAATACAAGTAGAGCGCTTTTTAATTGTGTTTGTTTCTTCATGATCATTGTTTTTTCTGTAAAATTATTTTGCCAAGATGAAGAATAGATGATTTTTTATTTTTTTTGAGAAATAAAAAAGGGCATTGAAAATTCAATGCCCTTTCTAAAAAAGAATTAAAATTTAGTGCGATGCATGACCATCAGCACCGTGTGCATGCCCATGAGCTAATTCCTCATCAGTTGCAGCACGTACAGAAATGATTTTACCAATAAAGTGTAAATCCTGACCAGCCATAGGATGATTTAAATCAACAATTACTGCAGCCTCAGTGATTTCTTTTACTCTTGCACTAAACTGGTGACCTTGATCATCCTGTAAAGGCAAAATTGAACCTACAGCTGGAATTTCCATATCGCCAAACATCTCCTTTGGTAGATCAGTTACGCGACTATCATCTTTTACTCCATAGGCATCTTCGGCAGCCAAATGGAAGTCATAGCTATCACCAATATTTAAGCCAGCTAAATTTTCTTCAAACTTTGGAAGCATCATTCCTACTCCAAATAAAAAAACTAGAGGATTTTGCTCATCAGCTTTTTCTACAAATACTTCTTGATCGTTTTCTTTTGTGTAAAGATCATAGGTTAGCGCTACTACGCTGTTTAATTGAATTGTCATTTTAATAGAATTAAGTAATTGACAGGTTAGGAAAATCTTCTTGAATTCCTAAGCTTGTAATGGTTTATCGATTTGTTTAATTGCGTCAATTACCTCAACTACTGGTAATAAACAAGTTTTGTTTTGGCACACATATATTTTTGTATCTGTATCCCATTTATCTTTTAACAAAGGTAATGTTCCTGAAGAACCTCCCAAAAGTATTTTGTTAGGAATGTAATATTTTTCTATTTCACGCCTCTTTTCATCAGCTGAAGCACCAGTAATGGCAATTTCAAATAGCCCAAAAACATGCAATAACAGTAGTGAAGCCCAGTTTGAGTAGCCTGAACCATAGCTCTTTATTCGGGCATGCACATTTCTAAGCATTTGCTCTGAAATATTTAAATAAGCACTTTGATCATAAAAATGTCCCAATTTAAAGAGATTATGAGCCATTACCGAATTGGAAGCTGGAATAACATTATCTAAAATCTCTTGTTTACGAGCAATAAGCTGTTCTCCCGACTTAGCCGTATAAAAAAACATGGCAGTCTCTTGATCAAAGAACTCAGAAATAGCTTCATCTGTTAATTTTTTGGCAAATTCTAGGTATTTTTCATCAAAACATGATTCATAGAGTGAGATAAAACCTTCAATAACCAAAGCATAATCGTCAAGGAATGCTGCATTAGGCTCCTTTTGATCCGGATTTTTTTGATAAACCCGAACCAATTTTTGATCCACAATCAATTGGTCAAGGATAAATTGAGCATTCCTCCGAGCTTTCTCAAGAAATTTAGGCTCCGCAAATACGCGATAGGCATCCGCATAAGCTTTTAACATCATCCCATTCCAAGAAGCGAGAATTTTATCATCTAATCCCGGTCGGATACGTAATGAACGAGCCTCCAAAACCTTCGCCTTTGCGTCTTTGATTTTATTTACCAAAACTTCCACACTAATACCCAATTTGGTCGCTATTTCGGAATTTTCAAACTTTCTGATAAAAACATTGGTCGCCTCTTCAACCCAGTTTCCTTCCTCTGTAACTTGATAATAAATATTAAACAAGTCTTCATCTTCACCTAAAATGGATTTAATCTCTTCTTTTGTAAAAGAATAAAATTTACCTTCTACCCCCTCGCTATCCGCATCAATGGCCGAGTAAAATGCCCCTTGTGGGGATGTCATTTCTCTTTCAATAAATTCTAAGCATTCATAAACCACATCTTTATAAATCGGATCGGGCGTATATTGAAAAGCCTCTGAGTACAAAGAAACAAGCTGTGCATTATCATACAGCATTTTCTCGAAATGAGGGATATGCCATCTTCCATCTACTGAATAGCGAGCAAAACCACCCCCTATTTGATCGTAAATGCCACCAAAGGCCATTTTTTGAAGAGTAATGCGACTTGCAGTATGTGCAGCATCATCTTTCATGAGATGGGCGTAGCGCAACATAAATTGCCAATTATTAGGGAGTGGAAACTTAGGAACACGATTATAACCCCCATCTACGAAATCAAATGTACGTTTCCAAATTTCAAAAATATCGGATACATCCTTTTTACTATATTCATGCTCCTGATCAATTTTAACAAGCTGCTCCCCTCTATTGATACCATTGGTTAGTCTAACAGCATATCCAATAGCATCTTCCGGCTTTTGTTGCCAATAATCGGCCAAGTTTTTTAAAATACTTTTCCAATCTTCCCTTTTGAAATAAGTCCCACCATAAATTGGACGTTGATCGGGTAAACAAAAGCAATTTAATGGCCAGCCACCACTTCCAGTCATTAATTGTACCGCATCCATGTAAATTTGGTCGATATCAGGTCGCACCTCACGATCAATCTTAATGCATACGAAGTGCTCATTCATAATATCAGCAACAGCCTGATCTTCAAAGCTTTCATGCTCCATAACATGGCACCAATGGCAAGCTGAATAGCCAATACTGACTAAAATAAGCTTATTTTCCTTTTTTGCTTTCGCTAATGCTTCTTCTCCCCATGGATACCAATCAACGGGATTATTGGCATGTTGCAAGAGATAGGGCGATGTTTGGTGGATGAGTCTGTTTGACATTTTATTCTATTAAAACACAAAAATAATGATTTCGGATGGAGCATCTGATAATATCAAAGCAATAATTATTCGGCTTATTTATTGATAAAATTGTTTTTTGAATAAGAATAAAGACTTAAATTTCGACATGAAAATTACTCATATCGATATCTATAGATTTAGCATTCCGATGGAACCTTTTGTGATTGCTACTGGCACCATGGATTATGCACAAAATGTATTCATTCGTGTACATACCGACTCACAAAATTATGGCGTTGGCGAATGCTCTGCCTTCCCAATGATTGTTGGCGAAACGCAGGAGACATGCTTAGCAATGGCCAAAGATTTTGCCCAAATTTGGAAAGGTAAAGATGCGCTCGATATTCCTGCAAGAATTCAGGATCTACATAATTATACAGCTCATAATTCGACCATAAAAAGTGCTTTTGATATGGCCCTTTATGATCTTGCTGCTAAAAACCAAAATTTACCGCTTTATAAATATTTAGGTGGCAAAAAAAGGACTATTGAAACCGACATGACCATCGGAATTGGTACTCCCGAAGAAATGGTTCAATCTGCACTCACCTACCAAAAACAAGGTGCAAGCATTTTGAAGATTAAATTAGGGAAAAAAGCAGATGCCGATTTAGAGCGAATCAGAGCGATTAGAAATGCTGTTGGGAATGACATGCTTATCAGAATTGATGCCAATCAAGGGTGGAATTATGATGATGCTCTATTTTGTTTAAAGGAAATGGAACCCTTAAATATTGAGTTTTGTGAGCAACCCATGCGGACTTGGTATGATGATTTGCTTCCTGAATTAAGAAAAAATACAGGAATAAAGATTATGGCTGATGAAAGTTGTTATAATCATCATGACGCCCGCAAATTAATCAATGCCGGCGCTTGTGAGCTCATCAATATAAAGTTTGCTAAATCGGGCGGAATAAACGAGGGACTTAAAATTCATGAAACAGCCAGCAATGCCGGAATGGCCTGCATGATAGGAAGTATGCTCGAAAGTAGAATCGCACTAAGCGCTAACCTACATTTTGCTTATGCTTGTCAAAATATCAAATATTTCGACCTTGATACCTGTTTATTAGGACATTTAGTAGATCCTGTAATTGGTGGCGTGACTTATGAAGGTTATTTCTTGGATATTCCAGATACACCAGGTATTGGAGCCGATGTAGATGATAATTTTCTGAAGACCTGCGAGATGTGGCAGGTATAAAAAATTAATCCAGGTAAATTTTACCTGGATTAATCTACCATTAATATTACTTGCTTAATTCAGCAAAATATTTGTGGAAGAGAGGAATGGTTTCAATTCCCTTGTAGAAATTAGCGATATCATATTTCTCATTTGGTGAGTGTAGATTATCACTATCCAAACCAAATCCCATTAAAACAGTCTTTATTCCTAATTCTTTCTCAAATAAAGCCACAATTGGAATACTTCCACCACCACGAGTTGGAATAGGCTCTTTACCAAAGGATTCTAAAATAGCTTTCTGTGCCGCTTTGTAGGCGATGCTATCTGTTGGAGTAACTACGGGTTCACCACCATGATGCGGACAAACCTTCACTTTTACACTTTTAGGAGCAATGCTTTCAAAATGATCTTTAAACAATTTAGTTATTTTATCTGATTGCTGATTAGGCACCAAACGCATCGAAATTTTAGCATAAGCCTTTGAAGGCAATACAGTTTTAGCACCTTCACCAATGTAACCGCCCCAAATACCGTTTACTTCTAATGTTGGACGAGTACCAGTACGCTCAATAGTTGTATAACCCTTTTCACCCCATAATTCATCCACTTTCAGGTCGATTTTATATTCATTTTCATTGTATGGCGCTTTATTAAGCATCTCGCGCTCTTCAGGGCTTAACTCTAAAACATCATCATAGAAACCAGGAATGGTGATGTGATTATTTTCATCATGCATGGATGCGATAAGTTTAGCTAGAATAGTTGCGGGATTGGCAACTGCTCCACCATAAACACCAGAGTGTAAATCGCGATTAGGACCAGTAACTTCTACTTCTACATAAGATAAACCACGAAGACCCGTTTCTAATGATGGGTGCTCCAAGCTAATCATCGAAGTATCTGAAATTAGGACCACATCAGCCTTTAAACGTTCTTTATTTGCATTGACAAAAATTCCAAGATTACTTGAACCAACCTCTTCCTCACCCTCAATCATGAACTTGATATTACAAGGCAAAGTCTTAGTGCTCATCATTAGCTCAAAAGCTTTCACATGCATGTAAAATTGTCCCTTATCATCACAAGCACCACGAGCATAAATCTTTTCGTCACGGATAGTAGGCTCAAATGGTGGAGTCTCCCACAACTCCAATGGATCTGGTGGTTGTACATCATAATGACCGTACACAAGAACGGTTGGAAGTGAAGAATCGATAATTTTTTCACCGTACACAATTGGGTAGCCAGCTGTCGGACAAATCTCCACAGAATCGGCTCCCGCAAGCTTTAACTTATCGGCAACGAACTCTGCCGTTTTAAGCATAGAATCCTTATATTTCTGATCTGCACTAATCGATGGAAAACGAAGTAGTTCGAAAAGCTCGTCTAAAAAGCGTTGCTTATTTTCATTCACGTATTTTCTAATTTCTTGCATACAATTGGTTTTGTTACAAAGATATAAATCTAAGTCTAGCCTTAAACAAGGAATATAAATTTGACCGAATTTTAATAAACATAGAAGCTAAAAGCTCACAATATTAATTCAAAAGAAAAAATATTTCTTTTAATGTTAAGATATTAAAGATTTATATTAAGTCTTTTTCAATTAAAATCTAAAGCATAAAAAAGCCTGAATGATTTTGTTCATTCAGGCTTTGGGTTTTTAATATAAAAAGACTATTTATTCCCAGCTTTTGCTTTTTTCATCGGACTCATAGCACCGCTAGAGCTTCCTCTAGGGCCACCTGTTCCTTTAAATAATTCAAAACGGCTTGGCGTAAATTGACGTGGCCAATAGTTATTTTCTTCGTTGATATCAGCTGTTTCACGAATTGGGTCAAGTACAATGCCTTTAACTTCCTTATTGAAAGCAAAAACCTTTGAAACTTCCCATTCATTTAATCTCCAGATTTCAGCAGGAATACGTTTGATTTCTGAAGTACCATCCACAAAATTAAATTGAATGATTAATGGCATCACTAATCCACCTACATTTCTGAATTTAAGTTCATAGAAATTCAATCCGCTATTAATCATTTCCTTTTCTTTTGGAGAAAGGCGACTCATAAAATCAGCATAAGCTTTCTCATCATCCGGAGTAACTGTAAATGGATTATATGAATTATAGAAATCGCGGGTTGCAGGATCAGCCTCTAAAACTGTTTGAGGGATATCCTTTTGGTTATTGATGGTACTAATTGAACTAGCTTCACGATCAAATGCTTTTTTATCATCAGCCTTCTTTTCTTTAGGAGTACGATTATCAAGCTTATACCATTTTGCACTTTCTACAGAAATATCAACAGGCTCTGTACCCATAAACCATCCTCTCCAGAACCAATCTAAATCTACTGAAGAAGCATCTTCCAAAGTGCGGAATAAATCATCTGGTGTAGGGTGTTTAAACATCCAGCGTTGAGCATATTGCTTAAATGCATAATCAAATAATTCACGTCCCATTACGGTTTCACGTAAGATATTTAATGCAGTTGCAGGTTTAGCATAAGCATTAGGACCGAATTGAATAATATTCTCTGAATTGGTCATGATTGGCTCAAGCAAATGCTTTTCACTTCTCATGTATGGAACAATTTTATGTGCTGGACCTCTACTTGAAGGATAATTTCTATCCCACTCTTGCTCAGCCATATATTGCATAAAGGTATTCAAGCCCTCATCCATCCAGCTCCACTGACGTTCATCAGAATTTACAATCATTGGGAAGAAATTATGACCCACCTCATGAATAATTACTGAAATCATACCATATTTAATAGCATCAGAATAAGTGCCATCAGCATCCGGGCGACCATAGTTAAAGCAGATCATTGGGTATTCCATACCATTTGAAGCTTCAACAGAAATTGCTACAGGATATGGATAATCAAAAGTACGTGAACCATAAGATTTGATCGTATGAGCAACAACACGAGTTGAATACTGCTCCCAAAGTGGATTCCCTTCTTTACCATAGTAAGACATAGCCATCACATCGCTACCAGTTTGTTTAACCGCCATGGCATCCCAAATAAATTTACGAGATGAAGTCCAAGCAAAATCTCTCACATTTTGAGCATGATAAATCCAAGTTTTCTTGTCCTTAGCTCTAACTTTTTCCAATTTCTCAGCTTCTGATTGCGTACGAATAACTACAGGCTTATCATATGTTCTTTTTGCTTTTTCCCAGCGCTCAAATTCAGTAGCGCTTAAAACCTGTTTCGCATTTTGAAGTACACCTGTTGAACCAACCATGTGATCAGCTGGCACAGTAATTTTAACCTTATAATCTCCAAAAGTTAAAGCAAACTCGCCTCTACCCACAAATTGTTTGTGTTGCCATCCCTGAAAATCAGAGTAAACAGCCATACGTGGGAACCACTCAGCCATTGTATAAAGGTAATTACCATCTTTTTCGAAATATTCGTAACCTGGTCTTCCACCTAAGAAACTCACACGATCATGAATATTGAAAGTCCACTCCATAGTAAACTCCATTTTCTGACCTGGCTTTAAAGGGGTAGCCAAATCCATGCGCATCATCGTTTGATTGATAGTCACTGGAATATCTTTACCAGCCATATCTTTCACATAGATAATTTTATAGCCTAAATCAAGATCATGGTATAAAATAGACTGCAATTGTCCCATCGACATTCTAGGGCTAATTCTATTTTCAGCGATTTTAGGAGTATTTGAATCCTTAGCACGCTCATTTTGATCAAGCTGAATCCATAAATAATTTAGAGGATCAGGTGAGTTATTGTAGTAAGTAACTTTCTGCCAGCCCTTTATAGACTGATTATCATCATTAAGCTCGACAGAAATTTCATGGTCAGCTTTTTGCTGCCAATACATATGCCCTGGTGCTCCAGATGCAGTACGATACACATTTGGGGAGCGTAACATCGGACCCAATTGCTCGAATCTTTCAGCATGATTTTGTTCAGACCACTGAGCAAAAACCGATACAGAACTTAAAAACCCGACACAAAGAAGAAATAATTTTCTAGTCATTTTTGATAAATTAAATTTAATCCCACGGAAGCTTGAAAATGAATTCTTGGAATAAAATTGGCTAATAAATTTTTAATTTTAATTGAAAGCTAAATGTACATTATTTAAATTTTAATCAAAATTGATTTTTTACATAAAGATGATTATCACTAGATTTTTACCAAAATTTAGCTTCATAAATTAAATAAATAGATACTAGAAAAACAATAATCGATACAATTTGAATCCAAAGCTTTTGTCTCACTTTCAACACATTAATCAAAACAAAGGTCAGGGCTAAAAATGCGATTACAATTACTATTTGACCAAGTTCCAATCCTAAATTAAAAGCAAGCAAAGGTTCTAAAATGGAACTCTCCTTCCCTAGTAAAGATTTTAAAAAATTTGAAAAGCCTAAACCGTGAATTAATCCAAAAAACAAGGCGAAAAAATAGTTTAAAGAAATAGCCTTTTCATTTTTGGGCTGAGTATTAAGCAAATTTGATGCGGATGTAATGGCAATAGTTACGGGAATTAAAAACTCAATAAATGAGGCATTGACAGAAATAAATTTCAATGTTGCCAATGCAAGAGTCAATGAATGACCAATGGTAAAAGCAGTAACTAAAACCAAGATTTTTCGCCAATCTACAAAGGTATAAATGGTGCATAAGGATATCACAAAAAGAATATGATCATATCCCTCAATATCAAGTATATGCGATACCCCTAGGCCAAAATATAATTCAAACTGATTCATTCCATATTTTTATTTAAAAATTGAAAAAATATACATCGATAAAATTGGTTATTTTGCATCAAAATAAATAGAATATGTTAAAAAAGTATTTTTTGCTTGTCTTTTTAATGGTCTTGGCAATAAATCAGCTCGATGCAGGCACGCCTCTCAAGCTAAAAGGAATCAATGCAATCCTTCATCCCTTCCATATCAGCATGACAGAAATAAAATTTAATGCTGCTCAAAAATCGCTTGAAATATCTGAAAAAATATTTTGGGATGATTTAGAAGTGGAGCTTAACGATTATTCAAAAACTAAAGTCAATTTTTTAAAACCTAGCAATAAAGAAGAACTTAATAAATTAGTTGGGAGGTATATTTTAGAACATACCGATATTTATATCAACGGAAAAAAAATAGCATTAAATTACCTAGGATATGAAATTGAGGAAGATGTAGCCTGGATTTATATTGAAGCAGTAAATGTTCCCGCACCTAAAACTGCAGAAATTAAAAACAGTATCTTGTTTAAAAATTTTCCAGGTCAGCAAAACATTATCAATTTTTATAAAGATAAAAATCCCAAAAGCCTCCGTTTAATCGAAAGCCAAATCAAAGGCAAAATAAGCTTTTAGTTTAAAGATAAAATATTAATTTAAAAGATATTATTTAAAGATTTTAGCTAATTATTCTGCATTTAAGGAATTCTCAAGCCTATTAGAGGCATAAAAATAGCTAGTCATCGTGGATAAATTCTTGATCATCAAATCCCTAAATCTCAAATCTCTTTATTAATTTAGCAGATTAAAAACAGGAGTAGATTTTGGATTATTTAGATGGATTAAATCCTTCGCAGCGAGCGGCAGTAGAGCAAACCGAAGGACCGGTGATGATAGTTGCGGGAGCAGGGTCAGGGAAGACACGTGTAATAACTTATCGTGTTGCTCACTTGATCAAAAAGGAGGTTGATCCATTCAATATTCTTGTTCTAACTTTCACCAATAAAGCGGCTAAGGAGATGCGTGAGCGTATCATGAAAGTTGTGGGAACCGAAGCCAAAAATATATGGATGGGAACCTTCCACTCTGTTTTTGCTAAGCTTTTAAGAGTAGAATCAGAGAAGATTGGCTACCCAAGTAATTTCACCATTTACGATACCGACGATAGCAAGAGTCTGCTACGTACAATTGTTAAAGAAAAGCAGTTAGACGAAAAACTCTACAATGTAAATTTCGTTTACAACCGTATTTCATCTTCCAAAAATAATTTAGTATCCCCTGCGGCCTATTTACAAAATGCTCAAATTCAGGCTGAAGATTTTTCAACGGGACGTGGCAGCATTGGCGAAATCTATCAAATTTATGCTCAGAGGTGCTTTAAAGCGGGTGCAATGGACTTTGATGATTTACTTTACAAGACCAATGTGCTTTTAAAAGAACATCCAGAAGTTTTATATAAATACCAGAATAAGTTCAAGTATTTGATGGTAGATGAGTATCAGGATACCAATTATTCTCAATATTTAATTGTAAAAAAGCTTGCTGCAAACAATGAAAATATATGTGTTGTTGGGGATGATGCACAGAGTATTTATGCCTTTCGTGGGGCTAATATTCAGAACATTCTGAATTTCGAGAAAGATTATCCGGACTTAAAAGTCTATAAATTGGAGCAAAACTATCGCTCTACACAAAACATTGTTAAGGTAGCAAACAGCATTATCGCTAACAACAAAAATCAGCTTAAGAAATCTGTTTTCTCGGATAATGAAGAAGGCGATAAAATAAAGGTTAGTCGCGCTTTTAGCGATAACGAAGAGGGAAAAATAGTTGCGGAAGGAATTGCCCAAGAACAAGCTCTTAAAGGCTCAAAATACCATGATTTTGCCATTTTATATCGCACTAATGCACAATCAAGAGCGATGGAAGAGGCACTTAGAAAGTTGAATGTACCTTATAAAATTTACGGGGGACTATCATTTTACCAGAGAAAGGAGATTAAAGACCTTATTGCTTATTTCCGCGTAACATTTAACCCGAATGACGAGGAAGCGATAAAACGAATTATCAATTATCCTCGTCGGGGAATTGGAGATACGACAATAGAGCGCATCATGATTGCCGCTGATCAACATAATATAAGCATTTGGGATGTAATTTGCAATGCCCACAGCTACCTAGATTCGCGTAGTTGTACTTCTGTTGCCAATTTTGCGGTGTTGATACAGAGCTTTCAGGTAATGACCAAAACTCATTCGGCCTACGATACAGCACTTCATATTGCACAACATTCAACCATTTTAAAGGAACTTTATTCCGATAAATCAGTTGAAGGATTAAGCAGGTATGAAAATATTCAGGAATTATTGAATGGTATCAAAGAATTTAGTGAGCGTGAGGACATTGAGGAGCGAAGTCTCGATATTTTCATGCAGGATATTGCACTTCTTACCAACGATGATAATGATAAAAACCCCGATGCAGATACCGTTTCATTAATGACAATCCATTCGGCAAAGGGATTAGAATTTGATAATGTTTTTGTTGTGGGACTTGAAGAAAACTTATTCCCTTCACAAATGTCATTAAGCTCAAGAACCGATTTGGAGGAAGAGCGTAGATTATTTTATGTAGCGATTACCCGTGCAGGGAAAAAACTGAATCTTTCTTATGCCACATCGCGTTATCGCTGGGGAACATTAACCAGCTGTGAACCAAGTCGTTTTATTGAAGAAATTGATGCACGCTTTCTGGAGCTTGATTTTAAGCCACAGCAAAAGAAATCAGACAACCCATTTTTTGATGAGGAGCGTTCGGCATGGCAGCAAAAAGAGACCTTTAGCAAGCCTAAACCAGCATCTATCCCAAGAACAAGCTCCATTTTACCCAAGGCACATGTGCCAAGTGAAGGCTTTAGTCCATCTGATACCTCGGGACTCCAAGTCGGCATGGAAGTTGAACATGAACGCTTCGGATTTGGCAAAGTAATCAATTTGGAAGGCAACAAACCCGACTTAAAAGCAACAATTTTCTTTAAAGATTTAGGACAGAAGCAATTATTGTTAAAATTTGCTAAATTGAGAATTATAAAATAAAATCAAAATCGCGTTTTAACGCATTTAAACCGCATATTTGTTCTGCGAAATAAAAAAATAACAATGACATTCGATTATAATACCACCAGGAAAAAATTAATATTGGCCGAATATGGACGTAATGTTCAAAATATGGTTAAATATATTGTGGATTTACCTACCAAAGATGAGAGAAATCGTTATGCTCAGGTAGTGATCGATTTAATGGGTTTTTTAAACCCTCATTTGCGTGATGTGGCCGACTTCAAGCATAAATTATGGGATCATCTTCACATTATTTCTGATTTTAAAATCGATGTTGATTCGCCCTATCCAAAACCTTCTGAGGATGCTATCAGATTTAAACCTGCTCCTTTATCCTACCCACAACAGCGGATAAAATACAAGCATTATGGGAAAACTGTAGAATTAATGATCAGCAAAGCCAAGGCTATTGAGGAACCAGAAAAAAAACAAGCTATGGTTCAGTCGATTGCTAATTTCATGAAAATGGCTTACGTAACTTGGAATAAGGATAGTGTTGCCGATGAAACCATCATCAAAGATTTACGTGAAATGTCGAATGGTGCCTTGCAGCTTGAAGAAAATGTAAATCTTCAACGTGTAGATGTACGTCAAGTGGCATCACCTAGCAGACAAAGAAATTCTAACCAAAATAAAGGACGACAAAATACAAATCGTAATAATCCTGGCTCTAACCGACAAAGAACAAATAATCAAGGTAGTAAAAGATACTAAAATTGTAAATTTTACACCTATTGATTATCAATATATTACAAGACAATTCTAATTTATTTAAGGAACAAAAACTAGTTTTTGTAAATTAGCACTTTCCAATTATAAAATCTATTATTTAAAACATATCAGTACAGATGAACGCATTTGAAATTGTTGGTGGTAAGCCCCTAAAAGGCGAAATTATTCCTCAGGGAGCAAAAAACGAAGCATTACAAATTATTTCAGCAGTACTTCTTACTGAAGAAAAAATCACGATTAGTAATATTCCGGACATCAAGGATGTGAATAAATTAATCGAACTCATAGGCGATTTAGGGGTTAAAGTAGAGCGTTTAAGCAAAGACACCTATACCTTTGAAGCAAAAAATATAAATCTTGAATTTTTTAAATCTGAGACCTTTAGATCAAAAGGTGGTAGTCTAAGAGGATCAATTATGATTGTTGGTCCGCTCCTAGCCCGTTTCGGAAAAGCCGCAATACCTAAACCTGGAGGCGATAAAATTGGCCGCAGAAGGCTAGATACACACTTTTTAGGTTTCGAAAAATTAGGAGCCAAATTTATTTACGATAAGAAAACAGATTTCTTTAATGTAGACGCAAGTAATCTTCAAGGTGCTTATATCCTTTTAGATGAAGCTTCTGTAACAGGTACTGCAAACGTAGTTATGGCTGCAGTTTTAGCCAAAGGAACAACAACCATTTACAATGCTGCATGCGAACCATACCTTCAACAATTGTGCAAAATGCTCAATCGTATGGGGGCCAAAATTACAGGCGTAGGCTCAAACCTTTTAAAAATTGAAGGAGTGACAAAGCTGGGCGGGACTGAACACCGTCTATTGCCTGATATGATTGAAATTGGATCGTTCATCGGACTAGCAGCCATGACTGAGTCTGAAATCACTATTAAAAATGTTCAATTTCAAGAACTTGGGATGATTCCTGAGGTATTCAAAAAGCTTGGAATAAAGCTTGAATTACGAGGTGATGATATTTTCATCCCAGCTCAGAAATCATATGAAGTTGAAACCTTCATCGATGGCTCAATCATGACTATTGCAGATGCTCCTTGGCCTGGATTTACCCCAGATTTATTGAGTATCATGCTCGTTGTTGCTACTCAAGCCAAAGGGAATGTCTTAATTCACCAAAAAATGTTCGAAAGTCGCCTTTTCTTTGTCGATAAACTAATCGACATGGGTGCACAAATTATTTTATGCGATCCACATCGTGCAACAGTTATCGGTCTTGATAAAAAAGTGAGACTTCGTGGTATAGAAATGACTTCCCCAGATATCAGAGCAGGAGTTTCTTTATTAATTGCCGCCCTTTCTGCTCAAGGCACCTCAATTATTTATAATATCGAACAAATTGAACGTGGCTATCAAGATATTGATGAGCGATTAAGAGCTTTAGGAGCAGATATTAGAAGAATTGATGCGACCGCTAAAGGGCACTAGAAAGAAAGTATTTATTGGATTTCATCTATAGTAAGAGATTATTTCATTTCTCTTGAGCATAGATGTATATAAGAAATTTGAGAAAATAAAACCTTATAAAGATTGATTCCAGAGAAAATCTGAATCGAGTTTATTAAGGAGGAATTTATTAGCATAGATACTCAAAATCAGTCCATTACTTTCAAAAAAACCAGCATCTCAAATTACGATAAGCTCATTTTTATAGGGCTACATTCCTAATAAATGCCTTCACAAGGCAAAAATTTACAGGCATTTCAAAGGCTTTGTAAAATCAAGAATTGTAGGAAATGATCGAAACACTAAAAAATTTATTCAACTATGGTAACTGGTGGAGGATTAATAATAAGCACCACACACCAATAGAAAATCAAAAGATTTATTATCCTGAAATAGCATTAATAATGTCATACTGAGTAATAATTTCGATATTACCATTCCCATCCTCCACTAAAACAGCCATATTTTCTTTATTAATTATGGAAGTGATTTTATCTATGGAGGTATTCAAATCAACAAAAGGAAATGAGGCAGTCATGATATCCTTAACACTACCTGAACGAAGGGCAGGATTTTCTAAAACAGCACTTAAAATATCACTTTCAGTAATTTTACCAACAACCATTCCTTTTTGAGTTACCGGAATTTGAGAAATATTTAAAGATTTAATTGTATTAATTGCCTGTAAAACAGATTGCTCACAATCAATAGTCACAATTTCTTGTCGGCCACGTTTTGTCAAAATCGACTTTGCAGTCAATTTTTCATCTTCTAAGAATCCACGCTCTCTTAACCAATCTTCATTATACATTTTAGCCATGTATCGAGATCCATGGTCATGGAAAATAATGACTACAACATCACTTTCTTTAAGCTCATCCTTCATTTGCATGAGTCCCGCAAGTGCCGAACCTGCAGAGTTCCCAGCAAAAATTCCTTCTTTCCTTGCGATATCACGAGTCATTAAAGCAGCATCCTTGTCTGTTACTTTCTCAAATCGGTCAATTACGTTAAAATCCACGTTTTGTGGTAAGAAATCTTCACCAATACCTTCTGTAATGTATGGGTAAATCTCATTTTTATCAAAAATGCCTGTTTCTTTATATTTTTTAAAGACAGACCCATAGGTATCAATACCCCAAATTTTAATATTAGGATTCTTCTCCTTTAAATATCTTCCTGTACCAGAAATCGTACCTCCAGTACCTACGCCAACAACTAGATGGGTAATTTTACCCTCTGTTTGTGCCCAAATTTCTGGTCCCGTTTGCTCATAATGTGCTAAAGAATTCGATAAATTATCATATTGATTAGGCTTCCATGAATTGGGAACTTCACGCTCTAGTCGCGAAGAAACAGAATAATATGATCTTGGATCTTCCGGTTCTACGTTGGTAGGGCAAACAATTACCTCGGCACCAAAAGCACGCAGAGCATCTACCTTTTCTTTCGATTGTTTATCGGTAGTAGTAAAAATACATTTATAACCCTTGATAATTGCAGCCATTGCCAAACCCATTCCCGTATTACCAGATGTACCTTCAATGATTGTTCCTCCAGGCTTCAAAATACCACTACGCTCCGCATCTTCAATCATCTTCACAGCCATCCTATCTTTAATAGAATTACCTGGATTGGTAGTTTCGATTTTTGCTAAAACCGTAGCTTTAACACCCTTTGTTATATTGTTCAATTTTACCAAGGGAGTGTTTCCTATGGTTTCAAGAATATTATTATACCACATAATGCAAAAATACGAATTTTTGTAGAGACGCACGGCCGTGCGTCTCTAAATAATTAAACACACGGTTGTGGTATCTATATGATTAGACGCACGACCGTGCGTATACATGTGATTAGACGCACGGCCGTGCGTCTCTACATGATTAAACAAACGGTTGTGGGTATATACGTGATTAGACGCACGGCCGTGCGTCTCTACATGATTACATCTATTTAATATTAAAATTTCAAATGTTTTACAGTTAAACCATTGTTAATCAATTGCTTAAGTGAATCAATTCCAACTCTTAAATGGGTTTCCACATATTGTTCGGTTACATTTGAATCGCTTTCAGCAGTTTTAACACCTTCCGGAATCATAGGCTGATCAGAAACTAATAATAAAGCTCCTGTAGGGATTTTATTAGCGAAACCTGTAGTAAAAATTGTTGCCGTTTCCATATCTACAGCCATGGCACGTAAGGTTTTTAAATACTTTTTAAACCCTTTGTCATGCTCCCAAACACGGCGATTAGTGGTATAAACTGTACCCGTCCAATAATCACGTGAATGATCACGAATGGTGGTTGAAATTGCTTTCTGCAAAGCGAAGGCTGGTAGTGCCGGGACTTCAGCAGGAAGATAATCGTTTGAGGTACCCTCACCACGAATGGCGGCAATAGGCAAAATCAAATCTCCAATTTTATTCTTCTTTTTTAGTCCGCCACACTTACCCAGAAACAACACCGCTTGTGGTTGTATAGCGGTTAGCAAATCCATCATGGTTGCTGCCATGGGACTTCCCATTCCAAAATTTATCAATGTAATTCCATTCGCTGAAACACTTTGCATCGGCTTATCTAGTCCAACGATTGGTGCATTATCATTCCACTCCGAAAAAAGATGTAAGTATTTTGAGAAGTTAGTTAATAAAATAAAACGGCTAAATTCTGCTAATGGTCGACCGGTATAACGTGGCAGCCAATTATTTACAATCTCGGTCTTATTTTTCAATCCCGATTTTACAGGAGTTTCAACATCATTCGTCTTTTTTGCCACAATAGGGGCTTCAACTATAGGTTCTTGTTTTTTTCTCATATTTTATTTTTTATTGTACAAAAAACCCCGATCGAATCGGGGCCATTTTTATGCAACTTTTAATTTTTTAAGATCAGATTTTTCAAATTTATCCTTGGCATAATCCAAGGTGATTAATAAATCTTTGGCCGTTTTTCCGGAGGGTGTTTCATACATCGCATCAATCATGATAGCTTCACAGATAGACCTGAGTCCCCTAGCCCCCAACTTAAACTCCATGGCTTTATCCACAATAAATTCCATCACATCTTTTTCAAATTCAAGATTTACATTTTCATATTCGAACAGTTTTTTATACTGCTTAATCAATGAATTTCTTGGTTCTGTAAGGATATTTAATAAAGTTTCCCTATCCAAAGGATTAAGATGTGTAATCACTGGTAATCTACCAATCAATTCAGGAATTAATCCGAATGATTTTAAATCCTGTGGGGTAATATATTTATAAAGATTTTTGAGGTCGATTTCAAAATCATCCTTTTCTACTTTATAACCAACTGTTTGAGTGCGAAGTCTGTTAGCGATTTTCTTTTCAATCCCATCAAAAGCACCACCACATATGAATAATATATTATTAGTATTCACGGGTATCATTTTTTGGTCGGGATGCTTTCTTCCACCTTGTGGTGGAACATTAACAATGGTACCTTCTAAGATTTTCAACAAAGCCTGCTGAACACCTTCACCTGAAACATCACGAGTAATAGATGGATTATCACTCTTACGGGCAATTTTATCCACCTCATCGATGTAGACGATGCCACGTTCTGCAGAATTCACATCGTAATCAGCTGCCTGAAGTAAGCGTGTTAAAATACTCTCCACATCTTCTCCCACATATCCAGCTTCCGTTAATACAGTAGCGTCACAGATGCAAAAAGGAACATTTAATACTTTGGCAATAGTTTTAGCAAGTAAAGTTTTACCAGTACCTGTTTCGCCAACCATAATAATGTTCGACTTTTCAATCTCCACCTCATCTTTACCAACTTTTTGGTTTAGACGCTTATAGTGGTTGTAAACAGCTACTGAAAGTATTTTCTTTGCTTGATCCTGACCGATAACATATTGATCAAGGTGAGTTTTTATCTCTATGGGTTTGAGTAGGGTTTCGATAGTCTGGCTAGACTTAGTTTTACGGACATTAAGTTCTTCCGCAAGGATTTGATTAGCCTGAGTAACACATTTATCACAAATGTGAGCATCTAGACCAGCAATCAGCATGAGAGTATCCTGCTTGCCGGAGCCGCAGAATGAACATTTAACATCTTTATTTCCCTTACTCATTATTATTTATCTCGAGTTCCAATTAAAACTTCATCAATCATGCCATGATCCTTAGCTTCACCAGCTATCATCCAGTAATCGCGATCAGATGCACGCTCAACCCACTCATAAGTTTGACCGGAGTGTTTAGCAATGATATCGTATAGCTCTTTTTTAAGCTTCAACATCTCACGAAGATTGATTTCCATATCAGAAGCAACTCCCTGAGCACCGCCAGAAGGCTGATGAATCATTACTCTTGAGTGAGGCAATGCTGCTCTTTTTCCTTTAGTACCTGCACAAAGTAATACAGCAGCCATAGAAGCAGCCATACCTGTACAAATTGTTGCCACATCTGGAGTGATGTATTGCATGGTATCATAAATACCTAAACCAGCATAAACGGATCCACCAGGAGAATTGATATAGATTTGAATATCTCTCTTCGCATCTGTTGATTGAAGAAATAATAACTGAGCCTGAATGATATTTGCAATACCTTCATGAACAGCATCTCCTAAGAAGATGATTCTATCCATCATCAAGCGAGAGAAAACATCCATCTGTGCAACGTTCAACTGACGCTCTTCAATGATATAAGGAGTCATAGAAGTAGGTATAGAAGCATTTTGAACTCTGCCAATAAAGCTGTCTACATGCTGACTTCCAATGCGATGATGTTTAACCGCATATTTTCTGAATTCGTTCTTATCAATGTTCATTTTGATATATTCTAATTATTAGGTTAACATTTATTTTAATGTAGAAAACAAAAGATCAAAATAAATGGAATGAATAAGACCAAAAACAATTCGCTTATTTCAATTCCAAGAATTTATTGTACTGAATATCTTTTTTATCTAAGGTAACAACACCTTTTAGATATTCAAATACATGCTGCCCTTTTACTTCCTCAAAAATTCGGTTCGCATTTTCTTTATTCTGCAAAAACTGCGCCGTATATTGTCCGAGTTGCTCTTCAGAGAGTGGCTGCGGACTATACATTCTAAACTGAGAATCTAAGCGATTTTTAGCAGCTGCAAAAACTTCTTCGTATTTGATCTCTAGTTTATTATCCTTGATAATCTTATTTTCAATTAGAGTCCAGCGTAAGTTACGAGCAAAATCATCATAACCTTTTTCCAATTCCTCATCACTTAATTTCTCATTAGTGGCTTTTAACCAACGCTTTAAGAAATCATCTGGTAAACTTAATTTCGTCTTATCTAAACCAAATTGAAGCATATCACCCTGAAGCTTTTGGTCTGCATTTTGAACCATCATGCTTTCAAGCTCTTCTCTAATTTTTTCTTTAAACTCTTCTTCAGATTTAACAACATCTGCACCGAAAAGTTTATCGAAGAACTCTTGATTTAAATCACCTTCTTCTAAACGGTTGATATTTTTTACCGTTAATTGGAATTTAGATTTCAAGTCTTGAGCATCTTCTTCCTCGATATTTAATACTTTAGAAATGATTGTTACATTAGAATCAAAAGCCTTCTGAATATCTATTTCTAATACATCTTCCTTCTTTAAACCAATTAGCGACTTCTTGATTTTAGAATCAGTAACTTGATCTAAGCGAATAGCAGAAGTTGCAGTAATTCCACCTTCAAAAATAGAACCATCTGCAGCTAATTGCTTCAAATCAGAATACAATACATCATCATCTGCCGATACGTCAGGATTTGACATTTTGCCATAGCTTTTTCTCAAATTAGTAATACGAGAAGCTAAAGTTTCAGGATCTACTTTTACTTGATAATAAGTCAGTTTATCTTTAGAACTAAATTCTAAATTAAACTCAGGTGCAAGACCTAATTCATATACAAACTCGAAATTATCATTGTAATCCCAGTTATAGTCTTTAGAATCATCGATTTTAGGTAGCGGCTGACCCAAAACTTCTAATTTATTCTCGCTAATATAGTTGCTTAAAGTATCGTTTAAGATGTTATTAACCTCATCAACTAGAATACTTTTGCCATACATCTTTTTAATGTGGGCTGCAGGCACCATTCCGGGACGGAATCCTGGTAATTTTGCCTTTTTAGCTTGAGCTTTAACTGCCTTTTCTACACGCTCTTTGTAATCTTCAGGATTAATCTTTACAGTAAGTACAGAATTCAGATTGTCTATTTTGTCCTGTGTAATGTTCATTTTCTGAGTTTTATGTCGTTTTAGTTTATACAAAAATTCCCCGGTTTGTAGCCGAGGAATTAATATGTGCGGATGAAGGGACTCGAACCCCCACGCCGTGAAGCGCCAGATCCTAAGTCTGGTGCGGCTACCAATTACGCCACATCCGCATCATTAGGATTATTTTAGAAAAACCTGAGATTTTTAAAGCTTTTTTAAATAAAGCATAACCTTAAGCATTTCGGTCTGCAAAAATAAGGAATTTCTAGATAATTACAAAATCTATTCTTCTTATTATTTAAGAATGACAATTAATTTTTTGCAAAAGCTGTAATAGGTAATCCGACGTAAACCGCAACCTACTCCCATACCAAGAAAACAACTCGCCATCCACTATCCGTACCGTAGAATCAGGAAAAATAGCCCCCATCTCTACAACATGCTCATTCTTAAATGGATAGGGTTCGGATGATAAAAAAATATGCTCAGGATTAAGTTCTCTTATATCTGAAAGTGACATTGCGGGGTATCGACTCATAGCTATTACATTATCAAAACCAGCCTTTTCCAGAATAGTATCAATAAAAGTATCTTTTCCTGCCAACATATAAGGATCTTTCCAAATAAAATAAGCCACACTTTTTCGGCAAGCTTGATTTTGGGGAATTTCTGCAAAGCTCATTTCGATGCTTGAAGTGATTTGAAGTCCATTTTCCTTTTTTCCTGTGAGCTCAGCAATTTGCCCAATCATCTCTATCGCATCTTCAAAAAGAGTGATATCACTCATCCAAACAGGGAATTCAAGCATCAATTCTTTAATTTGTGCCTGATCATTTTCCTCCTTATTCCCAATGATAAGATCCGGATTTAATGCCCTAATTTTATCTAAATCGAGTTTTTTGGTGCCACCAATCTTCGTTTTAGTCTTAAATTTATCATGAGGATGGATGCAAAACTTGGTAATCCCAATAAGCTCCTCATCCAAACCTAAATCGAAAAGAAGCTCCGTTTGGGAAGGCACCAGAGAAATAATCCGCTTGGGCGGAAAATTAAAGGAAATAAGCCTCCCCATTTGATCTGTAAATGTGCGCTTTTGCATATTTTACAAAATAAGCTAAATTTTATTAATGCCTAAATAAACCTGGTAATTAATGGTTTTCAAATCCCTTGTGGGCTATATTTTAACAGAAAGGTCTAATTTTGTGATTTAATTAGTTCTTAATCAATAATTTTTATTGAGTATTTCAAAAAAAAGAATATTAGTCGGCTTAATTTTAATGCAATTAAACTAGCTAGGTATTTATCAGATTTTGCTTAATTTTCTATATCCAAGCACTATCTGATGAATTTTATCGATTTATTTGGGATGGATATTTACAGCAATTAGGATACAATCTCCTAGATTTTAGTCCAAAAGAAGCTAAGTGTATTCCTTTTCTAAAGACGAGATAAAAATTTAGAATTTTTCGATGAAACTATTCATCATAAAAATCTTGTAGTGCACCAAAGTAATTCAAATTCCAGCCATCAATCATATCCTGAATATCAGAATCAGGAATATTAGTATGGCGGAGCTCTAGTGATGTCCCGTTTTTATCTGGATGTAAAATAAAAGTTACTATTGATTCTTCAGGCTGATCACCAAAATACCACTGTTGAACAATCTTTTTATTCTCAACAAATTCGATGTTCTTACCCACAATACTGTCATCCCACAAAGAAAATTCTGAGCCTGGTTCAGTACTCATAATAGCCTCTGCACCTGTCCAAAGTGAAATAGTAAGTGGATTTGTTAAGGCGAGGTAAACCTCTTCGGGACTAGCCTGTATGAGATAATAGTTTTTGAAATCTTTCATAATTATGGTACAAATCTAAAATAATTGACCGAATTATTGATTTACAAATCACAGTAAAAGAGAGAAATAATTGTTAGGACTTCTTTTGGGGAAAAACAAGGAAATAATTAATGAGAAAGGAAGTGAAATAATTAAAAAGGCTGGATAAACCAGCCTTTTTAATTATTTGAAAAAGTGCTAAAATTATTTTGCACTGTTTTTCTTCTCAGTCACTTCATTTCTGATTTCCTGAGCTAAATTTTTCAAATCTTGCATGCCTTTACGAACTCTTGTTCCTGCAGCACTGTTACCTGAATTGTAAAATTTGTTAGCGTCTACTTCAACTGAAGCAAACAATTCTTTCATTTTTGAAAATTTATCCATTGTTGTTTTTTTTTAAGGTTCAACAAATCTAATTTATTTAGATGTATTGACAAGCGCTTTTGAATAATTTTTTTATTATTAATTAACTTTTAGTTAAAAAATGCTCTAAATAGTCATTAAAAGCGTTTTTTTTAGCAATAAAGAAAATCTGATTTTGTTATCAATCCAAAATTTGAGCTAATAACCATGATTTAAATCTGATTTGAAGCCAAATAAAAAATGATTTTACCTGAAAAAATCAAAATCTAGCGCAAAGAATTTGAAACAATACCATTAATACATTGTTTCAATATTAGCTTTTTCAAGGATGAAACTTATTTAAAAAAATAAAGATTTATCCAAAATTTCCAACCCAACCATTTAAATACTTCTAAAAACATAGTCGATAATAGGTTAATTAAATTCTTAATAAATGCAAGCATTATCATATACGATCCCTTTCAGCGAGATTCACATTGATGACATTGCCCGCGTGGGTGGGAAAAACTCATCATTAGGAGAAATGTTCAACCAATTGAATAGTAAGGGCATAAATATTCCGGATGGCTTCGCCTTGACTGCCGAAGCATATCGATTATTCAGAAAGGAGAATAAAATTGAGCAGGAGCTTAAAGACCTACTGCTTACCCTCGATAAGCAGGGTTTTAGCAATTTAAGTACTATTGGAGAGCAAGCAAGAAACCTAATCCTTAATTCAAAAATTCCTGAGGAGATAGAACAACAAGTAAAAACAGCCTATAGTTCACTTTGCAACAATCTAGGTATAGAAGTGCTAGATGTGGCTGTTCGCAGTAGCGCTACTGCCGAAGATTTGCCCACTGCTAGTTTTGCCGGCAGAATGGAATCCTTTTTAAACATCAGTGGTGAAGAGCAATTATTGGATGCTATTAAGCAATGTTATGTATCCTTATTTACGGATAGGGCTATTAAGTACCGCCATGACATGGGCTTTATGGAAAAGGATATTGCCATTTCGGTAGGGGTTCAACAAATGGTTAGAAGTGATAAAGCATCGTCTGGGGTAGTATTTACCATTGATCCCGACACCGGTTTTAAGAACACAATAATTATAAATGGCATTTGGGGGTTAGGTGAAAATATTGTCCAAGGTAGGGCCATACCAGATGAATGGATAGTTTTTAAACCAACGCTCAATCAAGATCAGTATAAACCTATCATAAAAAAAGTTTGTGGTAAAAAGGAATACACCATGGTTTATGCCGAAAAATCTGACTTGCAAACCAGTGAGAGTACCATTTTGAATTTAGAAACAAGCATAGATAAACAAAAAGAATTCTGCCTTAACAATGCTGAAGTTGTACAATTAGCAAAATGGTGCCTTATTATTGAAAAGCATTATGGGAAAGCTATGGATATTGAGTGGGCTAAAGATGGCATTAACAATAAACTATACATTGTTCAGGCTAGGCCAGAAACTGTACATGCAAAACCTAAAAAACAAGTTCATGAGATTTATTGGCTTGCCGAAAAATCAAAATTATTGGCTACAGGAATCGCTTTAGGCGATAAAATTAGATCTGGAAAAGCTCGAATACTTAACAATCCGCAAGAGGGTAAACAATTAAAAGAAGGAGAAATTTTAGTAACCGACATTACTAATCCAGATTGGGATCCTATCTTAAAAAAAGCGGCGGCAATTATCACCAATAAAGGCGGAAGAACAAGTCACGCAGCCATAGTAGCACGCGAGCTGGGAACTTTAGCTGTTGTAGGTTCGGGGAATGCCACCAAGGTAATTGAAACTGGAGATGAAATAACCGTTTCCTGCGCAGATGGCAAATCAGGAAATATTTATGAAGGATTATTAAAATGGACAGTTGAAGAGCAGGATTTTAGTAAAGTTAAACTACCCAAAACCCCTGCCCTATTGATATTATCTGATCCAGAAAGAGCATTTGAACTTAGCAAATATCCTAATCATGGGGTTGGCCTTATGCGACTTGAATTTACCATTTCAAAGAGTATAAAAATACATCCTTTAGTATTTTGCGAGCCTGAAAAAGCAATTGACGAGGAGATTAGGGGTAAAATCAAAGAAATTATTGGAAACTATAAAGATGGCAAAGAATACTTCGTTGACCAACTTGCAGAGGCTGTTTCGATGGTTGCAGCGGCCTTTTATCCCAAAGAAGTTATTGTAAGATTTAGCGATTTTAAAAGCAATGAATATGTCAATTTATTAGGAGGATCCTATTTTGAACCAAGTGAAGAAAATCCTATGATAGGCTTACGTGGTGCATCAAGATACTATAGCAAATTTTACAGAGATGCTTTCGCACTTGAATGCCGAGCCATGAAAAAAGTGAGAGATGAAATGGGCCTAAAAAACGTCAAACTTATGATTCCTTTCTGCAGAACCCTTGAAGAGGGTGAAAAAGTATTGGAAGAAATGGCAAAAAATGGCTTGAAAAAAGGAGTAAATGGACTTAAAGTCTATGTAATGATTGAAATACCAAGCAATGTGCTTTTGGCCGACGAATTTGCAAGGCTTTTTGATGGATTCTCTATTGGATCAAATGACCTAACTCAGCTCACTTTGGGTATTGATCGCGACTCAAGTTTGGTAAATCACTTGTTTAATGAAGAAAACCCTGCTGTAAAAGAGTTAATACGGAGAACGATAAAAGCTGCCAAGAAAAATGGAATTAAAGTTGGGCTTTGTGGGCAAGCGCCAAGCGACATTCCTGAATTTGCCGAATTTCTAATTGAAGAAGGCATAGACAGTATTTCATTTAATCCAGATGCACTTGTTGAAGGGATAGAAAATATGAATCACGCTGAAAAAAAGCGTTTTAAAACTCCTAAAAGGCACTCTCTCAAAAATAAAAAAGCTGAAATAGGTTAAAAAATCACCAAATATTTCATGAATTGGCATAAGCTATCATCTTCAGAAGTTGCAGAGGCATTAAAAAGCAATACAGAGGGACTAACGAGTGAAGAAGCACAAGTGCGCTTGGTTAAATTCGGAAATAATGAACTGATAGACAATAGAAGCAAATATAAAATTTGGAGAATTTTGTGGAATCAGTTCAGTGATTTCATGATTATTATTTTAATCATTGCTGCTATAATTTCAGGTTTTGCGTCTGATTTGACCGACACCATCATTATCCTTTCCATAATTTTCATCAATGCTTTAGTCGGGTTTATTCAGGAATATAGAGCAGAAAAAGCCCTAGAGTCCTTAAAAAATATGGCTAGGAGTCGCGCGCACGTTTTCCGAAACAAACAATTAGTAAAAATTGATTCTAGCGAATTAGTCCCAGGTGATGTAGTAACCTTAAATTCTGGCGATATAATTCCAGCTGACATTCGATTTATAAGCACTTATAGCCTCAAGGTTGATGAATCGGCCTTGACTGGCGAATCTCAAAATATCGAGAAGAATAGCACAGAGCTCAAGGAATCCAATTTAGCAATTGGCGATCGCACAAATATGTCTTACAAAGGAACCTTTGTTACCAGTGGGCGTGCCACTGCCTATGTAGTGGAAACGGGCATGAATACAGAATTGGGTCATATTGCTAAATTAATCCAAAAAAACGAACAGATTACCCCATTGCAAAAAAGGCTAAATAGCTTTGGTAAAACCCTATCCATAATCATTTTAGCGATTTGTGTTTTTATTTTCCTTTCGGGATGGCTGCGAGGTGAAAGCCTTATGGACATGCTCCTTTTATCAATTTCTTTAGCTGTTGCTGCCATACCCGAGGCCCTACCAGCTCTAGTAACCATCTCCTTAGCAATGGGAGCAAAAAAACTAGTTAATCAACATGTATTAGTCCGAAAACTCCATGCCGTAGAGACCCTAGGATCAGTAAATTTTATTTGTACTGATAAGACTGGGACTCTTACCATCAATAAAATGACTGTTGAAAAGGTTTTTGAAATTGAAAATTCAAAAATACTTCCTGGTATTTCAAATAATTTAATGCTAATGGCTATGGCTTTGAGCAATGATGTAAGTAAAAATGAAAAAGGCGATTGGATTGGAGAATCTACCGAACTTTCACTGCTAAATTTTGCCTTAGCAAATAATCACAACAAACATGATTTAGAGAAGTCATTCCCTAGAATTGCAGAAATACCTTTTGATACCAATAGAAAGTGTATGAGTACTTTACATCAAACAGAAGAAGGCATTTTAGTAATTAGCAAAGGGGCAGTAGAAATGCTGATAAAAACATCCCATTTGAGAAATAGCTCAGAAATTGACAATTTAGAAAAGCAGGTGAATAATTTATCGGAGGCGGGACATCGAGTTTTAGGTTTTGCCTATAAACTATTGAAAGAACTACCACAAGAAATAACGCCAGAGTATGTAGAATCATCCCTAACTATGCTAGGTTTCGCCGCAATGATTGATCCTCCACGAGAAGATGTTAAGGAAGCAATTTCACAATGCAAGGACGCTGGAATTACACCAGTAATGATTACTGGCGATCATAAACTAACAGCCACAGCTATTGCGAAGGCCTTAGGTATCATCAATAATAAGGATGATTTGGTAATTAGCGGTGCTGAGCTTGCTGAATTAGATGATAAACAATTCGATGAATTAGTTGAAAAAGTAAAAGTATATGCCCGTGTTGATCCGGAACAAAAACTAAAAATTGTGAATGCACTGCAAAGCAAGGGACATTTTGTGGCCATGACTGGCGATGGGGTAAATGATGCTCCAGCACTTAAAAACGCAGATATTGGCATAGCTATGGGAATTAATGGAACGGAAGTATCTAAAGAAGCAGCGCATATGATTCTTCTTGATGATAATTTTTCGAGCATTGTCAAAGCCATTCAACATGGCCGCCAAATTTTTGATAATATCTTAAAATTCATAAAATACATTATGACCGGTAATTCAGGAGAAATTTGGTGCATCGTATTAGCACCTTTTTTAGGCCTCCCGATTCCACTACTTCCCATTCATATTTTATGGATTAATTTAGTGACAGACGGGCTCCCAGGACTTGCCCTTGCTTCTGAGGCAGCCGAACCTAATATTATGAAGCATCAACCGCGAAAACCTTCTGATTCTATTTTTGCTGGAAACATGGGATGGCATATCCTCTGGGTAGGTCTTTTGATAGGCTTAGTGACATTATCAATTCAAGCCTGGGCAATTAAATACGGAAACGGCAATGAACTAACCATGGCCTTTACCGTTTTATGTTTCAGTCAGCTTGGACATGTATTAGCCATAAGGTCTAATAAAATATCTCTTTTCAAAATTTGCTTATTTAGTAATAAAAGAATGCTGTTTGCAATTTCACTAACTATTTTGCTACAAATGATGATTATTTACATGCCTGCTTTAAATAAAATATTCAAAACACAAGCACTAAGTCTGAAGGAATTGGCACTCACATTGGCTGTATCAAGTATTGTATTTATGGCTGTTGAGTTAGACAAATACATAAGATACAAAAAAAATAGCAGAATTCAAAGTTAAAATGAATAAATCGCTTTATGCGATTCTAATCCATCAAAAAGACTGTTCCTGAATAAAGCTTTGTACCATTATTCAAATCAATAGAGTAATAATAAGTCCCTCTAGGAATAGCAGTCGCACGATATTTACCATCCCATGGTTCTTGATAGCCCTTACTTTGAAAAATAATAGCCCCATTCCTATTGAAAATTAGAACATCCGCGTCGGGATAAGAATCTAAGCCAGCAACATTCCAAAGATCGTTTATGCCATCCCCATTAGGCGAAAAAGCATTAGGTATGGTAATATTTTTAAGCACTTTAATAAAAACTTGATCAGTTGAAACACTATTACAAGCATCTGTAATCTCCAAAGTATAGGTAATGTCTTGATCTGGAGTTGAAATTGGATTTAAAATATATGGGTCATTTAGAAAGGTGGCTGGCGACCATTTATAACTGAGCATATGGCCTGTTCCGGAAGCTGTTAGTGCAACCGGCTTATCTTGAATGGTTATTTTATCTGGTCCAGCATCAGCGATAGGTTTATCAAAATAGCTAAGAGTGATTATATCAGATATTATCCGGCAGCCAGGGGAACTGATATTATAAGATTCGGCACTAGCAAGACGATATTGTTGAGATATTGAAGAGCTTGGATTAATGACAATAGAGCTTTCTTTAGTATTTGCACCAGGAATATCAATCCATCCAGAATTCCCAATATTTTTTTGCCAAATAAAAGCGGGATTGGTATAACCGGGACCTAAATCCGCATCGAGCGTAACCGTCTGACTAAGCCCTTCGCAAACATTAAAGGGGCTCAAGCTACCATTGAGCTTAGGCTTAATGGTTGGCCCGCAAGCCCTAAAGGTAATGTCATCAAGAGCAAGGTCATTTCCATTACCTCCGGGGGCGGTATTAACTATTTTGAGAACTACAGAACTTATCCCAACAGGAGTTGTAAAAACTAAAGCATATTTTTTCCATTCGGGATTCAAAGATTCTGGAATACTTCCAGTAGAATAGCTGCCTAAAACTGAACCTGAAACAGACTCAATAAAAAAAGTTAAATTGGGTTTTATTCCTGATGAAGTAGACTTTAAAACATTCACCACATAGGCCGAAAACTCGTAAGTTGTACCTGGGCACAAACTAGTTATTGTTTCTTTATAAAATTCGCCGGGAGCATTTGATGCATTTACCAGCATCATAAAACCATCACTATCTCCGGGAGTATGATCCTCTGAAAGAGTATGCCAATTATTCCCAAAACAGCCATTTGTACGATTTACAATGGTATAACTACCATCTATTGGACAGCTTGCTGTGGTATAATTATAGTTAGTAGAAGCTATTGGTCCTGGACTTGAGCCACTTCCGAAAGTAATATTAACTACTGGGTCGCCAAAGTTGCCCGCACAAGATTGCGCCCTCGAAACAATAGGGAATAGCAAAACAAGGATGAACAAAAACTTTAAATAACCCATTTTCAACATTAAAAAATCATGCTAAACTATGGATTTTATATCTATTGTCATCTATCCATTTGCATAAGAAAAATGGATGCTTTAAACTACATCCATTTAGAAGCAAATCGATTAAATTCTTGTCTTATATCGTTAACAATCTTTTCTTGAGTTAAATACTGGTCATAAAGATCCGCATTTAGGCTCATAGAATCTTGATCAACAAAACCAGCCGAACTCATTACCTGACTCTCAATAGCCTTTAAATTTTCTTTTATTTTATGCTTTAGCTCATCAATATTGTTGTTCTGAATCAAAAACTGATTCTGAAAATGTTCGATACTTACCGACACCTCGTGCCCAGTATTATCCCCAGCAATTTCTTCAAGTCGCTTTTGTAAAATGGCTAATTCTTGCTCATAAAATTCTAGTCCCCTGAGTGCATCACTATGCAAATTGCTAACGTGTTTTATGTTTATCTCTTTCATAATACAACGATATCAATAAAAGGCTTGAAATAAAATGACCAAAAACAAAGAAAAGCATGATTTAGCTCATGATATGAAACTCATGCAAGCTAAAATAGAATTGTATAAAAAAACCGGATAGATGAACATTAGGTCATTTATCCGGCTTTAAATACAAATACACTAAATTTTCTTTAATCCATCTTCAAGATCCTGTAGTAGATCCTCTACCGACTCGATTCCTACAGAATAGCGAATTAAACTCTCAGGAATGCCTAAATGGGCACGCTGTGCCTCGGTAAGCTCAACATGGCTTGTGGTGCGCGGCGGACCGGCTAATGTGCTCACAGAGCCTAGGCTGGCTGCTAAATGGACTAATTTTAAAGATGGAAGGAATTTTTCAACTAAATCGTAACCACCGTTCAGAGCAAAACTCAACATTCCGCCAAAGCCACGCATTTGTGATTTTGCAATTTCATGACCTTTATGAGTTTCTAAGCCAGGATAAAAGACATCACTCACTTTTGGATGAGCTTTTAAATATTTAGCGATGGTAAGTGCAGATTCATTTTGCCTTGAAACCCTTAATTCAAGAGTTTTCATTCCCCTAGCAATCATGTAAGCAGGATCTGCCTGCAAGCTTGCACCATTAATTTCCCTAAAGTGGAAAACCTTCTGTACTAGATCTTTGTTGCCAGCCAATAATCCGCCCATGGCATCAGAATGACCACAAAGGTATTTTGTAGCGCTATGCAGGACTAAGTCAGCGCCAAGCGACAAAGGATTTTGGTTGATTGGCGTAGCGAAGGTATTATCTACCACTACAATTGCACCCACCTTTTTAGCTGCAAGAGCCATTCTTTTGATGTCAACAATTTTAAGGGTAGGATTGGTAGGAGTTTCAAGGTAAACTAAATCGCAACCTTTAGCAATTTCCAATTCCATCTCTTCATGATTCCCCGTTTCACAGAGTTTAACATCAACCTTGTATTCAGGAAAAAAATCTAAAAATAATTTACTTGTCCCGCCATAAGTATCCTTCATCGACACCACACGCTTTCCTGGCTTAAGAAAAGTGAACAAGGTATTGCTAATGGCTGCCATCCCGGTTGCAAAGGCTGTTGCCGATTCAGCACCTTCAAGCACTCTAATTTTTTCTTCAAGTGCAGCTACCGTTGGATTAGTATTACGACTGTAAATAAATCCATCTTGCTTACCCACAGATATATCATACCATTTATCCAAATCATGGTAGGCAAAAGCAACACTGTTCACAATTGGTGTGGTAACTGCTTCTTTAAAGTAAGGATTATCCTCTCCCGCCCAAACGGCTTCGGTAGCTTTATTATATTTTTTATTTTCCATTTAAATTTTAAGATTAACAATTGGATCATTTCAAGAACAAAAAATGCCTCGGAAGGCAAATGTAAATGACTGCTCAACTAATGTTTAAAATTATGGCTAATATTATTAAGAATCACTATGAATTACAAAGGGCTTCAGAATTAAAACATAAAGAAAAACTCAATGTTTTAATTAATCCTGAAGCCCCTTAAAAAATATTAAAAAATCAGATTTAGATTTTCACCTTAGTATCTCCACCTTTTTCAAGGTTAATATCATGTGGCTGATTCTTTTTCCATGCTCCACGAGTAAAATCAGGAACATCAACTGAGTTGGAACGATTATTTACAGACCATTCGCTTAATGGCCAAATTGAGCTCCATGCTGCTGCATCATAAACATCTTGATCAAGAGGTAAGCCATTACGAAGACAATCAATTAAACGCCAGTTCATTAAGAAATCCATTCCACCATGGCCACCAACTTTTTTAGCAAGCTCTCCTACTTTCTTCACAATATTAGGCGTAAATTGAGCCTCAAGAGCTTTAAAATCATCTTCTTTTAACCAACCTGAATGGCCATTTGAAATCCGTGGTGTTGGATATTTTAACGCAGTACCTTTGGTACCACTCACTAAATGAATACGAGAGTAAGGACGCGGTGAAGTTACATCATGTTGAATCATGATAGTTTTACCTTTAGTTGTACGAATTGTGGTAGTATTGATATTTCCTTTAAAATCCTTACCAACAAATTCTTTGTAAAGATCATTCTTTGCTGCCTCTTCTTTAGCACGTTCACCCATATGGAAATCATTGGATGACATAGAAACTAAATAATCCATTTTATCTCCACGATTAACATTTAATACTTGACAAACTGGGCCTAATCCATGAGTGGGATAAATACTACCCTCTCTTGTCGCATTTTCTCTCAATCGCCACATATTTTGATAACCCTTATCACTAAAATTAAGGTCGATGAGGTTATGAATATAAGCACCTTCTGTATGAATAATCTCACCAAAATAGCCCTGTCTTGCCATGTTTAGTGTCAATAATTCAAAGAAATCGTAGCAGCAATTTTCGAGCATCATGCAATGTTTGCGTGTGCGCTCGGATGTCTCTACTAACTTCCAGCATTCTTCTAATGAAACAGTTGCAGGAACCTCAATCGCTACGTGTTTACCTTGCTCCATTGCGTACAAAGCCATAGGTGTATGTAAATGCCAAGGTGTACAAATATAAATCAGGTCAATATCTTTTTGTTCGCAAAGTTTTTTCCATTCATCCTCAGTCCCAGAATAAAGCTTAGGATTATGACTCGTAGCTTCTAGCCTTTTTTTAGCCTTATTTACACTTTCAGGGCGTAAATCACATAAAGCTTTAATTTCGGTGCCCTCGATTTTAGAAATCGCGTTAAGGTGAGAAGGACCACGTTGACCTAAACCAATAAAACCAACCCGAACAGTTTCGAGCTTTGGGGCAGCATAGCCACTCATGTTAAATGTTTGGATGCTTGATTTTGCAATCCATGGACCCTTCTTCTCTTCGGATGCGAATCCGTTTAATACTGTTGCACCCGCAAGACCTAATCCGGCAAGGCTACTTTTTTTCAAAAAATCTCTACGGTTATTTTTCATGATTTATTTGTTTTAAGGTGGAATTAATTGTTTTAGATTCCTGGAAACCACTTCTCAGCATTTGTTCTATAAATTTTATCAATTACTTCTTTCGGCAATTTAAGACCTTGGATTTTCTCCTGAAAATCAGTCACATTCATCTCATCATCGCTTACAAAATATCTCCAATCGCTCATTCTTCTTTCATGAATCCTTTTCTTATATTCTATAGGATTTGAACTTTTACCCACTGAATTATCGGTAGCATAAATAAGTCGATCTTGATATTTAACCATGAAATCATATACTTTTTGCCTGTTATTTATAGTTTGATATTGAAGGTGACAAATACGTTCGGCCATATCGACTGCCATATTTGGGAACTTATCGAGTCTTTTTGCCAATTCATCTACATCCCATTCAAGGCTACCCAAGTGAACACCAACAAAACGAATTGTTGGATGCTTTTCAAGCATTTTATCACGTGCATCAATTTGATCTTGGTAAGAGGGGTATTCAGGGTGAAGGTACATGTGATATTTAGGGTTCTTGGAAAAATAAGATTTATCCCCTGAGACAGTCATTTGATCAACTGGGAGCCATGCATTTTTAGGTTCACCTAAATGCCCAATAAGAGTAACATTGTTTTTTTCAATAAAATCAAAAACCGGGTCCAGTCTAGCATCATTAACCATCACAAACTTCCCATCTTTGTCACGAAGTTCCATTCCTATATTCTTCCAGATTTTAACCCCAATTGCACCTTTGCTAAATGAATTTTTTAGATAAGCCAGAGTTTGAGGAAGCCAAAGATCTGTCCCCCAATCTTTTACAGTAAAAGTGGTAGCATAAGCCACTTGCTCAGGGAAACTTTTTATCAATTCTAATGACACATTTTCTTGATTATCAACAGAAGGGTAAGTAGAAGGATTAACATTTACCGTTAATAATTTAAAGTTATCCGCTTTGGCTAAATTTATGAAAGCAGTATCGTAGGTATTGATATGAACGTGGGTATCATATTTCTCAACCGACTTAAAATCTTGCAAAGTATAAAACTTTGTGGAAGATTTATTTGCTTTTGAGGGTTTCATTTGAGACTGAGCATCACCACAAAATAGTGAGCCAATCATACATAAATAAAGAAATTTCGTTTTCATAAAAATGTTTTTTTAATGAGCTTAAATCTTAATAAATATTTTTTTCTTAAACATCCAATATAAAATCAACCATTCAAACAATAGGACTAGTCCGCCACTAATTAAAGTAGCATAAGCAGTTCCAAATACCTGATTAAAGTTTTCGCCCAAATGAATAAATAGAGAGTCGTTGATAAGATTTTTCATCCCACCATCTGCAATAACATAAGCTGCAATTGAGTTTACACCAATAACCATCAAAAAGAAAGAACCTTTATGCTTGCCTTTCATATCAATTAATCCATAAAATAAGGCTAAAAACAAGAAACAGATGCCTCCACTAAAGATTGTCCATGCAGGAGTCCAGATGCGCTTTACAATAGGATTTAAACCACTTACATGAAGCAGAATACCAAAAACAAGGAGAGCTAAGCCCGAAAAAAGGAAGAAATTAAGTTTTTTGCGGGCGTTTTGAGATGAATTCAGGTAATTTCCTGCTAGAAGCCCCAAAATCATTGTTCCCAAAGTAGGAATAAAACTGAGCGTAGAATAACCTCCTGAATTAAAAAGAAAAGGACTTTCTCTAGGAAATAAATTCAAAAACCACTGATCAAAAGCCCAGGCTAAATTGGTATTCTTATTCCAATGTGCAGCAAAGCCAGTTAAATTATGCTCCCAATTGGCACTTACACCTGCAGAGGCATAATCGAAGGAGGCCCCAGGCAGCGGATAAAGTGCAAACGCCAAGGTATAAGAAAACAGGATCACAATCAGAGAAATAATCTGAACTCGCTGTGAATAAAAAGAGATTAAAACCAGGAAGGTATAACCCAGTCCTATTTGCGTGAGTGTATCTTCAAATGTAAAATTTGTTTGGCTCGAGTACATGGAACGCAAAAATATTCCTAGAAATATTAAAATAAAGGAACGTTTAATGGTATGTATGAGTATATTTTGTACGCTAGCACCTTTATTTTTCCGGCTTGCAATAGAATAAGGAAGAACAACACCAACCAAAAAAGTAAATGAGGGCTGAATCATATCATGCAAACTCAACCATATCCATGGAACATGACTTTGTTGGAAAGACAAAAATTCCCAGAATTTATTTCCTGGCAAAGCTTTAGAAACATCTGAAAGAGAAAGAACCTCTGCCATCATGAGGAGCATCACAAAACCACGATAAACATCTACAGAAGCAATTCTATTGGGAGGTAAGGTAGGGTTAACAATGTTTCCATTAACTGGTAAATCATCCTTTAGAGACTCTGTTGCTTGCATTAATATCAAAGATTTAATAAAATTAAAATATCAAGGAGAAACACATAAGCAAACTCCTAAAACGAATTTAACTAGCTATATATGAGCTATTTATTATTAAAGTTTAAGTTATACATTTTTATTGAGAGTGTAAAAATAAAATGATTCATTTTCTAAATTAAATTTAGAATCATGGGTAAAAAGAACCAAAAAGGCTATTTAAAAAAAAGAATTTGAAGAGCTAAATTTGTAATAAATAAAAAAGCAGTCTATTGAGACTGCTTTTATATGATTGATAAAATTGGACCTAAATAATATCTCCAAATTCATTTGTTTTGATACGCATACGTTTAGTCCCATTTTCAAGAACCAATTTATACACTTTGGTTATGCCCTTTGATTCATAATAACTTACTAAATAGACATCCTTGGCAATAGTCCATCCTGGGTATTTTTGAGCAACTGTGGAGGCTACTTCGGTGGGCAACTTCACATTCTTATACTTTTCTGCCGTGCGCAATAAATTGCCATCTTTATCATAGGCCGCCAAAATTTCTCCTTCAGGGATGTAAAAAGAAATAAAATAGCTGTCATACTCATCTTCATAAAATTCTGAGGTTTTCAAATCAAATGCAGCAACCTCGCGCTGTAGGCGCTTCACAGGAAGAGCTACTGCACCTGCTTCTACAGAGTTGAGATATTTATAATTTATTGCTTCTATTTTAACCTCTGGAAGCACAATTTGAGCCTCAGACTTTAGGGCAAAGCCTGTAGTGAATACAATTAGGATTAGAATTAACTTTAAATGTTTCATGATTTCTTTGTTAAATGGTAAATAATCAATTTTAATTTGGCCAATACTTCAGCATTTTTCTCATTTAAAATTGCAGAATCCATGAGCCAATGAAAACGATACCAATCAAGAAGCTATTTGATTTTCATCAAAAATTAGCGGAAAAATTCAATACAACATGTCAGAGGATAATAATTCTATTTTTTAAGCATTGGATCCATCCCCTTTTTTAATAAAAACTCACTCGATAATAAATATGCCCCACTGATAACAACCTCTTTTACACCTTCCAATCCTGAAAGAATTATTATTTGATCCTCATTTTCTGCTCCAGTTTTAACAATTCGAGGAGAAAAGGTGTTTTTCCCGACTTTAACCCAAACATGTGAGCCTCGCTCATCGCGGACAAGCGCATCCATCGGTAAACTCATCGCATCCCTAATCTCTGAAACTGGCAAAAAGACGCTCGCCTGCATTCCTGCCTGTAAATTCCCTGAATTTTTAATTGGAGCACGTACCTTCAAAATTTGAGTTGATGGATCTATCTGTGGAGATATAAAATCAATTACAAGAGATTGTTCTTCATTTCCTAAACCACTTACTAATGCCTTAACTTTAGTCCCAATTTTAATGTCAGAAATTTCAGAAGGATAGACATCCATCTCTAGCCACAACTGATCAAAATTCTCTAATTTTAATACTTGAGTCCCCTCAGAAACATACTGCCCCTCAGAAATATTCAGTTCTGTAACCGTACCAGATTCACTTGAAAAAACGGTGAGTAATGGGGATGTTTTAGTCCCATTTTCTAAAGATTTTATTTGCGAATCACTCATTCCAAATAAGCGCAATTTGTTTTTTGCCGCATTCCGCATCGTGCTGTAAATCTTTTCATTAGGAAATGCAGCGGCTTGCTTAATTTGAAGTAAATAATCTTGTTGTAAGGTTTGTATTTGCTCACTATAGATTTGAAAAAGAGCTTGTCCTTTACTAATCTTAATTCCAGTTTCCTTTATAAACAATCGTTCAATCCATCCGGAGTAACGGCTAGATACAGTGGCAGTACGTTCTGGATTAGTGATTAATCGACCATTTAAAACCTTGGAAGTACTAAATGAGGAAGTCGCAATTGACATGGTTCGAATATTAGCTAACTGAACCTGACTGTCGCTTAACATCAATTCATTCTTACTTCCAGCCGCATTTACTGGTACAAGGTCCATTCCGCAAATCGGACAAGAACCGGGTGCATTATTAATGATTTGAGGATGCATGGGGCAGGTATAAGTGCCGGCATGAGCATGTTTATCTTTTTTCGTATCTTTGCATGAATATAGCAAAAAACCTACAAAAAGCAGGAAAAAACCAATTAATATATTTCTTTTCATTATAAACGTTCTGCTTTAATAAAACTTTCGGTATCGACTAAAAACCATGCATTGATGGCTATTTTTTGATCTGCTTTTAAACTATCTCCAACATCAATCCAATCGTTTGCCATTGCTTTTACATCTACATAAACAGGAACAAATGCAGAGTCCCGATTCAAGAAGACAATATGTTTTTTTCCCATTTGCAAAACAGCTGTTTTTGGAACCCAATTCCCATTTAACTCAGTTTCTTTATGAACAGAAATGAGTTGACCAACCTTCCACAAACGACTCCCATTGGGTAAATTGGCTTTAATTAATGAATAATTTACACCCTCACGATAATAAGGCTGCACAAGGCTAACCTTAATTTCTATTTCCTGATCAGCAACATCAATTGCATTAATTTTAATATTAGTCCCACTTTTAAAGGACTGCAATTGCTTGGCATCTGCAAAAAATTCAACCCAAACTTGATCTGTATTTATCAAACTAAATAATTTCTGTCCCGCATTCACATATTGGCCCTCTCTAATCTGAAGTGCTTGTCCTGTACTAATTGATTTTACCGTCGGAATCGCTTCAGAGTTAGTCCCAGAACCCATCCCATTCATTCCAGAAGCATTATTTGTACTTATTCTGGTACCTCCGGTTTGAGCTGCGGGACTAGAATCAGGCATATTATTTAGTTCCAATTCGGCGACATATCCAGAATAGGGACTATAAACGGAGACGGTAGGATTTATAATTCCGCTACGCAAAACTTGATTTATTTGCTGTTGCGATAAGCCTAAAAACAGTAATTTTTTCTTGGCGGATTCTAATAATTCAGGTTCTGAATTATTTTTAAGAAAAAGTAGTTCTTGTTGAGCATTTAGCAAATCGGGACTATAAATATCCATTATTTTCTGTCCTTTTTTTACCTGTTCATAGCCATATTTTACATATAAACGTTCTATGCGACCACTAACTCGAGCAGAAACGGTTTTCCACTGATTAGAATTGTAATTTATTACTCCTTTCAAGATTAAATCTACATTCCGCAATCCACTTTGTGCTTTCACAGTCTTGATTCCTGAGATAACTAACTCATTACTAGGCTTTACTAAACTATTTAGAGATTTATCAGCTGAACCATGTGATCCACCAGCATCTCTTGGTACCAAATCCATTTTACAAATTGGGCAAATGCCTGGTCCTTCATTTAAAATTTCAGGATGCATTGGGCATGTGTAGATAATGGTTGATGTAGCTTCCTTGTTTTGATTACAAGCCGAAAGCATAAATCCCAAGACAAGAAAAAAGCCGATACTACCTTTCAATATTTTTCTCATAATCAACAATCATTTGATAAAATTTCTCTAATTGATTCAGATAATTCATTTGTGCCATATTTAGAGCCTCCCAAGCATCAATTACCGTATTTAAATCCGATTTATTTTCTTGGTAAGACAAAATTGAAACCTTCAAATATTTCTGTAGAGAAGGCACAATCCTTTGCTCATAATTAGCTAATTGCTTCTGCATCAATGTAAGTTCACTTTCCATGCTGCGGGTCATACCTAACATATCGGTCAACATTGCTGCCTTCTGCTGACGCATCGCTTCCTGCTCAAAATTCATTGATTTTATTTCCGATTTATACATTTTTGAAGACCAAGGAACAATCGGAATAGAGAGCATTCCCATCACAGTAAATTGCCTTGGCATCATTGCCGAATAGTTCGACATGTGATCAAAGCGTAACCTAAAATCAGGCTTAGCTTCTTGTTTCATCAGGTTGATATTTTTTTTCATGACATTAATTTCATGCTGCATATTTAAAATATCACTTCTGGAACTAGCAAAATAGGCAGTATCTAAATCCGCCTTAGGAATAAAATTAACTTGAAATGAAGTATCTATTTGTAGATCCATTTCGGCCGACCGATTCATCAAGGTATTGAGTGTGATTTTTTTAGAGCGAATACTAGATTTAGTCATTAAAATCATATTCTCCGACTCAAAAGCACGTCCTTCAGCCTTAAAAACCTGGTTTAACCCGCCCTGATTAAAAGGATAACGGATCTCCGCAAGCTTCATCATGGTTTCCATGATGCGTTTATTCTCTTCTTGATAATAAATCCTTTTATAATCAATCAATAAACCGAAATAAAGCTGCCTTGCTCTTGCTTTAAATTGGTTAAAAAGCTCAGATTGAGCATAAATATCTCCCTTAGATTGAATTTGAAGGTATTCCCTCTTAGCTTTTACCTTCGCGGGATTTGGAATTTCTTGTTCAGCGGTAAGCATCAAAGCACCACGATCATTTTCTCCAGCCATCCCCTGAAAAGGGTAAGGTGTCATAAATGTACCAGCTCCTACCATAGGTGCCATCCAAGCACTTGCACCTTCTACTTTTGCATCCTTACTTTGAATACGACTAGCATAAGATTTTAGTCCGATGTTTTTAGATTTTATCTCCTCAAATATCTGCTCCAAGCTCATTTTATCCTGCCCAATAGCAAGTCGAGAGCTCATAAAAAGCACAATTAACCCTATTTTTTTAATGTTTAACATCATGAACCTCCAATTTTCCAAATTTTCTTAATTCATACTCCTTAGTCATTAAAAATATGAGTGGAGTAACCAATAAAATATGAGTAGATGAGGTTAAAACCCCTCCAATCATAGGTAAAACAATGGGCTGCATCACATCGCTACCCACTCCTCCCGACCATAACACAGGTATTAAACCGAATAAAGCCACACAAACAGTCATAATTTTAGGCCTTAGCCTCTTAGCTGCACCCATAATTACATACTCGCGTAAGTCTTCTTTGCTGATGGTTTCACTTGAGTTTCCTTTCAATGCAATTAACTGATTCATAGCATCATTCAAGTAAATAACCATCACTACCCCTGTTTCAACTGCGATACCAAAGAGTGCAATAAATCCTACCGCCACAGCAACAGAAAGATTTACTCCCCAGAAATAAACTAAAAACACTCCCCCAATCAAGGCAAAGGGTATAGTCACCAAGCTTAAGAATGCTTCTCTGATTGATTTAAATGCGAGATAAAGGGCAAGAAAAATGATAAATAACACTATTGGAAGTATGTAAAGTAAAGTTTTTTGTCCACGCAATAAATTCTCATACTGACCACTCCACTCCACAAAATAGCCACCTGGCAACTTTAAATCTTTGTTCAGCTTATCTATGGCCTCTTGCACGGTATTGCCAAGATCACGATCACGCACATTAAACATTACTGCTCCTCGTAAAATCGCATTTTCTGAGGTTATCATAGGCGGACCATCCACAAATCGAATATCGCTAACAGCAGAAAGTGGAATAGTTCCAGCATCTGGCGAAACAAGTGGAATCCTTTTCAGTTTATCTAGGCTATTACGAAAATCTTCACCAAGGCGCAATTGGACATTAAAACGCTTTCTGCCTTCAATAGTTGAAGCAAAAGGGCTACCCCCGATAGCAGTTTCAACGGTAGCATTCACATCGTCAACAGTTAACCCGTAACGCTCTAGCTGATCGCGCTTGATATCAATTTCAAGGTATTTGCCACCCGTAACTGGCTCCACATAGAGATCTTTTACACCATCAATACCCTGCAAAATATGTTGAACCTCATGCGAAATAGTATTGATCTGATTCAAATCTTGACCGTAAACCTTCAATCCCACATCCGTTCTAATTCCGGTAGAAAGCATATTTATACGATTTATGATGGGTTGCGTCCAACCATTAACCACACCTGGAATTTGAAGTTTAGCATCCAATTCATTGATAATATCCTTCTTGGTGATGCCTGGCCGCCATTCACTCTTAGGCTTTAAAGCGATAATCGTTTCAATCATGCTAATTGGCGAATTATCTGTGGCTGTACTTGCCCTCCCCGCCTTACCAAGTACATGATCTACCTCTGGGACAGATTTTATAAGCTTATCTTGAACTTGAAGAATACGCTTAATCTCACCATTGGAAACATCGGGTAAGGTTACCGGCATAAAAAGCACCGACTGCTCATCAAGAGGAGGCATAAACTCACGACCCAAACTCATTAACATCGGCACACTAACAATCAAAGCAAGGATATTGATGCCTAGTGTGGTTTTTCTATTTCGGATACAAGTACGGATAATTGGCAAATAAACACGCTCCATTCCCCTATTAATGGGGTTTTCATGCTCCTGACGGAAACGTCCCTTCATAAAAAAGGAAATAATTACAGGGGCTAAAGTGAGTACCAAAATGGCATCAATTACCAAAATAAATGTCTTGGTATAAGCCAAAGGATGGAACAATTTCCCTTCCTGACCAGTTAATAAAAAAACCGGCAAAAATGAAGCAATAATTATGATGGTGGAGTAAAATACACCTCTTGAGACCTGTTTACAGGCTTTCTCTATGATACTCAAGCGCTCTTCACTAGATAGCTTTACATAATCATCGTCCTTGCCAGAAAAAGAATTTTTCTTCTTAAACCACATGTGAGTTCCCTCCTTTTCTTTGTTCATTAAGTTCGGCTTGCCTTGTAGCCAGGTTTTTGTATGAATTTTCGGCCATAATAATTCCATTATCAACAATTACCCCTATGGCAAGCGCTATCCCCGTTAGGGACATGATATTGGATGAAATATCAAAGGCATTTAGCACAATGAAACTTGCCGCAATCGTAATAGGAATCTGAATAATAATGCTAATTGCACTTCGCCAGTGTAAAAGAAAAAGCATAACAATGAGTGAAACAACTATCATTTCTTCAATTAATGTTGTTTTAATAGATGAAATCGACTCTTCTATCAGTTCTCCTCTATCGTAAACAATGGTAAATTTCATTCCTTCAGGAAGTCCCTTGCTCACCTCATCCATCTTTGTTTTTACTCGCTTAATAACTTCATTGGCATTTTCACCATAACGTAAAACCACAATGCCACCAACTGCTTCACCCTCACCATTATAGTCGAAAATACCTAAGCGACTTTCGCCAGCCATTTGAACGGTACCAATATCACTAACCTTAATGGGGATGGAGTTTTGTGTTCTTATTGGCAGATTACCGATTTCATCAAGCGACTTTAAATAACCCGTTGTTTTGATGATGTAAGCAATCCCACTCATCTCAAATTTCCGACCACCAGCTTCATTATTATTACTTTTTACGGCCCGCATCACATCCTGAATAGTTAATTTATAATAACTTAACTTATCTGGATCAATACTAATTTGATACTGCTTTTGAAATCCGCCAAAGGAAGCAATTTCACTTACACCCTGTACATTTTGTAAAGCAAATTTGATGTACCAGTCTTGCACGGCACGCTGCTCCCCTAAATCCATCCCAGGGGCATCAAGGGTGTACCACAGTACATGACCTACTCCAGTGCCATCGGGGCCAATTGTCGGACTAACACCATCTGGAAGGCTATTAGTCACAGTATTGAGCCGCTCAAGCACTCTAGCACGAGCCCAATATACATCCACATCATCCTCAAAAATGATGTAAATGAAGCTCATTCCAAACATGGAATTTGCTCGAACATATTTAACCTTAGGTAAGCCCTGAAGATTTGTAACTAAAGGGTAAGTAATCTGGTCTTCAATAATTTGAGGACTCCTACCCATCCATTCTGTAAATACAATAACCTGATTTTCAGACAAATCCGGTATCGCATCAATCTTGCTAGATTTCATAGAGAATATTCCCCAAGTAAAAATAGCAGCTGCAAAAAGCAGTACAATGAAGCGGTTACGCAGTGAAAATGAAATGATTTTCTCAACCATCGTGCTTAGTGTTGGTGTTTATCGTGATGTGCTTTAACAGTAGAATCGCTTGTTGATGGCCCATCGACTTTTGCAACTAGGTCCATTTTACATTCAGGGCAAATTCCTGGTTTGTCGCTTATGACTTCTGGGTGCATCGGACAAGTATACACTGCATGTGATTGGTGATGTGTGACTGTATCAGTACTTGCCTCAACAGGCTTTTCTGAACTTGTACAAGATGCCCAAGAAAATACAAGCAAAATTGCGCAGATATTGAATAAATTTTTCATGTTTTATTGATTAATCTAGTAAACGAGAAATTAAATTTTGATATAAGTATTTGAAAATGAAAAAATTAGATCAATTAAACTGATCAATATTTTCATTAAATACTTAAAAAGAAAATTTAGGACAGAGGATTGTCCAAAACAGAAAAATCAAATACGGAAATTACAATTCCGAATAAATGTTGGGGTTTTATCCGAGGGCGGGACAGATATTTGCACAAAATCATCAGCAGGAGCCTTAGTTTTTGCTAAAATTTTATGTTCAGGATAAGTTTGTGCTAATAAAGCAAAAGACTGAAAATGAATGACATTTAAGGGAGCTTTATAGCTATCTTTTAGCTTAAATTCTTGTTTCTGAGTTTTACAACAAAGCTCAGAATTGCCTTGCTTCATGCCACAATTGGTGCATTTGCCCTCATCATCTACACTATTATCAGAAAATCCCCATTCAACAAGCTCACCCATACAATGGTGAACATGCAGGCTTGCGCCAGATGAAACACCTAGGTAAAAAATTGCTAATATGGTGATTACAAGCTTTTTCATTTTATCCATACAAAGATTGGGATAAAAAACGGAATTAAAATATTATTTGAAAAATTGACTGGCAAAAAATCTAATCTTTTTATTTATCCCATATAAATTTTATCTTGAGCATAATAAATATCGTTATCTCATGTTCAAAAAAATAAAGATTTTGGTTTTAGCACTAGTACTGCTTACCCTTCATCAATCAAACACTCCAGTTAAAAACACAGCATCTGATAGTCCCAATATTATCTTAATTTTCATGGATGATATGGGCTATGGCGATTTATCATCTTATGGCGCACTCGATATTAACACCCCAAATATCGACCGATTAGCTTCAGAAGGTATTCGTTTTACTAATTTTTTATCTGCTCAAGCAGTTTGTAGTGCTTCACGTGCGGCAATTTTAACAGGCTGTTATTCTAACCGAATTGGCATCACAGGCGCTCTTTTTCCTGCTTCCCCAATAGGTTTGAACAAAGAGGAAACTACTATTGCCGAGCTCCTAAAACAGAAAAATTATGCCACAGGAATATTCGGGAAATGGCATCTTGGAGATGCTCCAGAGTTTTTACCTCTCAATCATGGCTTTGATGAATACCTAGGAATACCCTATTCAAATGATATGTGGCCTGTAAATTATGATGGTGCACCAGCCTTAGCTGGGACAAACAAACATCGTTTCCCACCTCTTCCATTGATCAGAAACCATGCCCCAATCGACACCATCAGCACTTTAGAAGATCAGGCAATGCTTACTAGCAAGTTTACCGACGAAGCTATCAGTTTCATTCGTCGCAATAAAAAGAAGCCATTTTTCGCATACATACCGCATCCAATGCCACATGTACCGATCAATGCATCAGCAGCATTTAGAGGTAAAAGCAAGCAAGGTTTATATGGCGATATGATTCAAGAAATCGATTATAATGTGGGTAAGATAATGGAAGTTCTTAAAAAAGAAGGTCTTGAAAATAATACCATGATTATTTTTACCAGTGATAATGGTCCTTGGTTAAATTTTGGTAACCATGCAGGAAATACTGGCGGACTAAGAGAAGGAAAAGGAAGCTCCTTTGAGGGTGGTCAGCGGGTTCCTTGTATCATCAGATGGAAAGGTAAAATACCTGGCGGATTAGTCGCAAATCAATTAGCCTCCACTATCGATATTTTGCCAACCATTGCCAAATTAACGGGAACAGCTCTTCCCAATAAAAAAATCGATGGTATTGATTTGGGAGAAATCTTAAAAGGTAATATGCAATTATCCCCTCGAAAAAACTTTTTATACTATTACCGAAAAAACGCACTAGAAGCCGTTAGAAGAGATAATTGGAAGCTTGTATTCGAACACCCATCGCGCTCCTATTTAAATCAAGCACCTGGTGTTGATGGATTTCCAGGAGCTGCGCCTGAAAATATCATGATGGCAGAAGCTCTTTATGACCTTCGTAGAGATCCAGGCGAACAGTACGATGTTAAATCATACTTCCCGGAAATTGTAAAAGAGTTAAAAGCATTAGCAGAAGAGGCAAGAGCAGATCTAGGTGATGATTTACAGAAAATTGAAGGCGCAAATAAACGCCTTGCAGGCAAAGTAAAATAAATTCAATTATTATTTTGATTTGGGTAATTCTATGTTTTTACCCAAATCAAAATATTTAATATTATTCTCCCTTGAGCTCTTTGAGCTTCTGCATTAATTTTTCTACTATCTCAGGATGTTGATCTGCCAAATTATTCTTCTCACCTGCGTCCTTCTTAAGATTATATAATTGAGGCTTTAAATCATTCCCAAGCTCAATATTTACCTGCTTATTTATTGCTGCCCCCGGACCAGCTGGAATATATTTCCAATCGCCTTGAATTATTCCCAACCTACTATTTACGGCCTGCTGAATAATAAATTCGCGATTCTCTTTAGCACCCAACAAAGTATTTAAACTATTAAAACTATCAGGTGCGTTTATGCTTCTTCCGGTCAATGCAGCCAATGAAGCATAAAAATCTATCTGACTAAACAAGGCGTTTGACACGCTTCCTGACTTAATTTTTGAGGGCCATCTTAGCAACATAGGGACTTTAGTTCCACCCTCAAAAGCGCTGTATTTTCCGCCTCTTAATATTCCTGATGGAGTATGTCCATTCAATTTTTCTACCGCCTCATCCACATATCCATCATCTACCACTGCCCCATTATCACTAGTAAAAATAATTAAGGTCTCATCAGCAATTTTTAGGCGGTCGAGAGTTTTCAGAATCTCTCCCACCGACCAGTCTAATTGTAAAATAGCATCACCACGTGCTCCCATGCCACTTTTGCCTACAAATCGAGAATGTGGAAGCCTTGGCACATGAATATCATGCGTAGCGAAATACAGGAAAAATGGATTTTTTGCATTTTCGTCTAGAAAATTTATGGCCCTATTAGTGAATACATCGGCCATTTCTTCGTCTATCCAACGCGCCTTTTTCCCACCAGTCATCCATCCTATTCTGCTCACACCATTGATAATAGTAGCATCATGCCCATGAGAATAATTCATTTTTAAAAGTTCAGGATTTTCTTTTCCTGTAGGCTCATTCCCTATTTTTTCTTTATAAGAAACACGAATCGGATCTGAAGGATCAAGATCTACAATTCTATGGTTTTCCAAATAAACACAAGGCACACGGTCGCCAGTAGCTGGCATGATAAAAGAATAGTTAAAACCTATTTCTAAAGGTCCGGGTTTAATGTCGGCGTTCCAGTTGGGTCCACCTGCGGGACCTAATCCCAAATGCCATTTCCCCACTACGGCGGTCTTATAACCTGCCTTTTGAAGCATTGCCGGCATCGTTTCTACATCTGTAGGAATAATTAAAGCCGCATCTCCTGGAGCAACATTAGTCCCAGATTTTCGCCAGGCATATTTTCCTGTAAGTAATGAAAATCGAGATGGAGTACATGTTGCTGAAGTGGCATAAGCATTTGTAAATCTTAAACCCTCCTTAGCAATGCGGTCAATATTAGGAGTTTTTATTTTCTTGGCCCCATTAGCACTAATATCTCCGAAACCTAAATCATCCGTGTAAATAATTACAATATTAGGCCTGGTTTGCGCAATAGAAACTGCGCTAAAAGTTTGACCAAGCATTAAAATTAAAAAGAGATAATTAAATCGTTTCAACATAAAAAATTTGATAATGTGAAAAAAAATGCGTATATTCTTACCAAGTAGATCTAAATATATGGTCGTTTTTGCGCTCATTTATTGTTTTTAGAGGAATATACAATCCGCCAGTTTTATCCAACCAATCCCACAATTTCGTATTTAAGTCTTTCGCTATAGTTTGAAATTTCGGATCCCTAATGAGGTTATTTAGCTCATAAGGATCATTCTTTAAATCATAAAGCTGATTAATATCCCATACCCCGTGACTACGAATAAATTTAAACTGATCCGTGCGAATTGCAAATTGTGTGGGCGTCTGCGGAAATGGGTTTTCCCAATAATATTCATAAAATATTTCCTTCCTCCAGTTAGCTTCAGGCATTCCTTTCATGAGTGAAACGAATGAATTTCCTTCCACCTGGACTGGCTTTTTCACTCCAGCTAATTCCAGAATTGTAGGTGCGATATCAATGTTTAAAACCATTTCTTTCACCTTTGTCCCAGCTTTAATTAAATCAGGTGAGCGGGCTATTAACGGCACTCGCATCGACTCTTCATAAGCATGGCGCTTATCAATCAAGCCATGTTCACCAAATGAAAAACCATTATCTCCCATGTAAATCACCAAAGTTTCCTTGTCTAGATTATTATCCTTAAGATATTTTAACACCCTCCCTACACTATAATCAATCCCCATTAAAGTCTCTAGATAATCCACATAAAAACTATCAAAATCAGTCTGACCATCATACATATAATCAACTCCATGCCAGCTATCCCGTTGGGCGCGCACCCAGGACGGTATGTCTTTATAATTAATTTTATAACTACTTGAATCTACCTGATGACCCTTGGTGAATTTCTTACTATTAGCCCTTGCAGTAGAAAACATAGATACAGGATATTGAATTTTTATATCTCTATAAATTCCATTATCTCTTTTTGCGGGATTAAATTCGGCATGTACTGCCTTATGGGATAAATAAACAAAAAATGGCTTTTTCTTATCTCGCTGTTCTAACCATTCTAAGGTTAAATCGGTTAATACATCAGTAATATAAGCGCTGTCGCGATAAGCAAGCATCTTCCCATCAATATTTAATTGTGGATTATAATAGACACCTTGCCCCGCAAAGCTCACCCAACGATCAAAACCTGGTCTCGGGTCACTACTCCCCCCACCCATGTGCCATTTTCCAAAAAACGATGTTTGGTAACCCGCTTTTTGAAGATATTCAGGAAAATAAATCAAGGATTTTGGTGCTGGTGCCTGATTATCAACCACCGTATGCGTATGAGCATATTGACCAGTTAAAATAGAAGCTCTACTTGGTGAACAAAGTGCAGTGCTCACAAAAGCATTCTGAAAATGAGCCCCCTCATTGGCAATTCGATCTAAATTAGGCGTTTTTAAACCCGGTACAGCTCCAGTAAATCCCATAAAATCATAACGGTGATCATCTGAGAGAATAAATATAATATTTCGTGGTTTTGTGCCTGTAATAGGCTGATATGTCAACGCTTTCTTGTCCTGAGCAGATAAGCTAGATGAAATGATTATGAAAAATAAACAGAAGAAATTATTTAGGTTAGGGACAATCCTCTTCATCATATCTAATAAATTTAATAAGAGCTCAACAGCAAATTTTATTTCATAAGTATAAATAAAATTAATTAAGCTTTCTAATTTTTCAAGAATAGGATTTGATTTTTAGATCAAAATATACAGGTATAAAGAATTTAGAATTCAAACAATAAGCATATTTTCAATATTCATAAAACTTTCCATCTCGTAATAAAAGGGATTTATTATATAATCTCGACAAGGGAAAACGTCTAATTATGGAATTGTCTTCAGCTCGGAAAATATAAAACTCAGAATGATTTAAGTTCATAATCTCAATATCCTCAACTTTAGACTCTATGGGATAAATTTTAACATTATCCTCAGAAATTCCAGCAATCATCACCTTTGAGAAAGCATCGATATATTTATTTTTCTTAAAGACTACTAATCCAAGAATTAGTGGGAATGAGGTTAATTCTGAAACTGGACTTAGGATTAATTGAGGATCATTTAAATCTGATAGATCAATTAACAAATCAAATGCCTTACCAGTATTTATCGTAAACCTAAAGCCAGAATGAATTACAAAAAGTTTATTCTTAAAAGAGTAGGTTTTAACTGGAACGGAATTATTAATCATTTCTACTAAACTGGCATCATCCTTATCATAAAGGGCCTCAAGAATGATTAGAAGAGTCATTTTGTTAAGATTATTTAAATTTAAATTTAGACAATTTGAAATAAATAATATTGATTAGAATCAATCAAGTAGTTGATTAATAATAGCTTAGTAGAAAATAAATGATTCAGAAGGTAATTAATTTAATAATTTTTTTATTAAATTAATTTAATAAATTAAATTTATGGTAAATATTATTTATCCATAGACGCTTTATTATTAAATAATATTTAATAATTTATAAATATAATCAAAATAATGAAGAATAATTTAATTTATGGCATTTCACACGAACAAGGCAAAATACTTATATAAAATGTAAGAATTAAAATAGAATTGAATAAAGCAAATTCAAAGATTGGAAAAGCTATTACTAAGTTTTGATGAAAGGAATTTCAGGATAATATAAGATAGACGATTCCAAATGGTTTTCTAAAACAATAATTTAACAAAATAAAAGCATGAAATATTTTATCAAATTTATCACATTCCTATTATTAATACTTCTTACAAATACTGGATTTGGGCAAAGCCTAAGCTTAGATGAACTTGTTGATTTAAGAAAGAAAAACTTGACCAAGTTTATAGAATATTTAAATCCCAAAGGATGGATAAATTCAAACGAGGCTAGATTGGATGCTAACGGACAATCATCTGATTATTTTAGATTATCTAATAAAGCATCCAAATCTACCATTGAGTATTTATCAAGCAATGACACTAAAACCAATAGAATTTCAATTCACATTAGCCAAAAAGAAACCTATTCTAAATATGTAACCAAAATAATTTCTTTAGGTTATAGATTAATTAAAGCTGAATTAGAAAACGGGGATATTATTAAAGTTTACCAAGGTAAGAAAAACACAATTAAGGTAACTACAATCACAGATAAAACTAATTATTCATCTGCCACAATAAACACTTATAAATTTTTGATTCTTTCAAATGAGGATTATGGTTTGAGGATTTAGTAGAACGATTTTATAAAATTCCTAAAATCAAAAAAGCCTCAGATTTCTCTGAGGCTTTTTTCGTGGTACCAGCTGGAATCGAACCAGCGACACAAGGATTTTCAGTCCTTTGCTCTACCAACTGAGCTATGGTACCAGACCATACCCGTTTTGTTCGGGACTGCAAATGTAATGTCTTTTTTCGTTTATGAAAATATTATTTGAAAATTATTGTATTTTTTTCTTGAAGATCTAAAAAAAAATATTTTAAATATTATGCATGCATAGTAATTGGATTTCCGAGATAATCCATATTTTTACAGCATAAACCTACACCAATATGGTTCTGCAAGTCATTTTTCTAATTATTGCTGCGGCTTCAATAGCATTATTCACAAAGAATATACGCAAAATTATCCGAAATATCAATCTCGGTAGAGATATAGATCGTTCTGATCGTCCACTCGATCGCTTAATTACCATGCTCAAGGTAGCCTTCGGACAGTCTAAAATGGGGAAAAGACCCATTGCCGCCATCTTGCATCTCTTTGTATATTTAGGATTTGTAATTATTAATTTGGAGGTACTTGAAATTATCCTCGACGGACTTTTAGGCACACACCGAATTTTTGCAGCGCCTCTTGGTGGATTATACAATGTGCTCATTGCTTCATTTGAGATACTCGCAGCTTTAGTTCTTCTTGCCGTAGTGGTATTTTATGCAAGAAGAAATATTATCAATCTAAAGCGTTTTAAAGGCGTAGAAATGACTAATTGGCCAAAGACGGATGCTAATATCATTTTAATTGTTGAGGTCTTTTTAATGTCGGCTTTCTTACTTATGAATGCCGCCGACTATAAACTTCAATTAGCAGGTGCATCCAATTATATTCAGGCGGGAACTTTTCCTATAAGTAGCTACCTTTTACCTATCCTACCAGATTCGCAATCAGCACTTATCGCCATTGAGCGCTTCTGCTGGTGGTTTCACATTATAGGGATATTTGCATTTTTAAACTACTTGCCTTATTCTAAGCACTTCCACATTGTTTTAGCATTCCCCAATACTTATTATTCAAATTTGGAGCCTAAAGGCGAACTGTCAAACATGGCATCCGTTAGCAATGAGGTTAAAGCCATGCTTGATCCGAGTTTCGTCCCAGAACCCGTAGCAGAAGGGACTCGTTTTGGAGCAAAGGATGTTAGCGATTTAACATGGAAAAATTTAATGGATGCCTATACCTGTACAGAATGTGGTAGATGCACCTCTGTTTGTCCGGCAAACATGACTGGCAAATTGCTCTCTCCTCGTAAAATTATGATGGATACCCGCGATCGTTTAGTTGAGGTGGGAAATAATATAGATAAACATGGCAAGGATCATCAAGATGGAAAATCTTTACTTGATGATTATATCAGTCGCGAAGAAATTTGGGCCTGCACCTCCTGCAATGCCTGCACCGATGCTTGTCCGGTAAATATCGATCCCCTAGCCATCATTGTTGAACTCAGACGTTTTTCGGTTATGGAGGAAGCTCAAGCTCCAACAAGCCTTAATAATATGTTCTCAAATATTGAGAATAATGGTGCCCCTTGGAAATATTCGCCCGCCGATCGAGCAAATTGGACTAAGATGTGATGTTGTCAGTTATCAGTTAGCAGTTAACAGTTGTCAGTTAGCAGTTGTCAGTTAGCAGTTGTCAGTTAGCAGATAACAGATAACTAACCGACATCAGACCTCAGATATCATAATAAAACCCCAGACAAACGAAAACCAAAAAGACAAAACAACGAATATGGAACAAACTATCAAGATCCCTACTATGGCCGAAATGGCGGCAAAAGGTGAAAGTCCAGATATCTTATTTTGGGTAGGCTGCGCAGGTAGTTTTGATGAACGTGCTCAGAAAATTACCCGCGATATCTGTAAGATTCTAAACCATGTGGGGATGAATTTTGCTATTCTAGGCACTGAAGAAAGTTGTACAGGAGATCCCGCAAAGCGTGCAGGAAATGAATTCCTCTTTCAAATGCAAGCCATGACCAATATTCAAGTATTGGATGGATATGACATCAAAAAAATAGTTACAGGATGCCCACATTGCTTTAACACCATAAAAAATGAATACCCAGGATTAGGTGGTAATTATGAAGTTATTCACCATTCTCAATTAATACAGCAATTAATTGATGAGGGCAAACTTAAAGCTGAAGGTGGCGAATCTTTCAAAGGAAAGAAAATCACCTTCCATGATCCATGTTATTTAGGTCGTGCCAATGGCGTTTATGAAGCGCCTCGCAAGGCATTAGAAATACTTGATGCAGAATTAGTTGAAATGAAACGCTGTAAGTCGAATGGACTCTGCTGCGGTGCTGGTGGTGCCCAAATGTTTAAGGAACCCGAAAAAGGTAATAAGGATATCAACATTGAACGCATTGACGAAGCGCTAGCCCTTAAACCAAATATTGTTGCTTCTTCGTGCCCATTCTGCATGACTATGCTCAGCGACGGAGTTAAAAACTTTAACCAGGAGAAAGAAGTTAGTGTTTTGGATATTGCAGAGATTACCGTTAAGGCTAACGGCTTATAAATTTTATCTATATCCCAATCAATAAAATTTATTCTTACAAAAGAAAAAAGGGGCCTTAAAAAAGCCCCTCTTTATAAACATAAAACTTAAAGAAAATTAAAATCTAAACCCAAGATTCAAACCTGCTCTAATACTTGCCCATGGACCTTTAATATCCAAGCGAGCACCACTTGAATTAACAGTGGTAGTAGTTGTAACGAAAGGAATATCAAGTCCCTCAAGCTCTTTTCTAATTTCTGCTTGTTCATTTGCAGTTAAAGCTTTTTTACCAGACAAGCTACCATTAGCTTTACCGTATTGTGGACCCAATATCCACCAATCAAGGTAAACTCTACCTCCCAATTTCCACTGAGCACCTATTTGCAAGCCAGCAGTGAATGTTTTCAATTCACCACTCATTGGAATACTCTCTTTTATATTATTTTCTTCATACTCAATAGGAACAGCAATTTTATAATTACTGATACGTGAAAATGGTGCCAGGTAAAATCCACGCATAGCTTGTTTACCTAGATAAAATCTAATTTCAGGGGAAATAGCAGTATTACTAACGTAAAGCTCATTGAGTTGTTTTGCCACATCGGGATCATCTACAAAAGTTTTAATCTTCGACAAAAATGGCATCTGACCATTAGGCATAAATCTATAACCTATACCGGCAGTGATTTTTTTGCCAAGTTTATGCTCAAATCCTAAAGAATAATTTTTTAAAGGAAGAGACAAAAGGTTAATCTTTAATAGATTTTTACCGTCTTTAGAAATTGGTTTTTCATTGTTCTGTTCAATATCTTGAGCAAAACAAAATCCCACAAACAGTAGGAAAATAAAGGTTAGTCCAGTTTTTTTCATTCTATAAATTAATAATCATACAAAGTAAAATATTTAATTTTAAATTAAAAAATAAATATAAAAAATTGATTTAAAGCAAAATTTAAAATGGTTTTTATTCTAATTATAAAGCCAATAGCATTAAAATTACGAATATCTCAATAAAAATTCAAATCTATTAGATTATAGAATATTTAAGAAAAAAGCAATTTAAATAATAAACGGAAATCAAAAATCGAGAGAAATACTGTATTTTTGAACATGCAAATTTCTGAACATTCAAGAATCTGGATCTACCAGTCCAACCGCATTCTTAATCAAGAAGAAGAGTCGGCAATTCTACAAATACTAAACAATTTCACTAGTAATTGGCAAGCACATGGGCATGATTTAGCAGCACTTGGAGAAGTGATTCACCATCAATTTATTGTACTTTCTGTGGATGAACAGGTGGCAGGAGCAACAGGATGCAGCATCGATAAATCAGTGGCTTTAATGAAGGATATCGAACAGAAGTTTAACATAGATCTATTCGATAGATTTAGAGTCGCATTTAAACTTAATGATGAGCTAAAGAGCTGTGGTAGAGAAGATTTTGAAGAACTAATTAAAAGTGGTCAGGTAAATGAGAATACGCTAGTATTCAATAATCTGATTCAGACCAGAAAAGAATTAAAATCTAGCTGGGAAATCCCCTTAAAGGATAGCTGGCATGCTCGAGTTTTTAGCATTTAAGCCTTCGATTAAAAAGGCAACTTTTCCAGATTTCTCATATTTCGGAGTATCAGTCCTTGTTTATAATAAATATAACGTGTTGGTCTTGAAGGGTTCCAACGTAGCGGGTTTGGCAAAACCGCAATAATTAATGCAGCTTGCGATTTACTCATGCTATGCGCTGATTTCCCAAAATACTTTTGAGTTGCAGCTTCGGCGCCATAAATTCCATCACCCATTTCAATCACATTTAAATAAACCTCGAGAATACGTTCCTTACCCCATAACAATTCGATCAAAACTGTAAAATAGGCTTCAAAGGCCTTACGGATATAGGATCTACCAGGCCATAGAAAGACGTTTTTGGCTGTCTGCTGACTAATTGTGCTTCCCCCACGTATCTTTTTACCTTTTTGATTCTTCTCAAGTGCCTTGCTCATTGCCTTAAAATCAAAACCCCAATGATTTAAAAAATTAGCATCTTCACCGGCAAGAGCAGCTCGTTTTAAATTATTTGAGAGGTCTTCAATGTCAAGCCAATCCTTTTCAATTTTCCACTCCTTGCCATCGGCTTTACGCTCAAAACCACGCTGTAGCATCAAATAGGTAATCGGGGGATTAATAAAACGGAGCAATAGCACCCAAATAAAAGTGATGGCAAAAAACCATAAGGCTACTTTACGAATTATATTCCAGAGCTTTTTCAAATGCTTAGAATTAGGTTTGATGATTTTTAAAACAAAAAATGCCTTCTACAAATGTAGAAGGCATTAAAATTATAATTTATTTCCAAATTATACACCGAAAAAATCGGAAAATGGAAATTATTCTGCTACTACTTCAAAAGTAACTTTAACTTTTACTTCTTTGTGTAGGTTTAGGTTTGCAATGTATTCACCAACAAATTTAGGCTCTACATCAAAAGTAATACGGCGACGATCAACGTCAAATCCTTCTTTCTTTAATGCGTCAGCAATTTGAATAGTGTTTACTGAACCGAAAATCTTTCCAGTTTCACCAGCTTTAGCACCGATAGAAAGTTTAACACCTTCTAATCTAGCTGCAATAGCATCAGCGTCTTTCTTGATTTTATCTTGCTTGAAAGCAGCTTGCTTTAAATTTTCAGCTAAAACTTTCTTTGCAGATTCAGTCGCAAGTGTAGCATAACCCTTAGGAATAAGGAAGTTACGACCATAACCTGGTTTCACATTTACTACATCATCTTTCTCTCCGAGATTCTTGATGTCTTGTTTTAAAATTAGTTCCATTTCGCTTATCTCCCTCTTATTTTAATGAATCTGTAACATAAGGTAATAAACCGATATGGCGAGCACGCTTAACAGCTTGTGCCACTTTACGCTGAAACTTTAATGAAGTTCCTGTTAAACGACGTGGTAAAACTTTACCTTGATCGTTAATAAACTTTAATAAAAAGTTAGCGTCTTTGTAATCGATGTATTTAATACCGTTTTTTCTAAAACGGCAATACTTTTTACGGCTCTCGTCTACTTTCGGAGCAGTTACGTATTGGATTTGATCTTTTGCCATTATTTTGCTACCTCCTCAGTTTTAGTTTCCTTGTTCTTGTTGAAGGCTCCGCTACGCTTCTTCTCACTGAATGCAAGTGCATGCTTATCCAATGATACAGTTAGAAAACGCATAACACGTTCATCGCGTTTGTATTCAACTTCAAGTTTGTTAATAAACTCACCCGGAGCTTTGAATGTAGTTAGGTGATAGTATCCTGTTGTCTTCTTTTGAATCGGATACGCTAGTTTTTTCAAACCCCAATTGTCTTCATGGACAATTTCGGCTCCGTTATCAGTCATAAGCTTGTTGAATTTGGTTAATACCTCTTTCGCAGCTTCTTCAGATAACAACGGGGTCAGAATGATCACTGTTTCGTACTGTTGCATTGTTGCTTTTTGTTTTTTTATAAATTATTTATCCACCATGCTCCTAAACAGGCTACAAAGCGGGATGCAAAAATAGATATAATTTTCTATTTATCAAGGGTTTTTCGGAAAGATTGATATCAATCACCTTATCCACAAGATGTTTCTCTATTATTTCCTCACAAATTGGGCAGATTTTGTTCTCTCAATCATTTTAAACTCACAAATTTCATAACATACATCGTTCGTCAATATGAAAAAAGCTAGCTAAAATGCCTCTGTTAATCGTTTATCTTATCAAATTTCAGAAGAATAAAATGCTTAATCATACCATTATAAAAATGTAGATAAAAAAAATCCATTTAGTTTGGTTTAACCCATTCCTCTTTCTAATTTAGCAGCAATGGATAATTTTATAGTTTCAGCGAGAAAGTACAGACCAGCAACGTTCCAAACCGTTGTAGGTCAGCTACATATAACTGGTACCTTAAAAAATGCCATTAAAAATAATCAGCTTGCTCAGGCATTTCTTTTCTGCGGACCGCGAGGTGTGGGTAAAACTACCTGCGCAAGGATACTCGCTAAAACCATTAACTGCGAGAATTTAAGTCCCGATGCCGAAGCCTGCGGAACATGCCACTCCTGTATCTCATTCCAAAATGGGAACTCTTTTAGTATTCATGAACTAGATGCTGCCTCAAACAACTCTGTTGAAGATATTAGAAGCTTAATTGAGCAAGTTCGTATCCCACCTCAATCAGGGAAATACAAGATTTATATCATTGATGAGGTCCACATGCTTTCACAACAGGCTTTTAATGCCTTTCTGAAAACATTAGAGGAACCTCCTAATTATGCTATTTTCATTCTGGCCACTACAGAAAAGCATAAAATATTGCCTACCATATTATCTAGATGTCAGATATTTGATTTTAATCGCATCAGGGTAGAAGATATTGCCCTTCATTTGGCAGAAATTGCACAAAAAGAAGGCATTGCTTATGATGAAGATGGACTTCATTTAATTGCGCAAAAAGCAGACGGCGGACTCCGAGATGCCTTGTCGATGTTCGATCAAATTGTCAGTTTTTCAAGTAAAAACGTCAATTATAAGTCGGTAATCGATAATCTTAACATCCTAGATTATGATTACTATTTTAAATTAACTGATGCCATCCTTTCTGAAGATGTAGCAAATTCACTTCTGATTTTCGATGAAATTTTAGGAAATGGCTTCGATGGGAATCATTTCATCACCGGATTAGCCTCCCATTTCAGGAATTTATTGGTTTGTAAAGATGCTTCAACCTTAAAATTACTTGAAGTGAGTGAAGGTATTCGACAAAAATATAATAGTCAGTCGCAAGCCTCATCTCTCTCCTTCTTAATTTCTGCACTGAACATCAGCAATCAATGCGATTTAAATTATAAAACGAGTAAAAATCAAAGGTTACAAGTTGAGCTCACTCTCATCAAACTCTGCCACATACCCGCTGCCGTAAATCTTTCAGCAGCAGGAATTCCGGCCATTCAGGACGGTCAAATAAAAAAAAAACTTAAATCAGTAGATGAAACTGTAGTTTCTGAGTCTGCAATGCCAATTAAGGCTACTGCAAGCCCTGCTCCTCCCCTTGTTGCAAGTGCGCCAGAACCCGAAAAACCAACACAAGTAGTTGAAAATAAGGCAATTACACCCATACAGGAAGTTCCGAAAATAGAAATTCCAAAATCAAATGTTATACCCAAGCTTTCTGTTGGATTAAATAGTAGCTTGATACCGAATTTAAATGATTTAGGGGCAAATTACTCAAAAAAAGAGGAGCTTGAGCCAGAGTATTTGAGCGGCGACAGTAAAATTGAGTTTAACTCCGACATGATGCTCAATTTCTGGAATAGTTATGCTGAGAAGATTAAAAAAGATGGAAAAATCAATATTTTCACCATCATGACAGCCTACACACCTGTTTTACTTGAAAATTACATCATTGAGCTACCCATCGAAAATAAGATTCAAGAAGATTTGCTAAGCTCAGAAAAAGTTGATTTATTGAACTTTTTACGTGTGCAACTGAAAAACTTCAGTATCGACCTGCAAACCAAGCAGATAGAGCAAACGCAAAAAAAACGCCTTTATACTTCATCTGAAAAGTATGAGCACATGCTTCAAAAGAACCCGCATTTGGATGAATTTAAGCGAAAATTTAATCTGGATTTAGATTATTAATTCTTATCTCAAATATCATTTAATTTTACGATCATTTTTAGGGTAACCTTCAGCATCAAGGTCATCACGATTATCTTCTGGAGTTTCTGAAAAGCTTTCTTCATCTGCAAGGCTATCCTCTTCCGACTGAACATGCATCGCCAAAACATCCAAATCTGTCTCCAGACTGGCATTTTTATCATATTCCTTTATTGCTGTAGGATTAGCTTCATCAAAATCAGAGAGTGCATCGCTCCCATTTTCAACCGCAGTATCATAAGGATTATGATGAATATAATCGGGATCGTCTGCAATTACATCCATCTCATAACTATTTTTATCCTGATCGAAGGCTAAATCATCTACATTAATTTCCATGTGTAAATCTTCCTTCAAGGCCTCATCTCTATCAGTCCGATCTGGCTTAATCCCCTTCACCTTTTTACGTTTAATTTCCATCTCTTTGCTTCTATATCTTTGATAATTAAACAAGTCGGATTTGTATAAGTTTTTAAAAAAGAATTAAAAATTAACAAATTTCATAGCCTTCAAATTTTCAGGTGTATTCAAAATTCCTATCTTTGGACAAATTGCAAAAACCTCATTATTATTATATGTCAGTACAGAAAATTAAAGTTGCAAATCCGGTAGTTGAATTGGATGGTGATGAAATGACCAGAATTATCTGGAAGTTTATTAAGGATAAACTTATCACTCCTTATCTTGAATTGGATATCAAATATTACGATCTTGGAATGGAATATCGTGATGAAACGAATGATCAGGTGACCATTGATGCAGCAAATGCAATCAAACAATATGGTGTGGGAATTAAATGTGCCACTATCACTCCTGATGAAGCTCGTGTTCAAGAATTCAAGCTTAAGCAAATGTGGAAGTCGCCAAATGGTACAATCAGAAATATTCTTGATGGTACTGTTTTCCGTGAGCCTATCGTAATGAATAATGTTCCGCGTTTGGTTCCAAACTGGACTGCTCCAATTTGTATCGGTCGTCATGCTTTTGGTGATCAATACCGTGCTACTGATTTTGTAACTAAAGGAAAAGGGAAATTAACAATCACCTTCACTCCAGAGGATGGTGGCGAAACTCAATCTTTTGAAGTGTATAATTTCAAAGGTGATGGTGTAGCTCTTGCTATGTACAATACAGATGAAAGTATTTTTGGCTTTGCTCGTGCATGTTTTAATCAGGCATTATCAAAAAAATGGCCACTTTATCTTTCTACAAAAAATACAATTCTTAAAAAGTACGATGGTCGCTTTAAAGATATTTTTGAAGAGGTTTATCAAAATGAATTTAAGACCAAATTTGATGCAGCAGGAATTACTTACGAGCACCGTTTAATTGATGACATGGTTGCTTCTGCTCTAAAATGGAATGGTAATTTCGTTTGGGCTTGTAAGAATTATGATGGTGATGTTCAATCGGATACAGTAGCGCAAGGATTTGGTTCTTTAGGGTTGATGACTTCAGTTTTAATTACTCCAGATGGAGGAACAATGGAAGCAGAAGCAGCACACGGTACCGTTACACGTCACTACCGTGATCATCAGGCTGGAAAGCCAACTTCAACCAATCCAATTGCATCTATTTTTGCATGGACTAGAGGCTTAGAATTCCGTGGTAAATTAGATAATAACCAAGAGTTGATTAATTTCTGCCATGCTTTAGAGCAAGTTTGTATTGAGACTGTTGAAAGCGGAAAAATGACTAAAGATCTTGCCGTTTGTATTCACGGTAATAAAGTAAGTCACGGAGACCACTACCTATATACTGAGGAGTTCCTTGATGCAATTGATCAGAACTTAAAAGCGAAATTGGCTTAATTCTAAATAGCTTTAAAAGCAAATAGCCGCCCTATTTTAATATGGCGGCTATTTTTTTATCTTTTTTTAATGGATTTTATTCAATTTTTGGATTTCCATTAAATTAATAGAAAAATTTAGCTTAAAAATCTTCAAAACGCTCCCAAAAACCATCTTTAGGCAGAGTGGCAAAAATATTGACAGGCTCCTGCTTCACAGGATGTAAAAATTGCAGTTTTCGAGCGTGTAGGCAAATACTTTTCTTCAAACTTCCGCGAGGATAACCATATTTATTATCTCCCACAATTGGGCAATCGAGGGTTGATAATTGAACTCTAATTTGATGTGGGCGACCAGTAATTGGGTCAACTTCAATTAAATAATAACCACCCAGCTCACCGATTAATTTATAATGAAGTTCGGCACGCTGACTCCCAGGGACTTCTTTTTCATAAGCTTTGGTTACATTTTTTTGAGGATTTTTTACAAGCCAATGAATGAGCGTTCCCGACTCCATAGCTGGTCTGTTGCGAACTACCGCCCAATAAGTCTTGTGCATGTCCCTGTTTTTGAACATTTTATTGATACGATCAAGGGCTTTGCTAGTTTTCGCAAATAAAATCACCCCGCTAACTGGGCGGTCGAGGCGGTGTACTACACCTAAAAATGCGCCATTAGGTTTATTATATTTTTGAGCAATGTATCGCTTAACTTTTTCATCTAGCGATTCATCACCAGTATCATCAACCTGCACAATATCGCCAGCACGCTTGTTGACAGCAATTAAATGATTATCCTCAAACAAGATATCTTTATCAGTGATATCTGGCGAAAGTACAGGAAATTTAGATTTTTTATTTTCAGGAACAGCCATTCAACCTTAATCTTAATATTGTTCCTTTTCGTTAGGAAAATCACCCGCCTTAACATCTTTCACATAAGATTGAACAGCACCGTTTATCTCCTCAAAAAGATTCAAGTATTGTCTTAAAAAACGGGGCTTAAAACCTTTTGTAAGGCCTATCATGTCATTAATTACCAATACTTGTCCGTCACAATTAGAACCAGCACCAATGCCAATAGTAGGAATTTTAACCGATTTTGTAACCTCCAATGCCAATTGAGCAGGAATTTTCTCGAGCACAACCGAAAAACAGCCTGCTTCTTGAAGGACTAAAATATCACTCTTCAATTTTGCTGCCTCAGCCTCTTCTTTTGCGCGAACGGTATAGGTTCCAAATTTGTAAATCGATTGAGGTGTTAAACCCAAGTGACCCATAACTGGTATTCCTGCATTAATGATGCGCTCAACCGACTCCTTAATTTCAAGTCCGCCTTCCAACTTCACAGCATGAGCACCCGATTCTTTCATTATTCTAATAGCAGAATTAAGAGCTTCCTTTGAATTACCCTGGTAAGAACCAAAGGGCAGGTCGACAACCACCAAAGCCCGCTTAACAGCCCTAACTACCGATGCAGCATGATAAATCATCTGATCGAGTGTGATCGGTAAAGTAGTTTCATGACCCGCCATCACGTTTGACGCCGAGTCGCCAACCAAAATCACATCAATTCCACCTTCATCAACGATGGTAGCCATAGAATAATCGTAAGAAGTCAGCATGGCGATTTTCTCGCCCTTTTGCTTCATTTCAAGGATCGTATTCGTGGTGATCCGCTTTACCTCTTTATGTACAGACATGTAGCAGGGTTTTTAATAAAAATCAAAGTTAGGATTAATAGAAAGAATACACAGTCAAAATCTTTCAAAATCATGCATTTAAAACAAATTTACAATTCCTTCATCAAACACTTTCAGATTTCGTAATAATTACCTAAATTTGTAAACGTGAAATATGAAGTAAAATACTTCCCTCTACACTGCGGAAAATCTTCCGAAATCATTGCTTTTCAATCGATTTTAAATCTCTTTTCAAATTTTATTCAATGAATACTTACATCAAATTGCCGGCAATTTTGCTCCTGGAAGATGGAACAATATACCATGGAAAAGCAGCAGGAAAAATTGGTACTACCACAGGTGAAATTTGTTTCAACACAGGGATGACCGGTTATCAGGAGATCTTTACAGATCCTTCTTATTTCGGACAGATCATGGTAACAACCAATTCACATATTGGGAATTACGGAATTCATAAAGACGAAGTTGAGTCAGACAATATTAAAATTGCCGGACTAGTTTGTAAGAACTTTAATATCACTTACAGTAGAAAACAAGCTGATACTTCTATTCAAGATTATTTTCAGGACGAGCATATCGTAGGTATTTCGGACGTGGATACCCGCTCATTAGTACGTCATATTCGTGCTAAGGGAGCTATGAATGCTATTATTTCTTCAGAAATTCTGGATATCGAGGAGTTGAAGAAGAAATTAGCTGCTGTACCTTCGATGGATGGATTGGAATTATCTTCCCAAGTATCCACAAAAGAATCCTATGAGTACGGCGATAAAAACGCAGCCAAGCGTGTAGCAGTTCTTGACTTAGGTGTAAAGAAAAATATCCTTAGAAACTTCGATAGCAGAGGGGTTTTATCAAAAGTATTTCCAGCAAAAACAACATTTGCGGAAATGGAAAAATGGAATCCAGATGGATACTTCATTTCCAACGGCCCTGGCGACCCATCAGCGATGCCCTACGCTATTGAGACAGTAAAAGCAATTTTAGCAGCAGAGAAACCATTGTTTGGAATTTGTTTAGGACATCAGCTTTTAGCTCTTGCTAATGATATTCGCACCATGAAGATGTTTAATGGCCATAGGGGATTAAATCATCCGGTAAAAAATGTAATTATCAATCATTGCGAAGTAACCTCTCAAAATCATGGTTTCGGAGTGATTCCTGATGATGTTAGGCAATCAGATAAGGTAGAAATTACCCATATCAATCTAAATGATCAATCTATTGAAGGTATCCGTGTGAAGGGTAAAAAAGCCTTTTCTGTACAATATCACCCAGAATCTTCACCGGGCCCACATGATTCAAGATATCTTTTTGACGATTTTGTAGCAATGCTCAATTAATTAGTGTACATTGTACACTTAGTAAAAAAATAGTATCAATAAAGAAAAAATAAGATGAGTATAATCCTCGACGTACACGCAAGACAAATTCTGGATTCACGCGGAAATCCAACTATCGAAGTAGATGTAACCACCGAAAATGGCATAATTGGCCGTGCAGCGGTACCTTCAGGTGCTTCAACTGGTATTCATGAGGCTGTTGAGCTTCGTGATAATGATAAATCTGTTTACCTGGGTAAAGGTGTTTTAAAAGCTGTTGCCAATGTAAATGAAAAAATCGCTCAGGAATTAGTAGGAATTGATGTATTTGAACAAAATAGTATTGATAAATTGCTTCTTGAGATTGACGGGACAGAAAACAAAGGAAATTTAGGTGCCAACGCAATTCTTGGTGTTTCATTAGCTGTAGCAAAAGCTGCCGCTCAGGAGAGTCGCCAGCCATTATACCGCTACATTGGTGGTGTAAATGCTAATACCCTACCTATTCCAATGATGAATATCGTGAATGGTGGATCGCACTCTGATGCCCCTATCGCATTCCAAGAATTTATGATTATGCCTGCTGGCGCTTCTTCATTCTCTGAAGCATTACGCTGGGGAACAGAGGTTTTCCATACTTTGAAAAAGATTTTACATGATCGTGGATTATCAACTGCTGTTGGTGATGAAGGTGGTTTTGCTCCTAAATTTGAAGGCACTGAAGATGGTGTGGAAACTATCCTTCAAGCAATTGAAAAAGCGGGTTATAAAGCTGGAAAAGATATTTTCTTGGCCTTCGACTGTGCTGCATCTGAGTTTTACAAAGATGGAAAATACGATTATACAAAATTTGAAGGTGAGAAAGGTGCAATCAGAACTAGCGCTGAACAAGCTGAATACTTAGCTCAATTAGCGGCTAAATATCCTATCATTTCAATTGAAGATGGTATGGCTGAGGATGATTGGGCAGGTTGGAAATTATTAACTGAAAAAATTGGATCTAAAGTTCAATTAGTAGGTGATGATTTGTTCGTTACCAATGTAAAAAGATTACAACAGGGTATCGATAACGAGACAGCTAATTCAATTTTGGTTAAAGTAAATCAGATTGGTACCCTTACCGAAACCATCAACGCGGTTTCTTTAGCTCAAAATAATGGCTATACCTCGGTAATGAGTCACCGTTCTGGCGAGACTGAAGATTATACCATTGCGGATCTTGCGGTGGCATTAAATTGCGGACAAATTAAGACTGGTTCTGCATCACGTTCAGACAGGATAGCAAAATACAATCAATTGCTCCGTATCGAAGAAGAATTAGGCAGCAATGCACGCTTTTTAGGTAAGAGCTTTAAATATATTCAATAATAAATATTCTTTTTTAAGAATGTTTATCAATAAAACATCCTAAGATTATAAATCTTAGGATGTTTTTGTTTTATATTTGTATTGATGACCAGACTTTTAAATATAATTCGAAACAAGTATCTGATTGCAAGTGTTGCATTTCTTGCTTGGATGTTATTTTTTGATCGTAATGATCTGATGTCGCAATATGAATACCGCACTCAGGTAAATAAGTTAAAAGCAGAAAAAGAATTCTACACCCAAGAAACTGCTAAAGTGGTCAAAGATCTAAACGAACTTACTACCAACCAAGGTAAGCTTGAAAAATTTGCTCGTGAAAAATACCTCATGAAAAAAGAGAATGAAGATGTCTTTGTAATCATTGAGGAAGCACCGAAGGAAGAAGAAAGTTCTTTTTTTGGGAAATAAGTTAATCCAGCAAGGTTTCAAACAGCACTAAAGATTTCATTGTTTATTTGAAGAGGAGTCTGGAGACTCCCGACATTGAAAAATCTTTAACGAAGGTCCCTCACCTGCGGAAGGGCAGGTTTCGGTATGACATCGTTTTTTGAACGCTATGCACCTGTCATCCCGAATGTTTGAGGGAAATAATGAGAGTAATTTTTTATAAATGCACGTTTTTTGTACTTAGCGAAGGTCCCTCACCTGCTGAAGGGCAGGTTTCGGGATGACATCGTTTTTAAAACGCCATGCACCTGTCATCCCGAACGAAGTGAGGGAACTTTTTTATAAAGACTTTTAACCCCCTATAAATTAATAAATGTTATTATAGGAACCATTCCAACCATCAATTGCACCAGCTTTGATAGGTTCCCAGTTCGAGGCAATTACAATCCCAATGATTATTACAACTATTAAATAGGTTTTAATTTTCTTTTTCATATTATCAATAACAAAATTTAAATATTTACTATTAATCAGTCTGGAGCATAGGCCCCAATTGACTATCTACATAAAAAATAACAATGAAGACAGTATAAAAGCAAAAATTAGTTTTGACTACTAACTTTTACTTTTCTTCCGTCTTTTATTCCCTCTTTTACAACCCAAGCACTCACCATTAAAATCCCAATGATAAATAAAACTACTAAATAGGTTTTCTTTTTCATAATACGCTATTAAACAATAATCTATATTTATTAATAAATATAAAATATATTTAATTAAAAAGAAATTATTTTTATCAAATGTGACTCCATTTATTTGATAATCCGTAGAGGCGCCGCGCTAAAACCGCACAACAGCCTTTCTATTATAATGAAAAATCAATTTTTGAAATCGATGAAAACTCTATGGACAGTATGGGAAACATCATTTAGATTCAAGTTTTCTAAAAACAACGTAGATTAATAAAATAACTGTCGATAGGGAGAATCCGATTAAAAAATCAGCAAGAATAGGGCTTAAATGCATAATTTTCAATACTAAACCGCTAATGAAGCAAATATTCCCTACAAAAAACAATAATTTTATATTCATAATCTTAGTTAAGATTCCCTTAAAATTTAATGAATTCATTTTTATTTGGATTTTATATTGACACTTTCACTTTAAAAGATTTTCATATTCTATTGAAAACATCTAATCTTTGTTTAAAGATAATAAATTAACTTAAAAAATACTATTTGTAATATATTTTAAATCAGGGTTTGGGATCAGCTGGAAACATCACTCCTCTGGTCGGTGTGGTCATTGTACCAGCCAAGTCTTTCCTATTCCCCTATCTCAACTCCGCATTTCTTTTCCTAACAAACCACTCCAATGTAAGAAGGGATAAGATTAAAAAGAACAATGCTTTTAGACTGATTAATTCCTCATAAGTACGATCCTCAAAGGAAATCGTTTTAACAGTTTCATTAGCTTTTATTAAATCAGGAATGGAACTTATTTCATTGGGAAACAGCATTTTACCGCCATTTTGACTCGCCATCAGGTACAATAATTGATGATTGGCCACACTCTGCTTTAACTCAAGTTGGTGTGCATTGATGATAAATTGTCCCTCAGCTTGATAATTATTCTTCCCAAGACTAGTTTTCGCCTGATAAGTATATGTCCCAGAAGGTAAAATACCTGCCTTAAGCTGGTAAGCATTCGATGTTTTAGAAAATAAATATGAAAAAGTCTTACCTGAATTATTTTTTAGACTAATATTCACATCTGATGTATTTACTAAGTCAAAAGCATCATTATAAAGCTCCGCATTAAGTATAAGCGCTTCATTTTCATCAAATGTATTCTTTGAAGTATAAACCCTAAATTTTCTTTTATCATCACTACTCACCAAATATTGAACAGTTTTCTGCAGCAATTCATTGCTAGCATCATGATTCGAATTCTCCTGGAAATCTTCTAAACGCCATCTCCAAAAACCCTCCCCAGTTAAAATACCTGTTCTTAAGCCATTTTCTTCTGCAAAAACTAATAAAGGTCGGTCAGTTGCTGTTTGACCTATTTGCTGGGTCATGAGAGCGGTAGAAGGGCCTTTGAGGGTATAAGTGCCAAAAGGGGTCAGCAGAGGACTAAAATTGCGGATTTTAAGTTTATTGGCTTCCGACAAGGTAAAAGCATAAAAATCAGTTTTTATGTTTGCTAAAGCTTCTTGCATCATTCCGGGACTGCTAATTCCCAAAATTGATTGAGCGGAGTTAAAAGCTGGGATATCACTTTGGGCACCCAAAATAAATAAACGAGATTTATTACTCGTCTGACGTATAATATCCAAAGCCTTGTTTGACTTTGAGGGGATTTGATGTAAAATTATTAAATCCGCATCGCGACTATCAGAAATTTTAAAATCGCTTGCTAAAAGCACTTTAACTGCATAATTTTTATTGTTCTCAAGAGATTGTTTTAGGGCAGTAAGGTCAGGATGTGGGGCACTTGCAAGAATTAAAACCTGCTTTTTGCCATTGATAACCTCCACAAAAATAGATTGGGAATTATTTTCAAGCGACCATTCATTGTTGAGTTTTGAGACTTGAATCTTAAAAGATTGTAAACCTAAACGACTAGCAGGTAGTATTGCTTTGAAACTTTGTCTAAATTCATTCGAACTAATAGAAATGGACTTAGAATAAACAATGCCGCTGGGCGATGAAACAGTTAAAATTGAGGTGCTACCCTTAGCTTGAAAAGCCTCCAGATTGATTTCTATCTCAAAATCATTGCCTAGATAAGCTATTTCATTATAATTGATGTTAGAAATCAATAAGTCACGTTTGGCAATGGTATCGCCAAGAGCGATGGTATAAATTGGTGCAGGGATTTTCTGACTTTCATATTGAGGATTCCCTCCCCGATTGTAAATACCATCACTCGCTAAAATAATGGCACCAATATTCCGATTAGAGAATTGATCATTTACTTGCTTAAAAAGCTTAGAAATATCTGTCTGATTACCATCAAAAGTTGTTTTCAGACCTTCTTTTATTTCAGAATCAAAATAAAAAGTCCTTAAGTCATAGTCAGCAGAAAGATCTTTTTCAAGATTTTTAATCTGACTCACATAGCTTTTCGGATCAAAATTTGAAGCTTTTGAATTTAAAATCGAAGACGAATTATCTAAAGCCAAGATAATCAAAGGCTTTTCGAGTCGCTCTTGAGTAGTTTTTACCATTGGAGCCACTAACAAAAAAGCAATCAATGTAATTAAGATAGCGCGAGTAGCGAAAAGAAGCCCTTTAAGTGAGTTTTTAAAGTTTACCGGATTCCCATACAAAACAAAAGCATAAGCAATTCCCAGCCCTAAACACCCAAGGAGCCAAAAAAATGAATGCGTTGTAAATTGTATTTGTAACAAAAAAGGCATGTTATGATTTAGATGGGAGACTTGAGATATGAGACTTGAGATATGAGATATGAGACGTGAGATATGAGACGTGAGATATGAGACTTGAGATATGAGACTTGAGATATGAGATGGGAGATATGAGATGTGAGAAAAATTATCGTCTCACATCTATAATCTCATATCTCACATCTATCTAAAGCATGCCCCCATCAACAGGAATAACCTGTCCGGTGATATATCCACTCATATCCGAGCCAAGGAAAACACATAAATTGGCAACATCATCTGTTTCGCCGGCACGTTTCAAAGGAATTGCTTGTGCCCAACCTTCAACTACCTTAGGATCAAGTACATCAGTCATTTCTGTACGGATAAAACCTGGTGCCACCACATTGGTACGAATATTTCTGGAGCCTAATTCTTTAGCTACTGATTTCGAAAATCCAATAATTCCTGCTTTAGAAGCAGCATAATTAGCCTGACCAGCATTTCCCTGAACACCAACTACAGAGCTCATATTGATGAAAACACCCTTACGGTTTTTCATCATTACTTTTGATGCAGCTTTAGTCACGTTAAAAATAGATTTCAAATTGATGTTTAGCACATCATCCCAATTTTCTTCGGTCATACGCATCAATAAGCCATCTTTGGTTATTCCTGCATTATTAACCACGATATCGATTGTACCGAAATCAGCAACAATATCATTGATTAGCTTTTCGGCATCATCAAAATTAGAGGCATCTGAGCGATAACCCTTCACTTTAGTACCAAAACTTTGCAATTCTTGTTGAAGCGCCTCACCTTTTTCAACAGATGATAAATAGGTAAACGCCACATCTGCACCATGTTCGGCAAATTTTTCAGCGATTTTTCTACCGATACCTTTTGATGCACCAGTTATTAATGCTACTTTTCCTTCGAGTAATTTCATAATGAATATTAAAACTGTGAAATTAGGGTTTTTATTAAAAATATCATACAAATTATCGCATAAAGCAATTTATGGAAAATGTTGAAGAGTTTTATGATCAATTAAGTAGCAGCTATTCAGACCTAATCAGGAAATGTGTACCTCGCTATGATGAGTTATTAAACAACATGTTTTTATACTTAAAGGGTGATTTTAAGCCTTTACGGATATTAGATTTAGGTTGCGGGACTGGTAATCTGACTCAAAAAATTATTGAACAATTTCCTGATGCTCAGATTGATGTCTTAGATCTTTCGGAAGATATTTTAGAAGAATGCAAGAAACGTTTTGCCCATAAATCAAATATAAACTACCTACAAGCCGATTTCAAAACGATGCATTTGCCGACTGCTGAATATGATTTAGTGATGTCGAGCATTGCCATTCACCATGTGGAAGATCCATTCAAGTTTGAATTGTACAAAAATGTATATCAATCACTGAAAGGGGGTGGAATTTTCATTTTCGCAGATCAAACTCGTGGGATTACAGATGATATTTATTTTAAAAATATTGCTTGCTGGAAGGAGGAAGCTTTCAAACTCGGCTCTACAGAAGAAAATTGGAAGATGTGGATGGAACATCAGGATGCGCATGATTTTCATAGCCCTGTAGGCTGGCATCTCGATAATTTGAAAAATGCAGGCTTTAAAGAGGTTGACCTACTCTCAAAATACTTAATGTGGGCTGTTTGCTGGGCAAAAAAAAATTAAGATTTAAGATTCAGAGGGAAAAAACTTCATTGAAATGGAGTTTACACAATGACGTGTATTTTTCTGTGTAAGTTTCTCACCTACAAATACATGGCCTAAGTGTCCGCCACAATTTGCGCATAAAATTTCTGTCCTGCGACCATCTCTATCCGTCAATTTCTTGATTGCACCCTCAATTTCATCATCAAAGCTTGGCCATCCACAATGCGAGTCAAATTTATCTTCAGAGCGATAAAGAGGAGCATCACATTGCCTGCAAACATAAGTTCCAGCTAGTTTGTTGTCTAGATATTCGCCTGTAAACGGTCGCTCGGTACCCTTGTGCAGGATAATATACTCTTCTTCGGGAGATAATTTATTGTATGCCATTTATACAAAGATAGTTAGCAAAAAGGCAGTTTTTCTGATTAGGAACATATTTTACATCCCACAAACAATCAAAAGGGAATGACTAACTACCCGGAATTTTGTAGGTAATTTCTACGTTAGCGACTCCCTTGGTGAAAAATCCGAGCTTTTTAGCGGCCGCTTGCGAAAGATCTATGATAAATACTTTGCTATGGGGGCCACGATCATTTACTTTAACAACTACCGTGCGCCCATTAGCAATATTTGTAACTTTTACCATCGTACCGAATGGAAGTCTGAGGTGGGCGGCTGTCATTTTATTATTACTAAAAATCTCACCATTACTGGTCCTACGCCCATGAAATTTACTCGCATAATAGGTCGCTTTACCCCTTACCGTACGAACACCTTTTGAAAAAAGACTATCAATTAGTAAACTATCTGCTTTTAAACTATCTAGAGTTAGAGAATCCCTATTTAAAGTATCTTTGGCTAAAGTATCTTTGGGAATATCTGCTTGTTGAGCTGAAGCAGAGATTACTAAAATAAAGCAGAAGAATAATGTATTAATTAATGTTTTCATCTGATTCATTTTTAATTAATAATACAAATATCGCTATTCCAAAGCAAAAAAGGAAATTTAGAGCCCGAAAAACGGAAAAGTAAGCCTAATTTGGCATAAAAAAGGCATAAAAAAACCGGCATTTAGCCGGTTTTATATTTTGATAATTAAGGAGTCAAATTATAATTTTGCAAGCTCTTCGGCCATTGCTGCACCGATTTCTGCTGGCGATTCAACTACACGAATACCACATTCTCTCATAATTTTCATTTTAGCGGCTGCTGTATCATCAGCACCACCTACAATTGCTCCTGCATGTCCCATACGACGTCCTGGAGGCGCTGTCTGTCCAGCAATAAAACCAACTACAGGCTTCGTACCATTTTCTTTAATCCAGTAAGCTGCTTCTGCTTCCATTCCACCACCAATCTCACCGATCATCACAATACCTTTAGTTTCAGGATCGTTCATCAATAACATTACAGCTTCTTTAGTTGGAGTACCAATAATAGGATCACCACCGATACCGATTGCTGTAGTAATACCTAAACCAGCCTTAACTACCTGATCAACAGCTTCATAAGTAAGCGTTCCTGATTTAGAAACGATTCCTACACCACCTTTTTTGAAGATAAAGCCTGGCATAATACCAATTTTAGCTTCGTCAGCAGTAATAATACCTGGGCAGTTTGGTCCGATTAAACGGCAATCTTTATCTGCAATATATTCTTTCACTAAGATCATATCCTTTGTTGGGATACCTTCAGTGATACAAACTATAACTTTAATTCCTGCTTCAGCAGCTTCCATAATTGCATCAGCAGCAAAAGCTGGCGGAACAAAAATGATGGAAACATCTGCTCCTGTTTTAACAACAGCATCTTTTACTGTGTTAAACACCGGACGATCAAGATGACTTTGTCCGCCTTTACCCGGCGTTACACCACCTACAACCTGCGTTCCGTACTCAATCATCTGTGAGGCATGATAAGTGCCTTCATTGCCAGTGAAACCCTGAACTATTACTTTTGAATCTTTATTTACCAGTACACTCATTGAATATATTTTTGTACAGCAAAGCTAACAGAATCAAGCAGAATCTCAAAAGGTTATGATAAAAAGAATTGAATGAATGTTAGATTTTTTAAATTACGATCACCTCTTCAGGAGCATTTGGATCAATTGCTCGTTTATAAGCCTTTTGATCAAACTCTTTTTCACTTTTTGCAATCACCACAGAGGCTACAGCATTTCCAATAAGATTGGTTATTGCACGGGCTTCCGACATGAAACGATCTACACCCAATAAAATAGCAATACTCTCAATTGGAACAACTTTAAGTGCTGTTAAGGTAGAGGCAAGGACTATAAAACCACTTCCTGTAACCCCTGCAGCACCTTTTGAAGTGATCATTAAAACACCAATGATGGTAAGTTGTTGAGCAATGGTGAGATTTACATTAAAAACTTGAGATAAGAAAATAACAGCCATCGATAAATAAATGGAGGTGCCATCTAAATTGAAAGAATAGCCAGTTGGAATCACTAAACCTACAACCGATTTAGAACAACCAAATTTTTCCATCTTCAAAATCATGCTTGGCAATACCGATTCGGAAGAAGAGGTACCTAAAACAATTACAATTTCTTGTCTGATGTACTTTAACAATTGCCAAAGACTTATTTTATAGAAGTAACAAACGGCATTGAGAACGCCGAAAATGAATAAAATCATGGTCATATAAACGGCAATCATCAATTTACCCAAAGGATAAAGCGTTTCCAAACCGTAAGTCCCGATCGTATACGCCATCCCACCAAAAGCCCCAAAAGGTGCTAATACCATAATCATTTTCATGATATTAAAGATTACTTTGGAGAGCTTTTCAAAAGTGTTGATTAGTGATGTTCCTGTAGAGCCCATACGGCTTAGGGCAAAACCAAACAGAATCGCAAAGAATAAAATTTGGAGAATATCGCCCTTTGCAAACGATTCAAAGATATTTTTGGGAACAATATGAGAGAAAAATTCAAGCCAATTCATCTCAGATGCCGAGTCTTGGTAAGCTTGTACCTTTGACGTATCCGCATTTATCGCATCCAAAACCACCCCCTTACCCGGTTTAAAAACATTGGCTACGAGTAATCCTATAACGATAGCAATGGTTGTAATAATCTCAAAATAGAGAAGCGCCTTTCCTCCTACCCGACCCACTTTTTTGAGATCTCCCATTTGTGCAATTCCCAAAACGATGGTAAAAAATATGATTGGAGCAATCAACATGCTAATCATATTGATGAAGGTCTGACTTATTAACTTTGCTGTAGGTGCAAATCCTGGGAAATTAATCCCAACCAAAACTCCTAAAACTATAGCAACTAACACCTGAAATGTTAGGTGAGATACAACACGCTTCATAAAAAGAATTAAAAATTAAGATTCTAAGGTAATTTATTTTGGGGATATTTTAGTTTTTAGCAATTCCTTCTGAATTAAACTGCAAATCATAAAGTTGCTTGTAAAAACCATTTAGCTTCAATAGCTCCTGATGGGAGCCAATTTCTTTGATTTCACCTTGATCAAGAACAATAATCCGATCTGCATTTTGGATAGTTGATAAACGATGGGCAATTACAATCGAAGTTCGACCTTCCATCAGTTTATTGATAGCATGTTGAATAAGCTCCTCTGTTTCAGTATCTACTGAGGCGGTTGCTTCATCTAAAACTAAAATTTGCGGATTGTAAACAAGTGCACGGATAAAAGAGATCAATTGTGCCTGCCCAGCTGAGAGCGTGGCACCTCTTTCCATCACATCATAGTCAAAACCACCAGGAAGTCTATTGATAAAGTCGAGGGCGCCCACATCTTTGGCGGCCTTTATGATTTCCTCACGACTTATCTCTTGGTTATTAAGGTTGATATTATTTGCGATAGAGTCCGAAAAGAGAAATACATCCTGTAAAACCGTAGCTATAGTTGAGCGCAAATAATTCAATTCATAATCGCGGATATTTTTCCCATCGAGCAAGATGCTGCCTTTATTTATCTCATAAAAACGATTTAAAATATTGATAGTCGACGATTTTCCGGCTCCTGTTGCTCCCACCAATGCCAAGGTTTCGCCAGGTTTAACATGAAATGAAATGTCCTTCAAAACCCAGTTTTCATCATTATAAGCGAACCAAACATTCTTAAATTGTATGTCGCCCGCCACCTGTGCTGGCTTAAGTGTACCCTTGTTTTCGGTGCGCTCATCGGTATCCAAGACATTGAAAATTCGCTCTGCGCCCACCATTCCCATTTGGAGGGTATTAAATTTATCGGCAAGTTCACGGATAGGTCTGAATAGCATGTTGATGTACATGATAAATGAAACCACCACTCCAGGCGAAATCTCATTAGAAATAATTGATTTAGATCCGTACCAAACCAATAAACCAATGGAGATAGCAGAAATTATCTCCACCACAGGAAAGAAAATCGAATAATACCAATTTGAGCGAATGTGTGCATCTCGATGCTTAGCATTGATTTCCTTAAATTTCCGCATCTCCTGGTCTTCACGAGCAAAATATTGTATGATCCGAATTCCTGAAATATGTTCTTGCAGAAAGGTATTGAGGTTAGAAATTTGTGTTCTAACATCCTGAAAAGCCGATTTTATAGCTTCTTTAAAAACATAAGAAGCAACAATCAAAAATGGCATTGGAATTAAAATGATGACTGTTAGCTCCCAATCTGTATAAAGCATGACTGCGATGATGGCTAAAACTTGTAACACATCGCCGATTATGACGATCAATCCCTCAGAAAATATATCAGCAATTGTCTCCAAATCTGAAACAGTCCGAGTAATTAACTGACCTAGAGGAGTTCTATCAAAATATTTAAGTTTTAGGCTGCTGATATGATTAAAAACGCTCACTCGTAGGTCTTTAATTACCGACTGACCTAAAATATTGGTAAAAAAAGTATGGAAATATTGAACAGCAGTTTGGATGAGCAATAAAGCCAACATCACTAAACTCATTTTTAGGAGTCCGCTGCTATCTCCAAAAAGGATGTATTTATCTAAAGTATATTGAATTAACCAAGGACGTAGAGGTGCTAAAATGGCTAATAAAATGGTCAGGATGATTGACCAGATAAACATCCTACGGTAAGGATAAGCATAGCGAAAGACCCTCCTTAAGAGACTGACATCAACCGCATTACCACTTACTTTGGACATTGATTTCTTTATTTAATTCTAGAATAAATCAGGATAAATTACTTCTGTTAGATATAATCCACATGCAGGAACAGACTCACCGGCATTTGATCTATTTTTACTGTCAATTACTGCTCTAATATCTTCCACTTCCATTTCGTGTTTACCTACTCGAATAAGCGTCCCAACAATAGCTCTGACCATATTTCTTAAAAACCGATCGGCAGAAACATGAAATACAATTCCATTTTCTGTGGGAAGCCATTCTGCTCTTTTAATCAAGCAGTTATTGGTTAAAGTTTTAGTATTTGATTTACTAAAACAACTAAAATCACGGTATTCCATAAGAATTTGAGCTGCCTGATTCATAAGTTCAACATTTGGTTTATCACGTAATTGCCAAGATAAATTGTGTAGAAAGGGATCTTTAGAAAAATGAATATGATATTCATAAGAGCGTAAGGTAGCATCAAAACGGGCGTGTGCATCGGCTTTAACCTTGATAAAACGCTTAATTACAATATCATAAGGCAGCAGAGAATTAGATCTTTGTAAAAATTGCGAACTTAAAACATCAATTTCTTCGGGTATATCAACATGTGCAAAAAGTTGTTTGGCATGCACACCGGTATCGGTACGTCCGCATCCGAGCGTTTCAATTTCCTGCCTGCATAAAGTTGAAAGCGACTTATTGATCAATTCCTGAACAGAAACAGCATTTTTCTGTATCTGCCAGCCATGATAAGCCGTTCCGTTATAGGCAATTTCTATAAAATATCTTTGCAAAGTATTCAAGCTGCAAAGGTAATACGGAAAAGGCAAAGAGCAGAGAGCATTTGCTAATTTTAATTTTTTTTAGTATATTATGATTAATGAATAGAGATTCATAGAAATATTAAATTAATATATTTGCGCAAAACATAATTGATTATGCTACAACGAGTACAAACTATTTGGCTATTTCTTGCATCCGCTGCTATTTTTTGCTTATTTCTATTTCCCTATTTACAAGTTTATAATCCAGATGGTTCATTTAGAGCAGTTAAGATTACTGGGGTTCAGGAGAGTGTGGGCGGACAAATTGTGCAGAGTGAAACTTTCTTGGCCTTAACAATTATTACTGTAATTGTTGCATTAATTCCACTAATCACCATCTTTTTATTTAAAAACAGGAAACTACAAATCAAATTATGCTATCTCAGCATTGCTGCCGTTTTAGGCTTTAGCTTTTGGTTAGTTCAAACTGCTAAGAAAGTTTTAGGTCCAATAACTTTACAATCAGAAAATTATGGTTTAGGAGTTATACTTCCTTCATTGAGCGTATTTTTTATAGTTCTAGCTTTGAGAGGCATAAGAAAGGATGAAAAACTGATTAAATCTGCTGATAGGTTGAGGTAGTAGGTAGTAGGTATTGGCAAGTTTTATTTGATCTAAAAAAAATAATAAAATATGAATGAAATAATAAGAATTCTAGAATTGAAACGATTTACATTTGAAGATCTCCAAAAACTACTTAGGCTTCAAACAGAAAAGGATAAAGTTAAAATATCAGCTTTCCAATTAATGTTCTCAGGCAATGAAGAATTTAGAAAACTATCTGAAAGTCAGGATGAAGTCTTTCATAAGTATAATATTAATCAAGAAATTGAAAAGACTAAATTTAGATTATTATTCAAGGAAATTGAAACATTTAACTCTGATGAGTATGAAAATGCGTTAAACATTATTAAAGAAAAATCAGGAGAAAACAAATTAGAAGAAGAAGAACTATTAAGACTTGAGCAAATCGAAATTCAAAAGAAAAATGAGGCTCTCAGGATTGAAAAGCTTAAACAAAATCAATTATCTATTTTATTAACACTTGATAAAAACAGTGATGGCAATGTTGATATAATAGAAAATGACTTTAATAAGTTGTTTTCAAAAAATCAGAAACGAGTTATGGATATCGATAAAAACTACATCCATCAGTTTGTGAAAGTTTCAAATTTCATAAAAACAAAAAAGGAAAATACACAAAAGATTTTCGAATCAATACGCGATACAAGTACGCAAGAAGAATTAGAAGAAAGGGTAAATCTCTTGAAAAACCAAATCCATTCATACGAGCTTTTGGTATTTCATTCAATAAATATGATTGGTGCATTGATTTCAGAAGATCTAATCACGTTCTATGAGATTTATGAATCTTTTGACAAACTAGGAATGTTTAATTCAAATTGGGAAAATGAGGTTTCTGAAAAACTAACAAATATTGGAGACAAACTAGATGATTTAATGGAATCCATTTACAATATGGAACAAAATATTGTGAGTGAGTTGAGTCATTTAAGTTATGTTACCCAAGCATCTTTTGAGGATTTAAATATTTCTGTGACAAATCAATTAAGAGAAGTAGAATCATCAATAAATACAAATAATTTATTGACTGGAATTCAAGCTTATCAGCTTTATAAAATTAATAAGAATACTAAGGGTATTAGATAAGAATGGAAATTAATGAATTAAAACGTTTAACAAACCTTTATTATAGTTTTAAACAAAGAGGTGATAGACAATTTTCAAAAAAAGAGTTTTTAAAATGGTATTTTACAAACTTAGATTTAGGTTGCTACTATTGTGGTTTAGAAATTGAAACTCAAATCCGACTTATTAAAAGTGGTAAACTCAACTCAAACCGATTTTTTACATATGATTATAAAAGTAAAAGAGGAGTAGAAAAATTTGGAACAAGAGGAAAGTCTTTCGAAGTTGATAGAAAAAACCCTAAAGGCGAATATTCAGTGGACAATTGTGTATTGTGCTGTTACTTTTGCAACAATGATAAAAGTGATGTTTTCAAAGAATCTCAATACCTTAGTTTTATTGGTGCAAATTCTGAAAACAAAAAAGATAACTCAAGATACATCTTTCTAAATAAATTATTGAATGAAAATTAAACTATCAACATGATAATAAGAAACTTAACAATAAATAATTTTTCAGTTTGGATTACAATTGACCAACTGAGATTTTATTCTAATAATAGATTGAGAATTGAAAGTCCCGAAGAGTTTTTGTGCTATTTCAAACTTACAGAACCTACTCCGATGATAATAGGTGAATTATTTAAAGATGAGTTTAATGTACCTAAGTTATTTAATTCAGCTGATAATGCCCTCAAATATGCTGAGTATGAGTTAGAAAAAAGACTAAAATAAAACCAACCAATAACAGCACCTACCCGAAATTGGCGCTTCAGTGATTAAATCAAGCTTTGTGCTTCAATCAAAGTTTGTGCTTGGTTGACAGTGAAGTGCTTCGAAATCGCCACCTTCGGGTAGCTGCAAACCGGTAGTGATTAGAAAAGTGTAATTCAGGATATTATATTTTGTTGGTGGCGGACATCATCGTTGCACATTAGCGTCTTCAAGAAATGGCTTCGAGAACCTCAGCCACCGGATAACTAATGTCGTTTTTCTGATAAAGACAACTAAATTGTCTGAACTATGATTTTTTTGATTGATATGATTGCGGAGAGGATTAATGGAAACAAAAAGTATCGGGCTTCGAGTACCTGGCTTCGAGTACCTCAGCCACCGGATTACAGATGTCGCTAGCCTGATAAAGACAACAGATAAAGATAACCAACAACTCTTTTTTGCCTTCAGTAACTAATAAAATTAATCTTTCCGTTTTATACACTCATCCGCCAAATAAAGCACTGATTCATAATTCTTTCCAACCGCATCAGAAAGGGCAATTTCACAGGTTTTCCCAGAGGAATAATAACCTTCGTAATTATTTTTTTGCACTTCTGAAGCTTCAGGATTCGTGGCTGAAGCAGTTAGTTCTGGAAATATAAAACCACGGTCACCTGCCATTCCGCAACAACCAGAATGAATTGGAACATCTGTTTTTTCACTAAAATGAGAGGCAACAGCGACGAATTTTCTTTCCAGACCCATTTTCTGCAGAGAGCAGACAGGATGCACCACAACCGTTCCCTTCTTCTCTACAGGCCCACAAGCAGGCATCACATAGTCATGTAAATAATCAATGCTATCTAAAATAGTCAAGCGGTCGAATTTTTGTTTATTAGCTTCATTTAAAATTGGTCGGCATTGTTGAAGCGTATGTGAGCAAGAAGTAACATCCAAAATAATCGGCAACATACCTTCATTTGTTGCAATCCATAATTGCTCAATGGTTTGATTGCACTTATCTGCATAAGCCAAATTATAACCTTTTGAAGAGAATAATTGTCCGCAGCAAAGTGCCCCAATACCCTCCGGAATAATCACTTGAATACCTGATTTTTCGGAAACACTTAAAAAGGTATCTGGTATATTTTTCTTATCATTTGCACCTCCCATCACACGTGAAATACATGTTGGGAAATAAACTACAGCCGGACCATTAGGCGTATTTTGATTGATTTTTTTTACATATTTACCTGAAATAGAACCACTTGTAATGAGCTGATCACTCCATAGAGGAAATTGCGGAATGACTTTTTTAATTGTCTTAGTGATGCCTTTCATGGTATTTTTCCCAAAAAGAGAGTTCATGAAAGCACCCACTTCTAAGGCAAAATTTACAAGAACGAAAACTAGCTTAAAATTCTTAGAAACGGCAAGAGCAACTTTATTTGAAAATGAAGAATGGCTTTCTCTACGGAGGCGCTTCACTAAATCGCCTGTATTGATATCTACGGGGCAACTAGTGGCACAAAGACCATCTACGGCACAAGTATCCAAGCCATCGTACTGATATTGTTGAACAAGCTCAGCGTATTGATCATGTTTACCAGCCGTTTTTAAAAGAGCCAACTCACGTCTCACCACAATTCTTTGACGAGGGGTAAGTGTTATATTTCTACTTGGGCATTTATGTTCGCAATAGCCACATTCAATACATTTATCAACCTCTTGTTCAACACTTGGCAATGATTTAAGATCTTGAAGGTGAGCGTTTTTACTTTCGTTGATAATAACGCCAGGATTCAATAAATTTTCAGGATCAATCACCTTTTTAAGGCTTTTCATGATCTGGTAGGCTTCAGAACCCCATTCTGTTTCAACAAAAGGAGCCATATTTCTACCCGTACCATGCTCCGCTTTTAAAGTCCCGTCATATTTTTTCACAACCAATTCAACAACCTCTCTTAAAAAGCGGTCGTAGCGGTCGACTTCACTTGAGGAGTTAAAAGACTGAGTAACAACAAAATGAATATTTCCATCCTTAGCATGACCAAAAATAATGGCATTATCATACTTATATTTCTCAAAAAGCACATGCAGATCAAGAATGGCATCCCCAAGTTTAGCGACAGGGAAGGCGACATCTTCAAGAATTACGGTTGTACCACTAGCGCGCACAGCACCAACGGCTGGGAACATCCCTTTACGTAACTTCCAATAAAAAGCTTGAGTTGCAGGATCAGTGGTAAAACTGATAGATTCAAGCAAATGAAATTTTGAAGCATAAGGGCTTAGGCTATCAATTTTCGACTGTAAATCCTCCGGACTATTTGCTTGATATTCCACTAAAAGTGCTGCAGCACCATCAGGAAGTGTTTTTAAAATACTTGGGACACCTTTAACACTATCAATGGATCGCAAAGAAGCCCTATCCATTAATTCAACTGCCTCAGCACCAGTAAGCCTATGTGGTTCAATAGCCTGACAAGCAGAATAAATATTTTCAAAATATAGGAAAGCAGTTGATTTGTAAGGATAATCAGAAACTGTTTCCATCACCGCTTCCGCGATAAAACCTAAAGTCCCCTCGGCGCCAATGAGTAAATGAGAAAAAATATCAAGAGGATGAGAATAATCGATGAATGCATTCAAAGAATATCCAACCGTGTTTTTAGTTAGGTACTTGGTACGAATACGCTCAGAAAGTCCTGAATTAGCCTCAATTTGATGCTTTAAACTTAAAATCGACTTATAAATATCTGAACATTCCTCTTCAAAACGAGCGTAATCAGATTGTTTTTCAGTTGAGAAAGACTTGCCCGAAGGAAGAATAAAACGAATATGTTTTGTGGTATGGTAAGAGTTTAAACTAACCCCACAGCACATACCGCTTGAATTATTGGAGAGTATCCCTCCCATCATTGCCGCATCAATACTAGATGGATCGGGGCCTATTTTCTTTCGATGTTTTTTAAGGTAATTATTGACCATGGATCCGGTAATTCCCGGTTGCACCCTTACTAAATCACCATCCTCTTCAATTTCTAATTTATTCCAGTATTGACTTAAATCTACGAGAATACCATCGGTAATGGACTGACCCGATAGGCTTGTCCCGCCCGTACGGAAAGTGATAGGAATTTTATGCTGATGTGAAAAAGAAAGCAAGGAGATAATCTCATGCTCATTAATTGGCTGTACAACAGCCTTTGGACGCAGGTAATAAAAACCAGCATCAGAAGCATAAGCAACAAGGTCAATTAAGCGGCATTTAATTCTTTCTTTTGGCAAAATGCTTTCCAAAAGCTTCCCAGTATCCATATTCATTAATTATGCCGCAATTTGAGAGAAATTATGATGATTACAAAGACTTAAATAGAAAATATTATGCGGAAGCATAAAGTCATATCCTTAATATCTTTAACGATTAATATTGAAAAGTATTTGTTTTTTAAAGGAAAAACCAAATATAAAATTGAACGATGATAGCTAATAAAATTAAACTAATTCAAAAAAAAACAATGAAGGAATAAAATTTATTGAAACTTAATCACTCCAAAAAACTGAGGCAGATGAAAATCCGGCTTCGGATTATCCACAAAATTCCAAGTTATATAATTAGGATTGGATGTTTTGCTACCTGTTTTATAAAAATTAGCCTTCCAAATCACGCCAGGTGCCGGATTAGTCACATTTGAATATTTTCTTAAAACTGAGAGCGGAAGTCTATATTCAATGGTCCATGTTACAGGCTCAGCAATTTCTGGATCAACTACTGCGGGTAAAGAGTGAGCAATTTCAATCTGCTTTATTTCATCATTCTCAAGTGCCAAGTATTTTTTTCTTGGTTGAGTGGCATACTGTAAAAGAGGGGTTCCGCCAGCGTTTATCTCAATATTAAAATATTTTAAAGGTTCATCCTTATCTGGCGAGAAGAAAAATTCTACGCATGAATCGCATGAAACACAGCCATTAATATTAGTTACTGTACTTTTTACAAACTTATCTTGCACTCTGAAAATCAAATAAACATTTTCAGCATCATACATCATTTTTGCTTCTACCGTGGGTTTAAATGCAGAGACTGTCCCCATATAATTTTCAATTTTTATGGTTTCAATTTTCTTCCATTGAGCTTTATCCCAGTTAGCATCAATTTTTAAAGGTTTTTTCAATTTGGCAACTAAATATTCCTTATCGCTTGGCTTTAGGTCACCAACTTTTACATTAACTGATGCACTTTTATTCAAAGTAAAAACTTCTCTGCCATTCATAAAGAAAGGCAGAGAAATAAATAAGATGTATGAAATGAAATTCATGTTTTTTTATTTTTTGCGGTATCTAGAGACTTCATTAGCATTGATTATGCTTGCATTATTGCCAAAGCTTGATCTCAAGTAAGTTAATATTTGTGCTATTTCAGAGTCTTTAAGATAAGAATGTGGTGGCATAGCCTCATTATAGCCAACACCTTTTACAGTTATTGGACCAGATAAACCATTTAACACTAACTCAATTAAGGTTTTCTTATCTCCATTTACCCATTCAGATTCAGCTACTGGTGGGAAACGAGTCCCGTCACCTTTTCCATTCTGTTGGTGACAAGAAGCACAATAGGTATTATAAAGTTTAGAGCCTGCAGCTAATTGGCCACGCATTAAATTATCCTTTTCAGGATCTGGATTTTTAACGTTTGGAGAAGTCAATTTACGGGCGGCCATTCCTGCTAATTGCTTGCTACCAAAATTCTTTTTATCACCTTTGTACATCACTCTCCAAATTTTACCCTTTTCACTATCATTTAAGTATAGAGAACCATCGGGACCTTGAGCGATACCCATAGGGCGATATTTAGCATCAGAAGTATTTACAATGGTATCTACACCTCCAAAACCATCAGCAAACAATTCCCATTCGGATGAAAACTTACCGTTAACAAAAGGAACGAATGCTACGCAATAGCCACCTTGCGGATAAGGAGCACGAATAGTAGAGCCATGGAATGCAACGAAAGCACCATTTTTATAACGCTCTGGAAATTGGTCGCCAGTATAAAACAATAAATCGTTTGGCGCAAAATGACCTGGGAAACCGATGATTGGCATATTAAACTTACCTTTTTCAACTTCTTTCTTGCCTTCGCCACCATATTCAGGATTATAAAGTTTTTTACCCTTCATAAAATCATAGTATGCATATGGCCATCCAGAATCAGAACCTTCAGGAACTTTTAAAAATTCTTCAGAAGGCAATAAGGCACTATCCCAAGGAGAGAAAAATTGAGACCAAGATCTGGTTAAATCATCACGACCATGTTGCATAGCATAAAGAGAATTATCTAATTTATTCCACTCCATACCCACAATACTACGAATTCCTGTAGCGTATAGGGTTCCCTCACTCTGCTTCTGGTTTTGCTTCGTGGCACTAAACTTCCATACTCCACCAAATTCTTTCAACTCGGGACAAGGAAATTGACCTGGAGAACCTGGTTGTCTGTCGGCTACCTGACAAACATCACTTGGAGATCCAAAAGGCACATACAAATTACCTTTCAAGTCGAATGTGATTGGCTTAGCAATATGAGAGTATTTGCCTCTTTTATAATTATCAACTACAATTGTTTCTGTTTTACCTTCCGGGACTAATTTCCCAGGAGTAAGTTTAGTTCTTAAAACCTCTCCAGCAGTACTGAAATAAAGATATCCTTTATGAATACGCATTGCTGTACCATAATTTCCGGTATCAGGATAATCCCCAAAATATTCAATAATATCGGCCTTACCATCATTATTATTATCGCGTAAAGCAACGCTACCTCTATTTTGAGCATCTGGCACTCTTAATTTTACGTAAATATCACCATTGCTATTTACGGCCAAATGGCGTGCACGGCCGATAGAATCAACCACCACTACTGCCTCAAAATCACCAGGCAAGGCTAGTCCGCCATTATCAGAATCCCCCTGAGGCAAACCACTTTTACCTCCAGAATTCATAAAACTGATAGTAACTAAAAAGGCTAATCCTAAAAATGCAATCAATTTTGCACGTAATTTAGTTTCAGGTAAAAATTTTGAATAGATCTTCATTTTTTATCGAATTTTCTTTTTTATGGACACTCAGTAAAATTATACTGCATAATCTTGACTTTTTATCAATTTTCCAAATAATACACGTAATATTTATAGGATAATTAAAACTCTGGAAGTAAACAATCAAAATTTACAATTGGCCAGTTTTAACAAATCACAAACAATCGACCATAAAATCTAGATTAACTTTTCTTCCTAAAACAGATTTACTCACATTTTGTTAATCATCTTAAATAGGTATGATTTTTACTATTTCCCACAATAATATCCACCTAAATATACCAAATAATCAATAAAACAGTAGTAATCTGTCAAAGAATCTATCCGATTTATATGGAAAAAGAAAAGAAAAAACTCAGAATCGGAATTTTAGTCGATGATTCAATGATACCCCATTGGTCGTATAGAATGATTGAAAGGGTAAAAAACGAGGCGGGTTCGGAACTTATTTTAGCTTTGAGAGTTAAACCAAAGAAGAAATTAATAAAGCAAGATTTTCTTAAAAACTGGAAAGAGTTATTTTTTAATACCTATAATTTATTAGATAAAAAAATCAATAAAAGCACTCCTAATGCCTTTGAAACGAAGAATTTAAAAGATCTTTTATCAGTAAATTCAACTTTCATTGATATTAATTTAGAAGGAGATAAAATTGAAAAGCATGTTCTAAATGAATTAAAAAAATTTGAGCTTGATGTCCTCATAAAAATAACGAATAAGCCTTGCAAAGCCGAACTATCAAAAGTATCACAATTTGGAATTTGGTCATTGCACCCATTAGAATCTAATGGAGATGAAAGATATTTAGCAGGGTTTAGAGAAGTATTTGAAGGAATCGCTGAGACCGAAATTACATTATATGCAACTTTTGAAGGCTGTAAAAAATCAATTTTATTCTACAAAACAAGCTTTTCAAGTGATTTATTAAGCATCAGTAGAAATAGAAACATATTTTATTGGAAAGCTTCATCCATTATTTCATCGAAAATTGAAGAGTTAAGTAAACTAGGTGAAATATTATTTTTCGAAAAAATAAAGGAGATCAATGATCAACCAATATTTAAATCTAGAAATACATGGCCAGTGCCATCCAATATAAAAATGCTTTTCGATGCTCCACGATTGATGTTATCCAAAATAAAAAACAAGTATGATTTAACATTTAATTTTCATCAATGGATATTACTTTTTAGAATTTGCAAGACAGAGGAAATCTCGACAGACCTATCAAAATTTCAAAAAATCATTCCCCCAAGAGATCGTTTTTGGGCCGACCCCCATGTTTTAAAAAGGGGAGATATCTATTATATTTTTTTTGAAGAATTAATTTATCGAGATAACAAAGGTTATATCTGTTTAATTGAGATGGATGAGCATGGTAATTATTCAGACCCTGTTAAAATTTTAGAGAAAAACTACCATCTCTCCTATCCATTTTTGATAGAAGAAAACAATGAGTTATACATGATTCCAGAATCAAAGCAGAACAATACGATAGAATTATACAGGTGCACTCAATTTCCATTAAAATGGGACTTAGAGAAAATTTTAATGAAAAATATTAAAGCAGTTGATTCAAGCATTTTATTTCAGGATAATAAATATTGGCTTTTTTGCAGCATTACAAATAGTGAGGAACCATTTGCTCAAGATGAGCTACATCTTTTTTATTCAGATAAATTAGTGAGTGATGAATGGATAGCACATCCTGAAAATCCGATTGTGAGCGACTTTAAAAGATCGAGGCCAGCTGGTAAAATATTTAAATACAAAGATAAAATCTACAGACCGGCGCAGAACGGTTTAAAGTGTTACGGGTATGGCATAGCAATTAACCAAGTGATTGAAATGACGGAAAGCAATTATGAGGAAAAATTAGTGGATTCTATTTTACCAGAATGGGGAAAAGATATTATTGGAACACATACGATTAATTCGGTGGGAAATTTAACAATAATTGATGCATTAGTCAGGCGGAAAAAGAAATCCAAAGATTTTTAAATACTTGGAAAATAAAAGATTAACACAATGAGATAGGCTAGGCGCGCATTTAAAACATTTGCGATGCAAATTCAATAAATCCGGAACATATTGATAATATCATTAAAAAACCGTATCTTTGCGGCGCTTTCAGCAATAAGGCTGGATGCACTTATAAATTATCATGAACCCATTTAGTACCTTGGGTATCCGTCATGATATTGTTAATGCCATCACTGAACTGGGATTCGAAAATCCCACACCAATCCAGGAACAAGCTATCCCGGTATTACTTTCAGGCAGCAACGATTTTGTCGGATTAGCTCAAACAGGAACCGGTAAAACCGCATCCTTTGGCCTCCCCCTATTAGAATTATTGGATTTTGAAGAAAATTATCCACAAGCGTTAATTCTTTGTCCCACACGCGAACTCTGTTTACAGATCGCAAGCGACATAAAAAATTACGCCAAAAACATGAAGAACGTTAACGTTGTTGCTGTTTATGGCGGTGCAAACATTTCAGATCAGTTACGCCAAATTAAACGTGGTGTGCAGATTGTTGTAGCCACTCCAGGCCGTATGCTTGACATTATTAATCGTAAAGCGATTGATTTCAGTCAGGTACAATACGTTGTTCTAGATGAAGCTGATGAGATGTTAAACATGGGCTTCCAAGAAGACATCGACAGTATTTTATCAACCACACCGGATGATAAAAAAACTTGGTTATTCTCGGCAACTATGCCATCTGAAGTCCGCAGAATTGCAAAAAAATACATGACAGATCCGTTCGAGCTGACCATGGGTACCAAAAATACCGGAAATGTTAACATCGAACATGAATATTACATAGTTAAAGCGCGTGACAAATACGCCGCTTTTAAGCGAATTGTAGATTTCAATCCAGAGATTTTTGGTATTGTTTTCTGTCGTACTAAGATTGAGACGCAAGAAATTGCAGAATCATTAATGAAAGACGGCTATAATGCTGATGCATTGCATGGCGATTTATCGCAGCAGCAGCGTGACAAAGTAATGAAACGCTATCGTGATCGTAGTCTTCAATTATTAATTGCAACAGATGTTGCTGCAAGAGGTATCGACGTAAATGATGTAACTCACGTTATTAACTATTCATTACCGGATGAGATTGAAAACTATACTCACCGAAGTGGCCGTACAGGTCGTGCAGGAAAAACAGGTATTTCAATTGCCATTATTAATTCGAAAGAATTAGGTAAGATTCGTCATATTGAGCGCACCATTGGTAAGCAGTTCACAAAAGCTGAAATTCCAAGTGGTTTTGATGTTTGTGAGAAGCAATTATTTGCGATGATTCATAAGGTTCATAATGTTGAAGTGAATGAGGAGCAGATTGAGCAATACATTCCGCGCATCATGGATGAGTTTAAGGACATGGATAAGGAAACAATCATCAAAAGATTTGCTTCATTAGAATTTAATCGTTTCCTTGAATATTATTCAAAATCACCAGATTTAAACATCTCAGGTGATGACCGCGGATTTGAGCGTGGTGATCGTCCAGAGCGTGGTGATCGTGCTTTCAGATCAAGTACTAGTCCGGGTTATACCCGCCTATTCATGAATCTAGGATCAGTTGATGATTTCACTCGTGGAGATATGTTAGGATTTATCTGCAACAATACTAAAATCAGCGGAAAGAGTGTAGGTAAAATCGACCTTAAGGGAGTATTTACTTTCTTTGAAGTTGAAGAATCGGCTGTAAATCAGGTTATTGAAGGATTTAAATCTGTTGATTTCCAGGGTAGAGATGTAAGAATTGAATTAGCTGGCGACCGTGAAGGCGGTGGTGGCGATCGTGGAGGTTCATATCGTGGAGGCGGCGGTGGTTACCGTGGCGGAAGTGGTGGTGGACGCCGTGAAGGTGGTGGCGGTGGATACCGTGGCGGAAGCGGTGGCGGACGTCGTGAAGGTGGTCGTGAAGGTGGTAGCGGTGGCGGTTTCCGTGATTTTTCTGGAAAGCGCCGTGAAGATCGTGCCGGAAGTGCTAATGCTGGTAGTGGCGGTCGCCGTGAAGGCGGAAGCGGCGAAAGACGCAGAAGGAACTAACACCCAAAGCTAAATAATTTAAGAGCAAGAAAAATTGATGGAAAATCCGTCTTTTTTTCTTGCTCTTTTTTTTGGAAAAGGAATAAGGAACAAAGAGTAAGGAGCAAAGAGCAAGGACAAAAGCTGATAACTCTATCCTTGAGGTTAATAAATGGCTTGGAGAGCTTGGCTTCGAGAACCTCAGCCACCGATAACAGATGTCGCCAGCCTGATAACTGATAACTGACAACTAAATTGTCTGAACTGTGATTTATTTGATTGATGGGATTGCGGAGATTAGAAAAAGGATTAAGGAGCAAGGAACAAAGAGTAAAGACAAAAGAAA
>NZ_JAFEIG010000033.1 GCF_017495225.1 Daejeonella sp. | reverse complement strand
TAATTTTATCTCTCGCAGATTCAAGGGGATTTTCCCAGACATGATCTAGCAAAGGCGCAGAGACACAAAATTTCCTCTGGTCGGTGTTGTCACCGTACCAGCCAATTTCTCCCCCAGATATCGCAGAATTCCGCAGATTGTTTCTGCGCTCATCCGCATTAATCTGCGGGAGCATTTTTTTGTGCGTGTAGCAGATTTATATTCTGATTTGATGGGAGATAATTTTATCTCTCGCAGATTCAAGGGGATTTTCCCAGACATGATCTAGCAAAGGTGCAGAGACACAAAATTTCCTCTGGTCGGTCCGACTAAAGAACAATCTTACAAAACCTGCCCAAAATACTCGCTACAACTTTCTTATCTTTGTAATATCCCATGGAATTTAAACTCACATCCGAATATAAACCTACAGGCGATCAGCCGGAAGCAATCAGACAGCTGGTTGAAGGAATAAATAATGGCGACCACTATCAAACTTTATTGGGTGTAACTGGCTCAGGAAAAACTTTTACCATTGCCAATGTGGTGCAAGAAACACAAAAACCAATTCTTGTTCTTAGCCATAATAAAACGCTTGCTGCGCAGCTTTATGGCGAGTTTAAGCAGTTTTTTCCGGAAAATGCAGTCAATTATTTTGTATCCTATTACGATTATTATCAACCGGAAGCCTATATCGCTTCTTCAAATACATACATTGAAAAGGATCTTCAAATCAATGAAGAAATTGAAAAACTTCGCCTCCGTACTACCTCTGCACTCATGTCGGGGCGAAGGGATATCATCGTAGTTTCATCTATATCCTGCATCTACGGTATGGGAAATCCTGAAGATTTCGCAAATTCAGTTTTTCGATTTGCAGTGGGTACAAAAGTGAGCCGAAATGCCTTTTTACATCGTTTAGTAGAAATTTTATACTCCCGAACTACTACCGATTTTCGCCGTGGAACATTCCGCGTAAAGGGCGATACCGTAGATATTTATCCAGCCTACATGGATTTTGCCTATCGCGTTTCTTTCTTTGGGGATGATATCGAAGAGCTAAGCGCCATCGATCCAGAAACAGGAAAAACAATCGAAAAAATGACGCACTTAGCCGTCTTTCCGGCCAATTTATTCGTGACGCCAAAAGAACGTTTTACAGAATCTATCTGGTCTATTCAGGAAGAGCTGGAAAGCAGAAAGCAGCAATTTATTAATGAAAAACGCTTTTTAGAGGCCAAGCGACTAGAAGAAAGGGTGAATTATGATTTAGAGATGATTCGAGAGCTGGGATATTGTAGCGGAATCGAAAATTATTCGCGCTTTTTTGATGGAAGAACACCCGGTATGCGCCCTTTCTGCCTTTTGGATTATTTCCCAAAGGATTATCTCATGGTAATTGATGAAAGCCATGTTACCGTTCCGCAAATACGGGCTATGTATGGTGGCGACCGATCAAGAAAGCTTTCTTTAGTTGATTACGGCTTCCGATTACCTGCCGCATTAGACAATAGACCGCTGAATTTCAATGAGTTTGAATCGCTTGCCCCTCAAACCATTTATGTGAGCGCTACGCCCGGCGATTATGAAATGGAACGTACAGAGGGTGTTTTTGTGGAACAGGTTATTCGTCCCACCGGACTTTTAGACCCCATTATTGAGATTAGACCCGTTGGTAATCAGGTAGATGACCTGCTTGATGAGATCGATAAAACAGTTAAAATGGGTGACCGTATTTTGGTGACAACCCTCACCAAGCGCATGTCGGAAGAACTCACAAAATATATGGATCGCCTAGGAATAAAAGTGAGATACATTCACTCCGAAGTAAAAACATTGGAGCGTGTAGAAATTCTCAGAGACCTACGATTGGGTGTTTTTGATGTTTTAATTGGGATTAACCTACTCCGTGAAGGCTTAGATTTGCCAGAAGTGTCTCTCGTTGCCATTCTAGATGCCGACAAGGAAGGCTTCCTTCGCTCTGAGCGGGCTTTGATTCAAACCATTGGTAGGGCTGCTAGAAATGATCGGGGCCGTGTAATTATGTATGCCGATAAAATTACAGATAGCATGCGGGTTACGATAGATGAAACCAACCGCAGACGTGAGAAACAAATGGAATACAATGTGGAACATGGCATTACGCCGCGCACTGTTGGAAAATCGCGCGAAGCAATCATTGAACAAACCTCGGTTATGGATTTCAAAGGGGGTGTTCAAAAAGCCTATATCGAAAAGGAAATGACGGATAATTTAGCCGCAGATCCAATTGTTCAATATATGACCAAGCCAGAACTTCAGAAATCAATTGATAAAACTAAGAAGGACATGGTGCTTGCGGCTAAAGAAATGGACTTCCTTTTGGCAGCTAAATTGAGAGATGAAATGTATGCACTGGAACGAATTATGGGGGAACGTTTTCCAGGATAATTGTGAATTTATATTGATAATCAATAATTTAAATGAATGAACGGTCAGAATAGAAAAGATATTTTTCCGGGCTTAGAGGTTGATATTATCCTAAAAAAAGATCAACGCAGCGGCAAGAAAACAAGGGGAATTGTTCAAAGCATACTGACAAGTGCAGCCTTTCATTCTCGCGGAATAAAAGTTAGGCTAGAGGATGGTCAGGTGGGTCGTGTAATTTCTATCGAAGAAGAAATATGATCAATAATTGTAACATTTAATGCGCTGAAAGGCTAATCAAAAATTTATCTCTTATCTTTGCATTATATAATTTTTTAACATGGGATTATTAAAATTTCTATTTATTACCATCTGTATTTTATGGCTGATCAAAATGATTGTAAGATTGCTCTTGCCCATATTATTTCAGAATATCATTACCAAAGCACAAAATCAAGCCAATCAAAGGTATCAACAACAAAATCCTAGTCCCGATGGTCGCATCAGAGTAGATTATATGCCTCCAAAGGCTAAGTCGAAGGTGGAAGATGCTGGCGATTTTGTAGAATACGAAGAGATTAAAACTCCCTGATTCCAAATAATTTCTTATTTCTAAAAAATCTTGACGATAAAAAGCTTGTTTTTAAGCTTAATTTCGCAGAAATCAATAATTTCCATAGATTTATTTTCACAAAGCTCAATTACAAGCATTGCAGGTTTGAGCTTTTTTCTATTTTTGACATTCAACTAATTTATGCAGAATGAATAACTGGTTTAAAAACAATGGTGTACATCTAGCCATTATAGGAATATTTATCGCACTATGCTTTGTGTATTTCAGTCCCGCTTTACAAGGTAAATCCTTATACCAAAGTGATGTCCTCATGGCCAAGGGCATGCAAAAAGAGATCATGGATTATAAAGCAAAAGATGGGAAAGGTCCACTCTGGACTAATTCGATGTTTGGAGGTATGCCAGCTTACCAAATCTGGGTTCAGTATCCAAATAACGTAACAACTTATGTTATTTCATTTTTTAAGACCGTTTTCCCAAATCCTATTGACACTGTTCTTTTATACCTTTTAGGCGCTTATTTATTATTCTGCGTCCTAAGAATTAATCCTTGGCTAGCTGCAGCTGGTGCTATTGCATTTGCATTTTCATCCTATAATTTTCAAATTATTGATGCAGGTCATAGCAATAAAGCGATGGCAATCGCATTTTTCCCACCAATTTTTGCGGGTATCATCCTCACTTTTAGAAAAAAATACCTCTTGGGGGCTGTTTTAACTGCTCTGTTTTTAGCAGTTGAAATTAGAACGAATCATATTCAGATGACCTATTATTTGTTCATCGCACTACTAATTTATGTGGGAATTGAATTGTATCATGCCCTAAAAAATAAAGAAACTAAGGACTTTATTAAATCATTTAGTTACCTGGTAGTAGCATCTTTGCTTGCTGTAGCTGTTAATGCGGGTATGCTATGGACCACTTACGAGTACAGCACAGAAACTATTCGTGGTAAGTCAAATTTAACTACCGATAAATCAGCACCAAGCAATGGATTGGATCGTGATTACGCCTATCAATGGAGTCAGGGTGTAGGTGAGAGCCTTACTTTTTTAGCTCCCAATATTTACGGTGGTGCTTCGGGTGCAAACCTCGACGAAAAGTCGGAAATAGCAAAAGTTTTATCTTCAAAAGGCATCCCAGCAGAGCAAATTGTACCCGCTATTCAGCAATTATCTACCGTAGGCTTAAGCACCTATTGGGGTGATAAACAATTTACTTCTGGTCCTTGGTATTTTGGAGCCAGTATTTGTTTTCTATTCATTTTGGGACTTTTTATAGTAAAAAACAGAATTAAGTGGTGGATTTTAAGTGCGAGTATTTTATGCCTTTTACTTTCTTTTGGAAGACATTTACCATTCCTTTCAGATCTATTCTTTAACTATTTCCCTCTCTACAATAAATTTAGAGCTGTTGAGTCGATTTTGGTAATTGTTGCCTTCTTAGTCCCAGTTTTAGCGATTTTAGCAGTAAAAGAGGCTAGCACTCAAAACGAGACCCCACAGAAATTACAGAAAAGCTTGGTGTATAGCCTGGCTATTAGCGGCGGTATCTTGCTAATTTTGATGGTATTACCTGATGCATTTTTAAGCTTCAAATCTCAAAATGATGGATTTTTCACCGAGCGATTAATGCAGATAACCAATGGCGATAAGGGCTTTGCCGATGCCATCACAAATGCTTTAGTTCAGGATAGAATTAGTTTAGCTAGAGCAGATGCTTTCCGTTCATTAATATTTGTTTTACTGGGCGCAGGATTAATCTGGGCGCTTATTAAGAAGAAATTAAATCCACAAATTGTATTTATTGCTTTGGCGGTAATCGTTTTATTCGACCTTTGGAATATCGATAAACGCTACTTAAATAATGAGAAATTTGTTGAAGATAATGTATTAGCGCAGCAAACACAAGCTAGGGATGTGGATCAACTGATTATGAGAGATCAATCTTATTACAGAGTGTTTGATCTTACCCAAGGAAATCCATTCTCAAACTCAATTCCTTCTTACTTCCACAAGAATATTGGAGGTTACCATGCTGCTAAACTAAAGCGTTTTCAAGAAGTATTAGACAAACAGTTTAATGGAGCAATCAATGAGGATGTTCTAGACATGCTGAATACCAAGTACTTAATCACTACCAATCAGAGTGGAGATAAACAATCCATGATTAATCGCTCAAGTGCAGCGGGTCATGCTTGGTTTGTAGAGCAAGTAGAATACGTAAAAAATGCCGATGAAGAAATGATAGCAATCAGCAGCTTCGACCCTAAAAAGGTAATGGTTGTAGATGAGAAATTTAAGCCACTTATTGATACAAAGAAAACTGGTTTTGATGCTAATGGCTTCATTAGATTAACAAATTATCACCCCGATCACATGACTTATGAATATTCAACAGGGCGTGATGCCTTGGCAGTATTCTCAGAAATTTGGTACGATAAAGGCTGGAATGCTTATGTAGATGGAGAAAAGATACCTTATTTCCGTGCAGATTATATTTTACGTGCTGCGCAATTGCCAGGTGGCAACCATAAGCTGGAATTTAAGTTTGAACCTACATCCTATTATACTGGAGAGATTATTTCTTTAATTGCTTCGATACTTTTAGTGCTTTCATTGGGATATGCGATATTTTTGGAAGTAAAAAGAAAAGAATTAAAAGCTTAAATAAATAAAAGCTTAAATAATACAGTCGGGGCGGGGTTTACCCCCGCCCTTATCAAACATATCTCCAACTAATCATTCGTCCTTCTATGCCTCAAATAATAGAAAACCAGATTAAAGGCAATAAGCAAATGATTAAAAATAGTAGGAATTAAGCCGTAATGCTTCACAAAAATCGAGAAGCGCTCCGCCAAACTCTGCCGGTGTTTCTTCTTTGACATGCCCCCAACAAGATATTTAGCAACAACAGCCTTCACATTAACAATTTTCTTTGCCTTTTTCGCTGCTCTCAATATCCAATCGATGTCGGAACTCAGTTTATAAGTTAAATCGTAAGGCTCAGTGAGGGATTTACGGATGTAAATAGCCTGGTGACTAATACTCATTCCATATTTAAAATCCTTCCATGTGAAAGCTTCGGGTGCTTTATGCCTCCTCCGACCTAAGCTTTGCCAAGCATCATCAAACATTTCTGTCTCACCGTAATAAATATCAGCATCGTCACCACTAGCAAATATATTTTCAACTGTTTTGGAAGAATAAATCTCATCTCCCGAATTCATGAATAAAACATAATCTCCTGTAGCCAAGGCCAAACCTTTATTCATGGCATCATAAATACCTTTATCTCGCTCCGAAACAAGCTTTGTAATACGAGATTCATATTGCCTAAGAATATCCATAGTACCATCATTCGAGGCACCATCAATCACCAGATATTCAATATTCGAATAGCTTTGATTGAGCACTGAAAGCACCGTGCGCTCAATATCACGCACATTATTATAAACTATCGTAATTACGCTTAATTTAGGTTGAAACATGCTTATTTAACAAAGATTTGTACAATTCTATATGCTTTTGGGCAATAATTTGCTCCGAGAAATACTCCTCAACTGTTTTTCGTGCATGTAAATTCAATTCAGCTCTATTGGCCTCCTTATAAATCCAGGCAATGCCTGAGGCCAAATCAACTGCCGACCTATACTCAGCCAAATAGCCATTGTATTTATGGTTCACCATATCAGGAATTCCCCCCGTGGTAAAAGCAGCTACCGGAGTGCCACAAGCTAAACTTTCCATTACCGTATTGGGCAAATTATCTTCCAAGGATGGCGCTAAAAAAACATCCGCAGCGCTGTAACATAAAGCTAGCTTCTCATCATCAGAAATTGTTCCTAAGAAAGTAGTTTTTATCGGAAAATCAGGAACATTCTTTTCGTCTCTGTTCCCAAATACAATCAATTCGACTGATTCGGGTGAAATTTCATGATTTTTAATGAAAAGTTCAATCGCCTCCTTCAAATAAGATGTGCCCTTATGGAGATCCTTACGCGATGGCATAAATCCGCTCATCAACATAAATTTTTGAGTGCTTAAGCCCAACTTCTCACGGGCATCCGATTTATCACTTGCCTTAAACACGCTAATATCCAATGTATTAGGAATATTTACTACAGGTGCAGAACCCAATAAACTACTTTTCTTTACCGAGTCGGCCATCCAGCGACTTGGTGCGATGATGTTCAAATTCAATTTACTGTAAGCATTCAATTTTCTTTTCCAGATACGATGTGAGCTGTCATCTGCACCCGAATATTTTAAAACAGGACAATCTCCACACTCTTTCAAAAAATGATCGCATTCATAACGCACATGACAACCACCGGTAAAGGCATTACTGTCGTGGAAAGTCCACACAATGGGCTTATTTAAATTCGACAAGCGCGCAATATCTTCAGGGCGCAAAAATGCATGATTGATCCAATGGAGATGAATAATATCTGCCGACCTCAGTAATTTTAGTCGAGAAATATCTTTACCCCAAACTGGAAAGGAAAAGGGAATCGGTACATTTTTAGTGAACAGTTTAGCTATAATCCGCTCCAAAATAATACCTGCAGCGCTAAACCATTTTGAAAAGAAGCCTTTCGAAAGATTTTCCACCTCAGGGTTATCCTTAAATAAAAAATTTACAGCCAGCACAGAATCCACTCCCTCTGCCTGCAAAGCTTTATTTAGCCGCATACAAGCCCTGCCCGCACCTCCGTTTCCGGCGTATGTATTTAAATGGATGATTTTCACTAGCCAAAAATACAATTCATAACGCTAATTGTTAGGATGAATTCAAACTCAAACATATTTCCTCTTTAAATTTATGCGCATGTCTAATCTTTTTGTTTTCTTTGTTTTACATGGAGAATCAATTAACCGACCGTACATTTTGGACTAACTATTGGGAATCAAAACCTGATTTGGCCATTTCTATCGATAAAAATTATCTTTTTCATCAATATTTGGAACAAGTAGTTTTTAGAGATAAAAGTAAAACTGCAATCGAATTAGGTGGTTTTCCAGGATATTACTCCATTTTCCTAAAAAAATACCTAAAGGTTGAAAGCACCTTATTCGACTATTTTATTCATCCCGGAATCCTAAAAAAGGTTCTGGAGAAAAATAATTTAAAAGAACATGATATCAAGCTTATTGAAGCAGACTTATTTCAATATAAGGCAACAGAAAAATATGATTTAGTGCTTTCTTGCGGATTAATTGAGCATTTTAAGGATACCAAAGATATCATTGCCAGACACTTGGAATTTTTAAATCCAGACGGAACCCTTTTTATTACTTTACCAAATTTTAGAGGGGTAAATGGATGGGTTCAAAAAACATTCGATCGGGATAATTATGAAAAACACCACATCGAATGTATGGATCCGAAATTGCTCAAGAACTTTATGGAAGAATTAGGCCTAGAAGTTATAAAAGCTTCATACATAGGCAAATACAGTGTTTGGCTTGAAAATAAAGATCAAAAATCTATCCTCACAAAAGCCTTCATCAAATCTATTTGGTATATCGGAAAAGTCTTCACTAAAATATTTCCTTTTGAATCGAAAGCCCTATCGCCTTACATTCTATTGGAAGCCAAAATGAAAGCCTAAAACTTCTTTAATTTCTCTTTAGCAAAGCGAATTATTCTTTGCCAGAAGCTTCCCTTACGATTTTTAAGGAAAGATTTAATAGAATGATAGACTAATTGATCTTCTTCAATTTTCTCGGGGAACGATTGAATAGGGCGCGGATTTATAATTACGTGGTAAATATCATTCATGCCCGAATGAATCCCAGAACCATCATGCCCAATATTATTGATGAGCGAATTGGATGGATTTAGTGTTAGTCCCCCCCTCAAAAATATTGATGCATACCAACGTATAGCCCAAGAATTATTCTTACCACTCTTGAATTCTTGAATCTGTTTCCAAAAATTCATAGTGCCCTCAATAGAAAATTGATGTTTTTTTTCTTGATCAAAGCGACTGATTATCAGGTCGATATCAGGCTCAAAATGCTTCCATGCACGATCCCAAGTCGCCCAACCCCAACTCGTAGCCGCACGATAAAAGAAGGTCTCAGGTAAATTCTCTTCCTTCAAAGGATACATATAAGCACCAATATGCATCACCTTATCTTCATTCTGATAGCGATTTAGAGCATCGTTAAAATAAGTAAGGGTGTACATAGAACTGATTAAATCATCTTCAAAAACAATGACCTTACCGTAGTCCTTTACCAAGCGATTCACTCCATCAATAATCGAATTGGCGAGCCCTAAATTACTTTGACGCTCAACAATTTCAATATGCTTAAAACCTTCAAATGAGCGAATAATATCCCTTACTTCAGCTACAAGCGACTCATTATTAAGGTCTTTAGCAGCATCAGAAAAAATATAAAGCCTTGATTCTTCAGCCAATAAATTCTGCTGTAAAAACTTAATCGTTCGCCGAGTATGTTCCGGCCGATTATATACGAAAAGTGCTATTGGAGCAAAATTTTGCATGATTTATGATTTGGGTCTCGAATAAAAGACCTCTATTAATGTGTAAATTTAGAATTATAAATTTTAACCTTGTTATCTTCCAACTGTTGTCTGAAAATAGGGTTTTTAATAGCTCTTTCTTCAAGCAAACCGAGACTTATTTATTCGTCTAAATCCAAAACTATTTTAAGATTCTCTTTAACACGTTCTGAAAGCTCTTTTGGTAATTCTCCGATTTTTTTAATTAACCTTTTTTGCAATCATAACTGTCAATTTCTTCAAATTCTCTTAGCACTTTTATCGATTCATCTCTAACTATTTTCGATTCAGTAACAAGCTTTTTCGCAATAATTTCCATCCTTTGCAATTGAACACAATAATCCAATTCTTCTGACTTCAATGAATTTTGTGGCTTATTAATCATCTTGAACAATTATTATTTTCTTGTAAATAATATTACTAGGTTTAATTTTTAGAAAATTTATATATCATCTAAAATTAAATAACAAATTTACTAATTCAACTCCCCCTCCGTAAACGCCTTCTCTCTCCCCTTATATTTCCCACGTATTTCACTAACCGATTCTTTCGTAACCTTATCCGCCTTATTCGACCAAGAGTTTCTAATATAATTAGCTACTTCTGCGATATCCTCATCAGAAAAACTAGTATTGGAAGCAATACCAGGCATTTCGCCGCTAATTTCTGGCGATTTATACACTTTATCTCCAATTTTTATTGGTCCGGCTAAGCCATAAAGTATAACTTTTATTAATCTACTTTTATCGCCTGTTACCCATTCCGACTTATTTAAAGGAGGTGCCAAGCCATTTATTCCATTCCCATCGGCACCATGGCAGGTTTGGCATATCGAACGAAACAGACTAGCTCCCTTAGGATATTCCTTAGAAACATCAACCGTAGATTCACTCTTCTTTGATAGATCATCAATTACTTTTTTCAAACGCTTACTAATAACAGTACTTGTATCTGCTGCAAGCTCTTTCCCAAATTCAGATTCCTTTTTAGCCAAATTGCTGATCACCGCATCGGCTGTAAAACTATTATTTGGATATTTTTTAGCTAGATCTATTAAAAGCTGTCTTGCAACTAAAGGATCATATTTAGCAATAAATGGATTTAAAAATCCAATATAAGGTGCCGCTAAGGCATCATTTTGGACAAGCATTGATCTGAAAACAGCCAAAAACTCCTTATAATTCTCTTTGTTAATTACTGACGGGACTAAGCTCAAGGCCTGCATGCGGATTGTCCAATCGCTATATTTTAGCAAAGTAAGAACATCCTCTTTTTTGAGAAGAGTAAGTCCTTCTAGCGCCCAAAGAGCGTGAATTACAGCTAGCGGACTTTCACTAGATTTAATTAAATCTCTAAGTGGCTTTTCAAATTGCTTATTTTTTGAATCCACAATTAACTGTTGTGCTTTATTTCTAAGCCAGCCATTTGGGCTTTCAAATTGCTGAACCAAGCGCTTATTGTCTAAATATTTACCTGATTTAGAAGGCTTTAAGCCCTTCGGGACAATTTTATAAATACGACCAAAATTGAGTGGTTTGGATAAATCTCTGGCTTTAATCTGACCTTTTAAGTAAGGTGTTAAATAGGTCTTATGCTGAATAATCCCGCGATACATATCTACGATATAAAGGGCTCCATCGGGACCAAGACTCAAATTTACTGGTCTGAATCTTTCATCTGTACTTGCTAAAAATTCACGATCTACATAGGCTTGCTTCCCATTTACGACATAACCGGAATTCGATAAAATATTGCGTTTTATTAGGTTTCCTGCTGGTTCTGCAACAAATGCATTGCCATAATAGGCATCTCCAAATAGTTCACTATTAAAAATTAAGGGTCCGCAGGCAGCAGTAAAATTCACCAATTTAAGGCTATCATCTAAAATGCCTTCCATATAAGCCCTATTTACCCCTGGTGTCTGACGGATAGGAAAAACTCGATTATTTTTGATGATGCTTTCTGAAAAACCCGCCAATCGTTGTTGGTTTTCATTGGAAGCACCTAATCCCGGATTAAAATAATCGCCTTGAAGATTTTCGGAATTATTATTGTAAAAGAGTCGTCCATAATCATCTTGCGAAATTCCCCATTGTCCTCTGAAATGCGTTCTTTCAATCAGCCATTTCCCATTAAATTTGCGGTAACGCTTTCCTGATTTTGCACTGTAAATCCAATTATCTAATGCTCTTAACAAACCATTGGGCTGATGTTCTACATTTCCGCCCTCGGCATACTTAGCATCAACCAAAACTTTAGACACTGGTTTATCATTTGAAATTTCATAGAACCATAAGTTCGGTGATTCTGCAACCAAAATGCCATTTTCATAGAAACTGAAGGCACGAGGTAAAACGAGAGAATCAAGAAATACCTGCCTATCATCCATTCTACCATCGCCATTTTTATCGCTAAGAATCACAATTTTACCAGTCGGCAAATCCTCACCTGTACCCAAGGTATCAGGCATATAATTTTCCATTTCAACCACCCAAATGCGGCCTTTCTCATCAAAAAGCATGGCTACAGGTGAACTTAAAAGAGGCTCATCAGCAACAATTTCAATTTTAAAGCCATCTTCCAAAATCATCCTTTTAATCGATTCCTCAGCAGAAAGTACCGGCGATTTAGAAAATTCATCCTTAAGCCCAACAGTATCAAAAGAAGGATTACTCAAAGTCAAATCATGAATCCTCCCTCCAGAAATTAACTGAAGAAAAAAAACGATTAGTAATGGAATTGAAAAAAGTATGGCCTTCATAGCGATATAGCTTTATTCGTTTATTTTAAAATTTGCAGGAAAATTTAAATAAATAATCATTTAGAACCCATTAATTAAATACCCAAGCAATTAGAATCTTTATAAAATACCGATGTTGATTTAAGATAAAACAGTCCCGGTGAAATTCCACTAAATGAAAGCTCCTTAAATCCATTATTTTTAAAGAATTTGATTGCTTCATCATAATGCTCACGCTCTGAATCGTCTAAAACCACCACTCCTCTATCGCTCAAAGCGGATAAAGATTCAAGGCAACAATTTACACGATCGCGGCCATCCACAATAATAATATCGAATTTTTCATCCATGCTGGCGGGCATTTTGCTGTATTTTCCACCCTTCTCCAACTCACAAAATATCATTTCTGAATTTTCCGCTTTGGAAGATGATATTTTAGCAAACCACTTCTCATCATGCTCCACAGAGACCACTTTTTTAGCACGCTTTGCATAGTACAAAGTTGAATTACCAGAACCAAATTCAAATACAGAATGATCTTTTTGAATACGATCTGAAATAAAGTCGATGAAGGAATAAGTAACCCATGGAATAGGCTCACCATCACGACCAATAGCCGATTTGGTTTCAAAAGCTTTAAACCATCCAATTTGGGATAAATAGCCCTTAATACCGAAAGAAAGCAAGGTTTTTACCCTTGCAGGATTTAATAAACTGGTGTAAGATTCCGTTCTTTTCAACGCTTTACAATTTTTTGAATGAGTGAAATTAAAAATAATGATTTCAGCATTATTATTCCCTGATTTCGAGTCTTAGGAAAGACAAGAATAAAGAAAGTTGCCGAAAAATAAGCAATCAATGTTGCAAATGCAGCTCCTTGAAGTCCGTACAAAGGTATCCATAAAAAACCTAAAACTACATTCACAACTGCACCAGCGCCTGTTCTGTATAAAGAATATTTAGTGTAGCCCTCGGCAATTAAATATTGTCCGCTAGCACTCCCCAAAAAGACAAAAACACCTGCCCAGACATGAATTGAGAGGATTTTAGCTCCTTCAGCAAACTCGGCAGCGTAAAAATAAGTATAGATAAATGGGGAGGCAAAGGTCATGAAAATCGCAATCGTCAAACTAATCACCATCATCAAATCATAAAGATCTCTTAATCTCTTTTGATAGCGAATAGGGTCATCTCTTCGCGCATTCATGATAGCTGGAAAAATAGAGCTAACAATAGCCACGGGAATAAAATACCAACTTTCACTCCAGTTTACCACCGTTGAATAGACCCCAAGGGCAGATACTCCTAAAAAACTTTCAACCATCAGCTGACCGATTTTCATGTAAATAGTCACCAAAATAGCCGAAAAAGCCAATGGCCATGAATGTTTCAGAAGATATTGGGCTAATTTACCCTCAAATTGCCATTCCGAAACCTTATTAGACCTTAGTCTATACACAAATAAATATCCAATACCAATTAATACCGCATCGGCAAGCAAAGTCCAGATGAACCAAGATAAAGGGGCAGAAATGGTAATCAGCACTAGTTTTAAGGCCGCAGAGAGCAGATTGCCCGCCACTTGGACCATCATCACATATTTTCCTTGAACTTGCGACTGGAAATAGCTATCGATAATATTTAATGACTGCGCTAAACCTATGCAGGATGCAATTAGAATATAACTTAGAGGAATTTCGGAGTTATTACCTTTAAAAATTAGGAAAGCACCTGCAGCCAGAGGAATAATGATTAAGCCTGCAAAAAAACGCATTCGAAAAGCCGTTCCTAATAATTTATTTTTATTAGCTGGCGATGCAAGTAATTCGCGTGTGATGAAACCATCAAGACCCAATGCAGCAGCAGCAATAAAAAAAGTTACGAAAACAAGCGGATAGTTCAATAATCCATTATCTGCACGACCAAGATAATTAGCCACTGCAATTCCAGCAAGAATTTTAATAATTAAGCTACCCACACGGGCAAGAAATAGCCAGCCCGTATTTTTCAGGTATTTATTAAATGCTTGTTGGTCGAAGCCTGGTACCGCTGGAAACTTCATTAAAACAAAATAATTAATTTGTTTTTAAAGGTGGCAATTTTTTTCTTAGCTCACACCCTTAAATAAGAAAAGGCTCAGTTTACACCGAGCCTTTATTTTATTTGCTAAAGAATTCTGTTATTGATTTACAAACTTCTTAGCATTGATCTTACGTTCGTTTTCAGTTAAGTAAATCTTACGTAAACGCATGCTTTTAGGAGTAATCTCTATGTACTCATCGGCTTGGATATATTCCATTGCTTCTTCCAAAGAGAATTTAACAGCTGTTGCAATACGAGTATTGTCATCAGTACCAGATGCACGCATATTGGTTAAAGCTTTTCCTTTTACTACGTTTACAACTAAGTCATTATCACGAATATGCTCACCCATGATTTGTCCCTCATAAACCTCAACACCAGGTTCAACAAAGAAACGACCACGATCTTGTAATTTATCGATAGAGTAAGCGGTAGTTGAACCTTTTTCCATAGAAACAAGAACACCATTCAAACGACCAGGGATTGTACCCTTCCAAGGCTCATAAGCCTTAAAACGGTGCGCCATAATTGCTTCACCAGCAGTTGCTGTTAACACATTATTACGTAATCCAATGATACCACGAGCAGGAATCTCAAATTCTAAATGCTGAAGATCACCTTTTGGCTCCATAATTAATAATTCACCTTTACGTTGAGTTACAAGTTCAATTACTTTACCTGAAACCTCTGCCGGTACATCTACAATTAGCGTTTCGATAGGCTCACATTTAACCCCATCAATATGCTTAATGATAACTTGTGGTTGTCCCACTTGAAGCTCATAACCCTCGCGACGCATAGTCTCGATTAAAACTGATAAATGCAGAATACCACGACCATACACTAAGTATGAATCAGGCGATTCTGTTTCAACAACCTTAAGAGCTAAGTTCTTCTCCATCTCTTTGTAAAGACGCTCACGTAAACGCTGTGAGGTTACAAATTTTCCTTCCTTACCAAACATTGGTGAGTTATTGATGGTGAACAACATATTCATTGTTGGCTCATCAATCTTGATAACCTCTAGTTGTTCAGGCTTTTCAAAATCGGCGATAGTATCACCAATATCGAAGCCATCAATACCAACTACGGCACAGATATCTCCTGAAGAAACTTCCTGAACTCTAATTTTTCCTAAGCCTTCGAAAGTATATAATTCTTTAATTCTTGATTTTTGAATTGTTCCATCACGCTTCACTAAAGAAACCGGTTGGTTTTCCTTAATTACACCACGCGCTACACGACCAATTGCGATACGTCCAACGAAAGAAGAATAATCCAATGATGTGATTTGCATCTGAAGGGTACCATCAAAACTTGGTGCCGCAGGAATATGCTCTAAAATAGTATCCAATAATGGAGTGATATCTTCAGTTTGAACTTTCCAGTCGTGGTTCATCCATCCTTGCTTTGAAGAACCGTAAAGTACAGGGAAATCTAACTGATCTTCGGTAGCCTCAAGGTTGAAGAATAATTCAAAAACTGATTCGTAAACTTCTTCTGGGCGACAGTTTTCTTTATCAACTTTATTTACAATTACTACAGGCTTAAGACCTAGAGAAAGTGCTTTTTGAGTCACAAATCGAGTCTGAGGCATGGCACCTTCAAAAGCATCAACTAGTAATACTACCCCATCAGCCATTTTAAGTACTCGCTCTACCTCACCACCGAAATCGGCGTGACCAGGAGTATCAATAATATTAATCTTGACACCTTTGTAGCTAACAGAAACGTTCTTGGAGACAATGGTAATACCACGTTCGCGTTCAAGATCATTATTATCTAGTATCAAATCACCAGTTTCCTGATTGTCACGGAACAAATTAGTTTGGTGTAAAATTTTATCAACCAATGTAGTTTTACCGTGGTCAACGTGAGCGATGATCGCTATGTTTCTTATTTTTTGCATTAAAAAATTACCTTAAATTTTTTGCAAAGGTACGATTTATAAAGGAGAATTCCATAAGATGATAATTTAAGGAGATGGAAACAAAACCCAATCCAACAAATAAGGCTAAGCTTTAAATATCAAATGAGCAGATTCAAATCCTAATTGAATGTCATTTGAGGAATTGAATTTACATCCCCCTGACCAATAATTTGCCAAAAAACTGTATTTTTGAATATGGACATTCAATTAATAGCGGTTATTGTTTTATTTGCTCTGGCTCTACTTTATGTGGGTAATTTGGCTTATAAAGGCATGAAAAGCAAGGCAGGATGTGCGAGTAATTGTGGTAAATGCACTGCCGACTTTAGTCAGGTAATGCCACAAGAAAAAAATAAATAGTTTTTAAGCCGACTTCTCAATTAGGCAAACAGCATAAGCCACTAATCCCTCTTTTCTACCAATAAAGCCCATTGTTTCATTTGTTGTTGCTTTGATAGAGATATCATCCTCACTAATACCTGCAGCTTGAGCGATATTAACCTTCATTTCGGGGATATGTGGATTTATTTTAGGAGCTTCCAAGCAGAGCATAGCATCAATATTTCCCACATTCCAGCCCTTTTGATTTAATAAAGAAACACATTCTTTAAGAAGAATTAGACTACTTATTCCTTTCCAGCGATCGTCGGTATTTGAAAAATGGAAACCAATATCACGTAAATTAGCTGCTCCAAGCAATGCATCGCAAATTGCGTGTACCAAAACATCCGCATCCGAATGCCCAAAAGCTCCTGAAGGATGATCCAATTTTACACCGCCTAAAATAAATGGGTGATTATCAACCAATTGATGTACATCAAACCCAAAGCCAACTCTGATTTTCATTATTTATTTTCCGAAATTAAACACCAATGAGAAGCGCAGTGTTTGCGCTAAGGGACTGGTCTGTTGATTTGCCAAGAGGTAGGCAATATCAAGATTAAATACATTATATTTCAAGCCTGCACCTAAGGTGAAATACCTTCTATCGCCCTTTGTTGGGGTCTCATAAAAATATCCAGAACGAAGAGCGAATTGTTTATTATACCAATATTCCATTCCGAAGGAATAACTAATTTCACTCAATTCTTCAGAAAAACCACCAGGTGCATCATTAAAAGAGCCGAAAATAGCAGATGGAACCGACCGATCAGGATCTTTACCACTAATAATCCTACCATTTGCATCTCTAATTGGATTGGTAGGCACCAAAAGTTTATTCAAATCAAGAGCAAAGGTTAGGGTACTCAAATCATCTAACATAAAAGTTGAAGCACCTCCAATTTTCATATTAGTGGGAAGAAAAGATTTTGTGCCATTATCAGAGTAGCTCATCTTGGAGCCTATATTTGAAATATTTATTCCTAAAGCAAGCTCAGCATCGGTTCCAAAAATCACTGTTCCTTCTTTATAATATGCAGAAGCATCTGCAGCAAGTGCTGTGGCGGCTTGTATCTCCTGACCATTGAATTGACCATTACTCAAGCTTGACCTAATGTATCTAATTGATGAACCCATTGAGAAATTATCGCCAAATTTTCTTGCGTAGGTGCCTTCTATAGAAAACTCATTGGGACTGTACACACCAATATCATTCTGGCTATTATCAGTAAGTTGAATAGAGCCATAAGAAAAATAGCGCAAAGCACCGCCGATAGTATTTCGACTATCTAAGCGATGGTAAAGTGTTAGATATCCCAAATCAACATCTGGCACCAAATTTCTTAACCATGGTGTGTATGAAGCAGATATCCCAGTTGGCTTAGTTAGAAAAGCTAATTTAGCAGGATTCCAATGCAATGAATTTGCATCAGGCGAAATTGCAACTCCAGCATCACCCATTGCCCCAGATCTAGCGTCGGGAGTGATAAGTAAAAAAGGAGCAGCCGTTTTTATTGTATTTATACGTTTCCCATCGCTTTGCGTAGTTTGTGCCACAAGCAAAACAGGGAATCCGAGGGTAAATGCAAATAAAGAATTAAAAAACGAACGCTTTTTGATCATTATTGTAAAAAAATCAAGCAAATCTAAAATTCTTGTGTTTTAAATATAAGCAATAATAAGCATATATTTAATATGAAAACGATTAAAATGAACGCTTTGCTGTTTTAAATAATATATATTTTTAAAAAAAATGTCTTATTCAGAAATTTATTATAGTTAATTATCAAATATCCGACCATAAATATAAATATTAGCGTAAAATGCGGCGGATTTATTTTTGATGGAAAATTAATATAATAATGGTGAATTAGAGACGTTTATTGCAATAATTAAATAAAAGAAATAAATTTTTATCATATTAATAACCATTGTTAACTCGCCTAAAAGCCACCATAAAGCGATATGAAAAAAATCCATTGGTGGTATTAAGCAATTTTGTATTTTAGCAAATTATTGCTCCAATTACTGAAATCAATGAAAAGAATTACAATATACTTTACAGCGGGATTATTTCTACTCGGAATAGCAACATCCTGTAAAAAAACTACGAGTTCATCTTCCTCAAAAACTGGCATGGCTTATAACAATAAGTACAATGGAGGTTTTGAAGTTAATAACAAAGTTAAGGCTGGTCCCGGACCAGGATTAATTGCCATCGAAGGTGGAACTTTCGTTATGGGTGGTAGTCTAAACCAAGATTTAGGTTATGAATTTGACAATGTTCGCCGCAGGGTAACTGTTGCTTCATTCTACATGGATGAAACGGAGGTAGCTAATGTTGACTGGCTAGAATACTTACACTGGATTAAGCGTACTTATCCAACTGATGCAGAATATTATTATAATGCACTTCCAGATACACTTGTTTGGAGACAGCCTCTTTCTTATAATGAACCATACGTAAATAATTATCTAAGACATCCTGCATTTCAGGATTATCCAGTTGTTGGCGTAAGTTGGGAGCAAGCAAATGATTATTGTGTTTGGCGTACAGATCGTGTAAATGAAGAGATTTTAAGAAGAGGTGGTTATTTATTGGATTACAAAACTCTTGCAGGTGGTGGAAAAGGAGGAGCTCCAGCAGCAACTACTACTGCAAAGGATCCATTTAACACAGACATTTATTTAAATGGTCAATTCCGTGGTGAGGGTATCGACGGAAAAAAAATGAAAAAAGATCTAAATCCTAATTCGGCAGCAGCTGGAACTGCTACCACTGGAAAAGGTGGTCCTGTTAGACCTGTTCGTTTAGAAGATGGAATCTTAAAACAACCTTATCGCTTACCAACAGAAGCTGAATGGGAATATGCTGCATTATCTCTTGCAGGTAATACTGAATATGAAAATATTGCTGATGGTAAAATTTATCCTTGGAATGGTTTAGGTGTTCGTTCTCCAAAGAAACGTACTCAGGGTATGATCTACGCAAACTTTAAGCGTGGCGATGGTGATAATATGGGTACCGGTGGATACTTGAATGATAAGGCTGATATTACTGCTCCTGTAAGATATTATATTCCTAATGATTTCGGACTTTATAACATGGCTGGTAACGTAAGTGAGTGGACTGCCGATGTTTACAGAAAATTAAGCTTTGAAGATTTCGCTGATTTTAACCCTTACCGTGGAAATGAATTTGTTAACAAGCGTTTAACTGATAAGCAAAAAGGTCTTTATGCGAAAGATAAATATGGCCGTCCGATTAAAGATCCAGCACCATCTTCTAAGAAACAAACATGGGCTGAATTACAAGGCAAGGGTACCAAAGCTGATTCATCAGCCCTTTCAGGAAAACCATATAAGCCTGATTTTAGAGGATTTAAAGACACGGTTAACGCAAATCTTTATGGAATTACAAGCCTTGTAAACGATCGTTCACGTGTTTATAAAGGTGGTTCATGGAATGACAGAGCATACTGGTTAAATCCTGCAACAAGAAGATTCATGCAACAGGATGAAGGTAGTGCAGAAATTGGATTCCGCGCTGCAATGACATTGGTAGGATCTCCTGAAATTAACCCTCAAGGGAAACCTCAATTCCCTAAATATAAGTCGAAAGCTAAGGCTAAATAAAAAATTTAAAGACATAAAAAAACACCTTTATATTTGATATAAAGGTGTTTTTTGTTTTGTAGCAATTAGTCAAAATTGATTAACTATCCCAAGTCATAATTTTGCCACGATCTTCCATTTTTAGGCATTCATCTAAAGTCTTTTGATCGTATTCTAAACCAAACTGCTTTAAAACCTTGTCCGGAACACCGTCCCATGCATTGGGCTGATTTCCTTTGTAAGCCATATCTGCGATACCTTCCTTACTTGTAAAGAATCCAGTAGCAGTCAAATTACGCATAGTATTAAAGAAGCTTACCCCTGCAGAATTTTCAGGAGCGGCCTTTTCAGGAAATGCAATTAATTCTACTAATTCAATTTGCTGTTCTTTGCTTGCATCGGCAAAGGATTTCTTAAAAAGCTTAAGCGATTTAACATCAAGCCATTTTAATCCGCCACGCATTGGAAGCTGATACCTCGGTTGATCTTTAACAATAAATTCAATGAACTCAGGAACCTTTGCATCACTGGCACTCCCTGAATTTTCATCCTTAGGAATGATAATATCGGCCAAAATAGTGATTGTACTAAGCTCTGCCGCAGTGAAGAATGTCTCAGACATCAACTTCTCATCAATCAGTTTCTCTTCAGGCGTTCTACCATATACACCGGCTTTGCCTTTGCTCGCGTCATCTTTTTTATCACATGAAGTGGCTAAAATTGTACCTACACTAACCGTTCCTACAGCTAATGCTTTGAGTGAGTCTCTTCTATTCATCTGATTAAATATTTTGTTTTTTTAACTGATCAACGATGTATTCTGATGCGCGCATAGATAGGGCTAGGATGGTCCATGTAGGATTTTTATCCGCCTGAGAAACAAATGCACCACCATCAACCACAAATAGGTTTTTTACATCATGAGCTTGATTATACTTGTTTAATACTGAAGTATTACGATCATTTCCCATACGGGTAGTACCTACCTCATGTATGATTCTACCTGGTGTTTCTAGTCCGTATTTACGATCCTCACCAGGTTTATCACCACTTGCAACGCCACCCATAGCATGAATAAGTTCTTCGAAGGTATCTTGCATGTGCTTAGCTTGCTTGATCTCTTGATCAGTCCAGTTATAATTGAACTTTAAAACAGGAATACCATATTTATCAACTACTCCTGGATCAATTTCACAATAGTTTTCAATTCTAGGAATACTTTCACCTCTACCCGCAAAACCAACAGTTGAACCATAGTATCTACGGTAATCATCTTTAAGAGATGCTCCATAACCCCCCGCCGACTTCATTTTACCGTCTTTGCCTGGGAATTTACCATTTCTTTTCTCCATTCCGAAGCCGAAACCATAAGAAGGCATATCCATACCACCCCAGAACTCTATGTGATAACCTCTAGCAAAATCTAGTTTCTTGTTATCAAGCCACCAAGGGATATATAAATGTAATCCACCAACCCCATCTTCATTATAACGTTCTCTATCCATCAACTGCGGAATGAAAGCACCTCTAGAAGAACCAGTTGAGTCATGTAAGTATTTACCTACCATTCCACTTGAATTGGCCAAACCATTAGGATGGGCTGAAGATTTCGAATTCAACAGTAAACGTGCTGATTCACAAGCGCTTGCAGCTAAAACTACCACCTTTGCATTTACCTGATATTCTTGCATATCAGTTTTATCAACATAAGAAACACCTGTTGCAAGTCCTTCTTTATTCGTTAAAACCTCACGTGCCATGGCATTTACATAAACATCTGCATTGCCACTCTTACGTGCTGGTTTAACCAAACAGGTTGAAGAAGAAAAATCAGCATGTACTGAGCAACCACGATTACATTGATTACAGAAGAAACAAGTTCCACGATCTTTATTGATGGGTCTAGTTAATATGGATAAACGGGAAGGAATAACAGGAATATTGATACTAGTTGCTGCCTTTTTTACCATAAGCTCATGAAGCCTAGGTTTTGGAGGAGGAAGAAAATAACCATCTGGTTCATTATAAATTCCTTCTTTAGTCCCAAAAACACCTATCATTTTGTCTACACGGTCATAGTATGGCTTTACATCATCGTATCCAATTGGCCAATTATCGCCCAAGCCATCCATATCTTTACGCCTAAAGTCATTAGGTCCAAATCTTAGAGATATTCTTCCCCAATGGTTAGTACGACCTCCAAGCATTCTGGATCTAAACCAATCGAATTGTGAACCTTCATTTTGAGTATAAGGCTCACCTTCAATTTCCCAACCTCCATATGCTGCGTCAAAATCGCCAAAAGCACGGTTTGTGCTAGCACCTCTTCTAGGCGATTCATAAGGCCATTTGAGTTGTGTTTGTTGTTCTGGATTAGCAGGATCATAATCAGGACCTGCTTCAAGTAATGCGACTTTTAAACCTGCCTCTGTTAGGATTTTCGCCGCCATTCCCCCACCTGCACCTGAACCTACAATACAGACATCGTATAATTCGCCTTTAGTTTTAATTTCTATAGCCATTAGATATTATTGTTTATACTTATCACAAAAAGATTTATGAAAATAAACAATATTTATTTACCTAAAGAAATTATAGGAGAGGAATATCTAATTATTATTGAAAATTATTAATCAGGAAAACACCATCAGCAATTGGTTCTTTTCGACCTTATCACCAGCATTAACTTTTAAAGACTTTACAACAACATCTGCGGGGGCTTTGATAATGTTTTCCATTTTCATAGCCTCTAAAATTAATAGGTTTCCGCCCTTTTTTATTTCTTCTCCCTCAGCTGCCAGAACTTTCAAAACTAAACCAGGCATAGGTGCCTTTAATTCTGCAATTTTAGTGCTGTTTAAATTATCCATACCCAATTGATGCAACAGTTCATCAAATTGATCGCTCATTTGCATAGGATAAATATTAGTTCCTACTTTCACGCTACATGTTTTTGCAGCTTTATCATAATCGATAAGCTCAGCATAGTAGGATTTATCATTATAAATTACATGAAAAGATCGATCACTAACTTTCAAAATATCTCCTTGAAAAGAAAGGCCATTAATTAATGTCTGATTTTTTTCTGTTGAAATCTCAAAATTGAACTTATTATTAACCTTTACCTTAAGCATAATTTATTGAGTTAGTGCATACTGAATTAAATTGGATCCCATTTGAAGTGCCCTTTGTCTAGTTGCTTCAGAATCACTAGGATATGTACCTGCGTCTTCCCAACCATTCCCAAGATCACTTTCATAAGTATAGTAACATACGAGCCTTCCCTTATAAATTAATCCTAATCCTAAAGCTCGATTACCATCATGCTCATGTATTTTAGGAAGTCCCAATGGGAATTTAAACTTTTGATTATAAATAGGATGTTGTACAGGTAATTCTACGAAGTCGAGCTCAGGGAAAACTAATTTCATTTGAGGTCTTATAAATTTATCCAATCCATAGTTATCGTCAATATGTAGAAAGCCTCCTCCCATTAAATATTTACGTAAATTTTTGGCTTCCTGATCAGAAAATTTAATGTTTCCATGGCCTGTTAAGTACACAAATGGGTAGTTAAATATATCAGAACTCCCAGCCTCAACTATTGCTTCCTCTTGATCAAAATTTGTCCCGAGATTTTTATTGCAAAACCTAATCAAGTTTGTAAGTGCTGTCCGGTTAGCATACCAATCGCCCCCACCATTATACTTTAATTTAGCGATTTTATAGGAAGGCGCATTGATTGAGAATCCCACCAAGAGAAAAAATAGAAATACTAAGCCAGCGCTTAATAGATTTTTCATCTGTTTAAAAAATTAATTTCAAAACAGGCCTCTAAAGCTGCAGTTTCGGTTCTAAGCCTCGACTCTCCTAAACTAATGGGTATATAATTATTGTTTACGGCGGCTTCGAGCTCTTGGAAGGTAAAATCGCCTTCGGGACCGATTATAACTAGATAATTTCCATTGGGGATGAGTTGCTCTTTAATTGCAACTTTACCTTCATCCATACAATGAGCAATAAACTTTTGGGTATTTGTGTTTTTGCTTATAAAATCGCTGAAGCGAATGGCTTCATTTAATTTGGGATGAAAAGCCTTGATCGATTGCTTTACAGCAGAGGTAATTACTTTATTTAAACGTTCAGTCTTTAATTCTTTTCTTTCTGAGCGATCACAAATTATAGGGGTAATTTCATCAATTCCGATCTCGGTAGCTTTTTCTAGGAACCACTCTATGCGTTCAATATTTTTTGTTGGCGCAATGGCGATATGTAAATAATGATTTCGCTTAGCAAAGTTTTCAATCTTCTTAACAATTTTAAGCTTCGTTCTTTTTGGATGAGGATCTTCAATGATAGCATCATAAAAACCACCAATACCATCAACTAAATGGAGTAAACTTCCTGCATCAAGCCTTAAGACTTTTATACAATGCTTACTTTCTTCTTCACTAAGAATTAGGGTATTTGAATTGATATCGGGTGTATAGAAAATATGCATAATCCGATCTCCCTTTTTTAGCGTAAATCTACTGCATCCTCATTATTAATGACCAATTCAAGTTTAACAGATTCAACATTCTGATCTGCTTTTTTAAGAATCGTTAGCGTATAACCATTAAAATCACTCACTTCCCCAACTTCCGGAATTTTACCGAAAATTTCACTTACCAAGCCTGCAACGGTGTCATAATCACCATCTTCAGGTAAATCATGTGGTAGATATTCGTTTACATCATAAATTGAAGCGGTAGCATCAATGATGAATTCATTGTCTGATAATTTTTCAACAATTGGCTTTTCTTCATCGTATTCATCTTGAATCTCACCAACCAATTCTTCAACAATATCTTCCAAAGTAACCATACCGGCAGTCCCACCAAATTCGTCAAGCACAATAGCAATTTGAATTCGCTTTAGCTGAAGCTCGCTCAAAAGATCATTAATCTTTTTAGTTTCAGGAATAAAATAGGGTTTACGGATAATATCTTTAAGTATACATTCTTTATTATCTGCTAAAAGAGGAAGAATATCTTTAGCATGAACAATACCTACAATTTTATCAATAGTTTCATCATAAACAGGTATTCTAGAATAGCCCTCATGAATAATAACTTCTAACAATTCTTTATGAGGTGTATTTAATTCAATCCCAGATATTTTAGTCCGAGGCACCATAATATTTTTTACAACACGCTCATTAAAATCGAACACATTTTTAATAAGTTCATGCTCATTGGTTTCGAGCGCACCACTTTCTTTACCTTGATCAAGCAGATATTGTAATTCTTCAGAACTATGATGAGCTTCATGACCACCAACTGAACTGATTCCTAACATTTTCAAAATGAAATTTGCAAAGCCATTTAATAACCATATAAAAGGCCTGAAAAGCAAATAGAAAAAGTGCAAGGGAAGCGCAATACCCATGGTTGTACCAATCGGGCGTTGAATTGCCAAAGATTTAGGGGCAAGTTCACCAAAGACAATATGTAAAACTGTAATAATGGCAAATGCAAGCACATGGCCGATATTTGTAGCCACTGCCGACGACATGTCTACTTGAATAAAGTTAAAGAATCGACTTACTAAATCGGTCATTACTGCTTCACCTACCCAACCTAGACCTAGCGATGCCAAAGTTATACCTAATTGAGTAGCAGCCAGGTAACCATCAAGATGCTGAGTCATGTGCTTAGCAATTTTTGCTACACGACTACCTGTTTTAGCTTTAATTTCAATTTGAGATGCTCTAACTTTTACCAGAGCAAATTCGGCCGCAACGAAAAAACCGTTAAGAAAAACAAGAAAAAATGTTAAAAATAAAGAGAGACCCATAATTTTATAAATTTACGAAAGTGGTCTTATATAATTCTAAACTTTCTTTTATTACCTTATAAGCATAATTTTTGCCTAATAAATGCTCAATACTTACATTTTTACGCTCCAAAGCCTTATAATCTTGAAAAAAACGAACAATCTCAGTCATGGTGTGGGGAGGAAGTTCTTTTAAATCTTCAATATAATTGACTGACATATCATTTTTCGCAACAGCTATAATTTTATCATCTTGCTCACCATTATCAACCATGTGCATCACGCCAACTACTTTAGCTTCCACAATCGACATAGGGTAAACATCTACTGAGCATAGAACTAAAATATCTAATGGATCTTTATCATCACAATAAGTTTGTGGAATAAAGCCGTAATTAGCTGGATACATCACTGATGAAAATAACACACGATCAAGCTTAATAAGACCTGAATCTTTATCAATTTCATACTTTGCTTTTGATCCTTTAGGGATTTCAATAATTGCATTTACAGTGGAAGGGATATCTTCACCAGGAGAAACGCTATGCCAGGGGTGGTCTTTATTCATATTTTTAGAAATTGGATTCTTCTTCATTGCCTCTATTTCCTCCAATTTTCCTCTTTAAATAGGTAATAACAAGTGGAATAGTAGTAATCAATATGAAACCAACAATGATATATAACAAGTAATCATTGATTTCTTTTTCAAAACTTCTACCAAGAAAGAATCCCAGCAAAGTTAAGGATGTAATCCATAGAAATGCACCAGAAATATTATAAAATGCAAATTTTTTAAAATCGAGCTTAACAATACCTGCAATTATTGGAGCAAATGTTCGTACAATTGGAATAAATCGTCCCATTATCAAAGCAAAAGCACCTTGTTTCCTATAATACTCTTCAGCTGCTTTGAGATATTTCTTTTTAAAGAAAAAAGTATCTTCTCTTTGATACAGAACAGGCCCTGTTTTTTTACCAAACCAGTAACCTACAAAATTTCCAGCTATAGCCGCCCCCATTAAACCAACTAGCAACACATAAATAGAAACATCCAATTTGCCAGTTGCAACAAACATGCCAGCAAGAAATAAAAGATAATCACCAGGTAGGAAAAAACCGAAAAATAAACCGGTTTCAGCAAAAACAACAAAAAGAAGCAGATAAAATCCACCCTCTCTCAGTAATTTTACTGGATCAATAAGATGTTGTAAATAATCCCAAATCTCTTGCATAAGTTCGATATGCGTAAAGCTACAATATTTATAGAATATTTTAGCCTAGAAAAGGTTGGATATAATACTAGGATAAATTCCAACGATTATTGTTAGCAAGGCCGAAACACCTAATACAAAATTAAAGTAGGCTGAGGATTGAAGTTCTTTTGGCTCTGCCGGCTTAAAATACATGGCTACAATAACTTTTAGATAGTAGAAAATACCTATCACTGCATTTACCACTGCCAATACCACCATAATCATATGATATTCAGTAAGAGCGGTTGAAAACATCATGAACTTTCCAATAAATCCGGCAGTCAGAGGAATTCCTGCAAGAGAAAGCATAGCCACTGTAAGCGTAAAAGCAATAAAAGGATTAGTTCGTGCGAGTCCGTTGAAACTATCAAAATTATCAGATCCGGTTTGGCGTTTTACTAAGATCAATACTGCAAATGCAATAATTGAAGCCACAGAATAAGCACTCGCATAAACAAAAACCGAATTCTCTGAAAGTGGGCCTAATGCAACAATTGCAAAGAGCATATATCCTGCATGGGAAATACTTGAATAGGCAAGCATTCTTTTAAAGCTATGCTGATAAAGGGCAGTAACATTACCTATGAATAGTGTAAGAACAGAAATTACCATTAATACAGGCATCCAAAAATCATGCAATGGCGCAAAACAAACTATGAACAATCTTAAAAATGCTGCAAATCCTGCTGTTTTAACAACAGTGCTCATAAAGGCAGTAATTAGAGTTGGTGATCCTTCATACACATCTGGTGTCCAGAAATGGAACGGAGCAGCACCAATCTTAAAGCTTAAACCGATAATCATTAAAGTTAATCCACTATAAAAAAGAGGTGAAATACCTGAAGGATTAGTAATTACATATTCTTTAATTAAGCCTAAATCAAAAGTGGCACTTGCACCATAAATAAAGGCAATACCCAATAATAAAAATCCTGTAGAGAATGCTCCCATAAGGAAATATTTCAATGCGGCTTCATTGGATTTAAAATCTTGCTTACGGATACCTGCAAGGATATAAAGACTCACAGACATGATTTCAATTCCGATAAAAAGCATGGATAGATTATGGAAAGAAACCATAATCAAGATACCAATTAATGCAAACAGTATTATGGTGTAATATTCAGCAACATGCTCACTAATTTGTTCAAAATAATCTTTTGAAATCAGTAAGATAAGCATGGTTGAAACTATGCAAATCGATGAAAATGCAACTGCAAAATTATCGAATAGCATCATGCCGCTATAAATTGGCGATGCACCAGAATTCCATTCTAAAATACTCAAAACCAAGGCTCCTGCTAGTCCCAATAAAGTAACAGGCAATAAAGCATTTTTTGCCTTATACAAACCTAGGTAAAGAACCACAATGGCTAAAACAGATAGGGTTATTAATGCGTTCATGCTTTTATTTAACTAAAATCTTTTGATTAACCTGTTCAATCAGGTTGATTACTGCAGCTTCTGAAATATTCAGAATCGGTTGCGGATATACTCCTATTAAAATTATAAAGGCTGAAATAATCAGCAAAACAAACTTTTCAGTCCAGTCAATATCACCAAAGTTAGCTGTACTTGTATTTACCTCACCCAGCATCACTCTTTGATACATTCTTAGCATGTAAACCGCACCAAAAATGATGGTCAAACCAGCAATTGCGGCATACCAAATATTGTAATTATAGACTCCCATCAGGAGTAAAAACTCGCCCACAAATCCGTTTGTTAATGGAAGAGCGACAGTCCCGAGTAAAACAATTAAAAATCCAATAGCGAGCATAGGAGCAGGTTTTGCAATGCCACCCATTTGACCCAAATCGCGCGTATTTAATCTACGGATAATGATATCAGCAATAAAAAACATCCCAACAACATTAATACCGTGATTAAGCATTTGTATCATTGCGCCTTGCAAACCTTGCAAATTCCAAGCAAAAATACCCGCAGAGATTAGTCCTACGTGTGCAATAGACGAATAAGCGATTAATCGTTTGATATCGTTTTGGGTAAAAGCAATAATGGAAGCATAAACAACTCCTATTATGGATAGAATCATGGCAGTCTCACCCCAAGCATCAAAACCTAGCGGAGCAATTGGAATTAACCAACGAATTACTCCATAAATTCCCATTTTAAGCATGATCCCTGAAAGAAGCATCGTTCCAGCGGTTGGGGCTTCAGTATAGGTATCAGGCTGCCAAGTATGGAATGGGAACACTGGCATTTTAATAGCAAAAGCAATGAAAAAGGCCCAAAATATCCATCCCTGCGTAGTTGCATCCAGATTTAACTTATAAAACTCAGCAATATCATAGCTATTTCCAGGGGTCTGTAGATGCAGGTAAATAATAGCCAATAACATCAATAAACTACCCGCGATAGTATAGATAAAGAACTTTAAATTAACCTTAATACGATTTTCACCACCCCAAAGTGCACAGATAAAGTATACAGGAATCAAGGCAATTTCCCATCCCACATAGAAAAGGAACGCGTCAAGAGCTGTAAAAACAAGAAGCAAACCGCTTTGCATGAAGAATATCAATGCATAAAACGCATTTTGATTTTTAATATCCTGTTTGAAGCTTGATAAAACTATAATTGGTATTAAAAGATTGGTTAAAAGCAATAAAACCATGCTAATACCATCCACACCCGCCTTAAACTGTATTCCAAACTGAGGTATCCATGCCAAATTAACTAGGAATTGTGTTGTAGCATCTGACTTGAAATTCAATAGCATGTACACCGTAACTAGCAAGGATACCAAAGAGAATGCTCCCGAAAGACCTCTCACAATGCTTTTTCCTGACACAAGAACAATCAGTGCAGCAATTATTGGAATAAAAATCTGTAATAGTAAAATTTCCATTTATCTCGTTCTACTCCTTAATATTAAATTTTGTACATACTGTAAAACAATAATGCAAGTATGCCGGCAACCATCATGAAGATATAAAAACCTACCATACCTGTTTGAAGCAATCTAAATCCTTTACTTGATTCTATTGCACCTTTACCTAAACCATTAACAATACCATCAATTCCTAGCTTATCAATAGTTCTGAAGAAGAATCCTGATAATGCGTCGAGCGGACGAGTAATTAAAGAATTATAAAGTTCATCGATAAAGAATTTATTATAGGATAAACGGGCAAGCGTACCACGTTCAACACGATCTTCAGCTGGGATATGCGATTGCTTCACATAACGAGTATAGGCATAAATCATAGCGATTAATGCTCCACCAACTGAAACACCCATTAAAATATATTCTGTTGTATGATCTAAAGCAAGTGTAGCTGATTTAGATGCAGAGACCGCAAAAACAGGCGCAAGGAAGCTTTCAAGCCAATGACCACCTCCCAATACTGCCGGTATGCCGATAATGCCACCTAGAGCAGATAATACGGCTAGGACAATCAATGGAATCGTCATGCTTGCCGGAGATTCATGTAAATGATGCTCCTGATCGCTTGTCCCACGGAAATTACCACTAAAAGTAAGATACATCATTCGGAACATGTAGAATGAAGTAAACATGGCGCCAATTACGGCAATGCCCCAAAATATTTTATTATGCTCGTACACATGAGCTAAAATTTCGTCTTTAGAGAAAAACCCAGAAAATGGAGGTAATCCAGCAATTGCTATAGTACCTATCATCATGGTTAAGAAGGTAATAGGCAATTTCTTTTTCAATCCGCCCATATTCCTCATATCCTGCTCATTACTCATTGCATGAATTACTGATCCTGCACCCAAGAAAAGTAAGGCTTTAAAAAATGCATGGGTAATTACATGGAAAAATGCGCCAGTATAAGCTCCCACACCAAGTCCTAAAAACATATAACCTAGTTGAGATACTGTAGAATAAGCCAATACTTTCTTAATATCAGTTTGTGAAACTGCAATTGCCGCAGCCAAAAATAAGGTTGCAAGTCCTACGATTGACACCACAGCCAAAGTTTCAGGAGCCAGGGTAAATAGAATGTTTGATCTTGCAATCATGTAAATACCTGCAGTAACCATGGTTGCTGCGTGAATTAATGCAGAAACAGGGGTTGGCCCCGCCATTGCATCAGGTAACCAGGTAAATAGTGGAATTTGAGCCGATTTACCTATTGCACCTACAAATAATAGGGCAGTAATTAATATCAACATGGAATCGCCCGAAGCCATATTGGCTGCCAGTGGAAATACTTGAGCAAATTCAACACTATTAAAGGTTGTAAAGATCAAAAATACGGCTATTAGGAAACCTAAATCACCTATTCGATTCATGATAAATGCCTTTTTTGCTGCGCTAGCGTAAGATGGATTTGTAAACCAAAAACCGATGAGTAGGTAAGAACATAAACCAACACCTTCCCAGCCTATGAACATGACTACATAATTGGAGCCTAGGACTAATAAAAGCATGAAGAAGATGAACAAGTTTAAATAGGCAAAGAATTTACCAAAACCTGAATCATGGTGCATATATCCTACAGAATATAGGTGAATCAAAAAGCCAATACCTGTAATTATTAAGAGCATAAGTGCACTCAATGGATCGATAAGGAAAGAGAATGGAATTTTAACTGCCCCAGCACTTATCCAATCAAAAATTGGTATGATGAATGATTTTGTTTCGGATGCGCTGAGTTCAAAAAACACACCTAAGCTGACGGCAAAAGATGCCAGAACAGTCAGACACCCAACAAATGCCACTACAGACTTAGATAATGTATTACGACCTAAGCCATTAACAAGGAAACCTAAGAGTGGGAATAATGGAATTAACCAGACTAAATTTATCATTATTTTATTCTTTTTGACCTATTCGAAAACGATTGATCTTGCTTTATTACCACTTTAATTTATTCAAAATATTAACATCGGTAGAATTTGTATTTCGGTAGATCATAACAATGATTGCCAAACCAATTGCAACTTCGGCCGCGGCCAAAGCCATAATAAAAAATACAAATACTTGTCCCGAAGGATCATTATGATGCACAGAAAATGCTGTGAGCAATAAGTTTACTGCATTGAGCATTAATTCGACAGACATAAAAATCACAATTGCATTTCTTCGTATCATTACTCCAATCACCCCGATTGAGAAAATAATAATACTTAATAAGATATAATGATTTAGAGGTACACCCTGAAGTGCTTGTGTTACGTTTTCCATTCTTATACCTGTTTAATATCCCTTTTAGCCAATAGAACTGAGCCTACCATTGCAGATAACAATAAAATAGAGGAAAGCTCAAAAGGAAGTAAAAATTTACTGAAAAGCACCTTCCCAAGATTTTTAACTAAACCTAAATCCTGAGTTTGAAGTACCAATGGTTCAGATGCATTTAATACTCTGGCTGAACCTACTAATGTAATTATCAAACACATTCCTCCAATTACACCAATCATTTTTAACAAATTCGATTTTGAGCCAATAGAGCCCTCATTCAAATTAAGTAACATCAATACAAAAAGGAATAGCACCATAATTGCACCCATGTAAACTATAAAATTCACGATAGCCAAAAATTGTGCATTCAAAAGAATGTAATGAATAGTGAATGTAAAAAATGTGACAATGAGATAAAGCACACTATGTACCGGATTCTTCGCAAAAATCACTAGAAGTGCGAAGAATATGGACAGGAAAGCAACAAAATAAAATAGAGATATACTCATTAATAAGGTATTTTAATCTTTAACCCAATATGGGGCAAAGGTATAATTTCTGCCGAATTATTTACAGGATCCGGCTTGCCCAATTTTAAATTTATAGCGCTGTTAAACCTTCAATGGTTCTTCAACTAATTTATCTTTTCCGTAAATAAAATCTTTTCTTAAATAATCTGCGGGAACAATTGGTCCATCAAGATAAATTGCTTCTTTCGGGCAAGCTTCTTCACATAAACCGCAGAAAATACAACGCAACATATTTATTTCATACACGGCTGCATATTTCTCTTCACGATACAAAGCCTCTTCACCTTTTTGACGCTCAGCAGCAATCATGGTGATAGCTTCTGCAGGACAAGAAAGTGCGCACAATCCACAAGCCGTACAACGCTCGCGACCTTGCTCATCTCTTTTCAAAGAATGCATTCCTCTCCAATTCTCAGAGAACTCACGCTCAACTTCCGGATAGAAAATTGTTTCTTTCTTTTTGAACATGTGCTTGAAGGTAATTCCCATACCCTGAAAAATTGCCGGAAGATATAAACGCTCCCAGAAATTCATTGGCTTCTGCTCTAAGACTTTTTTTCTGTTACTTAATGGTTCCATAAACCCTAAATCCTCCTGAAAGGTTATTTTTTAATATTATTTATCTGCTTATTCAATAAACAGATGTATTATAATTTATCGTAAATCGTAATAACAATTCCTGTAATAACAATATTTGCTATTGCTAATGGGATTAAAACTTTCCATCCCAAATTCATCAACTGATCATATCTGAAACGCGGAACTGTCCAACGCACCCACATAAAAAAGAAAATAAATGCAAAGATTTTAAGTAGCAAAACACCCATGCCAATTAGTGGACCGAATAATGGTCCGGCCATGCCATTAACCCAATCCATTCCCGGATAATTATATCCACCAAAATAAAGGGTTGACATAACTGCTGAAGCAAGGAACATATTCAAATATTCAGCAAACATGAAAGCACCCATTTTAAAACCTGAATATTCGGTATGATAACCACCCACAAGTTCCGTCTCACATTCTGGTAGATCAAAAGGTGTTCTGTTTGTTTCGGCAAATGAGCACACTAAGAAAATTAAAAATCCTAATGGCTGATAAAATATATTCCAATTTATTCCATGCTGCTGCTCAGCAATTTCTTTCATGCTCAGCGTATTGGTAGTCATCAGTAAAGCAATGATTGACAATCCCATAGGAATTTCATAACTGATACTTTGAGATGCAGCTCTAATAGCCCCCATTAATGAAAACTTATTATTTGATGCCCAACCACCAATCATAATTCCATAAACTCCCAAAGAAACTACTCCGAAAATATATAGAATACCAACATTCACATCAGCAATTTGCAAACTTACCAAGCGATCGGCAATCTCAATACTTTGTCCCCATGGAATAACAGCACTCCCAATTAATGAAGTGAGTAATGCAAGCGATGGGCCCAAAATAAAGAGCGCTTTACTTGAGTCTGCAGGAATAATTTCCTCCTTAAAAAACATCTTCAATCCATCAGCTAAGGGCTGAAACATACCTCCGGGACCTGCTCTGTTTGGCCCAACTCTATCTTGAAGGTAGCCCGCAATTTTCCTTTCAGCAAGGGTTGAATAGGCTGCTATAGTTAAACTGATCAAAAATATGACCGTTACTACGATGAATTTCTCTATTATAAATGCTAGTTCCATTAAACCTTTGTTGCTCTATCAAATTCAATTTTATTCGCCTCAATCAATTTTGGATTCTCTATAATAACAGGCAAAGGAGTCATCTCATAATGATTAGACGAAATTACTGAAGTACGTGAAATATGACGCGGACCTTCAATAACCCAATCAGTGGTGTTTTTTGTATCAAAACGGCAGGTATTGCAGATGAAATCTTCTACTTCACCAAACTGATCTTTACGTCCAGTAACCCTTAATACCTCATCACCTTTATACCAAAGTGTTACCTTGCCCTTACATGTTGGGCAATCACGATGCGCATCAACCGGTTTAGTAAACCAAACTCTGTTTTTAAAACGGAAAGTTTTATCGGTTAGGGCACCTACGGGACAAACATCAATAACATTTCCTGAGAAATCATTTTCAATTGCCTTTTCTATGTAAGTTGAGATTTCAGAAGCATCACCACGCCCTAAAATACCATGAACACGATTTTCTGTTATCTGATCAGCCACATAAACACATCTGTAGCATAAAATACAGCGAGTCATATGCAATTGAATCTTGTCTCCAATGTCAATTTTCTCGAAAGTACGACGATCAAACTCATACCTAGTATCAGCAACACCATGCTCATAGGATAAATCTTGCAAATGGCACTCACCCGCTTGATCACAAACCGGGCAGTCTAGTGGATGATTGATCAGAAGTATTTCTACAACACCTTTACGTGCTTCAATCACCTCTGGAGAAGTAATATTTTCTACTTCCATTCCATCCATTACACCAGTACGGCATGAAGCTACCAGTTTGGGCATCGGACGAGGATCCTTTTCAGAACCTTTACTCACCTTTACCAAACAGGTACGGCATTTACCACCACTGCCTTCTAGTTTAGAATAATAGCACATAGCAGGCGGAACAATATCCCCTCCAATCTGACGTGCAGCATTGAGAATACTTGTACCCGGTTCAACTTCAACCGTTATCCCGTCTATAGTTACTTTAACTTTATCGCTCATTGTTAAAGAATCGTTTAATTTTGAATTTCCTCTTCCAACTTCGGCAAAGGATCAGCATAATGTGCTAAACCATAATTACCTTCCATCGCTGCCTTAGGATTTGTAACATGCCATTCAAATTCATCTCTGAAGTGACGAATTGCACTAGCAACAGGCCATGCGGCTGCGTCACCTAGGGGACAAATTGTATTTCCTTCTATTTTCTTTGAGACATCAACTAAAAGGTCGATATCACTCATTTTACCATGACCATTTTCTATACTATGGAGAACTTTTTCCATCCAGCCAGTCCCCTCACGACAAGGCGAACACTGTCCGCAACTCTCATGATGATAAAAACGTGAGAAATTCCAAGTATTTCTTACAATACATTGATCTTCGTCTAAGGCTATAAATCCACCAGAACCAAGCATAGATCCTGTTGGGAAGCCTCCATCTGAAAGTGACTCATAACTCATTAAACGTGGCTGACCATTAATAGTTTTCAGAATTAAGTTAGCAGGTAAAATTGGAACAGATGATCCTCCAGCAACAACCGCCTTCAATCTCTTTCCATTCGCTATTCCGCCACAATATTCCTCTGAGTATATAAATTCTTCTACCGGAAGTCCCAGTTCAATTTCATAAACCCCTGGCTTAGCCAAATTTCCAGAAGCAGAAATCAATTTTGTACCAGTACTTCTTCCAATTCCTACTTTGGCATATTCTTCACCACCTTCATTGATAATTGGAACAACAGCTGCTATAGTCTCCACGTTATTTACAACAGTTGGGCAACCCCAAACACCCGAAATAGCTGGGAATGGTGGTTTGATGCGAGGATTACCACGCTTACCTTCAAGTGATTCGATCAAAGCTGTTTCTTCACCACAAATATATGCTCCACCACCTGGCTGGACATATAATTCAAGATTATAACCTGATCCAAGGATATTTTTACCTAAAAAACCGGCATTTTTAGCTTCCGCGATTGCTCTTTCCAAAATCCTGATTTGGGGCATCATTTCGCCTCGCACATAGATATAAGAAGTTTTTGCACCTAAGGCAAAACTTGAAACAATCATTCCCTCAACTAATAAATGAGGAATATGAGTCATTAAATAGCGATCTTTAAATGTTCCTGGCTCAGACTCATCAGCATTACAAACTAAATAACGCTCACGTCCTTCAGGTTTAGCCAGAAAGCTCCACTTCATGCCTGTAGGAAAACCAGCACCACCTCTTCCACGTAAGCCAGAAGTTTTAACCTCCTCAACTACAGCATCAGGTGTCATCGACTTTAAAGCCTTTTCTACAGCACGGTATCCTCCATTCTGACGATAAACATCGAATGTGTGAATTCCTGGTACATTAATATTCTCTAATAATAACTTGCGAGCCATTCTTTTATAGATATGAGATGTGAGATAAGAGATGTGAGATCTGAGGTTTATAAATAAACTCAGTTGAACTCCAAATACCTATCTTATATCTTACTTTTTAAATTTTCTATCAATTTATCTACACTTTCTTCTGTTAAATTCTCATAAAAAGTATATTCAGGTCCGATTTGTAAAACAGGTGCCATTCCGCATGCTGCTAAACATTCTACCCCTCTCCAACTGAAATTGCCATCAGAAGTTACTTCACCCTCTTTCACACCCAAAGTTTTTTCAATGTGATTCATGATTTTTTCAGCACCTACTAGGCAACAAGGACCCGTACGACATACTTCCAAAACAAATTTGCCTTGTGGGCGAAGGAAAAACATGGTATAAAATGTGGCAACTTCATAAACCTCAATAGGCTTAATTTGAAGGAAGTTTGCTACTTTGTCCATAGCCTCCGGACTAACCCAGCCATATTCTGCTTGCACAAGGTGCAAGACTGGCAATAAAGCTGATTTCTGTTTTCCTTCCGGATAACGCTTTACAATTTCCTCAAACTTGCTGATCAAGTCTGCTGAAAATTCAATTTCTTTATGTTCAGTTACACTAAGCATCTAATTCTCCTGCAATTACGTTCAAGCTACTCATGTTTATTATGGCATCCGATAATAACATACCAGCGCTCATTGGGGCATACATTTGGTAATTAATGAAACTTGGTCTTCTAAAATGTAAACGATATGGTGAACGACCGCCATCATTAACTAAATAGAAACCTAATTCTCCATTACCACCTTCAACAGCGTGATAAACCTCAGTTTTTGGAGTTTCAATTTCTCCCATTACAATTTTGAAATGGTAAATCAAGGCCTCCATATTATTATAAACCTCTTCTTTTGGAGGAAGATAAAACTCAGGAACATCCGCATGGAATACACCTTTAGGTTCTTTTTCAATCTTTTGTAAAGCTTGCTCAATAATTCTCAAGCTTTGCCACATTTCTTCATTTCGAACAACATAACGATCATAAACATCGCCTGTGGTACCAACAGGAATATCAAAATCAAAATCCTGATAAGAAGAATATGGTTCGTTTACTCTAACGTCATAATCAACGCCAGTAGCTCTCAAAATTGGCCCACTCCAACTGTAATTTAAAGCTGTCTCTGGACTTACAGGAGCAACTCCTGAAGTACGCTCAATAAATATTCTGTTACGATTAAATAAACCTTCAAATTCTTTTAAAATTGGAGGGAACTTAACTAAAAACTTTTTGATTTTCGCAAACGCGATATCATTAAAATCACGCTCAAATCCACCAATTCGGCCGATATTTGTGGTCAATCGAGCACCACAAATTTCTTCATAAATTTCGTAAATATGCTCTCTCTCCTCCATCAAATAAAGGAAACCAGTAAAAGCACCAGTATCTACACCTAAAATTCCATTACAAATTAAATGATCTGAAATTCTAGCAAGCTCCATAACGATAACTCTCAGATAATCAACTCTTTTAGGAGTTTCAATACCTAATAGTTTTTCAACAGTCATGTGCCATCCCATATTGTTGATAGGAGATGAGCAATAGTTCATGCGGTCAGTTAATGGAGTTATCTGGTAAAATGGTCGGTGTTCAGCAATTTTCTCGAAGGCACGATGAATGTAGCCAATCGTTGAAACGCCGCTTACAATCCGCTCACCATCCATTTCTAAAACATTCTGGAATACACCATGGGTTGCAGGGTGTGTGGGACCAAGATTTAGGGTAATGGTTTCCTTTTGAGGGTCGTTATCTGTAAATATGGGGTGATTCATCATCTTCCGAAGAAATAATCCTTTTTATCAACACGATTTGGGTCTTCCAATGGATGCTCTCTGCGCATCGGGAAGACCGTCATATCATCAACATTTAAAATTCTAACAAGATTTGGATGTCCTTCAAAATCAATTCCGAAGAAATCAAAGGTCTCGCGTTCCATCCAATTTGCCCCTTCCCATAGGTTTGTTGCCGTAGGGATTTTGGGAGCTTTTCCATCAAGAAAAACCTTAATTCTAATACGAACATTATTTGAAAGACTATGCAAATGGTAAATAACACCAATTGAAAGTTCCTGCTCAGGGAAATGAATTCCAGTAATGTCCGTTAGATAATTAAATTTAAGTTCCTTATCTTCCTTTAGAAAGCGTAAAACTTCACTGATATTGTCGGCCGAAGTTTCAAAAGTTAAAAAGCCAAAAGGCTCCGTAGGAATAGTGATTTTATCCCCAAACTTTGAAGTTAAACTTTGTACGACTTGCTGGTTGCTTATTTTGCCCATTACTGGATTCCGTATCTAGCTAATAATTCTTTATACTCTGGTGATTCTCTTCTACGAAGCGACTCATTTTTAACCAGTTCTTGTATTTTATTGAAACCATCAATAATTGCTTCTGGACGTGGTGGACAACCCGGTACATATACATCTACCGGAATAATCTCATCGATTCCCTGCATTACTGAGTAGGTGTCAAATATTCCACCACTACTTGCACATGCTCCAACAGCGATTACCCAACGTGGTTCAGCCATTTGAAGATATACTTGCTTTAAAACCGGTCCCATTTTTTTTGCAATGGTTCCCATTACCATTAATAAATCTGCCTGTCGAGGTGAAAAACTCGGTCTCTCTGAACCAAAACGAGCAAAATCATAGTGTGAACCCATGGTAGCCATGAACTCAATACCACAACAAGATGTTGCAAATGGCAATGGCCACAAAGAATGTGAACGTGCCAAACCAACAACCTTATCCATTGATGTTGCAAAGAAACCAGATCCTTCAATACCTGGAGGCGCTTCAACTATTTTTACTTCACTCATAATCCTTTAAAAGAAAAAGCCCAATTCAGACAGGTCTGAATTGAGCCCAAATTTAAGAAATTAAATGCTTTCAATTTTTTAAACCAATATTTAGAACCAGTCTAAATACTACTCCCAATCCAGTGCCTTTTTCTTAATAATATAGATGAAGCCCAGCAAAAGAGTGCCCATAAATACGAACATCTCAATTAATCCATTAACTCCAAATTCTCTAAAATTTACAGCCCATGGATACATGAAAATCACCTCAATATCAAAAAGAACAAAAAGTATTGCTACTAAAAAATATTTAATAGAAAATGGCTGACGCGCATTCCCTACAGACTTAATCCCAGATTCGAAGGCTACTAACTTATCAGATGTTTTACGTTTTGGCCCAATTAAATGGGTAAGAGTCATAGTTAAACCTACAAAACCTAGCGCCACAATAATCTGAAAGATTATTGGTAGATAACTTAATGATGTGCTTTGTGCTTCCATAATGTATAATACGCTGCAAATATATAAAAAAAGAAGCCCCTAAACAATGTTCAGGAGCTTCTTCAAAAATATTTTTTACTATTAATTTAAGCTGGCAATAGCTGCTACAGACTCTTTAGCGGTGACGTTTGCGGGATCCAGCAATAAAACCTTATCGAAATAATCTTTTGCCTTCACTTTGTCTGAGTCCTTTCTTAGGGCTACAGAACCTAAATAGTTATAAGCTTCGATTAATCCTGGAGTACTCTTTGCCGCCAATTCAGGCTTGTCAATAGTTACAAGCTTAACATAAGTTTCATAATAAGGTACTGCTAAACCCTGAGTATCATTTTCATCTAAGAGACGATTAATTCTACCTCTATACTGCCAGCCAGCTTGTGTTGTTGGAGATCTCTTAACAAGGAAACTAAATGCGGTATCTGCTTTTACTAAAAGATCCTTTGGAGGATTTAATTTAGCCGCATTTTGTGCACCATAGGTAAAGTAGTAAGACATCCCTAAATAATAATAATCAAGTAATGCCCTTTCAGGGTTTTTAATTGCTATCTCATAGGCACGAGCAGCATCAACATACTTTTTACCCTTGTATAGCGCTTGTCCAATTTCACTCATTACTACTGCATTAGTAGAATCCATGGATACAGCCTTTTCAATATTTGCCAAACCTGCTTGGAACTGAGTGGTATCTTTCATTTGAGCTCTGCCTAAGTATAAGAAATCCTGAGAAATCAAACGAGTAGGTTCAACTTTAGCAATAAAGTCCTTAAGTGCTTGTGCACTTGAAGTGAAATTACCATTTTCAAAAGAAGAGTAAGCAAGATAACGTAATACCCTCGGATTTACTTTATCCAATTTAGCCATTTCGTTAGCTTCAGCTTCTAAAGCCTTAAAATCTTTTGCCAAGTATAGAAAATCTGCGTGGCGTAAGCGAGAATCCAATGAACGGTCTGTTAAATCCATGTATTTCTCATAAGACTGCAATGCCTGCTTTATACGTCCTTCATACTCCTTCTGAGAAGTCCATGCCCATTGATAATAAGTTTCAGCAAGTTCTCTGTAAGCCGGTCCATAATTAGCATCCAAAGCAATAACACTATTAAATTCAGCAATTGCCTCCTCAAATGCCTTAGACATTTTATTGATTTTACCTAACTCAATTTTTGATCTCAAAAAGGTCTTATCCAAATCAAAAGCAGTCCTGTATGCACTAAAAGCTTCACTATTTTTCATTTCTGAGCGATAAGCATCGCCTAAAACTAAAAATAGTTGAGCATCTTTCTCATTCAATAATTTAGCCTTATTAAGATGCACTAAAGCATCTGCGATCATTGGCTTGGGAGCATTTACATAAGCACGTCCAATATAAAGATCTGTTAAATGGTCTTTCTTCTTGGTAAGCGCAATAGCTTTATCAAAATTAGCCTTTGGATTTGCCTTTTTAGCAAGATCTACAGCACCTAAACCCACAAAATTCAATGCATATTCAGCATTAGCACTGATTCCCTTTTCAAAAACAGCTTTAGCAGAATCAATATAATCGGGACGAATATTAATTGTTGAGGTGGTTAGGTATAAATTACCTAAATAAAAAAAGTTCTCAGGATTAGTAGCTTGACTACTAGTCAATGTGTTTAACATTGCTTTACCCTTTTGATACTGCTCTGCATCAATAGCCTTTCTAGCATCAGTTAAACTCTGCGCAAAAACCAAAGAACCTAAAAAAACTAGACCCAGAGTCATCTTAACTGCCTTATTCATCATTTCAATATAATTTAATTTACAATATTAATCTCTCGTGAGGGAATGCTATCAGGTAAAAGTCCTGATTTTAATACAATCCTTTGACCACGATCTCCAGTAATAAAGGAGGCAAATCCTGTGCCTAAACCAGCACCACCTTCACAATTTATAACATACAATGATCTTGTAAGAGGATATTTCTCTAAAGCAATATCATTTTGATTAGGCTTATAATAAGCATCCGAACCAGGTTGGCCAGCTATATTTTTAACACCTAATATCTTTAAATCCGCTACAATGGGTTCTAGTTCTACTGGAGGTTGCACCATCCAATTAACTCCTACAACACCAATTGAACCAGGATTGTCATTTACATAATTAATAACATCAGCATTCGACTTTAACGCATATATGCCCGTTGCGGGAAGTTTGTCAATAGCAGCCAATTCTTTAAAATATCTGACTGTACTTGAATTAGCATTATCAAAAACTAGACTTTGAAGTGAAGATTGCTCACCCTTCAAGATTTTAATGATATCTGCCACATCCACATTAGCATATTTCGAAGAATTGTGCGTGATCAGCGCAATTCCATCAATCGCAAATCTGTTTAAGCGAATTTTAATATTTTTTGATTCAAAATGCTTTTTTTCATCATCTTTTAGCAAGCGCGAAAGAATAGCAACTTGAATACTATCAGCTAAAAACAAATTTAATAATTCATTTTCAGATTTTAGAACTAAATCAATTTTTGCATTGGGATAGGTGCTTTCAAAAAGAAAAGCCTGATCCTCAATAATTGGAGCAAAAGATTCATCGACTAATATTTGCTCTTTGCCACTGGTATATGACTGCTTTTCACTCGGTTTACTCTGACATGAGATAAGCAGAATAAAGCCAAAAACGTAAAGTACGGAAACTAACCTTTTCATGTCATTTATTATTAAGAACGAAGTAAACGAACAAATCTGATAAATGAATAAACTATAAGCAATATAGCAAAAGCTAGCCTATATTCAAAGGATAAACTTATCGGAAAATCTTCCCAAAAGATAATAGCAACACCTAAAGCGAAATAAAGGGCAAACATCCCTAGCCCTAAAATAAACAGAAATCGCTTTGCGGGCGATTTCTGTTTGAACTCTTCTTTTTTTAAAAAAGACATTTTATTCTATTGTGCTGCCAATTGGAAGAATATAGGCATAGTGTAGGCAACCCTTACTGGTCGACCATTTTGAATACCTGGTTTCCAAGCTGGTGCATTTTTCAATACACGAACCGCTTCTTCATCGCAACCACCACCGATACCACGCAATACTTTGACATCAGTTAATTGGCCATTTTTCTCCACTACGAAACTCATAATTACACGACCAGTGATATTATTTTCACGAGCAATAGGTGGATACTTTAAATTTTTTCGAAGATATTTTCCCCATCCCTCAGTACCACCAGCAAACTCGGGAAGTACCTCAACACTAGCGAAATCTTTAATGCTGTTATCTTCAGTTACTTCTGCTTGCTTCGGAGCTTCACCAACAGGTTCATCGATTACGATGTCTGCATTTGGATCACCCTCAATAGTCTTCTGACCAGGATCAGCCACTTTCAATTCTTCAACTGTTGGTGGTTCTTCATCTCTAACCTCTTCTGCCGGTACAACTACTGGAGGAGGAAATTTGATCTGATCGATCTTTGGTTTTGGAGGTTCAGGAGGTGGCGGAGGCAACTCTTCCTTATTTATTGGAGGAGGTGGCTGCAATACAACTTCTGTTACCTGGATTTGCTCATCCTCTGGCAATATTCCGGAGATATATTTAATAATTAATGGTAACGAAACCACAATTATAAATAACAATGAACCAATAATAACAGCACGGCTAGTAGTTTTGGAATTATCTTTCCTTAACTCATAAGCACCATAGCTCTTATTTCTCCCGGCAAAGATTACATCCAGCCATTGGTTATTGAATAAATCTATTTTAGACCCTAACATATAATTAATCTTTAAAGGGTAAATATTTGTTTAAAATAATTATTTGTAGAGACCATCACGTTTTAACAAAGCAATATCCGGGTCAGAAATTTCAACTATCGCATATCTTTCAATATTTGATACTTTCATTTCATCAAGGATGTCTACAAAATTTCTATAATTTGATTGTGCACTTGGTTTGATCAAAACGATTAAGCCCTTACTTGGATCACCAGTGGTAGCAATAACTTTTTTCGAATAATCGACTAAAGCCTTTCTTATGCCATTTCTGCCATAATTATCAACCTGAGGAGCAGTTAAAGGTTTGTCAACAAGCCCCATATACCACTCTAAACGATTATTAGCGCCTAAAAGTATGGTCATTGTTCTATTATCAGCAATGGTTAATTCCTGCTGATCGTTTTTTTCCTTATCAGGCATGGCTAAATCCATTGCCTGAGGTTTAGCCAGCGTAGTGGTAAGCATAAAGAAAGTGATAAGAAGGAAAGCTAAATCCACCATTGCAGTTAAATCCACACGTGTTGATTGCTTTTTACTTCTTACTTTCCCGCCTTTACCTTTACCCCCGCCGGAGGTATCTAATTCTGCCATCGCGTTTTATATTTATTTACGAGTTATTCTTCGCTTCCCCTCAATGAGGTTATCAAACTAAATTTGTTAATATTCTGATCCTGAAGGATATTCAATACTTTTTTGATTGAAGGATACTCTTCCCTTGAATCACCTTTGATACTGACACGCATATCAACATTATTGAGCTCTTTAGTTGCATAACGTGCTGACAAAAGCCAGTTGTGCAATTCGGATGGACGATCACCTACTGAATCAGTAGGAATTCCTGGCTGTAAGCCCTCTGCGTTACGCTCATCACCTTTCAACATAATGATTTGCTTAAGATTCCCAATAGGAACTCCAAAACTCTCCATTAGAGAAAAACGCATTTTTTCTTCATCGGTAAACGTAATCTGATACTTTTCGCCCATTAATTCTAATGTACGAATTCTAATCGGTTGTCCCGGAACTCCAAAAAATACTTTTTCTTGTCCAACAGTTAATGTAGCAATATCTACATCCGGCAACTTGAACTTAACTGTTGATGCCGGAGTATCAACTGGTAGCGGTTCTGGCTGACGTGCTGTTGCTGTAAGGATAAAAAACGTAAGCAACAAAAACGCCACATCACACATTGCTGTCATGTCGATAGCTGTACTTTTTCTGGCAACTTTAATTCTTGGCATTGCTTATTTTTAAATTAATAACTAATTAATATAGAGTTGAAATATTCCGGGTTAGTTAAAACCCGGAATAAAAATCAAATTCTATTATTTATGAGTACTTGCATACGTTTGAACGATAGAGAAACCAGCCTCATCAATAGCGTATGTCAATTTATCAATTTTTGAAGTAAACAAGTTGTACATGATAATAGCAACAGTTGAAGTAGCAATACCTGTAGCAGTGTTAATCAATGCCTCAGAAATACCATTTGCAAGTGCAGCTTGATCTGGAGAACCTGCAGTTGATAATGCCGCGAAGGCCTTAATCATACCTGTTACCGTACCCAATAGACCCATTAATGTACCAATAGAAACTAAAGTTGCAATAACTGTTAAGTTTTGCTCCAACATAGGCATCTCTAAAGCAGTTGCTTCTTCGATATCTTTCTGAATAGCAAGACATTTCTGCTCAGTATCCATTTTGGTTTCAGTTTCCATTTCCTTATATTTCTTTAATCCAGATTTGATTACGTTAGCAACAGAACCCTCTTGCTTATCACACTCAGAGATAGCTGAATCAATGTTTCCAGTGCTAATAAAACCTTGAATTTTCTTAACAAAAGCATCAATATTTCCTTTACCAGTAGCTTTACCAATAACGAAGAAACGCTCGATAGAAAATACAATAACCATTAAGAATAATCCCATTAACATTGGAACTACATAACCGCCTTTGTAAACCATACCAAAGTAGTTTCCAGGTAGTGGATGACCGTTTTCAGGATCTCCACCTTCAAAATTAGATGCATCACCCATTACGAATTTCCATAGAAGTACTCCGACAAGGATACACATCACGATAGACATACTTGCAAAAATGCTTGAACCAGAGCTTTCTTTCTTAGCTGTTGTTGGTTTTGGTGCGTTCGCCATTTTTTTAAAATTTAGTTTTAGTTGTTGATTAGATAATAGACTTGATTAATTTTTATTTAGTAATGTTTTTCTAACAATAATTTTTGATAAATATATAAAAATACTTTTGTCACCATCAAAGGTTAACAAAAATATAATTTTAGAATAAAAAAAAACTTTTTGAATATTTTTTAATCCTGTTAATTCAATCCTGTCAATGCCACTCCCTAGAACCTAGCAAGATATTGCTATTCTAAAAGAAGATCGCCCTTAATTACCAGCAATCGTTTTACAATAAAAACTATTTTTTATTGTAAATGCAAATTTACATTGCAATTTTTAATTGTAAATAAGGAAGAATTGATGAAATTAAACAATAACTTACACATAATCAATAGATTAAGAATATTGTTTAAAATTTGATACAAATGCCTCTGCTAAACTATTTGCGGTCTGATTATAAGCATTTTTGTCTTGCCAAGTATTTATAGGATTTAAAATATGGGATGGAACACCTGGGCAAATGGTAGGTATTGCCAATCCAAATAAAGGATGTTCCTCAAATTCAACATTTTTTAATCCGCCATTCAATGCTGATTTAATCATAGCTCTGGTATAAGAAAGCTTCATTCTTGAACCAGTACCATATCTACCACCTGTCCAACCAGTATTAATAAGCCAAACATTAACATTAAACTTCTCAATATTCTGCGCTAATAATTCGGCATATTTTGAAGGATGAAGTGGCAAAAAAGCTTTACCAAAGCAAGCAGAAAAGGTTAATTGAGGCTCTGTTACACCGGCTTCTGTTCCGGCTACTTTTGCGGTATAACCTGAAATGAAATGATATTTAGCCTGCTCAGAATTTAATTTAGATATTGGAGGTAAAACACCAAAGGCGTCTGCTGTTAGAAAAAATATGTTTTTAGGGGCAGAAGCAATTGAGGGGATTAAAGCATTTTCTATATAATGTATTGGATAAGCTACTCTCGTATTTTCAGTTTTATCAATATTCCCAAAATCAACGGTTCTACTATCTTTTTGAAAATTAACGTTCTCTAATAATGAACCAAATCTTATGGCATTGAAAATCTGAGGCTCCTTTTCAGGATCTAGGTCGACACATTTTGCATAACAACCCCCTTCAAAATTAAAAATACTTTCCTGACTCCATCCATGCTCATCATCGCCAATTAATTTGCGATCTGGATCCGCAGAAAGAGTTGTTTTACCAGTCCCCGACAATCCAAAAAACAATGCGGTATCCCCATCTTCCCCAATATTAGCAGAACAGTGCATTGAAAGTACTTGATGATAATGTGGCAAAATGAAATTTAGAACCGAAAAAATACTCTTTTTTATTTCACCTGTATATCCAGTACCGCCAATCAGAATTGTTTTCTTGCCAAAATTAATAATGCAGAAATTAGCTTGCCTAGTGCCGTCAATCTCAGGATTTGCCTTAAATCCCGGCGCAGCAATTATGGTCCACTCGGGAATAAACGCACTGTTTACGCCCTTAGGCCTTAGAAATAAATTATTTGCAAATAAATTTTGATAGGCAGTTTCTGTAACTACTCTTATGTTTAAACGGTACTCTTCGCTAGCACAAGCATAAGCATCTCTTACAAAAACTGCCCTTTCGGAGAGATAGCTTGTTACTTTATCAAATAAAACATCAAATTTTAATGCATCAAATTTAATATTTACTTCACCCCACCAAACTGATTGCTCAGTAATTTCATCACAAACTATGAATCGATCACGTGGCGAACGACCAGTAAACTCGCCAGTATCTGCCGCTAGTGCACCATTTTCAGCTAGTATGGCTTCACCATTAGCTATTGAGTTTTCAATTAATTCGGATGGAGATAGCTGATAATGAATAAATGATGCCTTCTCAAGCTTCAAATATTGTAGATCAGGGGGAGATTTTGTTAGCTTCATTCTAATCGTTAAATTATCATACAAGCTATTCAAAAACAATGCCCATTTTAGCAATTTTCCGAATAAATAATCGCTAATTTTTAAACTACTGTATTTTTTACACTAAGTATTAAAACACTGATTGACAATATTTTATAACAAAATATTGAAGCATTTTAGCCCCCAATTTTTTTGACTTTATATCCATCAGCTTGAAGCATTATCATCACTTTTTCACGAAAATCTCCCTGAATGATAATTTCTCCATCCTTGGCGCTACCACCTACCCCACATTTTTGTTTCAATTTTTTACCCAGAATTTCAAGATCATCCTTTGTTCCTATAAAACCTGTTATCAAGGTAACTGCCTTACCCCCTCTTTGCTTCCTATCCAATTGAACACGTAAATCTTGAAGCTGAGGTTTTAAAGTTTCTATAGCCTCCGATTGCTCAGAATCATATTCAAAATCAGGATTTGTAGAATAAACTACTCCCTGGAAGCCCGCATTTTTTTTTGACATAATATTAATTTAAAACAATTAGCGAAAGTGGTTTAATTGAGATATTTAATTCAAGTCCCATTTGAATAGGTTCTCCATCCAAATGCACTTCATCTGCATTTTCTCGAGTTATTTTAATGTTACGACCACTTAAAATTTCTACAAAATTACATTTATGGGTGCTTTTAGTAAACATTCTTATTCCCAAAAAGAAAGCTTTATAAATTGGGAATGGTTTAACGATACAAATATCCAAAAAACCATCTGTTAAAGAGGCAAATGGCGCAATATGTGCATTATTTCCAAATTGAGAAGAATTGGCCAAACTAATCATAAAAGCTTCTCTTTCAATTAATTGACCATCAATTTCAATTTTATAATTTTGAGCTTTATAAGCGGAAATCTCAAAAAATATTGTTTTTAAATAACCCCAAAAGCCACGTTTCACATTTTCGGCAAAACGAGCACTAATCAAGGCATCAAAGCCGACACCAGCTATATTGAAAAATTTCCGACCATTAAAAAGACCTGAATCAATGGCTTGATACTTTAAATCATTCAATCTTTTAATTGCTTTTATTTCGTTCATTGGGATGTTAAGCGACCTAGCCAAACCATTACCAGACCCAAAGGGGATAATACCCATCGCTAGTTTGGTGCCCTCAAGAACGGAAGCAATCTCATTAATGGTTCCATCGCCACCTACTGCCACAACTATGTCAAATCCATCATCAACTGCCTTTCTTGCGAGTTCAATTCCATGACCATGCCATTGTGTAAACTCAAAACTCGGATCAAAGAGATTCAAATTCAGATATTTCAAAACCTTTTCGGCAAAATTTAATTTGCTTTTGCCGCCCGAAATTGGGTTAATAACGAATAAAATATTTTTTTTCAAAAAATTTAAAATTAAAGCTCAAAAATAGTCTTAAATTTTTTTAGAACTTGAAAATTATCCTACTTTTGCAATGCAAAAAAGTGGATCGATTTGCGTTGATTGCAACCACGTAAAAAAAAGTGCTAAAACATACTGCAATTTTTAACCGTTCGGTAACATTTCCATTTTTCTGCATCGTTTTTTTCGAAATTTATAATTTAATCAAAAAACTATGCCTTATTTATTCACCTCAGAATCTGTATCAGAAGGACATCCAGACAAAGTAGCTGATCAGATATCAGACGCATTAATCGATAATTTTCTTGCTTGGGATGCAGATTCTAAAGTTGCTTGTGAGACCTTAGTAACAACTGGTCTGGTAGTTTTAGCCGGAGAAGTAAAATCGCAAGCCTACCTTGATGTTCAAGCAATTACTAGAGATGTAATTCGTAAAATCGGCTATACTAAGTCGGAATACATGTTTGAAGCAAACTCTTGCGGAATTATATCAGCTATTCACGAACAATCGGCAGATATAAACCAAGGTGTTGATCGTGTTAATAAACAAGATCAAGGTGCTGGCGACCAAGGAATGATGTTTGGTTATGCAAGCAATGAGACTGAAAACTACATGCCTTTAGCATTAGATTTAGCCCATAAAATTTTAACTGAATTAGCCGTTTTAAGAAGAGAAAATAAAGACATTACCTATTTACGCCCAGATGCTAAATCGCAGGTAACAATTGAATATAGCGATGATCATAAGCCTGTGCGCATCGATGCAATTGTAGTTTCTACACAGCATGATGACTTCGATAAGGAAGAGCTTATGCTAAAGAAAATTCAAGATGATATCGTTTCTATCTTGATTCCAAGAGTAAAAGCACAACTTAAACCTGAGCTTCAAGCATTATTTACTGATGGAATTAAATACCATATTAATCCTACTGGAAAATTTGTAATTGGTGGTCCTCATGGTGATACAGGATTAACGGGACGTAAAATTATTGTAGACACTTACGGTGGAAAAGGTGCTCATGGTGGTGGTGCATTCTCTGGTAAAGATCCTTCAAAAGTGGATCGCTCAGCAGCTTATGCTACTCGTCATATCGCAAAAAACCTAGTTGCAGCTGGTGTTTGTAATGAAATTCTAGTTCAAGTGTCTTATGCTATCGGTGTTAAAGATCCAATGGGGATTTTTGTAGATACTTACGGGACTGCAAATGTAGATTTAACAGATGGAGAAATCGCACAAAAAATCTCTACGATTTTTGACATGACTCCTTACGGAATTGAAACTAGACTAAAGCTTCGTAATCCAATGTATTCTGAAACGGCTGCATACGGACATATGGGTCGTAAAAATGAAGTCGTAACTAAAAGCTTCAAAGGTTCAAACGGCGATTCAAAAACTTTAGAAGTAGAATTATTTACTTGGGAAAAACTTGATTTTACAACTGAAATTAAGAAAGCCTTCAATTTAGCTTAATATTTCTCAAGCGATAAAAAGCCTTCTTTCTTTGCAGAAAGAAGGCTTTTTTTTAATATTGTATAGATGGAAAAGGAAAATATAAACCCTTGGAAAACCCTTTCAAGTAAAAAAATTTATGATAATCCTTGGATAAGTTTGACAGAACATCAAGTTATAAATCCAAGTGGTGGACAAGGCATTTATGGCGAAGTAAATTTTAAAAATTTGGCCATCGGGATAATTGTACTCGATGAAAATAACTATACATGGTTAGTTGGACAATATCGTTTCCCTTTAAAATCTTATAGTTGGGAGATTCCGGAGGGTGGCGGACCAATACAAATTGAACCATTAATTTCTGCAAAAAGAGAATTATTTGAGGAGACAGGAATTAGTGCCAATTCTTGGACAGAAATACAAAGAATTCACCTTTCAAACTCGGTAAGTGATGAAATTGGCATCATTTTTCTTGCTCAAGACCTAAGCTATGGTACATCAGAACCTGAAGAAACCGAAGAATTAGTTCTTAGAAAATTACCCTTCCTAGAGGCTTATCAAATGGTATTAGATGGCGAAATAACAGATTCTTTGAGCGTAGCCGCTATTTTAAAGCTTAAAATCACACATTTTAATTCATAAGAATTAAAATTGATTGTAATTTTACCCTATCAAAAAAACATACATGAATAAAATTTTTGGCTATCTTCTTACACCAATACATTATTTATTTTTCGGTATTTTACTTTTAATTTTTCATCCCATTCAATGGATTTGCCTAAAAATTGGAGGACAAGAGGCACATAAACACTCTGTTGACATTTTAAATTTCTTTTTGTTGGGGAGCTATACTTTATTGGGAAGTAGGATTATCTTCAAAAATCCTCATCATTTACCCATTAATAGGCCAATTATCTTTATTGCTAACCATCAGAGTATGTATGATATTCCAGCTCTCATCTGGTTTTTAAGAAAATATCATGCTAAATTCATTTCAAAAATAGAGCTCACCAAAGGAATCCCAAGTATCTCATTCAATTTGAAATATGGAGGGGGAGCCAACATCGACAGAAAAGATAGTAAACAAGCTGTGGCTGAGATTTTAAAATTAGCTGAACGCATGAAAAAATATAATTGGTCGACCGTAATTTTTCCAGAAGGAACAAGAGCTAAGAATGGCCAAATGAAAGCATTTAATGCCGGAGGAATAGCAACCTTACTTAAGAAAGTACCAGACTCCTTAATTGTTCCCATAGCTATCGATGGATCTTGGAAACTCGTTCAATATGGAAAATTTCCTTTAAGTGCTTTTGAAAAAATAAGTTGGAAGGTTTTAGATCCAATTGAACCCGCAAATAAAACAATTGATGAAATTGTTGCCGAATCGGAAGAAGCGATAAAAAAAGCTCTATATTTTTAAGATTAACCTATATTTTTATCTTCAATTTGCTTGAAAAAATAATCACGATAGGTATCGCCAATTGGAATAATCTTATCGCCAATTTGAATACGGCTACGTTCTATACTTTCAATCTTAGCTAAAGCAATTATATAGGATTTATGTACTCTCACAAATGATTTCGATGGAAGAGACTCTTCCATTCTCTTCATATTTTGCAAGGTTATTATGCGCTCTGTTTTCGTAAAAATTGAAATATAGTCTTTGAGTCCCTCAATATAAAGTATATCATCTAGATAGATCTTTTGAATTTTATGCTCCGTTTTAACAAAGATAAAATCATGTGTTTTCTGCGCGACGGGGGCATCAGAGCTCACTGAATTAGAATGATTTGAATTGGGAAGTACTTTCTGTGCAGCCTTATAAAAACGGTCAAATGCAATGGGTTTAAGCAAATAATCTACTACATCCAGCTCATATCCATCAAGAGCGTACTGAGAATATGCAGTAGTAAGGATTACATCGCATTTCCCATTGATAATTTTGAGAAATTGAATTCCTGTAAGTTCAGGCATTTGAACATCTAAAAAAACCAGGTCGATAGCATCACTTTGAACAAGCGAGAGTCCCTCAATAGCACTTGTAGTGGTTTTAACAAGCGTTAAAAATGGAACCTTACTAATATAATCTTCCAAAATATCCAGAGCTAATGGCTCATCGTCAACAACCAAACAGCGTATCATTTTATAAATTTAGATTTAATTCACAAGAATAAATATCGTTCTTATCATCAATATTTAAGCTATATCGATTCTTATATAGAAGATCAAGGCGTCTTTTTACATTAGGTAATCCTATTCCGCCAGTAATATCCTTATTCAATTCACTCTTTTTATTAACTACTTGAAAGAAAAGTTTGTCTTGCGAGAGGTTTAATGTAATACTAATTGGCACATCCATATCGGTGGCAATACCATGCTTAAAGGCATTTTCCACAAAAGAGATTAAAATAAGTGGTGTAATTTTATGTCCCGAAGGATTCCCAATAATTTCAAATTTAATGTGTATATTATCTTTAAACCTTAGTTTTTGGAGTTCAATATAATTTTCAAGATATCTAATTTCATCCGATAAGCTTACTTTATCTACGTTGCTTTCATACAACATATATCTCATAATTTCAGAGAGTTTAAGGATAGCTTCAGGAGTTTTTTCTGCTTTTTGATAAGCCAATGAATAAATATTATTGAGTGAATTAAATAGAAAATGGGGGTTAATTTGAGATTTCAAAAATGCTAACTCAGCAATAAGTTTTTCATTTTCCAAACGACTCTTCACTTTCTCATTTAAAAACCAGTCTGAAATGAATTTCAAAACCGTTCCTAATGTAATAAAGACTGCACTTACAAAAGCTGCCCCAGAATAATAATCCCAAAAATCAATAATTTGTTTAGCACCATATCTTTTAATGACAATATCATAAAAATAATAGGCAAGCCCGCATTTAATAAATGCTGATGCAATAATGAGAAGGATCATTGCAAATGCACACCAAAAATATTTCTTCTGATTTAAGAAACTGGGAAGAATGAAAAGATAATTGATGTAAAAAACAGAAATATTTATGATGCCGAAATAAACAAAAAGCACAATAGTAGAGTGAACAATCTTCCCATCGCTGGCCAAATACATGAAAAAGAGCAATATTGCTGCCCAAATACATGCATGTAGAATTAACTGCTTCAACTTATTCATAAATAAAAGTATTATTTCCTCTTTCTAGAGTATATCAGATTCGACCAAAAGGCAAAATCTATCTGCAAACAGCCCAATTTACACTATTAAATTTAAGCATAAGAAAAGTACTGTTGGTCTTGTAAAAAAGCAGCTTGGTCTAATACATTTCTTGATGAGATAAAATAGTATTTACTTAGATTATCAAATTTAAGATGATATGAAAAAGTTTAGAAATTGTACTTCTCCATTTATTACGCTACTTATTCCGGTATTTTTGTTAATTGGTTTATTTGCTTTTAATTATAAGAACGAAGTCTCCATTGAAAAGCATCATGCCATTTTAAAATTACAAGTCCCAAGCCTAAAAATGATTGTTAAATCGGTAATTGAATAATAAACAGTGACTAATAAAATTATTGAAACCAGAAACCTATCTTATCACTTTGGTGTAAGTAAGGTCTTAGATCAGGTATCTTTACGCGTTGAGGCAGGGAGTATTTATGGTTTTATAGGACCGAATGGTGCTGGTAAAACTACATGTATTAAAATCTTACTTAATTTATTACAAACAGACAATAACCAAGTTTTTCTGTTCGGTAAAGAATTCAAAAATAACCGGACAAACATCCTATCTAGGATAGGCTCTCTCATAGAGCAACCTGCCTTATATCACCATTTAACAGGAAGAGAAAATTTAAAAAACAGGGCCCAACTTCTTGAAATTCCGACTAGCAGAATAAATGACATATTAACTCTTGTTGACCTAAGCGAACATGCCGATAAGAAAGCTGGTAAATATTCTTTAGGAATGAAACAACGTTTGGGTATTGGGCTTGCACTATTACCGGATCCCGAATTATTAATTTTGGATGAACCCACCAATGGCTTAGATCCTAACGGAATTATTGAAATAAGAAATCTACTTCGTAAACTGGTTTATGAAATGGGAAAAACTGTTTTTATTTCTAGTCATATGCTATCTGAAGTAGAAAAAATGGTTAGCCACTTAGGAATAATAAATCAGGGTAAACTAGTATTTCAAGGAAGTTTAGAAGAATTACATCAAATTAGTAAAAAACAAATAGTCATTAAAGCAAGTAGGCCCATTGATGCTAAGGAGCTTTTATCTAAGATGGGCTATATTGCAGAATTAGTGGACGAAACTATTTTTTTACCTTTCCAAACCAATGAGCAAGTTGCCAAGATTAATCAGCTTCTTTTATCGAACAATCACAGTGTCTATAGTCTAAGCCAAAGCCAGGAAAACCTAGAAAATTTATATCTTACTATCACACAATAGATAATTATGCATAGCTTCTTACTTTCATTATCATCTGAATTTTATAAAACAAGGAAAACGCTTGCCTTCTTTTCCGCAATTTTGATACCTCTTATACTTTGTACCTTTTTTTTCATATTATTTTTTAATCCAACTAGAATGGATGATTATAATAGTCCGTTAGGTCATTGGCTAAAGTATAGCAGCGTAATTTTGGGAGTTAACTGTATCTTTCTTTTGCCACTAGTAATTATTTTTCAATGCTTTTCTATCAACAATATTGAACATCGTGATGATATGTGGAAAAGTCTTTTTTCATTACCAATACCTAGATGGAGTACTTATTCGGCTAAATTCTTTTATTTGCTTCTCCTAAACGGATTATACCTTTCTTTATTGGCCATTTTCATAATAATCTCTGCAACAATACTAGATTTACTAAAACCAGAATATAAATTTAACGAATTCAATTTTTCGGCAATACTTTTCAAACTACATTTGAAGCTTTTCCTAGTCTCAACAAGCATTTTATCAATTCAATTTTTACTCAGTTTAGTTTGGTCAGATTTTTTAAAACCAATGGGTATCGGACTATTATTAACTGTTTTCGGAGTAATTGCAGCGAATTTAAGTTGGGAGTATGCCTTCATAATACCATATAGCCATCCTATGATAACCCTTAATGATTTTAGTTCTAATACTTCATACTTAGGAGTTAATTTATCCGCCGTTGATTTGATGAGCAAAGAAATTTGGTTTAGCCTTGCTGTTGCAGGCTCAACCTATATTATTGGCTATTTTGTAATTCGAAACAGAAGCGTTAAATAACTATCTCACAGATCTAGGAATCACTACCAAACTTTCATGTCCCTCACTGTCAACAGATTGAACTCCGAAATAATAGTTATCTTTTGAATAATTAAGCAAGGCTTTTGTATCAGTTACAAAGAATTTTTTCTCCCAAATAGGGCTTGTAGTTTCTCTGATCACAACATAATAACCAATAGGTTTTTCACCTACAGGGCTTTCCCATTTCAATTCAGTTTTATTGGTTAATCCACTAGTAACAATACCTACTTTTTGAGGCTCTCTTGGAGCGAGTGCTACATTGGCTAAAGATGCCAAATTCATTTGGGTAACTTTGCGAGTATATTCATAATCTACAAAATCAGGCAAATCTCCATAATCAACGCCATTTTCTTTACGCACCGTTTGATGTTGGCGCTCAAAATTCTCATTCATTTCAGTTACGCGGATACCAGCATATCCCAATTGAGAAAATGGAGTATGATCGCCCCCTCGTAAATATCTATCACGACGATAAATGAGTTTTACATCTAATTGATCAACATATCGCTCACCTACCTCTTTTAAATATCGTGCAAACTGACGAGCAGATCCATCATTTTCTGTCCCAGTGCTAGCTCTACGAGTAGCTTCTTCAGGTGTTTCAACAACAGATACTCCTTCACTAAAAATCCGAACACTTCTATTGTCTTTAATCCCTGTTTCCATTCCATAAGTATTACCAACAATGTCGTTAGTAATCATTCCTGCAAGATTCCAACCTTCAGCTTTGGCGCGTTTTGCTAAATTAGCGGCACCGTATAAGCCCTGCTCCTCGGCAACCATAGCCACAAAAATTAGGGTACAGTTAAACTTATATTTACTCATTACTCTTGCTAATTCCATCGCAGCAGCAGTCCCAGATGCATCATCATTAGCACCAGGAGCAAAAATTTTAGCATCATTCACATCAGAAGCCCTTGAATCATAATGACCTGAGACAATAAATACTCTATCATCCAATGGATCTGTCCCAGGAAGTATTGCCAACACATTCTTCATAACAGTTGGAGTAGCTACTCTTCTACCATCAGCAGCCTGCGTAAAAGTATCAAACTCGACTTTTAATCTTCCGCCAGATGCCTTAGAATAACGTTCCAATTCCGCTTTTATCCAATTACGAGCTGCACCAATACCCGTAGTCTTGCTTGTTGTATCGCTCATACTATGACGAGTTTCAAAACTCACTAGTTTTCTAACAACTGCCTCTATGTTTTGAGAAGAAACCTCATCAACCATAGTTTTTATTTGCTGATCTTGCTTCACAATTGCAGTTTGTGCCCAACTAATAAATCCTGAGGCAATTAGAATAATAGAAAAGATGTATCTCATAATGTATTTGTTATATTTTATATAAATATAGAAAAGATGGGATTAAAAAATTTTAATCAAGCATAAATTCTTGATGCCTATCTGGAATTTCAACATTTGCAAAACCTTTTTGCTCAATTTTTAGCTTAAAGGCTTGTTGTACTTTTTCTTCACCGTGGACTAAAAAAAGCTTTTTAACTTTTTGCGGATCTTGGCAGGAAATAAATTTCAATAAATCTTCATAATCACCATGTGCACTCATCGAACGAATAGATCTTACTTCTGCCTTTACATCAAAATCCTCCCCGAAGATTGAAACTGTATTATAACCTGCCATTAAACGGCCACCCAAAGAATTAGGTTCACAATATCCTACCATTAAAATGGTATTATTTTCATTAGAGATATTGTTTTTAATATGATGTTTAACCCGGCCTGCCTCTGCCATGCCTGAAGCAGAAATAATCACACATGGCTCATGGTTTGAATTTAATGCCTTTGATTCTGCGGTATCTTGAATAAAAGTAAGTTTATTAAAATTGAATGGATCATCATCATGTAACATCACATCCTGCACATGTTTATTAAAATTTTCAGGGTGACTTTTAACAATGTTGGTTGCTTTTATTGAAAGGGGACTATCTACATAATAATTTACATCTGGAAGAATTCCTCTTTCTTCCAAATGGTTTAAGGAATAAAGTAGTTCCTGTGTACGCCCTACACTAAATGCAGGAATAATGACTTTTCCTCTTCGGAGAATACATGTTTGATAAATAATCTCTCTAATTAATTCTTCAGCAGGTTCAACCTTTTCATGTAAGCTATCTCCATAAGTAGATTCCAGAATGATATAATCAGATTGCTCAAAACTTTGCGGCGATTTTAAGATTAAATCACCATAACGACCCACATCTCCACTAAATGTTATACGGCTTGTTTTACCATTTTCAAAAAGAGTTAAATGTACCGCTGCACTTCCAATAATATGCCCAACATCACTGAGTTCGAGCTTAATATCATCCGAAATTTGTATTTCTTCATTGTATTTAATAATTCGAAATTGACGTAAACAAGCCATTGCATCGTCTTCACTATATAATGGTTTGAGCAAAGGAAGTCCCTTGCGAGCCCTATGCTTATTACTATACTCCGAATCTTGTTCCTGAATTTTTGCTGAATCCATGAGTAGGATACGAACCAGATCCATGGTTGCGGCAGTACAATAAATTTCGCCTTTAAAACCTTGAGCTACCAAACGTGGAATTAATCCGCTATGGTCGATGTGCGCATGACTTAATACTAAATAATCAACATCTATTGGGTTAAAACCGAAGTGTTCATTAAGTGCATCCGTTTCCTCACCCATACCCTGAAACATGCCACAATCCAATAAGATTTTGGTACCATTATCGAGCCTAATTAAATGTTTACTTCCTGTAACGTTTTTTGCAGCACCATGAAAACTTATACGCATATCAAATCCCCTTATTTAGGGCCTCCTCCAGATTAATTGAAAAAAATATCAAAAGATAATATACAAAAAAACCCAGACATTTTTACAATATCTGGGTTTTTATATATTTAAGAGAAATAATTATTCTTCAGACTTAAATAATTTAGCTGAAAAGTAATCTCTGTTCATTCTAGCGATATTTGTGATTGAGATTTCCTTAGGGCATTCAGCTTCACAAGCACCTGTATTAGTACAGCTACCAAAGCCTTCTGCATCCATTTGCGCAACCATAGCCTGCACACGACGAGAGCGCTCTGGTTGACCTTGAGGTAATAAAGCTAGCTGAGAAACCTTTGCTGATACGAAAAGCATAGCTGAAGCATTTTTACATGCCGCAACACAAGCACCGCATCCAATACATGTTGCCGAGTTAAATGCTTCATCTGCAATAACCTTTGGAATTGGAATTACGTTTGCATCAGGAGCGCCACCAGTATTCACAGAAATAAAACCACCTGCTCTTTGAATGCGATCAAACGATGAACGATCAGTTGCAAGATCTTTAATCACAGGGAATCCTTCTGCACGCCAAGGTTCAATTACGATGGTATCCTTATCATTAAAGCTACGCATGTGTAATTGGCAGGTAGTGATACCTTGCTTTGGTCCGTGAGGCCTACCATTAATGTGCAAAGAACAAGAACCGCAAATACCTTCACGGCAGTCATGATCAAAATGAATTGGATCATCACCCTTTTTAATAAGCCCTTCGTTTACAACATCAAGCATTTCCAGAAATGACATATCCGGAGAAACATGGTCAGCCTGATATGAAACTAATTCACCTTTTGCTTCAGCGTTTTTTTGACGCCAAACCTTTAATGTCAAATTCATATTGTTGCTCATTGTATTAGTATTTAGTATTTAGTATTTAGTACATAGAATCAAAACCCATTCGAAGTAATTAGTTTTCTTAATACTAATTACTATGTACTTTGTACTATTTATAACTTCTTTGTGTTAATTTAACATTTTCAAAAACTAATTCTTCTTTGTGAAGGCCTTCTGGCTGATTTTCACCCTTGAATTCCCAAGCAGCGGTATAAGCATAGTTTTCATCATCACGTAATGCCTCACCTTCAGGAGTTTGGCTTTCTAAACGGAAGTGACCACCACAAGATTCTTTTCTATCTAGTGCATCATCAATCATTAATTCACCAAGTTCAAGGAAATCAGCAACACGGCCTGCATTTTCAAGATTCTGATTGAATTCTTCATTTACGCCTGTAACAATTGCATTCTTCCAAAAGTCTGATTTCAGCTCCTGAATTAAACCCTTTGCCTTTTTTAAACCTTCTTCAGTTCTTGCCATTCCACAATATTCCCACATGATATGGCCTAATTCGCGGTGGTATTCACTTACTGTTTTGTTACCTTTCAAACTTAAAAGTTTGTTGATTCTCTCAACAACCACTTTTTTAGTCTCTTCAAATGCCGGGTGACTTGTATCTACAGGCTTTGGAGCAACAGTAGCTAGATAATCTCCAACAGTATAAGGAATTACAAAATAACCATCTGCTAGTCCCTGCATCAAAGCAGAAGCTCCTAAACGATTAGCTCCATGATCAGAGAAATTAGCTTCACCAAGAGCATAAAGTCCTTTTACGGTAGTTTGCAAGTTATAATCAACCCATAAACCACCCATAGTATAGTGTACTGCTGGGTAAATACGCATTGGTTGTTTGTATGGATTTTCATCTGTGATTTGTTGGTACATATCAAAGAGATTACCATATTTAGCACGTACAGCATCTTCACCTAGGCGGGCAATTGACTCCGCAAAATCAAGGTAAACAGCGATACCAGAAGTACCTACACCGCGACCTTCATCAACGATTTCTTTTGCATTACGTGAAGCCACATCACGAGGTACAAGGTTTCCGAATGCTGGATATTTTCTTTCAAGGAAATAATCGCGATCATCTTCCTTAAGATCAGTCACTTTTATTTCACCTTTACGCAGTTTTTCTGCTAATTCTTTAGTTTTAGGAGCCCATACACGTCCGTCATTTCTCAATGATTCAGACATCAATGTCAATTTAGATTGATGATCGCCGGTTACTGGGATACAAGTTGGGTGTATCTGAGTGAAACATGGGTTAGCGAAATAAGCACCACGCTTATGCGCCTTCCAAGCTGCAGTAACATTACATCCCATTGCATTTGTAGAAAGGTAAAACACGTTACCATAACCACCAGTACATAAAAGTACGGCATGTGCTGCATGAGTTTCAATCGCGCCATTGATAAGATCACGAGTAACGATACCTTTTGCTTCACCATCAACAGTAACCACATCCATCATTTCATGACGAGTGTACATGGTAACCTTACCTAGATTGATTTGACGGTTAAGAGCAGAATAAGCACCTAAAAGTAATTGCTGTCCTGTTTGACCACGAGCATAAAAGGTACGGGAAACTTGTGAACCACCGAATGAACGGTTATCCAATAAGCCACCATATTCGCGAGCAAATGGAACACCCTGAGCAACACATTGGTCGATAATATTTACCGAAACTTCAGCTAAGCGGTAAACGTTAGCCTCACGTGCGCGGTAATCTCCACCCTTAATTGTATCATAAAATAAACGGTAAATACTATCCCCATCATTTTGATAGTTCTTAGCACCATTTATACCGCCCTGAGCAGCAATGGAATGTGCTCGTCTGGGGCTATCTTGAAAGCAGAAAGCTTTTACATTATAACCTAATTCTGCCAGAGAAGCTGCTGCAGAAGCTCCAGCCAAACCTGTACCCACTACAATAACCGTGTATTTACGCTTATTTGCAGGGTTAACCAGCTTAAGGTTAAATTTGTGTTTGGACCATTTCTCGGCTAAAGGGCCTTGTGGAATTTTAGCATCTAATTTCATCTCAGAAATTTATTTTAAACCCGAGTTACCGGGTATTGTGTAATCTTATTTAAAGAAAAAGTAAATAGGCATTGCGGCAAAAGCCAATGGAATTAACACTCCAAAAACCCAAACACCTAAAAAGCGAATAATTGGAACTAATTTACTGTTATCCCAACCAATAGTTTGAAATGCACTCTTGAAACCATGTATCAAGTGAAAGGATAAAGCAGCCATAGCAACTACATACAAAAGAACATACCACCATGTTTGGAAAGCATTATTCACCACTTTGTATAAATCTTTTGATACTACAATTCTTTTTCCTGCCTGAACATCAACAACTTCTGAGTGAACTAATAGTTTATCGCTATAAGCTACTTCAGAAACATTAATAATTGATGGATCTTCAAGACTAATTTCATATTTAGCATAAGGAAGCTCAGCATTATGGTATTTCCACCAGAAATCACCCATGTGAACCACGATGAAAACTAGTAAAATAGTTCCAAGAATACCCATATTTCTGGATGTCCACGGACTATTTTGGCTACCCTTTTGTACCGCGTATGCCACTGGCCTTGCTTTTTTATTCCCCGCAGTTAGCAATAAAGCATAAACAGCATGAATAATTATTGAAGCATACAACAAATAGGAAACGATCTTTATCGGACCGAAATTCGTCATGAAATAGGCATAGGCGTTAAATGCCTGCCCACCATCATCCTTAAACAACTGTAAGTTTCCTACTAAATGTACCACAAGAAATGTACATAGGAAAATGCCTGTAAGGGCCATTACGAGTTTTTTTCCTAAAGAAGATGAGAACGTTTTTGTGAAATTGCTCATTACCTTTTATTATTTTATTATTCAGGAAGCAAATTTATCATTATATGAGAAAAATCGTGCAGTTATATAGCTTGCTTATCAAGAATTTATCAATTTAGAAACATTCTAATTTAAATAGCAAATATTAAACTTATAATTCTTTAGATTTTATAGTCCAATATTCTAGTTAACTCAAGATTTTGAATTGCTTAAAATAAAAAATGCCTCTCTTGATTATTAGAGAGGCATTTATAAAACCAAATTTGGGTTTACTTAACTTGGAATTGATATCTTATTTGCATGCCATCGGGACTTATTGCATTGATAGTAGCCATATTATTCCTACCGGAAGAAATTGCAGTTTCAATATCTTCAACTTTAGCAATTTGTTGACCATTGATAGAAGTGATAACAGTTCCTTGCGCAACATCTAGTTGGTCGAAGAAACCACCAGGTTTAACACTACTTACAACAACACCTGCATTAATTTTATATTTCTTTTTAAGAACATCACTTATTGGTGCGAAGTTAGCTCCGAGATTTTTAACAGCAGCCCCATTTGAACTATTATTAGCTGTTTTAACAGATTCTTCACCTTTTAAAGTTACAGTAGTAACTAAAGTCTTAGCATCCCTTAAATAAGTTAATTGGACTTTATCACCAGGGCCAAGTCGGCCGATACGTTCTTGTAAATCAGATGGAGAAAGTATCTGTGTACCGTCAACCTTGGTGATGATATCACCTTCTTTAATACCTCCCTTTTCTGCGCCACTTCCCGGAATAACTTCATTCACATACAGTCCGTTGATTTCAGAAACACCCAATCTCTTAGCCTGCTCGGCATCCAAACCAGTAAAATTAATTCCGATATAACCTCTACGAACGGATCCAAATTCCTTGAAATCATTCAATACTTTTTTGGCTAAATTAATAGGAATAGCAAAGCCATATCCCTCGTAACTACCACTTTGAGAGGCAATTGCAGCATTTACACCTATTAATTCACCTTTAGTATTTACCAAAGCGCCACCACTATTTCCACGATTAATTGCCGCATCGGTTTGAATAAATGATTCAATTGCAGTTCTTGTCTGCGGTTCGCCATTAAAATCCCGGTTATTACCTTGATCCAAAATACCAATTTGCCTTCCCTTTGCACTAACAATTCCAGCGGTAACGGTAGTATTCAAAGCAAAAGGATATCCAACTGCCAATACCCACTCGCCAACACGAACATTGTCAGAATTACCTAATTTTACTATTGGGAAGCCAGATCCTTCAATTTTTATTAATGCAAGGTCAGTATTCGCATCCCTACCAATGATTTTAGCTTCAAAAGAGCGTTTATCTGGAAGAATCACATCAATTTTATCTGCATCATCAACAACGTGATTATTGGTTACAATGTATCCATCATCAGATATAATTACACCTGAACCTGAGCCTTGTGCAGGCCCTTGAGGACGTCTTCTACCTCCAAAAAAATCTTCAAAAAGATCCTGCATTTGATCACGACCAGAATAGCCTTGAGAAGAATTACTATAGGTAGTTTTAATGTGCACCACAGCAGGCGTTACCGTAGCAGCAGCCTGTGTAAAATCGAGCTCACCAGTAGAGGAATTGATTGATGGCGAAGGATTATTAGTAAAATAAACCTTTTGCTTATCCTCAAAAGTTCCCCCATCTTGAAAGTGTGTTTCAATTAATTTATAAGAGCCGATAGCAACCGCCCCACCAAGGCAGGCTGTTAAAAAAGTTAAACCAATCTTATTCATATTTTCGATTTTTCTATTTTAATTATTTTCAATGCTATTTCAAAATTAATACCAAGAAACGCATTCCAAATAATTTCAATCTCCTTTTTTGTGTTAAAAAATGTTAAATATCTTTTCAGGAAAACTAGCAATGTCAATCTTCATGAAGGCTAATTGAAATTTAATACCGAAATTTAACAAATGTTTTGGCAAAGCTTGAGCTGAGACATGAATTATTCTGAATATGAAATTGAATTTTTTAAAATACGAAGGTGCGGGAAATGACTTTATCTTGATAGATAATAGAGATAAGGCTTTTTCTGATAATCTAAGCACTGCAAGCATCAAGAAACTTTGTGACCGACATTTTGGAATTGGTGCCGATGGATTAATGGTTTTAGAGTTAATTAAAGATTTCGATTTTGAAATGCGTTATTTCAATGCCGACGGTAGAGAAGGAAGTATGTGTGGTAATGGAGGAAGATGTATTGTAGCCTTTGCTAAGCACCTAAATCTCATACAGAAAGAAACTAACTTTTTGGCAGTTGACGGTCCGCATTATGCCAGAATTTCAGAAAATGGCAATTGGGTGAGTTTACAGATGATTGATGTTCAAGAGATTAACAGAGATGGAGAAGCATTCATTCTAAATACTGGATCACCTCATTACGTTTTGGAAGTAAAAAACCTCGCTTCAAAAGATGTGTTTCTAGACGGAAAAAATATTCGCAATAATTCAACCTATTCTAAGGAAGGTATAAATGTGAACTTTGTTGAAGATTTTGGCGATCATTATTTCGTTAGAACTTTTGAACGTGGTGTTGAAGATGAAACATTTGCCTGCGGAACGGGAGTAACAGCGGTAAGTATGGCTATGGCCAAGAAAAAAAATCTCAAAGGTGGAATAAAAAACGCTATTAAAGTCCCAGGTGGCGACCTTTCAGTCAGTTTCAATTATGATGGATCAAGATTCCAAGATGTATTTTTAGAAGGTCCAGCAACCTTTGTATTTGAAGGCTCCATTGAAATTTAGAGATTTTTAAAAGATTTGCCCTCCATTTTAAATTCGCTAAAAAGATTTGATTCAGGCCATTTAAATTGATAAATTGTTAACGTAACTGCCCTTTCAATCAAAATATACTATTTTTTCAATTTACTCTTAAAACAGGAAAATTCTCGCTAATTTTAGGGTTTTTTATTGGTGTAATTGCCGATAAGTTTACGAGATACCTATGTTAAGAGTCAATAGCGAGAAGCCCTGTAAGATTGTATATTCTGTTTGTAAACATGATTATTTAGGCTTTTTAATAGAACCTCATATTGTACAATTAAACACAGATGGGGATTTCTCGCTTACCTACCAACGACTTTTTAGCACCACTGCTAAAGAATTTTCATCCATTTTAGATGAACAAGATTTTAAACTAATCAAGCTTCTAGAAGAAATTGAACAAGGCCATATTATTAAGAAATTTTATAAGAAAGCTATTCGTCCTGTAGAGTATTTCAGGACAATTTTTGACGATAAAATTTATGAAGCAATAAGACCAAAGATTGAAAAGAAAATTATTGAAGCTTTAGGACTTATTGGTAATAAAGATCTTTACCTCATGAGTAAAGAAGGGTGGCCAGTTGAACGAAAACTAGGTATTGCGAGCGAAGCAGCTTCTGTTTTATTTCATTTCAGGCGAAATCCTACAGAAACACGATATTTTCCAACCATAAAATATCAAGGACAAAGAATTGAATTTATGTTTAAGGAGGCCCAAGTTATTTGCAACCAACCTGCTTGGCTACTCTTGGAGGATGTTCTCTACTATTTTGAAGAAGATGTAGAAGGTAAAAAACTTCAACCCTTCCTTAATAAACGCTTTATTTCCATTCCACAATCTTCTGAAAAAACATATTTCGAAAAATTTGTCGCACCCCTCATAGAAAAGCATGCAGTTTATGCTGAAGGATTTGAAATTAAAACAGAAAAATACGATGCTATTCCAATTTTAAAATTGATTCATTCGAATAGTGAAGGCCCTCAACTTCAATTATATTTTAAATACGGTAATTATGTTTTCCCATCGGGAAGTGATCGAAAAGTTACTGTTCGGATGGAAAAACAAGGCAACGACTATATTTTCCATAGAATTAAACGCTCTCTTTCATGGGAAAAAGAAAAAATAAGTACATTAAATCAGCTTGGGATAAGTTCTGAAGGGACCATTTTTTCACATGTTTATAAACCAATTCAGCAAGATTCTGAAATTTCAGAATTCGGGGTCATAAATTGGCTAAATGAACGACACGACGAGCTTGAGGCATTAGGCTTTAGCTTTGAACAAACCGAAGGAAATAAGCAATATGTAATTGGTAGGAGCAAAATTGACCTAGAAATTAAAGAAAATAACGACTGGTTTGATATCCATGCCATTGTGTACTTTGGCCCCTATCAAATTCCATTTATTGATTTAAAAAATCATATCCTGAATAAAATTCGGGAGTTTAAACTTCCTTCTGGTGAAATAGCAATTATCCCAGAACAGTGGTTTGCTCAATATAGTAACCTGCTTCAATTTACTGAAGGCAGTAAAGAGCTTAAATTAAAAAAGCATCACATAGGCATTGTGAACGATTTCAGCAATAGCGAATTGGCCACGATTACGATGGATAGAAAACTCCAAAGATTAGCTGATTTTGAAGAAATTGAAGATATCGATGTCCCAAAGGAATTTTCAGGAATCCTAAGACCTTATCAAAAAGCAGGTTATAACTGGTTTCATTTCCTCAGAAAGTATAATTTCGGGGGTTGTTTAGCCGACGACATGGGGTTAGGTAAAACCGTTCAAACCCTAGCCCTATTGCAAAAAATCAAAGAGGAAAATCATGAAGTTGGCGTGCATACCACCTCACTGTTAATCATGCCTACTTCCTTGGTTTACAATTGGTTAAATGAGGCCAAAAAGTTTGCCCCTAAGCTGAAAATACACGCTCATACAGGAACTTTTCGCAATAAAGATGTTGAGATATTTAGCAAGTATGATGTGGTTATTACTACCTATGGCATCAGCAGAGTGGATATTGAGCTTTTAAAGACACTTTTCTATGAATACATCATTCTGGATGAAAGTCAGAATATCAAGAATCCAGCGTCAAAATCTTTTAAAGCCGTAAAAGCACTTAAATCAAAATTCAAGTTGATTTTAAGTGGTACACCCGTTGAAAACACGGTAAATGACCTCTGGACTCAGATGTCGTTCATCAATCCAGGTTTATTAGGTAGTCAATCATTATTTTACTCTGAGTTTGTAATCCCAATTGAAAAGAAAAAAGATGAAGAGAAGGCAAACAAGCTTCAGGCATTAATAAAACCATTTGTTTTAAGAAGGACAAAAACTCAAGTTGCTACAGAACTACCACCTAAGACAGAGAATTTATTCTACTGCCAAATGAGTGAGGTGCAAAAAGAGTATTATGAAGAGATTAAATCTGAGTACCGAAATGAACTGCTTTTAAATTTAGAGGATGGCTCATTTAAGAAATCTCAGATTCAGGTTTTACAAGGATTAACCAAATTACGCCAAATTGCAAACCATCCGGGTATGCTGAATAAAGATTACGAGGGCGATTCAGGAAAATTCGAAAATGTGATACATACCCTTGAAAATGTGCTTTCTAGGGGCCATAAAGTCCTTGTTTTTTCACAATTTGTGAAACATCTGGATATTTATAGAAAATATTTTGATGCCGAAAATACACCTTATGCCTATTTAGATGGGTCAACTACGCAACGTGGCGAGGTAGTTAATGAGTTTCAAACCAATTCGGAGATAAAACTTTTTCTCATTTCAATTAAGGCTGGTGGCGTAGGACTAAACCTAACAGAGGCCGATTACGTTTTTATTCTCGACCCTTGGTGGAATCCTGCTGTAGAGCAACAGGCTATTGACCGTACTCACCGCATCGGGCAAACGAAAAACGTATTTATTTACAAATTTATCACCAAAGATTCGGTTGAGGAAAAAATCTTAGCACTTCAAAATAGGAAGCGTAAAGTTGCCGAATCATTGATAACTACAGAAGATAGCTTCGTTAAATCGTTGAGCGCTAAAGATATTGAGGAAATTTTAAGCTAATGATTAAGAATTAACTTTGGGAAGTGCTAGTTTATATTTTACGGCAATGGTCCGAATTAATATAATCAGAAGTACACTAACAAATGAGTTGATATTATCATCAACTTCCATATATTTCAGCAAGACAAATACTGCGGCACCTGAAAGACAGGCTGTAGCGTAGATTTCTTTTCTGAAAATCAAAGGTATTTCATTGATTAAGGTATCCCGAATTACACCACCCATCACTGCCGAAAACATTCCCATTATAATTGCAGCTAAAGGAGAAACGCCGAATTCGAGCGATTTTTGTACTCCTACAACCGTGTAAAGTGCAATTCCGAAGGTGTCAAATAAGAAAAAAGTGCGTCTATATTTAAGAATATAATATTTGAAGAAAATAGCCACTAAAACCCCAATAGTCATTGCTAAGAGATAATTACCATCAGTAACCCATGCAGGGCGAGTTCCCAAAATCATATCTCGAAGTGTTCCTCCACCTACGGCAGTCACAAAGCCAGTAAAAGTAACCCCAAAAATGTCTTTATAAACATTTTTATCAGAAGCTGCTAAAGCTCCTGAAATAGCAAATACCAAAGTGCCCAATAAATCAATATAATAAGGTAATTGCATCTTGAATTTGGAAATATGAGTCTAATTTAGTATATTATTTAATGTGTTTTAGTCTTTTCCTGAAGAAAATTGAGAAATTGTTTCGCTTCCATAAATTCAGCACCCAAGCTCTCTAAATGTTCTGAGTGTATCTGACAATCAATTAATTCATAATTTTTACCCTGACAAAGCTTAATTAATGCGAGTTTGGAGGCATTGCTAACCTTACTAAACATACTTTCCCCGCAAAAAACTGAATTAATTCCAATCCCATATAAGCCTCCAACTAGCTCTTCATTTTGCCAAATTTCAACTGAGTGAGCAAATCCCAATTCAAAGAGTTTGATATATGCATTTTGCATATCATTCGTTATCCAAGTACCAAATTGATCCTCACGTATTATCGTGGCACATGCCCGAATAACCTCTGGAAATGCAGTGTCGAATGTAACTTGAAATTGATCTGATTTTAAAAGCTTGCCCATGCTTTTAGAAACCTTCAGCTTTTCTGGGAATAGTACAAAACGCTCATGGGGGGCATACCACATGATGGGCGTATCTTCAGAAAACCATGGAAAAATACCATTTTGATAAGCCAGAATAAGTCTTTCAGGGGAAAGATCTCCACCTAGAGCTAAAAGTCCATCTTCATCGGCTAATTCAGGTTTTGGAAACCAAATGGTATCTTCCGATAATTGAAAAATCATGCAAATTGATCTTTATTAAAATAGAAATATTAGCTCTTAGCTAAAGGCAAATAATTATTGGCAGTATTGTTTCAGAAACTGATCTGATTTATCACTTCCTATCAGTCTGATGGTTTGAAAATCTTCACAAGCACCCTGCCTATCTCCTTGTTTAATTTTGTATTGTGCTTGCTTTAGCAAACGATCTACGTATTTAGTGTTAAAGCCTAACTGCATTTTAATGGCTTCAATACGAGCCTCATCTGCAGGATTATTTTTGCCTTTTATTTTTAAATCATAATAGTTAAAAACCACCTTTTTTAGTCCCTCACGACCATTATAAGCACTTATTGCAGCTTTGATTTCATCTTTTGATCGCTCTTCGCATTTATAATCTTTTAAGGAAAAATTAACGGGTAAAACCATTGAAATACTAGTATCATGATTTGCTGGCATTGTCCACTTTCCACTTGTTAAACGCACAATGCGCAAGGCTTCTTGATCTAAATCGATTCCAAAGCCCTTTGTAACTTCAGAATGATAGATTTTACCCTCCTGATTTAATTTAAAACTAACTTGAATAGTGCCCTGAATACAATTATCACGAGAATATTCGGGATAAATCAGATTATTATAGATAAAAACAGTGAGTTTATTTTGTCCGCCTTTAAAAACAGGTTGCTCATCCACGAAAAGTGATGAAACGAGAAAAAATAAGGCGATTAATAGGTTCATATTCTAATTTACGAAAAAAATAGCAGATTTATCTTAAGCAAACAGATAAAGATAATTATAAACATAGTGGGATAATGCACCTGCCACCACAAATAGATGCCAAATTTCATGACTATGAAAAGTCTTGCCCATGGGTTTATCTTTATAATAGAAGAGGGTTCCAACGATATAAAAAATGCCTCCTAAAACCATCCAAGCAATAGCTGCCACAGGTAATTTTTGGGACATTTCTTCCATCAAGGGCACAATCAAAGCTCCCATAGAAATATAGATAGCAAGTGATAAACCAGTATGCTTTAATCGGTTAAAAATCTTCAATAAACAGCCCGCAAAAGCGATGGTCCAAATCATCCCAAATAAAGTCCAGCGAATCCAACCATCAAACACTAAAAGGGCGGTAGGCGTGTAAGATCCTGCAATCATCAGATAAATGCAGCAATGGTCAAACTTCTGCCAAAAGCGAATTTCTTTTTCTGTATTGGGATAACTATGATAAGTTGAACTTATTCCGAATAAAACGAAAGTGCAAATACCATAAACCCATGCCGCAGTGTATTCTACCTCAACATTGGCCCTATTTAGCAATAAAAATGTACCAGGAATAGCAAAAATTGCAGGAAATAAATGGGTATAAAAATTTATAGGCTCCCTGATTGTCCGCTTAGCCATTAATCCTCGCTTTCTGAATCATCTGCTTGACGTGGCTCCTTGCTAATTTGATCAAATATTTTATCCATGTGTTCAACATAAGCACTTGTATCATCTAAGAAAAATTCTAGATGAGGTACAATGCGGACTTGATCTTTGATACGATTGCCCAATTTATACCTAATTTCACTCGCATGAGATTTAATGGTACTAATGGCTAATGCATTGTTAGAACTATTGAAAAAGCTTAAATATACACGAGCTATGGCTAAATCTGGCGACACCCTTACCTTGGTAATGGTCACCATAATATTAGGCAGAAAATTCATGCCTTCACGCTGAAATATCTCAGCAAGGTCTTTTTGAATAACTCCTGCAAACTTTTGTTGACGTTTTGATTCCATAAAATGGTGGATAAAGGGATGTAATTTACAAATTTAATAATCTTCGTATAAGAGCTTGTCGTATGGATAGCGTTTGGTATGAATGGCCTTAACCTTTTCATACAATTTCGACCTAAACTCTTCTACATTTTCTTTATTTAGAGCAGAAATAAATATTGCCGGATTTCTATCCTTACTCATCCAACTATTTTTAAAATCAGCTAAAGTCATAGGTGGCAGCTCATCCTGTGGATCATATTCAGCCGGCTGATAGGCATCAATTTTATTGAAAACAGTGATAATTTCTTTGTCGATTGCACCCATTTCCTTCAGCGTTTCATTCACGGTATTAATCTGATCCTCGAAATTAGGATGGGAAATATCTACCACATGGATTAGTACATCCGCTTCCCGGACTTCATCTAAGGTAGATTTGAAACATTCAATCAGATGATGTGGAAGTTTACGAATAAACCCTACTGTATCTGACAATAAAAAAGGTAAATTTTCAATGACGACTTTCCTCACTGTAGTGTCTAGGGTTGCAAAAAGTTTATTTTCAGCAAAAACTTCAGATTTGGAGATCATATTCATGATCGTTGATTTCCCCACATTGGTATAACCAACTAAGGAAACGCGGACTAATTGATTTCTATTTTTACGTTGCGTTTCATTCTGCTTATCAATTTCTTTTAAACGCTCTTTGAGCAATGAAATTTTATTGAGAATTAAACGACGGTCGGTTTCAATCTGACTTTCACCTGGACCACGCATACCGATACCACCCTTTTGTCGCTCTAAGTGAGTCCACAAACGAGTTAATCTCGGCAATAAATATTGTAATTGAGCTAGTTCTACCTGAGTCTTTGCTTGGGATGTTTGAGCTCTTCTAGCAAAGATATCTAGGATTAAATTACTTCGATCTAGAATTTTTACACGGAGTTCATTTTCTATATTTCTAAGCTGGGATGGAGAAAGTTCATCATCAAAAATAACCATGTCAATCTCCTCTGACTTCACATAGGCATTTATTTCTTCGAGCTTACCTGTACCAACAAAAGTTGCCCGATCTGGGCGTTGCATTCGTTGTGTAAATGATTTTTGAGTATCGCCACCAGCAGTCTCTACCAAAAACTTTAACTCATCAAGATATTCCCGAGTTTGCTCTTCCGTTTCGCCGGGCTTAATTATCCCAACAAGAACAGCTCTCTCTGGCTTTACTGTGGTATCATAAAATTTTAGTCTAGGCATCTATTCAAATTAACAATTACAAAGATAATTTTTGAAACGGTCAATTAGGACAATTTCATGTCAGAATATGTTTAAAATTATGCCAAATTTAGATTTGAGACACAAAATCTTGCATTGCCTTGCCGGGATTAAGCTCTTTCATGAAATTTTCACCTATTAAGAAACCATTAAAACCAGCGGATTTAAGTCCGGCAATTTTTTGAGGATCACTAATTCCACTCTCCGAGATCTTTAAAAAATTAGATGGAATATGTTCTACCAAATCGTATGAATGTTGAATGGAAACTGTGAAAGTACCTAAATTTCGATTATTTACACCTACCGCATCTAGCTCATCACAAAGACTTCTTTTTAACTCGTCTAAATTATGTACTTCAAGTAAAACACTCATTCCTAAGGACTTAGAGAGCTTTGCTAAGTTTTTAATTTCTTCTGGACTTAAAATTGAAGCGATAAGAAGAATGATATCCGCACCTAGTGATTTAGCTTCAAGAATTTGAAACTCATCGAGCATAAAATCTTTCCTCAAAATAGGAATCTGATTTACATTTCTAGCAGCAATTAAATCGCGATTATGACCTCCAAAAAAATGCTCATCTGTTAAAACGGACAGTGCTGAAGCACCTGCAGAAGCATAACCTTGAGTTACCTCTTCAACAGTCGACCGATCATTTATAATTCCTTTTGAAGGCGATTGGCGTTTAAACTCAGCGATAATTCCAGAAAGACTAGGATTTAAAAGTGAATCACTCAAGGAGAAACACGGTCTAGAAAAAAATGCAGATTGCTCAAGCTCAGAAATAGAAGTTTTAAGTTTAGCAATTGCTATTTCTTCTCTTTTTTTGATTACAATTTTATCTAATATATTCCCTTGAGCACCCATTGAAGATTTCATATTTAAAAATTTATAAAATTAGCTTAACCAGTTAGAAATCATTACTTTACCGTGTTCAGTTAATACCGATTCGGGATGAAACTGAACCCCACGTACATCTAATTTTTGATGTCTTAAAGCCATAATTACTCCCTCCTTGTCAGTTGCAGTTACTTTGAGTGTTTCTGGCACCTGATCATTTTTCACAGCCCAGGAGTGATAACGACCAACATTAAAATGAGTTGGACAACTGAAAAAAAGCTTCTCTTGGTCATCTAGGATAGTTATTTCGGTTGCTCTACCGTGTACTGGCCGACTCAAATTATATAATTCGCCACCAAAAACTTCAGCAATAGCTTGCATTCCTAAACAAATGCCGAGAATACTCTTAGTTTCTGAATAGTTACGAATTACATCTAGCAATAATCCAGATTCAGATGGGATACCTGGTCCGGGAGACAGTAATATTTTATCGAAAGCATTTACATCGCTCAATTCAAATTTATCATTCCTCCAAACGGTAGCTTCATGCCCTGTTTCATTCAGCAGATGCACCAAATTAAAGGTAAATGAGTCGTAATTATCGATTACTAATATGTTCATCTATTATTTTATTTAAATAATTTATCTCTTAATTATAGGTCGCCAGCCATTTCTAAGGCCTTTCTTAAGGCCATAATTTTATTATTAACCTCATTCAACTCACTTTGAGGGTCAGAGTCGGCTACAATACCTGCTCCAGCTTGATAATGAAGAACATTATTCTGACTCATGAAGGAGCGAATCATAATGGCATGATTAAAATTGCCATCAAAACCCATATAACCAATTGCACCACTATAAAAACCACGTTTTTGCTTTTCATAACGATCAATTAACTGCATGGCCATATATTTTGGTGCACCACTTAAGGTTCCTGCGGGATAGGTATCTCCCACCACATCTAAAGGGTCTACAGATGCTTGTAAATGTCCAGTTACCTTCGAAACCATGTGAATGAGGTGCGAATAATACTGAATTTCTTTGAAAGAGCGGACTTCCACTTGATCGCAATGGCGACTCAAATCATTTCGGGCCAGATCTACTAGCATCACATGCTCCGCATTTTCCTTTTCATCTTTTTTCAGATTTTCGGCTAATTCCTTGTCTAACAAGTCATTACCCGTCCTTCTGAATGTCCCAGCAATAGGATATATAGTAGCTTCATTATTCTTAATGGTTAATTGCGCTTCGGGCGAAGAACCAAAAAGTTTGAAATCCCCATAATCGAAATAAAACAAATATGGTGATGGGTTTATAGAACGCAATGCACGATAAACATTAAACTCATCGCCTAAAAAGGGAGTTGAAAAGGCACGTGAAGGAACAATTTGGAATACATCGCCTCTATAAACATGCTTTTTCATGTTTTCCACAAGCTCTATGAATTGTTCATCAGTAAAATTAGATTTCTCCGCACCATTTAAACTGAATTTATATTCTGGGAAATTCTTGTTTTGAATGAGGTACTGAATCTTATCGAGTCCATCAGGGGCATCCTCTTCAGTACGATGTTCCAATAGGTATAATTCATTCTTAAAATGATCAATTACGATGATATATCGATAAACATGGTATTGCATTAGCGGAATATCTCTACCTTCTGCAGGGGCAGCATGGAATTTGATATCCTCAAAATGTTGCACCGTTTCATAGGCAAAATAGCCAAATAAGCCATTAGAGATAAACTTAAAATCATTATCTGAAGTAGATTCAAACTTTTTTCTAAATTGGGAAACGTGTTGTTTTAGATTTAGGTCTCCAACAGGATATTGTTCTTTAGTTCCATCTGGAAAGTACGTCTCTAAGTGATTGTCATTGAGCACAATACCAGCAATAGGATCACAGCATACATAACTGAGACTATTTTCTCTACTATGATAATCTGAGCTTTCCAACAAAACGCTATTGGGAAAAACATCTCTTAAACGCAAGTAAATACTAACAGGTGTTGTTGTATCTGCCAATAACTTTTTGTGCGAAGTAAATAATTTATAGTTCTTCATTTTATTATTCTTAATTGATCGAGAATTGTTGAATACCGACCATAAAAAAACCCGACGATTTTGGCGCCGGGTTGTATATTGTTTAGATTGTACTTATTTGTGCTCTCATTACATAATACGTGCCTGTTGCGCCACATTTAATGTGCGCCACCAACTAGCTGTATTTTGTTTCATTTTCATCGTTTACAAAAATATAAAGAAAATTGAGATTGCAAATTTTTAAATTACTGTTTATTAGCTTCCTAAGATAGGACGTCCACTTTGATAGATTGCAACTAGAATGACCAAAACTGCCAAGCCATAGTATAAAGCTACAGCTCTGTGTTTATTTACTGCATCCTTAGCCTTTTTAGAACGTGAATGTCCAACTGTAATCAAAACTATGGCGAATAACATCATTACAGAATGCTCAACGGTCCAGTAACGAGTAGTAGCATCTTTCATCGCTTCAGCCATGTTAGAGTAATTTACCATCGGACTGAAAAAATACAAGATCAAGCCTACAAGAAACTGAGTATGTGTAGAGATCATGGCAAATAAGTTAACCTTACGATTCGTTTCTGAATAAGGTTTTTTACCAAATAAGCCGATCAAGGATAGCAATAAAGCCACCGCTAATAATAATAGTACGATATAACGTAATCCTGAGTGAAGTCCAAATAAGGTTGAATACATAATTTTATATTTTAAATCAAAGTAAAGAAAAAACTATCATAAAAAACAATGTTAAATATTGTTAGCGAGCATCTAGGAAAATAGCTTCTGGACTATTTTCTAAATTACTAAAAATCAATGGTTTAACATCGCCAACGTCTGTATATTTAAATATTAAAATCTTACGATTTGCCTTTTCTGCGACATAAATGAAATTTTTATCTTCTCGGTCATCCCATGTAATATCAACAGGATTACCCAAATTGGTGTTTAGACCTTTAATAATCCCATTAGGATTTACCACCTTACCACTAGCCGTAAATTGTGTTGAAACATTACTTATTTTATAAATCACTCCATCACTATCAAATCCACCACCACTTGATATAGCAATATCTGTAAGTAGTAAAACATCACGAGTAGCCGAGTACGTTATTCCGTGTAGGTTATTTGCTCCATTAATCGTAATTTTTTTACTTGGAACAATATTACCTACAGCCAATTCAGATACATTTTCAAACAACTGAACCTCATTTCGCGATAAACCGATAACTACGAAAAGTCGGTTATTATCTAAATGTATACCCCAAGGCTGTCCATTAAGTTTTAACTTTTTAAAGGCACTCACAGTTCCTGTTAAGGTACTCGCCTTCGTGTACACATAAATTGCACTATCAATATTACTAGAAAGGTAAAGTACATCTCGGTTACGATCATAAGCCATTTCTCTTGCACTTAAAAGTCCCTCGTCAACAAAAGAATTCGCATTGGTTAAACTTCCATCTGTGTTTACCTTAAATGTTCTAATGTTTTTGTTCTTTCTACTTACTTGAAAAACAGTTCCAGAATAGGGATTAAAAATTATGCCATTGGCATCTGGTAATTTTGAATCAAATTTATAAGGTTCAGAAAGTGTTGTTGGATTTGCTGCGTCAAATATAAGCGTGTTATTAACTGAAGCATCTATTGTTGAGATGGATACATATAATCTTGAGATAGAGCTTTGAGGCATTGCTTCATTCTCGTCGACAGTACAGGAGTACTGAATAAACAAGGTGAATAAAATTGTAAATGAGATATAAATGAATTTTTTCATGTGAAAAAGAAACCTATAAAATCAAAAAAATGATTAGTAAATACAAAAATACACATAAATTGATTAGCGCCTAATAAAATGTAACAGGAATGTTATAATTTAACAATAATGACTAACTGAATATCAGTTACATTCGAATTTCAAAAACCAAAACTATAATGAGATATTTTCTTCTTTTATTTTTCATGCTCGCACAAGTTTGCGATGCTGCAGCACAGGAAACTTATCCTGTAAATGGCTCTTATGATAAGCGCCCAGGTTTGTATGCTTTTATAAATGCAACTATTGTGGTTAGTGCAGATCAAACCATAAGTAATGGTATTTTACTAGTTAAAAACCAAAAAATTGAGGCAGTAGGCCAAGGTTTAAGCATTCCGAAAGGTTACATTCAAATTGATTTAAAGGGAAAATTCATTTATCCTTCCTTTATTGATGCCTTTACTAGCTACGGAATAAATTCTGCTTCGAGGCAATCGGCTGGATTTGGTCGTACACAAGTATTTACATCAACTAAACCAGGTGCATATGCATGGAATGAGGCAATCAGACCAGAAACTGAGGTAAAATCAATTTTTGCAATAGACGCAAAAAAGGCTGAAGATTATAAAAAAGCTGGTTTTGGTGCGGTTCAATCCGTTAATCGTGATGGAATTGCTCGTGGTTCTTCTGTAGTTTCTACATTGAATAATACAGATGAAAGCACTGTTATTTTAAAAGATCAAGCTGCGGCACATTATTCATTTAATAAAGGGAGTTCTAGTAATAGTTATCCATCTTCTCTTATGGGTTCCATCTCATTATTGCGCCAAACCTATCTTGATGCTGCTTGGTACAAAAATCAAAAAGATGAGTATAATATTTCATTAGACGAATTCAATAAAACTCAGGCTTTAACACAAATTTTTGAGGTAAATGATGTTTTAAGCGTGCTAAGAGCAGATAAAATTGGTGATGAGTTCGGAAAACAGTTTATTTTTAAATCGGATGGTAAAGAATACCAACGCCTAAAAGAAGCAAAAGCAACGGGCGGAAGCTTTATTATTCCATTAACATTTCCAAAGCCATTTGACATTGAGGATCCTGCAGATGCAAGAAATATCAGCTTTACTCAACTAAAAGACTGGGAATTAGCTCCAACAAATCCATCTGCACTTGAAAAAGCAGGGATTAAATTTGCAATCACTAGTTTCGGTTTAGAGTCGTCGGCAAAAGATTTCTGGGCTAACCTACGCACAGCGATTGACCATGGATTATCTGAAAGTCAGGCTTTAAAATCTCTAACAGTTATTCCTGCAGAAATATTAGGAGTATCTGAGCAATTAGGTACTTTAAGCAAGGGTAAACTTGCAAACTTCATTATCACATCTGATAATATCTTTAAGAAAGACAATATTATTTATGAGAATTGGGTACAGGGAAGTCGTTTTAACATTGCTAAAATGGATATTTCCGACCTAAGAGGCACATACACTGTCAATTTAGATGGAAATCCCTTAGAGATAAAAATTGGCGGAACTACAAGTTCATACGATCTAAATGTAGAACGTAAAGGAGCTGATAGCATTAAAGTTAAAGGCAATATCAATCGTACGGGCGATCTTTTAAGTATGAATTTCAACTTAAAGAAAAATCCAGAGGGTACAATCCGTTTAAACGCTTACATCAGCTCAACTTCACCACTGAGCTTTCAAGGAGATGCAGTTTTAGCAGATGGAACTAGTAAAAAATGGAGTGCTTCATTTAAAGAAGCATTCAAAGAACAAGCAAAAAAGGAAAGTCCAAAGCCAATAATTAGCACCGGACCTATAGTTTATCCATTAATGGCCTTTGGTTATGCAGAAGCGCCAAAATCGGAGCTTGTTTTATTCAAAAATGCTACAGTTTGGACCAATGAAAAAGAGGGTAAACTCAGCAATACAGACGTTTTAATTGATGGTGGAAAGATAAAATCAATCGGTAAAAATCTATCAGCAAGTAGTGCAAAGGTGATTGATGCCACTGGTAAGCATATAACTCCAGGAATTATAGATGAGCACTCACATATTGCCGGTAGCGGCGGAATAAATGAGGGTGCACAATCAGTAAGCTCTGAAGTTCGCATTGGCGATATCATCACCTCAGAAGATATCAATATTTACAGACAGTTGGCTGGTGGAGTTACCACTTCACAAATTCTCCATGGATCTGCTAATGCAATTGGTGGACAATCGCAATTAATAAAATTAAGATGGGGAAAGAGTCCGGAAGAGCTTAAGTTTGAAGGTAGCGATGGCTTCATCAAATTTGCTTTGGGTGAAAATGTGAAACAGAGTAATTTCCAAATCCCAGGAGGAAATTTACGTTTCCCACAATCAAGAATGGGTGTTGAGCAGGTATTTATTGATGCCTTTACGCGAGCTAAAGAGTACAAGGCAGCAAGAGCTATTAAAGGTAATAATGTAAGACAAGACTTAGAGTTAGATGCTTTAGTTGAAATTCTTGATCAGAAGCGTTTTATTACTTGTCACTCATATGTGCAATCTGAAATTAATATGTTGATGCATGTTGCAGATTCAATGGGCTTCAAAATCAACACCTTCACACATATTTTAGAGGGTTATAAGGTAGCTGATGGAATGCAGAAGCGTGGAATTGCAGCTTCTACGTTCAGTGATTGGTGGGCTTATAAAAATGAGGTTGCTGAGGCTATTCCATACAATGGTAAGTTAATGCATGAAGTTGGCGTTTTAACAGGATTTAATTCGGATGATGCCGAAATGGCCAGAAGATTAAATCAGGAGGCTGCAAAGGCCATTACTTATGGCGGAATGAGTGAAGAAGATGCTTTAAAATTGGTAACATTAAATCCGGCGAAAATGCTTCACATCGACAATCGTGTTGGTAGTGTAAAAGTTGGTAAAGATGCTGATTTAGTACTTTGGTCGGATAATCCATTATCTATTTATGCAAGAGCAGAAAAAACTTTCGTAGATGGTATTTCCTATTGGGACATCGATCAAGATGCGCAAAAGCAAAAGGAATTAAAGGCAGAGCAAGGCAGAATTATTCAAAAAATGATGGATGCTAAAAGCGGTGGTGCATCAACAGTACGCCCTAGCATGCAGCGTCAAAGCTTATACGAGTGTGAAACATTAGAAAACCTCGACCTTTCAGTACAAAATCAATAATTAAGAAAATGGAGATCAACATGAAAAAATATATAGGATTTGCGGGTTTAATGCTTTGTGCAGGATTCGCATTCGGACAGGCAACGATCATGCCCTCAAAGCCACAAACAAAGGCAGTGGCAATTGTTGGAGCGAGTATTCATACGGGAGCTGGCCAAGTGATTGAGAATGGATATATCAGCTTTGAGAATGGAAAAATTACTGGAATTGGAAAAGCTGATGGGATGAATTTTAATGCAGGTAGCACTACGATAATTAGTGCAAAAGGAAAGCATGTTTATCCAGGCTTTATTGCGCCAAATACTTCCCTCGGATTAATCGAGGTGGAAATGGGAGCTAAAGGTACAGACGATCAGGAAGATGTGGGACTAATAAATCCACATATCCGTTCAATCATCGCTTATAATACAGATTCAAAAGTAATTCCGACTTTACGTTCGAACGGAATTTTGATGGCTGAACCAACACCAGCAGGAGGATTAGTCTCGGGACAATCTTCAGTAGTAGTACTTGATGGTTGGAATTGGGAAGATGCAGCATACAAAAAAGATATTGCTATTCACATAAATTGGCCAGTTCTTAGAAGCCGCGGTGGTTTTTCAGGTCAAGGTGCAGCGGCTCCAGCGAGCGATCCTAAAGAAGCTCAATTAAAGCAAATTAGTGATCTAGAGAACTATTTTATCGAAGCAAAAGCATATTCAGAATTGGCTAAACCGGCCGAATTTAATTCGCGCTTTGATGCAATGAAAGGACTATTTAACGGAAGCAAAAAATTGTTTATCCACGTAAATGGGTCAAAGGATATCATCATGGCCGTACAATTGGCTAAAAAATTCGGTATGAAGGCGGTAATTGTAGGTGGGACTGAATCCTACTTAGTTACAGATTTCCTTCGTGATCAACAAGTACCAGTTATTTTAGTGGAGACCCAAACACTTCCAGATAGAACAGAAGATGACGTTTATTTACCATATAAACTTCCTAAATTATTGCAAGATGGTGGAGTTCTATATGCACTAACTGGTACTGGATACTGGCGCCAACGCAATTTACCATTTGAGGCAGGCACAGCTGTGGCTTATGGATTAACAAAAGAACAAGCATTATCGATGATTAGCCTTAATACGGCTAAAATATTGGGTATTGATAAAACAGCAGGGAGCTTAGAAAAAGGCAAAGATGCGACGCTATTTATATCTGATGGGGATGCGCTCGACATGCTTGGTAATAAGGTTGAAACTGCCTTCATATTAGGCCGTAGCATCAATCTGGATAACTTACATAAGCAATTGTACAAAAGATACTCTGACAAATATGAACTAAAATAGTTCATAAGAATAAGCTAAAAATAAAATAAGCTCCTGATGGGCAGGAGCTTATTTAAACTAACCAATTATAAACCTATTGAATGTGGTTTGCTGTAGGGGAAGGATTCGAACCTTCACGAAGCAGTTATTTCCCTGTTAAGGTATTTCCCAAATCTTCGCCACCGAGACGAGGAGGTGTGTCTGCCAAATTTCACCACCCTACAGTGTGTAAGCAATATTATTTTCTGATTGCTTAATACAAATGTAAGCAAACAACTGATTTCTTGCAAATATTTTAATCATTAAATTTAATTTTTATAAATATTTCAATTAAAAAATAAATTTCTTAAAAATATCATAATCAACAAACAGATTTTAAATAAGAAATTTAGAACTTGATAACAAAAGGGGGAGCGACTAATTGGGGGGGAAGGGTAAAGAATAAATGAAATGTATTTTTATAAGGGTGCAGGCAAATAAATAACCAGTGTTTTTATTTTATAAAGAAATTAAATAGCAGATCTGGAAGTAAATTTGGATATGTATTTCTAAAAGGAGTATTTTTATTAGAAAGTATAACGAGAAATAAATTGTACAATTAAAAAAAATAACATGAAAAGTATAATTATTGCCTTGGCATTAACGGCTCTTATTAGTACATCCTCGAGCGGACAAATGTATCTTCAAGATGTGGATGGTAAACCATTTATAGAAAAGAATGCTATCGATGTTATTGGTTCACCATTTTTAAATAATGAATTTATCAATGGGAAAGTTACTTTAAATAATGGCAATAAATACGAAAACATACCCTTGAAATATAGTATTTTTAAAGATGAACTATACTTTAAGAACCCTAAAGATGGTTCTTTATTGAGTTTTGTAGTCCCAGTAAAAAATTTCGAATTATTAGGCCTCAAATATATAAATGGCTTACCTGCCATTGACAACTTCACAGATAAAACCTTCTATGGTTTAATAGCTGATGGCAAAATGAAACTATTAGTAAAGAACTACAAAACAATTCTTGAAAATAAACAATACAACTCGGCTACTATAGAAAAGAAATATGAAGACATTAAATCGTATTTTATCCTTAAAGATGGCAATATGCAACGTTTTAAACCTTCAAAAAAGGAGTTTTTGATGATTTTCGAAGACAAAAATTTAGAAATTGATAGTTATTTAAAGAAGGAAAAAATCGATTTTAAAAATAATTTAGATTTGGCTAAGGTTTTTGAATATTATTTTTCGTTATAATATTCAATTTAGATAATTAAATCTACGCGCTGCAAAAATTGAATTACTCTTAATGGGGCTATCTTATGATTAAGTTAAAATTCAAAAATTAGATCAAATAAATAAGCTCCTGATGGGCAGGAGCTTATCTAAACTAACCAATTATAAACCTGTTGAATAAGGTTTGCTGTAGGGGAAGGATTCGAACCTTCACGAAGCGGTTTTTTCTCTGTTAAGATATTTCCCAAATCTTCGCCACCGAGACGAGGAGGTGTGTCTGCCAAATTTCACCACCCTACAGTGTCTAAACAATCATTTTTATTGATTGCTTAATCAAATGTAAATCAATGGCTTATTTTTTACAAATCTTTTAATAAACTATTTTAATTTTTACGTAAACAATAATTATATTGCACAATTATTAATAATTCATTAATTAAAAATGGAAAATCGTAGCCAAAATTTCGAACTTGACAATCTGGACACTCAGATTTTATCTATACTCATGGAAGATGCTACCATCCCATATACAGAAATTGCAAAAAAACTGATTGTATCTGGAGGAACTATACATGTCAGGATGAAGAAAATGCAGGACATGGGCATCATTAAGGGTTCTCACTTAATTATTGATCCTCAACGTATTGGATATGATATTTGTGCTTTCTTGGGAATTTATCTCGAAAAAGGTTCTCAATACAAAGATGCAGTAGAAAGTCTCAAAAAAATAAAAGAAGTAGTTGAACTTCACTATACCACAGGTTCTTATAGTATGTTTGCTAAAATCATTTGTAGAGATACTAATCACTTGAGGCAGGTACTAAATGAAGACATTCAAGGGGTAAAGGGTATTCAGCGGACTGAAACATTGATATCGCTTGAGGAAAGCATCAAAAGACAGATTACGCTTTAATTAGGCATAAAAAAAACACCCTAAAATAATTTAGGGTGCTTTTAAAATATTTATATTTTCTTATGCCTCCTTGTATAGGACGCTCTTTACCGCTTTAACTACTTTATCTGCATTTGGAAGTGCTTCCGCAATCAAAGTTGGAGCATAAGGTAGAGGAACATCCGCACATGCAACACGTAACACTGGAGCATCTAAGAAATCAAAGGCATCTTTCTGTACCTTGAAAGCCACCTCAGTCGCAATTGATCCAAGTGGCCATGCTTCTTCAACAAAAACCATACGATTAGTCTTTTTAACTGATTTTATTACTGTTTCATAATCAATTGGACGAACAGTACGAAGATCAATTACTTCAGCATTAATTCCATCTTTACTTAATTGCTCAACAGCAGGCATTACTACTCTTGTAAGCATTTTACCAAAAGTTACAATCGTAACATCAGTACCTTCTTTTACAATATTTGCTTTGCCTAATGGAATGTAATACTCTTCTTCAGGAACTTCTCCTTTATCGCCATACATTACCTCAGATTCCATGAAAATAACTGGATCTGGATCAATTATAGCTTGCTTTAATAAACCCTTTGCCTCATAAGGAGTAGATGGAACTACTACTTTTAATCCAGGACAGTTAGCATACCAATTCTCAAAATTTTGAGAGTGCTGCGCACCTAATTGGCCGGCATTACCTGTAGGACCTCTAAAAACAATCGGACAAGAAAATTGACCACCACTCATGCTAAGCACCTTTGCAGCAGCATTAATTACTTGATCTATCGCAACAAGAGAAAAGTTAAAAGTCATGAATTCAATAATCGGATTTAATCCGTTCATTGCCGCACCAACACCTATCCCAGCAAAGCCTAATTCGGCAATTGGAGTATCAATTACTCTTTTGGCACCAAATTCATCAAGCATTCCCTGACTCACTTTATAGGCTCCATTATACTCAGCAACCTCTTCACCCATTAAGAAGACCTTCTCGTTTTTACGCATCTCTTCACTTAATGCTTCACGAAGTGCCTCTCTGAACTGTATTTCTCTCATGTGTAAATTCAATTTTTGGAAAGCAAATATAAGTTTAATTTTGAAAATTAAACCATAATCTAGCCTATACAAGCGAATTTTAAATAAATCTTAAACGCTGCAAGCCAAGAATTGAGGTTTTTATATAAACGAAGAAAATTAAAGAAAATTTTTTTAATTGTGCATCCCTCCCGAGCTAGATATGCTTAACGCTGACAAATTCCTCTGAAATTACAATATTTACATGAGTCCAAATTATCTGTCTGTCGGAAAGGTATCTCCGGATTAAATAACTCACTAAATTTCTCCTTCATTTTAAGTTCCAACTGCGACTTGTACTCGGTTAAATTTTCATCTGTCAACTCAAAAACTTCCGACTTAGATTTTCTATTGAAAATGGTGCCATTAGAAAAATCTTTTACAGTGTACAAATGTGGCTCAACACCATCAACATGATTGAATTTTTCATAAACAAGGGTGTAAAATAGCGTTTGAACTAAGGCCTTATTTTGACTTTTAACATCATCCGAAAACAAACTTTCAAAATCTTTAAAAGCTAAACTATCCTTGCCCGTTTTATAATCTACAATTCTGGTTTTCCCTTTAATTGAATCAACCCTGTCGATGATGCCTAATAGCCTTACCTGCTCCTCTTTCCCATTAAGATCAAAGCTGAATAAAGGAGCATATTTCTCTTTTTCTTCAAGCTCCTTTATAACAAATGGGGCTATCCTTGCATCATGTTCTAAAATTTTTAATGCATACTGCTCAATTACCCTTAAAATAATCTGCTGCAAAGCACTAAGCTGCAATGTATCCAAGCTAGGATCAAGATTTAAAGTTTTCGACATTGCATCCTGACACATCCTTGAGACAAGCTTTTTACGCTGTGCAATATATTCAGCACTTACCTCTATGCCAATTGAATCGCGATAAAAATGCTCCATTACATCATGAAGCATGCTTCCTACGGTATTGGCACCAATATGGTCTGGAAGCTCTTCCGGCTTTTTCAATTTGGCTATTTTACCGTAAAAGAATTTTAAGGAACAGCTTAAATAATCATTAAAACCTGATGCCGAGATTCTATTCTCAAATTTAGGATTGGAGTTTCTTTGGAGATATTTCCTAAGTTTCTCGAGAACTAAACCCTTCTTTTCAACGATTATTTCCTGATTAGGGGTATTTTCTATTGGCTGATTTTGCTGCAATACATATTTAAATTTACAAGAAGTTTCAAACTCCAATTGCTTAATAAATCGACTAACTTCACTTGGAGCAGTATCGCCCTCAACACCATTATAAACTAAGGTGATTTTTTGTGCACAATGAAGCAAACGATAAAAGAAATAGGCAAATATAGAATTCTGGTTTTCAAGTACTGGCAAACCAAAAGCTCGCCTCACATTATCTGGTATAAAGGATGGGGTAATACTAACCTTTGGTAAAACCCCCTCATTCATTCCCAAAACAACAAGCTCATCAAAATCAAGACATCTACTTTCTAGAAGTCCCATAACCTGCAAACCCACCAAAGGCTCCCCATCAAAAGGAACTGAAAGTCCGGAAAGTGCACGCCTAATTAATTTAAATAAAAATGTTGCTTTAATTTCGTTGTTGCTGTTACTCTTAGCAAGCTCCTCAAAGCTATCCGACAAAATATTTAAATTTTTTACAGCTTCGGATATAAGCAGACTTTCAAGTTTTCGTAAATCAGCAATTTCCTTAGAAATTAAGAGAAGAAAACTTCCAAGATTGCGAATTGACTGTACAGGGTTTTCATAGGGACTAAAAGCCATTTCGGCAATTTTGTCGAGTTTTTTTAACTCCTCAAGCCTAAATCGGGCCTTTTTTTCGTCAATAATCTCCTTATGAATTCTGCTCCGATTTTCTTCTGAAACCCCGATTAAAGGATTTAGAATGAAGTTAAGAACTTGAGGATAACTAATGCTAGTTTTGTCGCCACCAGCAATTTCATCTTGGATTTTAAGCCATAAATCGCATATTCCAAAAACTGCCGATTGCTCAAAAGGATAACCCATGGTAATATTGAGGCTATCGTCGTCAACAGTTTGGAGTACAGGCAGTAACAAGCTTTCATCAGCAAGAATAATAGCTTTTGAATCAACTTCATGATTATTTTCATGACCTGCCAATACTTGCTTCAATATCTTCCCCTGAGCCACCTGACCCATTGCCTGAATGACAGTAAATTCCTTCTCAGTTGAATTGATGCGGTTTTCCTCAATTTTGAACTGATTTTCAAGTCCGATAGTTCCTATATTCCTACGAATAAAATGTCCAGCCTCCTGAATCGGGTCAGAAAAATAATGCTCATCCGCATCAAAATAAAAAGAACATAAACCTTCATCATGCCAATTCTTAAATAGCACTTCTTCAGCCTTTGAAAGCGCATTAAATCCAGCAAAAACAACATGTTTGAACTTCTTTAAAAAATTGGAATCAGAATCCTTTCCTTCAGCTAGATTTCTATACATTTTGGCACTAGTAACAAGATTTTGCTCTGCCAATCGCTTATGGAAATTTATGTAAAGACGAGGCATTCGATGCCACATTTCAATAAACTTTTCCTGAATTTGACTTTGCTTTTCTTGTGAAAAAGAAGCCCAAAAGCTTTCCATAAACTCAAGCTGCTCCTTGTCGAAATTTGGAAACTGCTGCTCCAACTCGGCTATACTCCCAATCAGGCTAAAAACCTTATCGGGATTAGCCATGTAATAATCAATTTGAGAAAAATCAGAAACAATAATCTCTGCCAGAGGATAAAAAACATCTGCACTTACCTGCTCTTTACCTTCTTGAGCCAAAAGGAGGTTGTACTCCGACAAAAGAATGAAAAATTGCTTGAGCTGAGAGGCTGCAACCTGAGATGTAGATGCTGCAAAAAATTGCTGAATTGTAAAGAAATGGGGACTCCAAATGGGTTTACCACTGATTTCTGCCAAATATTTTTTTAAAAATAATTGAGGCCTTTTATTATTAAAAACGATAGCTACGTGCTGCAAATCGTTTCCAAAACGATCCAAAAGATCAAGCGCTAAACGATGTAAAAACTTATCTGTTGACTTGCTATTCATGACTATACCTTTTGAAGTTTACGATCTTGTGCATACCATAAATAAGCATCAACTTGCTTAAATTCACCCATTTTTATCAAATTATCTCGATACAAGCTAATATCGTTTACGTATTTCTTATTCTGTTCGCCAAATTTAAAATCCAGTAAAATGGCACGGTCATCCAAAACAAATAACTTGTCGGGCCTTTTTACCACTCCTGATTCAATAATCATATCCTTCTCACTAATGATTGATGTTGCTGTATCAAACCAATGCTTAATTTCATCCTGCATCAAAAGATCTGAAACAGCTGACCTAATTTCTTCTCGCTCCGACTCTCTGATAAGTCCCCCCTCCACCTTTTCATTAATTAGCTTATCCAAATCATCCTTAGCACTCAAATTTTCAAGGATTTTATGAAGTACAATACCTATTCTTTGTTTAGCATTAAACCAAGTTTCCTCATTCATGCTATTTCGCTTAAAACGCTCGGTCAACTGTTCGTTTACCGGATAGGAGTTAAGCAATAATAATTCGTGTTTTTTATCGTCTTCTTCGCTATCAGATTTAATTGGGAATTCTCCGAAACTATAAAGATTATTCTCAAAATCGATTTGAAGTTCTGCCGTATCACCCGACTGAAGTAAATCGGAAATAACTAGTTGCAGCTCATTTATTGGCCCTTTTTTTTCTTTTTTGGGATTTGGAGTCTTAGGACAAATGATACAGAGATAATCTTTGGCTCTTGTGCTAGCCACATAGAGTGTATTTAGCTCATCCATATAATTAAGAAGAACTTCCTCAAAGTAATCGGATGCAAAAACTGTAGATGATAAATTTTTAGTAAAATCAACTGGCAAAAATCTAAAATTAGGAAATCCCGCTGCCTCAGCATCAACCCAAAGTAATTTTGTTTTAACACCAGTTGATGAAGTACTTAATTTCCAATTTAAAAACGGAATAATAACTGCGCCAAATTCAAGTCCCTTTGACTTATGAACAGTCATTACTTGTATTGCATCCTGATTTTCTGAAGAAGGAAGAGCTTTATCTGAACCTTCGTTTTCCCACCAATCAATAAATGCAGCTATCCCCTGATCACCTGAAGATGAAAATTTTGCTATTTGATCACGAAAAGCAAGAATATATGGAATATAACTCTGTGATTGTGGATTGCCTAAACTATAAATCTTAATTAATTTTTCTGTTAATTCGTTAATAGGTAAATGACGATAGGATTGATAGTTCGCACATAATTCAGAAGGCAAAACAGCTGTCAATTCAGACATAGGTTTTAATACAAAATTAAGCCATTCCTGACTATCAATATCAATTTGTTCTTGTTCAGAATGATGAATTTGATGCCATAAACGGGCACATTCAGCCTTAAAAATTCCACTTTCGGGCTCACGCACAATTAGTAATTTAAAAGTACTCAACAACAATTTAATAGCAGGATCATTCTTAATTTTCAAGGCCTCTCCAGAAATTACTTGAAATGTTTTACCTGCTGCACGCGTTAAATTATCATAATTGCTCTTTTCGAAAATGCAGTTGATTATTCTTTCGGCTTCTTCATTTTTCCGTACTAAAATACCGATATCACGCATCGCGAAACCCTGTTCTAAAAGATGAATGATGCGATCTATGGTATAGCTTTCTGCTAAAGGATTAACGTCTTCATCTGTGTCTGGCTCTTCATCCTTATAAAAAAACTTAACTTCTATTTTTCCTCCCGCAGTGGTTCCACTTGTAGTTAACTGACTACTACCATCATAGGCTGTTTCAATTAGATTAGCATTGGAATTATCCCAATATTCTTGAAGATGAGGATGTTCAGATTCAGCAAAAATATCATTTAGCTGTCTTTGCAGAAATTTAGGTAGCTTTTGATAAAGAAAATTGTTGAAATGAATCACATTCTCTGAGCTCCTGCGATTGAAAGCAAGTTCCTCTTCGTTCACATTATCTGCTAAGAGATTATTTTTGAGCTCACTATGAAGAATTCGCCAATCACCATTACGCCAACGATAAATCGATTGCTTTACATCACCCACCACTAAATGTGAGGCATGACCTTCAGTACTGCCCTCGGAAATAGCATTTTTTACTAGGGGCAAAAAATTCATCCATTGGAAAGAGCTTGTATCTTGAAATTCATCGAATAAAAAGTGTTTAAACTTATTGCCTGTCTTCTCCCAAATAAAAGATGGGTTGTCAACATCAGAACCTGTTATCCCCCTCAATAATTGCTGTGCATCAGAAATTAATAGTGCTTTGTTTTCGGATCGATAGTTTTTTAATAAGTCGGACATACCTTGCATTAATCGCAGATAATCGCAATTTTTAGCGATGGCACAATTGGTCTCATAAATCCTAAATTCCGATTGATAAGTATCAAATAGGGTTCGCAGTAAAGGATTAATTTCATCAAATAATGACTCAAGAATATCAGTATTTTTAAGCGACTTATGTGGCCAAGCACTAAAATCATCGATATATTTTTCATATGCCGAGATAAAAGCAAAATCCTCATCAATGATTTTCTCAAGCTTGAATAAAGGATTTTTACTCTGCTGGTCAAGCATCCCCTTTTCAATACCCGAAGCTTCAAATATTTCTTTAATTCTAGTAGTATTTTGGATGATTTCTTCCTTAAAACTCTGAATACCTTGATTGATTTGCGATTTTAAAGCGTTAAACTCATTTGCCTGTTCATCCCCCATGGCATCCATAGCCTCTTGGAAAGGATAGTAACGTTCTTTAAAAATTTCGCTAGCAAGATCTTTTAAAGATCTTCGATAATCCCAATCTTTATTATCGTTAATACGTTCAATAGCTAAATTACTAACCCATTGCAATAATTCGGCATCTTGCTCAAGACGGGAGTTTAAAGCCTCAACGAGCTCTGCTTTTACCTTATCAATTTTAAGTTCCAGTTTATAACCACTATCGAGGTTCAGCTCAAAGGCGAAACTCCGAATCAATTGCTGCACAAAACCATCGATGGTACTTACTGAAAAACGACTGTAATCATGAAGAATGGAGCTATATATTTGGCTTGCTTTTGTTTTTACTTCCTGATCAGTCAAGCTAGGGAAGCTTTCCTTTAAAACTCCTGCGAATTTTGATTTTTCAAAACCATGGCTTGCCAATTCCTCTAAGGCTCCTAAAATACGTTCCTTCATTTCGGCAGTAGCCTTATTGGTGAAGGTTACGGCTAAAATTTCACGAAACTTACCCTTCCCACTAAAAAGCAAGGTAAGATAATGAGCTGTCAGGGCAAAAGTTTTACCAGAACCTGCAGATGCGCGGACTAATTTTAATGCTTTTTGTTGAGGCATTCTAGAATTTTGAATGGTTTTGAAATAGGCTAATTGATAATAATATAGCAAAAAAAAATGAATTTTGCAAATAAAATCTTAACTGTCTGAAAAAAATGGGCAAAAAAGGGCGGCAAAACTTATACTTTGCCGCCCTTCTATTGAATTTATTTGTTTTTAAGATTATTGGATCACTCCATCTCCATTTTTAAAGCTAGAATTTATTGTTACCGGTAACTTTCCACTGGCTTTTAAACCCCCATTTATTACTCGGAAACTTGCATTTTGAGCCTCCTTAGCATTCTGATAGTTTAATAAAATTGTTTTTGCTGCTTCTATTCCTGTTAATCCTGAAAGGCTATATGGATTAGCAAAAACAGCAAAGAGACTATTCATTCCTGCCAACTCTGCAACAAAAGATTTTAAGCTTTTATTATAATCTAAAACCGGTGCAGGACGCTTACGCATATCGTGGATTCCAACAATGATTTGATCATAGCCTTTTAATTCTTTGCGAACATTATCAATTTCTTGATCAGTAATATTTTTAGGTAAAATATAATTCATCGAATTCGATAAAACTGGTCTGAAGCTATTTTGAAAAACACTTAATTCATTTGTTCCTATGCTCAAAACTGCAGTTTTCTTAGTTCTATCAAAATTTTTCAATTGAACATCGCTATTTAAAAGTGTGACGGCGGCATCAGCAAGCTTCTGGTTAAGCAAAGCAGCCTGTGGGCGATTTAGATCTGCAATCAGATTATTGGCTTGAACGTACTTATTAGCGTGCAGTCCAGCCCAATACTTGCCATACAATATTTTTTTAACACTTGCATTTACTTGATTCCAAGTCAATTTCTTTTTCTTTATTGCCTGCCTTACTAATTTCACTGCTCTTTTCGAATTTCCAGAAAGTTCAATCACATCCATTCCTGCGATAATTCCAAGTACATCACCTTCTCCATTAGGGTAAAATTTAGCTACACCCTTCATCTCCATCGCATCAGAGAAAATTAATCCCTTAAATCCTAATTCTTCTTTCAATAAAGTAGTAACAATTGGCTTTGAAAGTGTTGAAGGCAAATTGGGAGTATTATCTAGCGCTGGTATATTCATGTGCGCAACCATCATTCCCGACGCGCCTTCTTTAATTAATTCTTTAAATGGATATATTTCCAATGAATCGAGGCGTGCTTTGCTAAAGGGTAATTGTGGCAAATCATAATGCGAATCTACATCTGTATCGCCATGACCTGGAAAATGCTTTACACTTACTATCACTTGATTGTCTTGCATTCCCTTCATATAGGCCGTAACCTTTTCTGCCACCTTAAATTTATTATCTCCAAAAGAACGAACACCAATAACCGGATTTTTCGGGTTATTGTTTATATCTGCAACAGGCGCAAAATTAACATGCATACCAAGTCGCTTAAAATCTAAGGCTACTTGTCTACCCATTTCATAAATAAGCTTGTTGTCTTGAATAGCACCAAGTGTTAATTGATAAGGGAACGATACAGTACTATCTAAACGCATTCCCAATCCCCATTCAGCATCCATGGCAAGCATCAAAGGCACCTTACTAATTGATTGATAACGATTGGTTAAAACAGCTTGCCTTACCGGACCGCCCTGAAAAAAAACCAAACCGCCAATACGTTCCTTTTTAATGACTTTGGCAATTGAATCTTCAAAAGCTTTTCCTTTATCGGTATGGGCTCTAACCATAAACATTTGAGCTATTCGATCACGTTTACTCAATTTTTTAAATACCGAATCAACCCAAGCATTGGGCTCATTCATGCCTTCAATAAATGATTTTGGAGTTTGAGCAATAAGAGCTAATGGGCATAGAAATGCCAATAAGAAAACAATATGTTTAATTTTTTTATTCATGTGATGATAATTCAAAAATTTAATGCTCTAAAATTAACATTAAATTTTAAAGCGAGGGTGATTAGAATAGAATTCATCTTCAATTCATATTTTAAATCAGAAAGGAAATAATTCCCTATCATTAAGATTCAATTTTAAAATATTATTAAAAGGAACTCTTTTTAAACATAAAAACCTCCGCTATTTACGGAGGTTTTTAATATATCTGAAGATATGAGATATTAATTATTGATTAATGGTAATCTCAGAGATTTGCCAATTACTTTCTACAAGAACAAACTTGAGGTTAAATCTATAAGTTCCGGTAATATCCATCTCGCTACCATTAATGTTTCCAAAACCTTCAACTTTTAAATCTGCAGAAGCATCTGCTTGAGTACCATTAATTTTAATGGATTTATTTAGGGCTTCCGACTTACTAATTGAGTAAATACCCTCCGTAAAAGCCATAATAATGCTTGATTTATTCAAGGTGCTTCCAGTTGGATCATACATTTTACAGCCATCATTTAAGTTAGCTTGCATCCAAACTTTATCCTTTTTTACCAGCGCTACAGAAAAGCTATCAAGTAAACTAGTAAGTTGATCTTCATTAACTGGACGCAAAGGAGTGCTATTTACATGTGAAACAGTAAAAGCAAAGAAAAATATTAATAGCAACTTTTTCATGAAAATAAGAATTATAAATGTTTGGTTATTTCTTGCGACATAGGAGTAACTGCAGAACGGAATCTATGTATTAGTTGGCCGTTCTCATCAATTAAGAATTTCTCAAAATTCCATTTAATATCACCTGTAAAATCAGGGTTTTCTGCACTTGTTAAATGCTTAAACAATGGAGAAATATCAGCTCCCTTTACACTGCTCTTTTCAGCAAGTGGGAAGGTAACGCCAAAGTTCTTCTGACAAAACTCTTTAATGTTTAAATTCTCTCCTGGCTCCTGTCCGCCAAAATTGTTTGCAGGAAAGCCAATTACTACCAATTTTCCTTTGTAGGTATCAGCAAGCGTTTGAAGTTCTGCATATTGTTTGGTATAGCCACATTTAGAGGCTGTGTTTACGATGAGAATCTTTTTGCCTTTGTATTTACTCAGGTCAAGATTCTTTCCATCAATATCATGCACCTTGAATGTAAAAATTGATGGTGGAGTGCTCATAAACATGCTTAGTATTAAAAGTAATGTTTTCATGATATAAAGTTAAAGTTTAAAAACCGAATCAAGAAGTTTAAGCAATAAAGAATTAAAAAAAACAATTAGCTGACAATGAGGCAATCAGCATTTAAATTGATGAAGCCAAAAGAATAAACCTTTATTATTTTTAAGTGTTTAACTAAGCCCTTAAACTACTTATCAATTTTCGAGAATTTAAAAATGATAATGCATTTTAATTAGCCTTTCTTAGCCAACCTACAATCCGACTGCTTTTTATTTTCCATAAACCATCGCTATAGATAAGTTTAAAGGTTTCTCTCGATTGCGATCCAATATTTTGTTGAATTATTTCAATTTCATCATCCGAAACTCTTGAAACAATAGAAACATGGCCAAACTTATTAAATGTGGAGGCCTTGTAGATTAGAAGATCACTAACTTTGGGTTTTGAGCGACTAGCATTTGTGTATTGAAATAAATTTCTTGCCTTGTTTTTCTGGCCATCACGTAAAGAATTATCAAAAAAATCTTTCGCATGACCATAACTATTAGGCATTTTATGATTTAAATGTTCAAAATAATACCTTTTTACAAATTCAACACATTGATATTTCAGACCTAAATTATAACCATCATTAGTAACATTCCGACCTTTTATATTACTAAACCAACCATTATAATACACAGGAATCTCATTAAAACTATCTATTTCTTGTCCCACGTCATAGCTCGCCCCAAAATTGTACTTCTTATAAGCCCAAAATCCAGCCGAACCTAAAACAAACAGAACACCAATTATTACAATCCAAAAAACCATTTTCATTTATTGTAAAAATATATAAATAGTTTTTACCCTCAATCGTATCCGTACAAATCACTCATTATATGCAAATAATGAAAACTTCTACCTAAAGAATATTGACGAAACCTGTCTGTTGTTTCTTTAGTAAACAATTCTGGCTGATTGAGCAAAGTAATTTCAGGTACCTCATCAAGCAACGGATTAAAATTTTCTAGTTCAGCATCAAAATCATTTATATTTTGTAAGTCTGATAAAAGATTATAATTCCTCATTTTAGATGTATGAAAATCCAACCGATTACTTAGATTAAAAGGAGAAAAATTTTGATTATATGAGGCATGTAGATCTTGCAAATGAATCTCACAAGCATTTCTGATAGGATCTAGATTCATCTTATATGATATTAATAAAATCATAAAAATTAATACGCTCAGAATTACTTTCATCACTTTATTTTAATGGTATAAAAGGAGTTTTACTTAGAAAATATTAATATTTAACTCTTTTAATATTTACGCAAAAATACATTGTTTATAGCAATTATTATAATTTATAGTTAAAATATTATCGAAATAATAATCGCTGCTAAGTATAATTAGTGCAGTAATACAGGATTTTTATGGTAATATTTAGTGAAATAGGTTATAGGGGCTTAATTGTGGTTATATAAATAGAATGTTTGAAATAAAATAATAGTAAAAAAAGGCCAAGTTATATAGTTACAAATTTTAGAAAAAGGTTAAAAAAAAGGGGCCTATCCTTAGACTAAGCCCCCCACCCTAAATTAAAACACACAATATTTAAGGGGCTAATAAGGCATAACCGAAATTAACATCAAAATCAACACACCAAACTACAACGTATTTATATTTTGTAAGATCAACTGCTGGATTAACTGCATACGTATAATTGCCTTTTAGGCCCTTAATATCACCCAAATCAATATGATCTGCCTTTATATTCTTTAAGTCGGAAGCAAGGTAGATGTTCAAATCAGGTCCATTGTCTGATTTAAAATTCTCAAAAACCAAACTTGCCTTATTTATAGTAATTTTGGCCAAACCTGAAGTTGGATGTGTACCTGACTGAAATGTACCCTTGTAAGCATATTCATTAAGACTTGGTACATCACTGTTATCGGCCTTTTTACAAGCATTCAAAATGGCAACTAGTCCTATCATCATCAAAAAGAAATTACTCTTAAAGTTCATATTCATGGGGTTTTGGTTTTTAATAAAATATTAATATTAAATTTATCTAGAAAAAGTTCCTGTAGGGAATGAAGTTAAATTAGATGACATAGAAATTGCGGTATGTACTTTTGCATCTGCTGGAACAACATTCAATAGTGGTTTTAACACGAAGGGTGCTGCACTATTATCTGGAAATGGTTCTATACTAATAACTATGGTCTTTCCTTTCAAACTAGTAGGAAAAGTTAAACCACCAGGTGCATTTCTTAAAAAATCTTCACCAGGGAAAGCTGGGCCATTATTATTACTGCCTTTAAATGTTGAAGTTGCTGCGTTAGCATCGGCTGCGTTAGCATTAGTGAAAGTTCCTGTACTTAAAGGTGTACCGTTTATTACAACCCATCCTTCATACTTCCAACCATTTGGCAAAGTAGGTAAGTCTAAACCTTTAACAGGATTACCTGAAGAATTATCTAGAAACCAAACCCCACTTTCTTCATTATCCATCATTCCTCCATCGGTAGGGGTGGCCAAAATATATTTTCCTGATATTTTGGTAAAATCGTTCCCTAATGCGGCACTATGAGATACTGTAGCAAGGCCATTATTTCCAGTAAAATTTCCAGCGAGAACGTGTACATCACTAGGTGCTGGCACATCGTTAGCACTAGGCTCAATGGTTAGAATAAAGGCTGTTGCCGCATTAAGGCTTGCCGCAGGAATAGTGAAAGAAGTTTTAGATTGTTGACCATTATCATTAACACTAAACCTTCCACTACTTATCGGACTCCCATTGACCATTAGCCATCCTTCATAAACATAGTTAGTTCCAAGGTTTTCTAAACCCTTTAAGTTAAGGGTAAAATTACCATTGGCTATAACATCATCTTTCTTTGAACACGACATCAAAGTAGCTACAGCGAAAAAGCAAAAAATTATTCTTTTCATTTCTAAATATTTTAGGTTAACAATTATTTTATAAAAGTATTACCCTCAATATTTATAGAATGTTAGATATCTAACAAAAAGCGATTTTTTAATAAAATCTGCCCCTTTTGATACAGCAAAAGATCCTCCCTTTCTAATTCATTAAGAATTATATTAAATGTTGAACGAGAAGTCCCAACCAATTTTGCGATCTCATTTTGAGAAAATGGGTTTTTAACAACAATTTCGCCAGATAATAAGTTTAAAGCATCTTGATCATCATCTTTCAAATCTTTAATAAATTCAATTATTCTTGTCCGAGTATCACGAAACAACATAATTTGATATCTCCTTTGAATTTTTTTTAATTTCAGTCCGATAAACTTGTAAATACTCGTACTAAACGATTGGTTACCTCTTAAAAGCTCTTCTGCCTGATTAAGAGTTACGGAACAAAGGGAGGTGCCAGACTCAACAGCTAATGCAAACTCCTTACGATGGGTTTCGTTTAATAGAATATTTTCTCCGAAAATGTCACCCTTTTTCAAATAGGCCATAACATATTCTTCTCCGGAATCATCAATAAAGCCAATTTTTATTTTCCCCGAATTAACTAAGAAAATTGTGCTCGACATATCTCCCTGAAAATAAATAAATTCACCTTTATTAAAATGGGAAAATGGATGATCTGAAGCATATTTTTTATACTTATGCGGGCAAATAAGAGAAAACAGATTAACATCTTCGAAGAGCCAGTAGTTGTTCATGAATCTAATGAATAAAAATACTTTTTTAAATTTTATATAATTTAATGATGCTAATTTTAAAAAAGAGGTAATCAAATCCACTTATTTATTTAAATATATACGTTCATTTAGGAGTTTAGCGTATAAACATTATGAATAAATTGAATTCTCTTGAAATACAATAAAAGCAAAAAGTCCTGAACTCATACTATTGCATGAATTCAGGACTTTAATCAATTTAGTTTAATATTTTAGCTACATCCACCTTGTGTTCCGCAATTCAAACATTTATAACAAGTACCAGATCTTACGGTTATATGACCGCAATTAGTACAAGCTGGGGCATCAGATTGTCCACCACCTGAAATATCTAATACAGGCTTTAATTTAACTCCTGCTAATGGTTTAGAAGCAGCTACCGGGTTTTCTGCAAATGAATTGCTTGTATCGGTATTCACATCTTCATCTGCCATTTGAGGGTTTCCTAGAACAACTTTCTGCTCGGTAAGAACATGAACTAAATCAGTACGGTTTAAGTACTCATATCCTAACATTCTGAAGATATAATCAACGATAGATGTTGCACTCTTAATGTTATCATGACCGTTAACCATTCCAGATGGCTCAAAACGAGTGAAGGTAAATTTATCAACAAACTCTTCCAATGGAACACCGTATTGAAGTCCCACAGAAACTGCAATAGAGAAACAGTTCATTAATGAGCGGAATGTTGCACCTTCTTTGTGCATATCCACAAAGATCTCACCCAAAGTACCATCTTCATATTGTCCTGTACGCACGAACACTGTTTGTCCGCCTACAGCCGCTTTTTGAGTAAATCCACCACGCTTACTAGGCAAGTTTTTACGTTCAACAACAGAAGATAATTGACGCTTGAACTTAGTATCAGTAGAACGCTCTAGAATTGCTCTAGCTGCCTCTAATACTTGGTCAGCAGTAAGATCGCTCAATCTAACATTTGCAGCTTCACCTAAAACTTCATCAACAGTATCTAATTTATCTTCCTTACTATCAGATGATTTAGTTGATAATGGTTGAGATAATTTACAACCATCACGATAAAGAGCATTTGCTTTTACTCCAAGCTTCCAAGATAATTCATAACAATCTTTGATTTCTTCAACTGTAGCCTCATTTGGCAAGTTGATAGTTTTTGAAATCGCACCAGAAAGGAAAGGTTGTGCAGCAGCCATCATTTTAATGTGGCCGTGTGCATGAATATAACGCTCGCCCTTTTGACCGCATTTGTTAGCACAATCAAAAATCTCATAATGCTCTTCTTTTAAGTAAGGAGCACCTTCAACTGTCATTGTTCCACAGATGTACTCATTTGCTTCAGCAATTTGCTGACGAGTAAAACCAATTGCACGTAAAAGATTAAAATCAGGAGAAGAATATTGCTCTGCTTTAAATCCTAAACGATTTAAACACTCTTCACCAAGGCTCCACTGATTGAAAACGAAACCAATTTCAAAGGCAGCAAGAAGTGACTTATCAATTTTTTCTAATTCATCTTGAGTAAACCCTTTAGCAGCAAGGCTATCGAAATTGATATGTGGTGCACCACTAAGTGTAGCGGCACCTTTAGCATAATTAACTATTGCTTCAATTTCATGTTCTTTATAACCTTGGTTACGTAGAGCTGCTGGTACACCTTGATTAATGATTTTGAAATAACCACCACCTGAAAGCTTTTTAAATTTAACCAATGCAAAATCAGGCTCAATACCAGTTGTATCGCAATCCATAACCAAACCGATAGTTCCAGTTGGAGCAATTACGGTAGTTTGAGCATTACGGTACCCATATTTCTCACCAAATTCAAGCGCCTTATCCCATGCATTACAAGCTGCAGATAATAAATAATCAGGGCAGAACTTAGGATCGATTCCTGGAGGCGCAATTTCTAAGCCTTCATAAGAATCGTTATTGTAAGCTGCATAGCGATGATTACGCATCACACGTAGCATATGTTTTTTATTCTCTTCGTATTTCTTGAATGTTCCAAGCTCTCTAGCCATTTCCGCCGAAGTTGAATAAGCCGTACCAGTCATGATTGCAGTAATTGAACCCCCAATTGCACGAGCTTTATCACTGTCGTATGGAATACCTGCAACCATTAACATAGAACCTAAGTTTGCATATCCTAAGCCAAGTGTGCGGTAATCATATGATAATTGAGCAACTTCTTTTGATGGAAATTGCGCCATTAATACTGAAATTTCAAGAACAACAGTCCAAATACGACAAGCATGCTCAAAACCTTTCACATCAAAAATTAATGTTTGAGGATCAAAGAAATGAGCCAGATTAATTGAAGCTAGGTTACAAGCTGTATTGTCCAAGAACATGTATTCTGAACAAGGATTAGATGCATTGATACGACCACCTTCTGGACAAGTATGCCATTCGTTAATTGTTGTATCATATTGCATTCCTGGATCTGCACAAGCCCAAGCAGCAAAAGAAATATCATTCCATAATTTTTCAGCTGAAATAGACTTAACCGGTTTTCCGTTAGTACGGCCAATTAAATCCCAATTTCCACCTTCTTCAAGTGCCTTGAAGAAAGAGTTTGGTACACGAACTGAATTATTTGAGTTCTGTCCAGAAACTGTGCGATAAGCTTCTCCTTCGTAATCAGATGAGTAACCAGCAGCAATTAAAGCAGCTACTTTTTTCTCTTCTTCAACTTTCCAGTTTACAAAACCTTCAATTTCAGGATGATCAAGATCTAGACACACCATCTTAGCAGCACGACGAGTTGTTCCACCCGATTTAATTGCTCCAGCAGCACGATCACCTATTTTAAGGAAAGACATCAATCCAGATGAATAACCACCACCTGAAAGCTTTTCGCTCTCACCACGAATAGATGAGAAGTTAGTCCCAACTCCTGAGCCGTATTTAAATATTCTTGCTTCTCTAACCCAAAGATCCATGATACCACCATCATTCACTAAATCATCACTTACAGAAAGGATGAAACATGCATGAGGCTGTGGACGCTCGTAGGCAGAAGTTGACTTTTCTAATTGATCTGTATCAGGATTTACAAAATAATGTCCTTGTGGCTTTCCTGTGATGCCATAAGAGCTATGTAAACCTGTATTGAACCATTGTGGTGAGTTTGGTGCAGCTAACTGACCAACAATAGTGTAAACTAGTTCATCATAAAAAATAGAAGCATCTTTTTTGCTCGAAAAATAATTGTAGCGCTCACCCCAAGATTGCCAGCAATGAGCCATACGATGTGCTACTTGCTTAATGCTATTTTCTGATGAAGTAGTTCCATCTGGCTGAGGCACACCGGCTTTACGGAAATATTTTTGAGCTAAAATATCGGTTGCCACCTGACTCCAGGTATCAGGTACTTCTACATTGTTCATTTCAAATACTGCATCACCTGCCGGGTTACGAATTACCGAGGAACGCTTTTCGTATTTAAAAAGATCGTAAACATTTACACCCTCTTTGGTGAAATATCTTTGGAATCCGAGACCCTTACCGGTTCCACTCGTAGCTTTTTGGGTAGATGATTTAGCCATATTAAAAATGAATGTTATTGTGATTGAACTAGTTAACCCTAATAAAAATGTTAGGGGGTTTTTCATCAAATTTATTAGATGATTGCATTTATATACAATCAGAGTTTTCCACAGATTCAAAGTGTATATACACCGTAACAGTCTAATGGTAAGCAAAAGACTGTTTAACAGGCAATTAACTATGTGGAAAACTCGATAAAAGTGCCTTTTTAGCTAATTGTTGGTACACTTAAATTTAAACAAAAAAAGTCAGATAAATCTGACTTTTATATGACTTTTTATAGCCTAAAAAATGAATGGAACTAATCGAACTTTAATCGATAATAGAAACTTTTATCATGTTAGTTTTACCCTTCTTCTCAATCGGAATAGCGGCAGTATTAATAACTACATTTCCAGGCTCTACTAAATTCTCCGACTTTAAAATTTGGTTAACATCGCGGAAAGTTTTATCCGTACTTTCAAAACGATCATAGAAGAAACCCCTAACACCCCACAATAAACTCAAAGTGTTGAGCAGTTTTACGTTACTTGTGAAAATAAATGTAGCTGCTTTAGGTCGGTAGCTAGATATTTCAAAAGCAGTATAACCAGATGAAGTCATAGAAATAATACCAACTGCATTAGTACTTTCGGCAAGAAATACAGCAGATCCGCAAACAGCATCGCCCATATAAGTTGGAGAATTTTTATTCAAAACTTTCGCAGTGCTATATGGATAATCATTCTCCTCCACATTTCTCACAATTTTCTGCATGGTTTCGATAACAATAAGTGGATATTCACCAACGGATGTCTCACCACTAAGCATTACCGCATCAGCACCATCAAGAACTGAATTAGCCACATCATTTACTTCTGCACGCGTTGGACGCGGAGAGGTAATCATACTTTCAAGCATTTGAGTGGCTACAATAACTGGTTTTGAAGCCGCACGACACTTTCTTGCTATCATTTTCTGCAATAAAGGCACCTGCTCCATAGGCATCTCAACACCTAAATCGCCACGAGCAACCATTACACCATCAGTTACTTCAATAATCTCATCGATATTATCTATGGCTTCCGGCTTTTCAATTTTAGCAATTACACGAGCTGCATTTCCACTTCTAGCAATAATTCTCTTAAGCTCAATAATATCTTCAGCAGAACGAACAAACGATAAACCAATCCATTCCACATCATTTTTCAATGCAAACTCCAGATTATCTAAATCTTCCTCCGTTAAGCTTGGTATAGAAACCTTTGTATTAGGCAAATTTACACCCTTACGAGAAGTTAATACACCGCCATAAACTACTTCGCACTGGACGGTGTCTTTATTATTGGTGCTGAGTACGCGCATTTGAATTTTCCCATCATCAAGAAGGATAATTTCTCCAGAACGTACATCACTTGGAAAACTCTGATATGTGATATAAATCTGCTTTTCATCACCAAGCAGCTCTTTAGTAGTAATCTCAATCTTATGACCACTAGCAAGATTAACACCTCCCTCTTTAACCAATCCAATACGGATTTTAGGTCCCTGTAAGTCGGCTAATATTCCAACATTGGTTTTATATTTATCATTAATCTCACGAATAACATCAATCACTTTTTGGTGATCTTCTTGACTTCCATGCGAAAAATTTAATCTGCAAACATCAACTCCTGCCTTTATCATGTTTAACAATACTTCTTTTGAAGAAGAAGCAGGGCCTAATGTGGCTACAATTTTAGTTCTGTTATGAACCGTTTTCATCAGCTATTTATTTAATTGAATTATTCTTTTTAACAAAGTGTACTAAATACACGATACAATAAAGTGCTAAAATATGAGATTTTCTTTGGATTTCAATTTTTTAGGGTCAACTTCTATTGCAACTAATATTTCTGGAATCTTGTTTAAGCGGCTTATTAGATGCTTAAGGTCTTCCAAATCGATATAATTTCTAATTAAAATAAAAAAATCTGCTTTTTTCATTTCAGGCACCAAAAACCCTTCAGAGCCCTTATTGGCAATAATATACAGCTCTGTATCAGCTTCTGACATCAAATAAAAATATCTACTAAAATAATTATTTTCATTTCCTCCATTGAAGGGAAGCTCTAAATCACTAATCTTGCAGAAGTCAATACTCAATTGTTTATTGATTTTGAAACAAAAAACATAGTCTTTAAGCTGCGAACTAATAGCAAGTAATTTAAAGTCTAGGTCAAGTTCAAATTTTAATGTAGTTTTATTCAAAGTTTTTTGCGCGTTAAAAAACAAATGTAATAAGCTTAAACCTTAATTTATAGGGCATATTAAAATGCTAAAAACAAAAAGGTTTGAAAATTGATAGAATTTATTTTTCTTTGCACTGAATTATTTAACAATTAAAATATAAAACCATGTCTGATATCGCTTCAAGAGTTAAAGCAATTATCGTTGAAAAATTAGGTGTTGACGAAAGTGAAGTTACACCAGAGGCATCTTTCACCAATGATCTTGGTGCCGATTCACTAGACACCGTGGAATTAATCATGGAGTTTGAGAAGGAATTTAATGTAGCTATCCCTGACGATCAGGCTGAAACTATCGGTACTGTTGGTCAAGCTATAGCTTATTTAGAAAAAAACGTAAAGTAATTTACGATATCCTCATATAGATGGAGCTAAAAAGAGTTGTTGTTACTGGATTAGGCGCGCTTACTCCAATTGGTAATACTGTCCCAGAATTCTGGGATGGCTTAATCAATGGGGTAAGCGGTGCCGGTCCTATAACTCATTACGATACCGAAAAATTTCGTACAAAATTCGCCTGTGAAGTAAAAAACTTCAACCCGGAAGACTTTTTGGAGAAAAAAGAGGCTCGTAAATTAGACCCTTTTGTGCATTATGCAATTGCTGCATCAGATGAGGCTATTAAAGATGCTGGTTTAGATTTCCCAAATCTCGATACCAATCGAATTGGCGTAATCTGGGGTTCTGGTATTGGTGGATTAAAAACCTTTACCGATGAAGTTACCAACTTCGCAAACGGAGATGGATCTCCACGATTCAATCCCTTTTTCATTCCTAAAATGATTCTGGACATCGCACCAGGCCATATTTCTATAAGACATGGCTTGCGTGGTCCGAATTTCTCCACCGTTTCTGCTTGCGCTTCCTCAACCAATGCACTGATTGATGCATTTAATTATATCCGCTTGGATATGGCTAATATCATTATTTCAGGGGGTTCTGAAGCCATTATTTACGAGGCAGGAATGGGCGGTTTCAATGCAATGCATGCACTTTCTACTAGAAATGATGACCCTAAAACGGCTTCCCGTCCCTTCGACAAAGACCGTGATGGTTTTGTTGCAGGTGAAGGTGCTGGAGGTATTGTTCTGGAAGAGTTAGAACATGCCTTAGCAAGAGGTGCTAAAATTTATGCCGAATTGGTAGGTGGTGGTATGAGTGCAGATGCAAATCATATTACTGCTCCACATCCAGAAGGATTAGGTGCTAAATTAGTAATGACCAATGCCCTAAGAGATGCTCGTATGAGTCCGGCGGATATTGATTACATCAACGTTCATGGAACTTCTACTCCTCTAGGAGATATTAGTGAAGTGAAAGCAATTCTTGCCATGTTCGGTGAAAACGCATTTAAGCTAAATATTAGCTCCACAAAATCAATGACAGGCCATTTACTAGGTGCTGCTGGAGCTATTGAGGCTATCGCATCAATTCTATCTGTAAAAAATGATATTGTTCCACCAACAATTAATCACTTTACCGATGACCCAAGCTTTGATCCTCGATTGAATTTTACCTTCAACAAGGCTCAAAAACGTACAGTTAATGCTGCTTTAAGTAATACTTTTGGCTTTGGTGGTCACAATGCTTCTGTTATTTTCAAAAAATACAAAGCCTAAAAAAACCTAGTCATTAAATATTTAACTAAACTATTTAACTTGTATATTAGTTTAATTAACGGTCATTAATGCCATTTTCAAAAATCTATAAGCTCTATTTTTCGCCAAATCGTAAGTACATCCGTTCTTTACAAAATCTTTTAGGTTTTGTTCCTGGGAATGTGCGACTTTACCGAATGGCCTTCAGGCATCGCTCTGTTGCGGTTGAAATAAAAAATGGGGCCAAAAATAGTAATGAACGTCTCGAATTTTTGGGAGATGCCATTTTAGGAGCAGTAGTTGCAGAGCTGCTTTTTAAGATGTATCCCTATAAAGATGAGGGCTTTTTAACCGAAATGCGTTCCAAAATAGTGAGTAGGGCAAATTTAAATCAACTTGCCAAACGCCTTGGTCTTGATGAACATATCGAATTTGATAATAGAGCAATAGGTCATAATAATAAACAAGGATCTTTATTAGGCGATACCTTTGAAGCTATGATTGGTGCCATTTACATGGATAAGGACTATAATTTCACTAGAAATTTTCTTCTTAACCGCATAATAAAACCGCACGTTGATATTCATACGCTCGAACAAACTGAAACAAATTTCAAGAGTAAACTCATAGAATGGTGCCAACGCCACGGGAAAGACATTACTTTTGAAATTATTCCGAACGAAGAAGGCGAAAATTCAAAACTATTTACCATCCAGGTAAATGTAGATGGCGAAAATTGTGCGATTGGAAGAGATTATAACAAGAAAAATGCAGAAAAACTTGCTGCAGAAAAAGCTTGTAATTTTTTAAATATCTAAGATGAGCACTGTTTCATCAAAATTGACCACAAAATACTGATTAAATCACAGTCAGTATTCCAAATACATCCTCCAACTGATTCGAAATAAGCTTATTCAAACAAACTATGATCAAATAATGATGAATATTTGTGTCTATTGAAATAAGCTTATATTTAATTAAAATATAACATCTCGACAATGCTTAAAAAAATATTCGCAGTCCTTTTTATAGGCTATAGCCTAAGCATATTTATTTTGGCTATGCTCATAGTATTGCCCTTTATTTTGATTAGTTCTCTCTTATTTAAACATAAGAAAGCTCAGGATATCATCTTCATTTTCCTTAAAATTTGGGCTGGAATATTTTCTGTTTTCTGTTTTTTTCCAATCAGAAGTCGGGGATATAAGCTCCATAATCCTGATAAAGCATACATCTATGTAAGCAATCATAACTCCTATTTAGATGCAATTGCAGTGGTTTTGAGCATTTCTGGATCTGTAAAGCCCCTAGGAAAGATAGAAATGGTTAAAACTCCTCTTTTTGGCATAATTTATAAAAGAGTGGTGGTTTTAATCGACCGAAAAGATAAAGAAAGTCGCGCGCGAAGTGTAGAAGAACTTAAAACCGACTTAGCGCGAGGGCAATCCATCTTAATATTCCCTGAAGGAACCATGAATAAAACCGAATCGAATCTAGCCGATTTCTACGATGGTGCATTTAGATTAGCCATCGAAACACAAACCGATATCGCCCCAATGGCGATTTTAAATGCCCGAAATTTATTACCTAGAGCTCATCCTCTTCATGTTAAACCAGGGCTAACTACCTGTGTTTTTGATGAACCAGTACAAGTTGCGGGCTTAAAAGCTGAGGATCTTGAAGATTTAAAAGCTAAGGTTAGAAAGCGCATGGAACTATTAATCGAAAGCAACTAATATTTCAAATTCCTCTCGGTCAGATCTTTAGCTTTAGGCAAAGGTGGCAAACTTCTTAATCCCTTAGGCCTCCCAGCCTGATTAAATGTTTGAAGTGATCTTTTAACATAATTAATAAATGCATATTCATCCCAAGTAGATAATGAACTGTAATCGGGGCGATACATAACCATGAAGTTTTTAAGATCAAGACTATCCAATCCTGTAATATTTTGAATGGCAGTGGCATTAAACCTACGATCTACTTCAGATTCTTGAAGCTCCCTTGTATAATAAACATTAAACCGACGAGCTTGAGCCGGTGTTTTACCTACAAGCTCATAAATTGCGGTCAGAGGTTGAAAAAGAAATGCTAAAAGAGGAGGCTTCCCAGCAAAATAAGAGCCATTTTTGCGATATTGCTTCTTAATTTCATCCAATTCTTGCTTCTTTGTCTCACCCACTACTTTTATTTCTGCAAGCTTAATTACTGGCTGCATCCTTAAAACTAAATCAGTAAGATTAGGTAAAACAAGAACTAAATCAGTAAATCCCGATTTCGAAAAAATAAGAGTATCGCCCTTTGATGCAGCAATTCTAAAAAGACCATAGGCATCACCCTCCGTAATTTCTCGCGTTTTCTTATTCAGAATATTCACATTTGGGATTTTTGACATGCCCGTTTTATCCATTACTAGTCCACGGACTGAGCTTTCTTGCGCATACAATATTCCCATATTCACAAGAATCAATTGAACAAGAATCAGGAAAAGAACTAGAGTTTTCTTCATCAGCATCAAAATTAGTAAAACATAGCCTTTAAACATCCTAAATAATGTTAAATGATGATATTATTAAGGCTATCTAATTAAATCTTATCTTTGCAAAATGATTAAATCCATGACAGGATATGGTTTGGCAACAAGTGATTATGCTCATGCAAAATACACGGTTGAGATCAAATCATTAAACAGCAAATTTTTGGAACTTTCCTTAAAGCTTCCAAAGGCATTCTCTGATAAAGAATTTTTATTAAGAAATGAATGTACTCGTCAAATTGAACGTGGGAAAGTAAACATCAGCATTCAAGTTGAATATGCTGAAACGAAGCTCAAAACGTCCACAATCAATCAGTCATTACTAAAACACTATTATTCCCAATTAAGGGAGTCGGCGGATACTTTAGGTGACACAGGAAGCAACCTATTCCAAATGGCCTTAAATTTTCCGGATGTGGTTCAATACACGGCCGATGAAGTGAGTGAAGACGAGTGGAAAATGGTTTATAAAACATTTGAACAGGCATTACTTAATTTTCAGAACTTCCGTCAAGACGAAGGAAATGTGCTAAAACAGGATCTGATTCTCCGCATCAATAATATTATGGAGGGAATGAAATTGGTATCTGAGCAAGAGCCTTTACGAATTCCATCTATTAAAGACCGTCTAAATCAATTTTTAGAGGATGCAGTAGGTAAAGAAAATATAGACCATAACCGCTTTGAACAAGAATTGATTTATTTTATCGATAAATTAGATATCACTGAAGAAAAAACCCGCTTAAAAAGTCACTGCGATTATTTTATCACTGCTCTGCAGGATAAAGATGCCAATGGCAAGAAACTTGGATTTATATCTCAAGAAATTGGACGTGAGATAAATACTATGGGCTCCAAAGCTAATGATGCTAAAATGCAGCAGACTGTTGTGGGAATGAAAGAAGAGCTTGAAAAAATTAAGGAGCAATTACTAAACGTACTTTAAAATCTAGGTCTAATTTTAATCAGACACAGAATTATAACACATGAATTAAAAGAATGAATAAGGGTAAACTCATTATATTTTCAGCTCCATCAGGGGCAGGTAAAACCACCATTGTACAGCATTTATTAAAGAAGTTTCCTGAATTATCTTTTTCAATTTCGGCTACAACAAGAGAGCAGCGCGGCGATGAGGTAAATGGAAAAGACTATTATTTTATTAGTCAGGAGAGTTTTTTACACAAAATTGCCCAAAAAGATTTTGTTGAATTTGAGGAGGTTTACACCGGGACTTTTTACGGCACCTTAAGATCAGAGATTGAGCGTATTTGGGACGAAGGGAAACATGTTATTTTTGATATTGATGTGATTGGGGGACTTCACCTAAAGAAAAAATATGGTGAAAGTGCGCTTGCTGTATTTGTACAGCCCCCTTCATTGGAAGTATTGATTGAAAGGCTTACGGGTCGCGGGACCGATTTACCGGAAAAACTCGCCGAAAGGATTAAAAAAGCCGACAAAGAACTTAAATATGCCGACCAATTTGATGTGATATTGAAAAATTATGAATTAGAAACAGCGTGTAAAGAAGCAGAAACATTGATTAAAGAATTTATTCAACAATAGCTAGTCTATCTCAAATCTCATGTCTCACATCTAACGTCTCATATCTCACATCTAGTGTCTCACATCTAGTTAAATGAAAATAGGATTATTCTTCGGCTCTTTCAATCCCATTCATATTGGCCATTTAATTATCGCCAATTACATGGCCAACTACACTGATCTTCAGCAGGTTTGGCTTGTAGTATCTCCACTGAACCCATTAAAAAAGAAAAGCGACCTGATTAATATTTACGATCGCTTAGAAATGGCAAAACTAGCCACAGAAGATGCCCTAAATCTTCGAGTGAGTGATATCGAGCTAAAATTGCCGCAGCCATCCTATACCATTGATACCTTAACCTATCTACAAGAAAAATATCCGGAGCATGAGTTTAGCCTGATTATGGGTGCCGATAATCTAGCTTCCATCAAGAAATGGAAGAACTATGAGCTCATTCTGCGCGATTATCATATTCATATTTATCCGAGACCGGGATATGAAATAAAAGAATTTAAGGATCATCCATCCATAACAATCACCGAAACTCCATTGATGGAACTATCGGCAACATTTATCCGAAAAGCATGGAAAGAAGGAAAAAGTGTACAATTTCTTGTGCCTGATAAAGCACTCAAATTCATGGATAGCAAAAACTTATATCGATAAAAAACAATAATTTTTAACAAAAAAGCTAAATTATCATTGTGAGCAACGAAAAAACTATGTTAAAGCTTAAACTTCCAACCGACCCCCTTTGGGTTAAAAATGTGGTTGAAAGTAATATTGAAGAAATCCTAACCGATCACGCGTTTTGTGAGCAAAAGGCAGCGAGCAATGCAATCACCTTGATCGTTCAAAACCCTAATTTATCTGATCTTGTTCAAGAAATGGCACTTTTAGTCCAAGAAGAAATGGATCATTTTAAAAGGGTTCATGATTTAATCATAGCTAGAGGTTTTGTTTTGGGAAGAGAGCGAAAAGACAATTATGTGAATGAGCTCATGCAATTTGTAATTAAAGGTGGAAGCAGACATGAGCAAATGATCGACCGACTTTTATTCTCGGCGATGATCGAGGCTAGGAGTTGTGAGCGCTTCAAGGTGATGTCTGAACACATTAATGATGAAGAGCTTTCAAAGTTTTATCATGAGCTAATGATCAGTGAGGCAGGGCATTATACCATGTTTATCGGATTGGCACGTAAATATGCAGATGGTTTTGACGTTGAAAAACGATGGAAAGAGTTTCTAGAATACGAAGCCAAAGTGATACAAAATTACGGCAAATCAGAAACCATACACGGTTAAACGCTCTGAAAAAAATCTAAAAATAGACCTATTACCTTTTAAACAATAAAAAGATAGTAGGTCTTTTATGTAATTGAGGGATTTTAAGCTTCCAATCCCGAATTGTTTTTGTCTGTATAAACTCCCCCTCGGCTGTGATATCGCATGCAATGCATAACCTCGTATCAGGCTTAGAACTTTTCAAAATTTCTTCCAAAAGTGAATCATTTCGGAATGGAGTTTCAATAAAAATCTGTGTTTGACTGTGTCGTTCAGCCACCGATTCAAGCTCTTTAACTTTATTTGCTCTTTGTAATTTATCTATAGGCAAATAACCATGAAACGTAAAGCTTTGTCCGTTAAAACCCGAAGCCATCAATGCTAGTAAAATAGAACTTGGCCCAACAAGCGGGACCACTTTTATACCCTTGGCATGTGCAATGGCCACAATTTCTGCACCTGGATCTGCAATACCAGGGCATCCAGCTTCACTCATTAAACCAACATCCTTACCAGACATTAGGCCTTTAAAAAAATCATTTACATGCGCATCGCGATTATGTTTTCCATAATCATGCACAATGAGCTCACTTTGAGGGATTTTTAATCCAGCCTCTTTTAAAAATCTACGCGCAGTCTTACTATTTTCAACGATATATTCATTGATATGATTAATGGTATCAACCAAGTAAGGCGTAAAAGATTTCGCAGATGCATTTTCTGCCAATGGAACCGGAATAAGATAAAGAGTGCCTAATTGCATGTATAGTTTTTCGGACAAAATAATCAAAATCAAAACAAATTTGATTAAAAGAATGATAAATGGATGAATTTTCTAGCTTCCTTGCACCCAAACTGAGTATTTAAGTAATAAATTAATTACAATACAACCTTTGGCTAAATTTTATACTCTATCAAGTATCCGCACACAATTAAATTTTTAGGTTATGAAAACGAAAATGAGTTTTCCGAAATGCTTATTCTTTTTATCCATTTTATTAGGTCTTGTTTTGCCATCGCGCGTTCAAGCTCAGTTTGATGATGATGTTTCATTGGAAACATTTTATGAAGAGCTCTCACCCTATGGAGTTTGGATTTATGATCCTCAATATGGAAATGTATGGCGACCAGATGTAGATCAAGAAGAATTTAGACCTTATTATAGCAATGGGCATTGGGAAATGACCAAATATGGAAATACTTGGGTTTCTGACTATGATTGGGGATGGGCACCCTTTCATTATGGCCGATGGATTCATAGCACTCGTAGAGGTTGGTTATGGATACCTGATACTAAATGGGGACCAGCATGGGTGACTTGGCGTAGTGGTGCTGGGCATTATGGATGGGCGCCTCTTGGTCCAGGTATCAATATTAACATAAATATTGGTCCGCGTATTCCCGACTATTATTGGGTATTTGTACCACAGTCAACTATTTACTATTCACGATTCCCTAGGTATGATAGACGTAGAAATATATCTATTTATAGCAGGACTGTGATTATCAATAATACCTATGTTATCAATAGAAATAGGTATTATGCCGGACCGCGAATAGATGAAATAAGACGTGTAACACGAAGACCTGTAACGATAAATGAAGTAAGGAATAATAGATCTTATGGATATTCAGGTGGAAATAATAGACCTGAGGTAATTCGAAATTCGGATCGTGGAAGCAATCCTGGAAATAATTCGAGACCTACGAGATCAAATGATAATGAAATTGGAAGAGGTGTAAGTAATGAGCGAAGTGGCGCTGTTAGTGAGGATAGATCGACTGTAAGGCCAGAAAATAGGCAAATTCCAGCATCCTCTCAGCGACCAAATAGAACCTACGATACTCAAAATGCTCGTGGAGGGCAAAATCCTGCCTCAGGAGGCATTAATGAGTCGCGGCAAGGAAATAGTGGCTCACAGCAAGGTAATGGGCCAGAAACACGCGAGCAAAGACCAGCGAGGGTTCAACAAGCCCAGAGTCCTCAACGTGTAGAAGCTCCAGAACGTGTTCAAAGATCATCAGGCCAAGAATTAAGACCTGCACCTGCACAAAATAGCAGATCGCAGAGAGAAGAGCCAAGCAGAAATAATGCTCCTGCTAGTCCGGAAAGAAGCAGTAGATCTGAAGGAAGACCTGGAAGGGTTCAGTAAGAGTAATTTTTTGAAATAAAAAAACCGGCTCCTATAAAGGGCCGGTTTTTTATTTACTTAAGCTTACTCAGTGCCAATCTCATTCTCGGTATCATTTCTTGAATATCCTCCAAAGAACAAGCCCCTACCGAAGCTCTAAACCAATTCACACTGTTATTTGTCCCGAATGCCGAAAAAGGTACAATTCCCATTTTTGCCTCTTTGATTAAGTAAAAATTGACATCGGTACTATTTTTAAGGATCTCACCTTCAGGAGTAGTTTTACCGATATAATCCACTTGAACTGTTAGATAAATAGCACCCATCGGGTTAATGGCATCCACCGCAAAACCATCCGCTTTCATTTGGATAATGCCTTGATAAAGCGCATCTAAACTCTTCTGAATTCTAGCCTTAAAGCTTGTTAGATAATCATTTAACTCACTCTGTTGTGTAAGATATTTAGCTGTAGCCACTTGCTCCGGCTTCGGCGCCCAAGCACCCACATGACCCACAATGGTTTTCATTTTATCGATCACATGCTCCGGACCAAAAGCCCATCCCACACGAACCCCTGTGGCGGCAAGACCTTTCGAGATTCCATCGATATAAATCACATAATTTTTTAGTTCAGGCCTTAAACTTACCGGATCATAATGGAATTGATCGCCGAAGGTTAAAAGCGAATAAATCTGATCATACATGATGTAAAGAGGTTTTTCATCAGCCGAACGCGTCTTATTTTCTGCTATAACCAAATCGCAAATCTCTTCCAGATCCTTCTTTGAGAACATCGTCCCAGTAGGATTTAAAGGTGAACACAATGCAAGCAACGTTGCTCCCTTTAGATGCGGTTTAATTTCTTCTGCTGTAGGCATAAAATTATTTGCAGCAGTTGTTACGACAGGAATTTCTTTTGCACCTGTAAAACGGCAATAGTGATTATTATTCCAAGATGGAGTAGGATAAACTACCTTATCTCCTGGATCAATCAGCGCCATAAAAGTGCCGTAGATTAATGGTCTGGAACCACCCGCGACTAATATTTGCTTGCTATTATATTCTAATCCGAAACGCTCCTTTAAAAATGCTGAAACCTGATCACGCAACACTGCAACACCTTCAGCAGGAGGATAATTGGTCTGATTTTCGGAATAAGCATCCATAATTCCCGATTTTAACCCATCGGGAATTGGGTATATTGTAGAATCAAAATCGCCAATGGTTAGATTGGCAATTTGTTCCCCTTTACGCTTCAGCTCATTAATTTCGCCAGCAATTTTAATAATTTCGGAACCCTCAAGGTTATTTGCTAATTTGGATATATTCATTTTAAAACAGGATCTTATAGTGTTATAATTATTTAATTATCAGGCAATTAAATCAGAAATTGCAGAATCTACTTTCTCAAAATTAAATCCTGATAAAACATCTTTAAAGGCACTTTGAATTTGATCATTACATAAATTGCCGATACTACCTTCATGCGTGTGTTTTACTGATGCAGGAGCTTTAAATTCGCCTTTTTCGATAGATGAACCAATATTTTTATAGGCTTCGCGGAAAGGAATCCCAGTCAACACTTGCTCATTAACCGCATCTACGCTAAATAAATAGGCATATTTCTCATCCTTTAAAATATCATCCTTAATGCGAATAGACTGAAGCATGAAAGCGGTCATTTCTAAGCATTCGTTCAATGATTTAAAGGCCGGGAAAAGGTTTTCCTTTAGTAATTGAAGGTCGCGGTGATAACCAGAAGGAAGATTGGTAGTCATGAGAGCAATCTCATTCGGCAAAGCTTGAATTTTATTACACCTGGCACGAATTAATTCAAAAACATCCGGATTTTTCTTGTGAGGCATAATGCTTGAACCCGTGGTCAATTCATCAGGAAAGCTAATAAATGCAAAATTCTGATTGATGAAAAGGCAGGCGTCCATCGCTAATTTGGCTAGAGTTGCAGCAACAGACGACATGGCTTGAGCAAGAATCCGCTCTGTTTTTCCACGTCCCATTTGAGCATAAACCACATTGAAATTTAATGAATCAAAGCCCAAAAGCTGGGTAGTCATGCTACGGTTCAATGGGAAAGAAGAACCATATCCAGCTGCTGAGCCCAAAGGATTTTTATTACAAACCTTCCAAGCTGCCAACATCATTTCCATATCGTCGGCAAGGCTTTCAGCATAAGCTCCAAACCATAATCCGAAAGAAGAAGGCATAGCAATTTGAAGGTGAGTGTAGCCCGGAAGCAATTTATCTTTATGCTCTTCACTCTGCTTAATTAGCTGATTAAAAAGGACTTCTGTATTTTTTACAATCTCTTGAATTTCACTTCTAAAGAATAATTTAAGATCAACTAAAACTTGATCATTGCGTGATCTGCCACTATGAATTTTCTTGCCAGCTTCACCAATTCTACGGGTCAATAATAATTCTACTTGAGAGTGAACATCTTCCACATCCGCCTCAATACTGAATTTACCTTCCTGAATTTCTTTAAAAATTACTTTCAATCCTGCTTGAACTTGATCAAGATCAGCCTTTTCTAAAAGTCCGATACTTTCCAGCATTCGCGTATGAGCTAATGAACCAAGAACATCAAAAGCAGCAAGCTGATTATCCAGTTCACGATCATTACCTACAGTAAATTTTTCAACTGAATGTTCAGTTTGTGTATCCTTTTGCCAGAGCTTAGTCATGATTTTGAATGAAATTTTTAAAATATTGTTGCTTTATAGTATCCCATTCAGAGTTCAAAATACTATAAAATACTGTGTTTCTAATATATCCATCATGAATTTTCATGTGTTGCCTCAAAATACCTTCTTGGTTTGCACCAATACTCAAAAGTGCTTTCCGCGATTGGAGGTTACGTTCATCGGCCTTCAACTCAATGCGATTGAGATTCAAAACATCAAAACCATAGCTCAAAATTAGAAATTTCATCTCTTTATTCAATCCGCTACCCTGAAAATCGCGACCTAACCAAGTCCAACCAATCTGTCCGCGCTCATCTTTCCAAGAAATCTCAGCCAAGCGAGTACAACCGGCCATTTTATTTGTTTTTTTATCAATAATTACCCAAACCGCAGTAGTTTCATTATCGCGATCCTCTATAGCTTTTCGAATATATTTATTCAGTTCGCCAGGTTTTGAAAGATCTTGAAGACCATAAATCCAAAGTGAATCATCGTCGGCAATGAACTGCAGTGCTTCTTCATCCTCAAATTGTAGCGGACGAAGTAAGACCCTATCAGACTCCAAAACTATGTTTAAATCTCGCGACATCACACAATTTTACTGATAAGTTGAATATAAAGATCGATACCTTCTTCAATTTCATTTACATAAATATACTCATCAGCCATGTGAGATCTGGCAGAATCACCGGGACCCATTTTAAGGGATGGAATATCTAATAGTGACTGATCACTGGTTGTTGGTGAGCCATAGGTTTTTCTACCCAAAGCAATTCCTGCAACAACAATAGGATGTTCCACGCTAATTGACGAAGATTTTAATCGTACAGAACGTGGCTTAACCTCACAATTTACATGCTGACGGATAATTTTGATTACTTCCTCATTTCTGTAAGCATCTGTTACCCTTACATCCACTGTGAACTTACAAATAGCTGGAACCACATTGTGTTGTGAACCCGCCTCAATGATGGTAACGCTCATTTTAATCGGGCCAAATAAAGCTGATTTCTTGGCAAATTCATAGGTTCTGAACCATTCAATATCCTTAATTGCCTTATAAATTGCATTTTCACCTTCCTCGCGTGCTGCATGACCTGCTTTCCCATGGGAAACACAATCAAGGACCATTAAACCGCGCTCAGCAATAGCAAGATCCATCAATGTTGGCTCTCCAACTATAGCAAATTCTAGGGGACCAAGATCAGGAACAATAAGCTCTAGTCCATTTGTGCCCGAAATCTCCTCCTCAGAAGTGGTAGCCAAGCAAAGATTATATTTCAAATTTTCCTGCTCATAAAAATGCATGAAGCAAGCAATCAATGAAACAAGACAGCCCCCAGCATCATTACTTCCCAGACCATATAGTTTTCCATCCTCCAAATCAGGAGAAAAAGGATTGCGAGTATAACCAGGATTAGGTTGAACAGTATCGTGGTGAGAGTTTAATAAGATAGTTGGTTTTGAAGCATCATAGTGTTTATTAAATGCCCAAATATTATTTTCCTTACGATGAGTTTTGACTCCACGATCCTTCAAAAATAAATCTATAGCCTCTGCCGTAAGAGCCTCTTCCTTGCTTAGAGAAGGTATGGCAATTAATTTTTGAAGAAGACTTAAACTATCATTAAAAAGTGTAGTGTGCATTTTATTATTCCTTTTCATATAATTCACCGGCCTTTTGAGCCGATAATTTAATCCCTTTTATCAATTTCATGTTCTTGGCAACTATTCAACTCAAGACAAAGGGAAGCTGCAGCATTAGTCGTGTGAGCTTCCAATATTCTTGATTCCTAAGCTAGTATTGCCTTCAACAGAATTATATCATTTAGTTATTCGTGTTCCGAAATTATTTTGATTCAAGTCCGATAAAGTATCCGATTTCCCAATGCAGACCTCCTTTACTCCATTTTTTATTGCTTCAAATGCATTATCCAATTTAGGTATCATCCCTTCGTTGATTATCCCATCCTTTTTTAAAGCATTATAAAAATTTGGGTTTATCTCTTTAATGAGTGAACTTTCATCCTCCACATTCATTAAAACACCCGCCTTTTCGAAACAATAAATAAGCGATATGTCATAGTGCTTTACCATAGAAACAGCTAATAATGAGGCAATTGTATCTGCATTGGTATTTAAAAGCTGACCATTACCATCATGAGTAATTGCCGAAAAAACTGGAGTAAATCCAGATTCAAGTAATTTATAAAGTGATTCCGAATCTACTGAGTTATCATCTAAATCGCCAACAAAACCATAATCAAGGTCAATTTCCTGATTCATTTCTTTGGAAAAGATCTTTTTAATAGGACGCTTCTTAGCTCGAATAATATTTCCATCAGCACCGGTCAGTCCGATAGCATTACAAGCATTTTGCTGAAGACTTGCAACTATATTTTTATTGATTAAACCGGCGTAAACCATAGTTACTACCCTTAAAGTATCTGCATCGGTTATTCGCCGACCATCAACTAATTTAGATTCAATACCAAGCTCAGCCGATAATTTTGTAGCAATTTTACCACCTCCATGAATCAATATTTTAGGTCCCTGAATTGTGGCAAAATCAGACAAAAAGCTTTCTAAATGCTCCGGATTATCGATTACATTGCCACCAATTTTTATAATCTTCAACGATTTCATTTCAATCCCTCAAGCATATTTTTCAATACCATTTGTGCCGACCAAACACGGTTTGCAGCTTCTTTTATAACCAGCGAGTGTGGGCCATCTAAAACTTCCGCAGAAAGCTCAAAATCACGACGAACAGGTAAGCAATGCATCACTTTAGCTTGATTGGTTTGAGCCAACTTGTTATGGGTAATCATCCAAGAATCGGCCCCAGAAACTGTTTTTCCGTAATCATTATAGGATGACCAATTTTTAGCATACACAAAATCTGCCCCCTGCAAAGCGGCATCTTGATCATACTCAATTTTTGCACCTGGAGTAAATTTTTCTGCCAATTCTAGTCCTTGGGGATGTGTAATTACAAAATCTAACATCTCATCAGCCTGAGCTCGACACATCCATTCAGAAAAAGAATTGGGAACCGCCTGAGGCAAAGATTTAACATGAGGAGCCCAAGTTAAAACCACTTTAGGTTTTACATTTTTTTTATGTTCTTCAATCGTAATTAAATCGGCGAAACTTTGAAGTGGGTGAAGCGTTGCACTTTCTAAAGAAATAACAGGCACAGCACTAAACTTCACAAACTTATTAAAAAGACCTTCGCTATAATCCTCTTCACGATTTTGAAGCTTTGGGAAGGAACGAAAACCTAGAATATCGCAATATTCGCCCATCACTGCTGCAGCTTCACGGATATGTTCAACAGTAGTTCCGTTCATCACCACTCCGTCCTCTGTTTCTAATGCCCATCCCTCCTTGTCGAGATTCATAACCATAACATTCATACCTAGGTTCAAAGCTGCTTTTTGAGTACTTAAACGGGTTCTTAAACTTGGATTTAAAAACACCAATCCTAGCGTTTTATTTTTCCCTAGGTTTTGATGCCCAAAAGGATCTGCTTTTAGCATTAAAGCCTGATTTACAGCCTCTTTTAAATTAGATATGTCGTTTACCGAAGAAAATAGTTTCATATTCGAATGTCAAGATCTAGGCAATTAATTATTTAATTCAATTTTTAATGCCTCTAAAAACTGATCAGCATGTGCCTTTGTGATATTTAATGCAGGTAACAGCCTGATAACGTTTGGTTTAGCTTCACCAGTAAATATACGATGTTTGAAAAGCAAGTCCTTTTTCACATGACTATACTCCTCTGGAAGGTCAATTCCTATCATTAATCCTCTGCCACGAACCTCAATAATCTTATCGATTTTCTTAAGTTCAGCGATTAAGTAATTGCCAACACTTTCAGCATTTTTTAGGAGATTATCCTGCTCCATCACTTCCAGAACAGCTAAGGCAGCGGCACAAGCAAGGTGATTTCCCCCAAAGGTTGTCCCTAACTCACCATGCCAAGGAATAAACTTAGGAGAAATAGAAATTGCACCAATTGGAAAACCATTGCCCATACCTTTGGCCATAGAATAAATATCCGCATCTACACCAGCATAATCATGAGCGTAAAAATTACCTGTACGACCGTAACCACATTGAACAGAATCGGCAATATAAGCCGCATCATATTGATCGCAAAGTGTTCTAATCTTCATTAAAAAGCTTTTTGAGGCTTCTTTAATGCCACCAACTCCTTGAATACCCTCAATAATTACCGATGAAATTTCACTTCCAAAATCATGAAATGCCTTTTCCAAGGCTTGCTCATCATTTAAAGGAAGAAATGTAATATTATCTGTTTGATTAACTGGAGCAATAATTTTGGGATTATCTGTTGCTGAAACAGCTAAAGAAGTACGACCATGAAATGCCCCTTTAAATGCAATAACTTTTTTCCTTCCATTATAAAAAGAGGCCAATTTCAAAGCATTTTCATTGGCTTCGGCACCAGAATTACATAAAAACAATTGAAAATCGGTTTTTCCAGATAATTTGCCCAACTTCTCAGCCAATTCTTGTTGCAAGGCAATAATGACTGAATTAGAATAAAAAGCAACTTTATTTAATTGATCAGTAATTCGACGCACATAATGAGGATGTGTATGGCCAATAGAAATTACCGCATGACCACCATACAAATCTAAATATTCATTCCCATTGGAATCCCAAACATTACTACCCTTAGCTTTTACAATTTCAATGGGGTTAAGTGGGTAAACGTCGAAAAGTTTCATGTTTAATATGTTAATAGCGGATAGCCAATTGCTTGAACTATCCTAATAATTTAAAAATCGATTTCTATTCCCAATTTGGGACTAGAATCTTATACCCTTTAATTTCAATCCTGCCATCTCATCCAAGCCAAACATCAAATTCATATTTTGAACAGCCTGTCCACTCGCGCCTTTTAATAGATTATCTATTATACTGATAATGAATAGTTTATTGCCATGTTTCTCTAAATAAACTAGAGCTTTATTTGTATTCACAACCTGCTTTAAATCGATATTTTTAAGACTTAAATGTGTAAACGGATGAGATTCGTAATAGTCGGAATATAATTTTTGAGCTTGTTCTAATGAAAGACTACTTTCCAAATATATGGCAGCAAGAATTCCTCTACTAAAATTACCTCTTTGCGGAATGAAAGAAATCTCTTCAATAAAATTTTTCTGCAAGTGGGTCAAACTTTCACCAATCTCATTCAAATGCTGATGTTCAAACGGCTTATAAACAGAAAGATTATTATTCCTCCAGGTAAAGTGTGTGGTAGCACCCGGACTTTGCCCAGCACCACTTGAGCCTGTTGTAGCATTGATATGAATTTCTGAATTTAAGTTACCTGAAGCAGCAAGAGGTAATAATCCAAGCTGAATACAAGTGGCAAAACAACCTGGATTAGCAATATTATCAGACTTTTTAATCGACTCTCTATTTAGTTCCGGTAAACCGTAAACAAAGTTTCTTTTAGCTAGAGTAGAATTGTTGTTTAATCTAAAATCCTGAGAAAGGTCAATAATTTTAACATTTTCATTGATTGGGTTAGCATCTAAAAATTTCTTAGCGTCACCATGTCCTACACAAAGAAATAATACATCAATATTTTGCGAAAGAGTATCCGAAAATTTAAGATCGGTATCACCAAAAAGGTCGGTATGCACATCAGAAATCGGTTTGCCAGCATTACTATTACTATGCACGAATACTATTTCGGCATGCGGGTGATTAATTAGTACACTAATTAATTCACCGCCAGTATATCCAGCACCTCCAGCAATTCCAATCCTAATTGTCTTCATTTTTTATTTTTTATCATTTACCCGATGCCAAATCATCGTTTGATTACCAAAGATTTTTGAGAATCCTTTTACATCTTCTCCAGACCATGAATTATTCATTTCACCGTAGCTACCGAACTTATTCGACATCAAATCATGCTCAGATTCGATACCTATGATTTGGAAACGATATGGATGTAATTTAACGAAAACTTTCCCGCTAACAGTTTCCTGAGTACTAGAAAGAAATGCCTCCATGTCGCGCATAATTGGATCATGAAACTGTCCCTCATGAAGCCAATTTCCATAAAATGATGCTAATTGATCTTTCCAGCTAAGTTGCCATTTGGTTAGGGTATGCTTTTCAAGAGTATGATGCGCTTTGATAATTATCATTGGTGCTGCGGCCTCAAAACCCACGCGACCTTTAATTCCAATGATCGTATCACCCACATGAATATCCCTTCCTATTCCATAAGGCTGAGCAATTTCTTGTAATTTTTGAATAGCCTTTACTGGAGAATATGTTTGTCCATCAATTGCCACTAATTCACCTTTCTCGAAGCTAAGTTCAAGATCACGCTCTTCGGTTTCACTAACTTGTGTTGGCCAAGCTTCTTCAGGCAGTGTTTGATTGGATGTTAATGTTTCCTTTCCACCAACCGATGTGCCCCAGATACCCTTGTTTATCGAGTATCTAGCTTTTTCGGCGGTATATTCAACGCCATGTTTGTTCAGATATTCGATTTCTGCTTCACGGCTCAGTTTAAGATCACGAATAGGAGTGATGATCTCAACGCCAGGAATCATAATATTAAAAATCATATCGAAACGAACCTGATCATTTCCAGCGCCAGTACTACCATGTGCTACATAGTCGGCACCAATCATATTCACATATTTGGCAATTGCTGTTGCCTGACTTACGCGCTCGGCGCTTACAGAAAGTGGATATGTTGCATTTTTAAGTACATTTCCAAAAACCAAATATTTGATACAGCTATCGTAATAATTGAGAGTTTCATCCACTACAGCATGGGAGCTCACTCCCAAAGCATAAGCTCTTTCTTCAATTTGCTTTAGTTCCTCTTCAGAGAAACCACCTGTATTTACAATTACAGAGTGAACTTCTAGATCACGGTCTTTAGATAAATAAATACAGCAAAAGGAAGTATCTAAACCTCCACTAAAAGCTAAAACTACCTTCTTCTTCATCATTTAATTTTTTAGATTTTAACGAATAATGCACTTATCCCAACCAGCACCTTTAATGAATTTCGCAATTTTTGCTCAATACGTTCGAGTAAGGTTTGTTTGCGGGACACTTTGTTTAGATGTTCTTCAGCAGACTTATTTCTAAGCGCTTCGGCCTCTTTCATTTTCTGTTCAATTTCCTTTGCCTTTTCTACAGGATCCCAAAGCATGGCAGTACACATACAATTTTTACGATCCTTACTCATCAAAATATCGTAGTTCACACAGCTCTTACAGCCTTTCCAAAATTCTTCATCCTGACTAAGTTCCGAATAGGTTACAGGTTCATAGCCTAATTCTGAATTGATCTTCATTACTGCAAGTCCGGTTGTTAGTCCAAAGATCTTTGCATCTGGATATTTCTTTCGCGAAAGCTCAAAAACAGTCCGTTTGATCATTTTTGCCAGACCTTTATTTCGAAAAGCAGGATTGACGATGAGTCCGGAGTTGGCCACAAAAGTCCCATGACTCCAAGTTTCAATATAACAAAAACCTGCCCATGTCCCATCTTGATGCAAAGCAATAACCGCCTTGCCTTCCAGCATTTTTTGAGTAATGTATTCAGGAGTTCTGCGAGCTATTCCTGTGCCTCGAGCCTTGGCAGATTCTGCCATTTCATCACATATCTGCTCTGCGTATTTAGTATGAAGTTCTGTTGCCGGTATGACAACAAATTCGTTTTCTTTCATTGATTTAAAGAAAAAAATCCGTTTTTGAAGCGGAAAAAAGAAACGTCTTTCTTTTGTGAATAATCTGATTGATTTTTTACCGGTAGGAAGGTCCGGCTACCTTTTGATTAATGCCAAGATTCAAGTCCGCGGCATAAAGGGTCGTCGGAAACGCAACACTAACTTCTCAGGCCTAAAATTACTACAAACAATACCTCTCATACAAGCCACTGGGCTTAATGAATGTGTATTGGCCTGATAGTATAAACTACTCATTTTTAATAGTGTATGTGTTTTTTAGATTTTTTTTACAAAAAAACAAAAAAAATAATGAAATACGCAATAGAGCATTGATAATATTACAATTTTTTAATGTGATTGGATAGTGGAATAAAATAATAACATAAGATTTTTAATCCATGCTAGCTAATTTGAAATGGTCTAAAAACCATCAAATAAATAAATAACCTGTAAACAGCTATTATTCAGGCAGTATAACTACCTTCACCAAGAATTAAGTATATTTAGGGAGAGATATTTCAAATACAGAATAAAATATTTGTGCCTATCAAATATTTCCCATCAATAATATAAATACCATGGAAAACCTTGTAATAATTAGCCAAATTGTACTTGCGCTATCTGTAGCCTATGTTTGGATATTTAGATTCGACAATATTGTTGTTGAATTTAAACAGTACGGACTACCAGATGTGATTAGAAATTTAGTAGGTGCCTCCAAAATAGCTCTTGCCACCTTACTGATTGCAGGTATTTGGTATACAGATTTGCTTCTTTATTCGGCATTATCAATGGCATTTTTGATGGTTTGCGCACAAATGGCACACTTCAAAGTAAAAAATCCATTCTCAAAGCATTTACCTTCATTGATCCTATTAATTCTATCCTTGTTTATTGCAGGATTCTATGCAGATATCATTCATTAATGCGTGTAATTGATCTTTATTTAATCTGGTTTTCGGCATTATCTTTTTTGTTCTACGGTTTTAGCTATTATTTTTCTTCAGGTATGAAAGATGAATTTAAGCGTTACGGGTTGGAGAAATTTGCCTTTCTGACGAGTACTTTGCAGATTTTAGGGGGATTAGGATTGATTGTTGGATTGAAATTCTATCCCATTTTAATGCTATCTAGCGGTGGACTAGCCCTATTAATTCTATTTGGTTTTTTTGTGCGACTTAAAATCAGGGATGGCTTTTGGCGCTCATTACCAGCATTTTTATATCTTGTTTTAAATTCTTACCTATTTATAATCAATTGCTTACGATAAATTTTGAAATATGAGTATTTATACTTATATTGTAAGATTGATTTGAAATTATAAAAATGGAAATACAAAGATTATTCAAGCCATTATTATTCATTAGTTTAGGAATAACAATTTTCAAATATTTAGCTTGGTATTTTGAAATAAATGTTCCTGTGCCTGTCAATATAATAAATATTGCTTTAATATTAGCTTACAGCTTTATTGCACTTAAAGAAATTTACAGGTCAAACAAACCAAGTTTAACGGAAAAAATCATGTGGACCTTAGGCTTTATAGGCATAATTAACCTCTTGGCCGGTCTTGTTTATTTTCTTTTTGCAAGGAAAAGAATTTTAAGAGAAAATAAAATCTTAATATAGAAAATGAATCTTTTAAGGTTGCTAAGTAAAAACAAATATTCGGCGCGAGTTGAAAAAGAAATACAAGTTATTATCAAGAGCTTTCACATAGAATTATTGTAATTTTAACCACATAAAAAATCAGAATCATGTTTTTAATCATCATCGGAATATTTGCACTACTAGCTAGTTTTTTTATGGCCTCTCAAGATGGTCAGGCAGCGCGATTCAGTAAAATTACCCGCATTGGAGCAATAATTTTAATATTAATTGGTGCCTCTTTCTCTATGTTTAAAGTAGTTGAATCAGGTGAAGTAGGCGTAAAAACTCTTTTTGGTAAGGTAAATGATGATGTGCTTTATAGCGGATTGAATGTTGTTAATCCGATGATGGAGGTCACAACTTTCGATGTCAAAACACAAAACTATACCATGTCTGGTGTAAACGATGAAGGAGGAAAAAGTGGCGACGATGCCATTAGAGTTCTTTCTGCTGATGGTCTGGAAGTAATCATCGATCTTTCAGTACTTTTTAAGGTTAAACCTTCCTCTACACCTGAAATTCTTCGCACCATTGGGACTGATTATCTGGATAAAATTGTAAGGCCAATTGCAAGAACTGCTATCAGAGACAATGCTGTTTCTTATGATGCTGTAGCATTATATTCAAGTAAGCGCGATGAATTTCAGAATAAAATATTCAATACCATCAATAAAAGTTTTGTTAAACGGGGATTAGAATTAGAGCAACTTCTAGTAAGAAATATCACACTACCTGCCTCTGTAAAAACCACTATTGAATCTAAAATTAATGCCGAACAAGATGCTCAAAAAATGACCTTCGTTCTTCAAAAAGAGCGTCAAGAAGCTGAGCGTAAGCGAGTTGAAGCACAAGGTATTGCTGATTATCAAAAAATCTTGTCAACCGGTTTAAGTGATAAGCAACTTCAATATGAAACTATAAAAGCTCAAAAAGAAATTGCTCTATCACCTAATGCTAAAATCATCATCATGGGTAATGGTAAGAATGCACCCATTATTCTAGGTGGGAATTAAATACCTTTGTAAGGCCAGAATAATCCATCTGGCCTTTTTTAATTGTCAGCACAAATACAAGATCCTTTTTTTAAAAGCTTAGATTCTGAGCATGAAGTTCCAGCACAGTTTAATTTCTTAAAAGATAATAAACCGCATCCTCTATGCCTTTTAGCTGCCGAAGATTTACAAAAATACCTTAAGCATCAAAGCGATTGGGAGCATAATTTCGGATTAAATCCTGCACAAGAAGGCTTCATCATTGGTAAAATGTTTGGGGTTTTAATCGTGAAAAACTCTCAAAATGAACTTGGTTATATCGCAGCATTTTCAGGAAAAATGGCCGGTGGAAATCATCACTCTAAATTTGTCCCGCCAGTTTTTGATAGTCTGCAAGAAGGCAGTTTCCTAAATACTGGAATGGCCGAACTCACTCGCATCAATAATGCCATCAAAGAAAAAGAACATTTAAAAGCTGAAGGTTATTTAGAAGATGTTCGAATGATGAAGGTAGCTCGAAAAAAACACTCGAATACACTTCAAAATGAGCTATTTAATCACTATACATTCTTGAATAAACAGGGCGAGGAAAAAAGCCTTAATGAAATATTTAAAGCTGCATCTTATAAAAATCCGCCAGCGGGGGCTGGCGAATGTGCCGGACCGAAACTTTTGCAGTACGCCTTTAAACATCAGATGGAACCATTAGCCATTGCCGAATTTTGGTGGGGACAATCGCCAAAGTCGGAGCACTGGAAACACTTAAATTATTACCCTTGTTGCAAAGAAAAATGTGAACCCATTTTGGCTCATATGCTGGAGGGTATAAAAATTCAACAATAGTAAAATCTCAAAGATTTTAAGCTTTTTTCTATCCCAGAACATCAATAAGATTTGATGTAAAACCTTATTAACAAGCTCCTCAAATAATAAATATGAGACCTTAAAACGGATATTTAGAAACGTTTAGAGATACATCATCTAAAAAATTCCATTAGTAGCCTATTTGAACAATAGCCTCATTAATTTGTTAATCCATTAGTTATTTCCAGGCTAGAACATTAAAAATAAGCGTAAAAAACCCTATCATCGAATATTTGCCTTATTTCAAGAATCTGAGTTATTAATCATTAATGTATTTAAATAAATCCACATGAAAAAATTAGAAAACAAAGTAATACTAATTACTGGTGCAGCTATGGGGCTAGGGCTTGCTACCGCTATTGAAGCGGCAAAAGAAGGTGCTAAACTTAGTCTAATCGACTTTAACGCAAAAACTTTAGAGGAAACAAAAAGCTTTCTGAAGAAAACTTTTCCTGAAACGGAAGCGCTATTCATACATGCCGATGTATCAAAAGAAACTGAAGTTAAGGGATTTGTGGAGCAAAGCTTGAAAGCTTACGGACGAATAGACGGATTTTACAATAATGCAGGAATTGAAGGAAAGCAAGCACTTTTAACCGAATATGACTTAGAAATCTTCAAAAAAGTAATTGATATCAATCTGATGGGAGTTTACTACGGTATGCGCTATATCATTCCAGTAATGCAAAAACAAAACTATGGCCGCATAGTAAATGCTTCATCTGTGGGAGGAATAAGAGGGGTAGTGAATCAAACGGCTTATATCGCAGCCAAGCATGCGGTTAGTGGTATGACTAAAAATGCAGCTATAGAATACAGTAAGTTTGGAGTTTTAACCAATGCCATCGCTCCGGGAGCAATCCTAACCCCTATGGTTGCCGAAGCTTTCAGACAGATGAACCCTACAGATCCCAAAAAAGCTGAATCAGATTATGCACAATCGAATCCTACAAAACGATTGGGAATACCCGAGGAAGTTGCAAAACTTGTAGTATTTTTGTTGAGTGAAGATTGTTCATATATCAGTGGTCAAACGATTGCTATAGATGGCGGACAATCAAATCTTTACGGAGATCTTTAGTTTTGAATTCAAGAAAAAATGAAAACAGTAGTTCATAAGTCTGATACTCGTGGAAATGCAAACCACGGTTGGTTACATAGTAGACATACCTTTAGCTTTGCAGGATATTATGATCCGCAAAGAATGAACTTCGGGGTTTTAAGGGTGTTAAATGATGATATCGTTGCGGGAGGCATGGGATTTGGAGCTCATCCCCATGATAATATGGAAATTATTTCCATTCCCCTAGAAGGAGATTTGGAACATAAAGATAGCATGGGGAATAAAACGGTAATTAGAAATGGTGACATACAAGTGATGAGTGCCGGAACAGGAATTACCCACAGCGAATACAATAAAAATGCAGATAAAGAGGTGAAATTCTTACAGATTTGGATGTTTCCAAATAAAGGGAATGTTGAGCCTCGCTACGATCAAATTACTTTAAATTTAGAAGATCGTCACAATAAACTCCAACAAATTTTAAGTCCCAATCCTGAAGATGAGGGTGTTTGGGTTCATCAAAATGCTTGGTTTCATCTAGGAAAATTAGATGAAGGTTTCTCCACAGAATATCAGATTAAAGGAGCTGGAAATGGAGTTTATGCATTCATTCTGAATGGAGATATTAGTATAAATGATCAAAAACTAAATTCAAGAGACGGATTTGGCATCTGGGAAACCGATAAATTTACCATCAGCGCAAATTCAAACGCGGAGATTCTATTGATGGAAGTCCCAATGGCTTAAAAAATAAAAGGCATGAAAATGTCAAGCATATAAAACATTAAATAACGCTCTGCAAGAATTGGTAACTCTCTTGCTGAGCGTTTTTCTTTTTCAGAAATTACAAATCTCAATATTCATCAAAAAATTATTGCACTCAAGCTATTGGTTCAAAAGCTAATCTAAATAGAAAATCAACAAAATTTTAGATGTTCAGATTTTCAACAGAAATTATAAAATTTTGATTTATGTAATATTTATGTTATAATTAAACCTTTTATTAAATACTTTATTGTTAGGTGCTATAAAATTTATAGTTGTACTATTTAACAAAGCACCGTTCCAAGCTTAAGAGATGGATAAAAATTACTACAAAGAATATTATATTTTAGAACGTGAACATTGGTGGTTCAAAGCAAGAGCAAAAATTATTTCCAATCTGATTCATAAAAGCCTCAAAAACCAAGAAAAAAATAATCTTAAAATTTTGAATATTGGTGCTGCAACAGGCAAAACAAGCGAACTTTTATCTCAATTTGGGACTGTAACCTCATTAGAATACGACAAAGATTGTTGCGATTTCGCGAATAGCACATTGAATTTGAATATTATAAATGGGTCTATTTTAGAATTACCCTTTGGTGAGGAAGAATTTGATATGGTTTGCGCTTTGGATGTTATTGAGCATGTTGAAGATGACACTTTAGGAGTTTCAGAAATGAAAAGAGTTTGTAAAAGCGGTGGTTTGATTGTGGTAACGGTTCCAGCTTTTATGTTATTATGGAGCAATCATGATGAAGTTAATCATCATTTTAGACGGTACACCATGTCTAGCTTAAAAGATATATTCACTAAAATCAATTTGACTACTATCAGGGCTACCTACTTCAACACGATTCTATTCGTACCCATAATGGCCTTCAGATTAATAAGCAAACTTATTCCTGCTAGATTTATAAGAGTAGGCGCTGGCTCTGATGCTACTTTACACAATAATAATAGTATCTCAAGTAAAATTCTGTACCAAATTTTTAAATCAGAATTAGCCTTACTTAAGCTTTTTAATCTGCCTTTTGGCGTTTCTATATTTATTTCATCTAAAAAGTAAAGGCGAATTTGATATATGTACAATTTTTTAACAAATACCATTTTTAAAAAAAGCATCTACATAAGCTCACTATGGTTTATAATTACAGCATTTGCTATTCTTAAATTATTGTCGAGTGGAAATTTTAACAACTATCTAATCTTTAAATTTACTTTCTACAGTTTGGTGAATGAACGAAATTTCTTTTTGCCACAGCCAGAAAATTTTCAGCATTACAATCTTTACGGACCAATCTTTAGTGTATTTATTGCGCCATTTGCAATTTTGCCAAATTGGTTAGGTCATACGCTATGGACAATCTTTAATTCATCTGTACTTTTTATTGCCATTAGAAAACTCCCATTGCCCTCGGGAGCTACTTTAGCAATTATTTTAATAGCTGCGCATGAAAACCTAACCTCGATACTGAGCTCTCAGTTTAACCCAAGTATGACTGCAATTATACTTTTAAGCTTTTCATTTATAGTGAAGAAAAAGGATTTTTGGGCAGCTTTCATGATCGTTTTAGGCACTTTTATTAAACTCTATGGTATTGTTGGCCTGGCCTTCTTCTTTTTCTCTAGTGATAAAAAGAAGCTGATTTTGGGACTGATATTTTGGAGCATCATAGCATTTACGCTGCCTATGCTTTTTTCATCTCCAGAATTTATTATTCAATCCTACAAAGATTGGTACTTAGCAGTTTCTCAAAAAAATATCATGAATAGTACTTTAATTACTGATCAGGATATATGTTTGATGGGAATGGTGCGTAGAATTTCAGGCGATAACTCCATTCAAAACTGGCCCTTCATATTGGCAGGATTAATCTTATTTATCCTACCTTATTTTAGGTTTTCTCAATTTAAAGAAAATAATTTCAGGCTGATGCTGCTTGCAAGTACACTGATATTTACAGTTATTTTCAGTACTAGCTCCGAATCGCCAACCTATGTTATTGCATTTGTTGGAGTGGCTATTTGGTTTGTAATACAGCCTTCACCTAAAAATAAATGGATACTGTTTTTATTTATTTTTGCGTTTTTATTGACAAGCATGTCGCCTTCTGATTTATTTCCTAAATTTATTAGGAATGAATACATAAAACCTTACTCTCTAAAAGCACTACCATGTGTATTGATTTGGTTTACAATAATTTATCAAATGTTAAAATTTGATTTTAAGAATAACAAAAGCTATGGAATCGAATAAGTTAGTATCTATAGTTTTACCAGCTTTTAATGAATCTGAAAACATTGCTAAGGTTTGTTCCGAGATTGACAATGTTTTTGAAAAGCTTCCTTATTCACATGAAATTATTCTTGTAGCTGATGGCTGCACCGATAATACCATGGAAACAATTCAGGGACTGATACCAAATAATGAACATATTTTCTTTATTGAGTTTTCGAGAAATTTTGGGCATCAGCTTGCTTTAAAAGCGGGACTTGATCATGCTAAAGGCGATTGTGTAGTTAGCATGGACTGCGACCTTCAGCATCCACCAGAGCTATTAACCGAATTGTTAAGGAAATGGGAAGAAGGATTTGAAATAGTTTATACCGTGCGTTTAGAAGACAAAAGACTTCCGCTAACCAAAAGAATATCATCAAATCTATTTTATAAAACACTTAATAGTTTATCAGATGTAGAGTTGGAGTCGGGATCAGCCGATTTCAGACTTCTTGATAAAAAAGTTGTTTCTGTTATTCGAAACTTCAATGAAAATGAACCCTTTTTAAGAGGGCTTTTCAAATGGATTGGTTTCACACAAACGTCTGTAGAGTATACTCCTAATTCCCGTCATTTTGGCGAGAGCAAGTATAGCGTCAAAAAAATGATAAAATTTGCACTTCAAGGTGTAACCTCATTTTCAATAAAACCACTTTATGCCGCTACTTACATCGGATTTGCACTATCATTCTTGTCAATATTGTATATCCCTTATGTTTTATACGCATTTTTTACGGGCGAGGAAGTATCTGGCTGGGCATCTATCATTATTACTATTGTATTTTTTGGTGGCTTACAACTAATTATTTTAGGAATAATCGGCATTTACATCGGGAAGATGTTTATGCAGGTAAAAAATAGACCAAACTATATCATTCGTTCAACTAATATTAAAGAATAAAATTTTGGTACTTCTGAGTTTTGATATAGAGGAATTTGATATGCCTCTTGAATATAATAAAGAGATATCCTTTGAAGATCAGATGGAAATATCCATAAGAGGGACAAAGCACATCTTAGATATTTTAGACAAACATCAAGTTAAGGCCACATTTTTCAGCACGGTTATCTTTGCTCAGAATGCACCTGAAGTGATTAAACGATTACTATCTAGTGGGCATGAGCTAGCATCCCATGGTTATTATCACTCTGCATTCGATAAAACTCATCTTGAATTATCAAGAAAGGTACTTCAAGAAATCTCCTCGCAAGATATTGTCGGATTTAGAATGCCTAGAATGAAGCCTGTTGATGAAGATGAGGTGAGAAAAGCAGGATATTTATATAATTCATCTATAAATCCAACTTGGCTACCTGGCCGATATAATAACTTATCAAGTCCTAGAACAATATTTGAAAAAGCAGGAATTTGGCAAATACCCGCATCTGTAAGTCCGATGTTACGCTTTCCTCTATTCTGGCTTTCATTTCATAATTTACCACTTTGGCTCTATACTTGGCTAGCAAAAAGAACTCTTAAAAAAGACGGATATTTAAATATTTACTTTCATCCTTGGGAGTTTACAGATTTAACTGATCAAAATAGATTTGGTTTCCCTGGATATGTAAGTAAAAACACAGGGACAAAAATGATCGAAAGAATGGATAGCTTTATCAATAAATTAAAGCAACAAAATTACAGCTTTGGCACATTGTCTGACTTTATCCAATATTGACGAGAGATTCATCATATAAAAGGAGAACCTTTGTAAAATTAACAAGTATAATTATATGAAATACAAGGCCTCCCTCGACAAAACTGCAATTATTATTACCATTTTGGTAAGTCTCCTCTTCGGAGCCTTAATTATCTTTAATTTTATTCTGCCACTGGCCATATTATTATTGATCGTATATCTAATATGCTGGCATCTAAAACCTTTAAGTTATGAGATTAAGGCCGAAGAAATAATTATTCGTAGGTTAATCAAGAGTGTGCATATCAATAGAGCTGATATTGAAAATCTGACTTTAATAGATAAAGATAAGCTAAGTGGAACTATACGCACATTTGGAGTAGGGGGATTATTTGGTTGGTATGGAAAATTCAGCAATAATGAATTAGGCGACATGTCATGGTATTTAACGCGCAGAGATAAACCTATTTTAATAATAAGCAAAACGGGTAAAAAAATTCTGATAAGTCCGGATGATGCCGAAGCTTTCAGCAAGGAGTACAATAAAACAACGCTTTAAACATCTATATAAAAGGCAAGAATTACAGCAATTTCACTTTTTTCCATTTAGCCTTTGTCAATTAATCAATTTTTCGTATCTTTGCAGTCCCTATTTTTAGGGCAATTAATAAATAATATATAATTTAAACTAAAGCAAGTGAATACGTTAAGTTACAAAACTGTCTCTGCCAACAAAGCGACCGCCAACAAGAATTGGGTAGTTGTTGACGCTCAGGGCGAGATTTTGGGGCGCTTGTCTTCTAAGATTGCAATGATCATTAGAGGAAAAAACAAGCCTGAGTACACCCCACACGTAGACTGCGGAGATAATGTAATTGTTATCAATGCAGACAAAGTAAAACTGACAGGAAACAAATTTGCCAACAAGCAATATGTTTCTTACACAGGTTATCCTGGTGGTCAGAAATTCATTTCTCCGAAGGAGTTAATGGCGAAGCATCCTACTCGCGTAGTAGAGAAAGCTGTACGTGGTATGTTACCTAAAAACAGTTTGGGCCGTGCATTGTATAAGAACCTGTTTGTTTATGCAGGTACTGATCATCCGCATGCAGCACAAAATCCTCAAACCATTAAACCGTAATTAAGAGAAATGTCAACTACAAACACTTCAGGAAGAAGAAAAACAGCAGTTGCGCGCATTTATCTAACAGATGGAAGCGGCAAGGTTACCGTAAACGGTAAAGATTACAAGGAATATTTTCCAACATTGCCATTACAATACATCGTAATGCAGTCGACCGAAGTTTCTGAATCAACAGGAAAATTCGATGTAACTGTAAACGTTGCAGGCGGTGGTGTTAAAGGACAGGCAGAAGCCGTTCGTTTAGCAATTGCCAAAGCTATTGTAGAGCTAGATCCAGAGAAAAAATCTGCATTGAGAGCTAAAGGTATTATGACCCGCGATGACCGTATGGTTGAGCGTAAGAAACCAGGTCGTAAGAAAGCCCGTAAGAAATTTCAATTTAGTAAACGTTAATCTCAGGAGGATCAGACAATGGCAAGAACAACATATCAAGACTTATTGGATGCAGGTGTACATTTTGGTCACCTTACCCGTAAATGGGATCCGAAAATGGCTCCGTACATTTTCATGGAACGTAATGGCATCCACATTATAGATTTAAATAAAACTTTAACAAAATTAGAAGAAGCTGCTGCTGCGATTAAACAAATCGTAAAATCAGGACGCAAAATCTTATTTGTTTCTACTAAGAAGCAAGCTAAAGATATTGTTGCTGAGCAAGCTCGTTCTGTAAACATGCCTTATGTAACCGAGCGTTGGTTAGGTGGTATGTTAACTAACTTTGCTACAGTTCGTAAATCAATCAAAAAGATGTCGAACATCGATAAGATGACTAAAGACGGTACTTTTGATGTTTTATCAAAGAAAGAAAAATTAATGATTCAGCGTGAGCGTATCAAATTAGAAGCCCTTCTTGGAGGTATTGCTGATTTAAATCGTTTACCAGCTGCATTATTTATTATTGACGTTAAGAAAGAACATATCTCTGTTGCAGAAGCGATGAAATTAAACATCCCTACTTTCGCAATGGTTGATACTAACTCTGATCCGTCAAACATCGACTTCCCTATCCCAGCGAATGATGATGCAACTAAATCAATCACATTGATTACTGATGTTATCATGAAGGCTATCCATGAAGGATTAGACGAGCGTAAGCGTGAGAAGGATGAAGAAGCTGATAAGGAAGCTGCTACTGCAAAAGCAAAAGTAGATACTGAAGGCGAAGCAAAAGACGAGGCAGCAACGCCAGGAAAACGCACCCGTAAGGCTGCAGCTTCTGAAGGAGTAACTGCTGAAACTGAAGCAAAAAGCGAAGAATAATTTCGAATTATTCCGCAATTACAATTAGTTAATCCCTAAGTATTATGGGATAGCAATTGCAAAAACAATCAAATTAATTTTAATAATATTCCCTTAAATCCCCGCCAATGGCGGGGATTCAAAGGATTAAAAGGAAAATAACATGTCTACAGTACAAATTACTGCCGCAGATGTAAATAAATTACGCCAGCAGACCGGAGCCGGAATGATGGATTGCAAAAAAGCATTAACCGAAGCTAATGGTGATTTTGAAGCTGCAATCGACTACCTACGTAAAAAAGGTGCAAAAGTTGCTGCTAGTCGCCAAGATCGTGAATCAAATGAAGGTGTAGTTATCGCAAAAACAACCGCTGATGGTAAGCGTGGTGTTATCATTGAATTTAACTGCGAAACTGATTTCGTTGCTAAAAATGCTGATTTCGTTGCTTTTGCAAGCAGCATTGCTGATTTAGCAATTGATAAAAATCCAGCTTCTCTAGATGATTTACTTCAATTGGACCTAAATGGCGAAAAATTAGCTGATACAATCATTTCACAAATTGGTAAAATTGGTGAAAAAGTTGGTGTTTCTAAATTCGAGTCAGTAACAGGTGATAAAGTTATCGCTTACATTCACGGAAACTACCGTTTAGGTGTATTAGTTGCTTTGAATTCTAACCCAGCATCTGCTGATGAGGTTGGTAAAGACGTAGCGATGCAAATTGCTGCAATGAACCCAGTTGCTATCGATAAAGATGATGTAGATTCAAAAACTATCGAAAGAGAACTTGAAATTGCTAAAGATGTAATCCGTGCAGAAGGTAAGCCAGAAGAAATGGTAGAAAAGATTGCTGCAGGAAAACTTAATAAATTCTATAAAGACTCAACTTTACTAAATCAGGAGTTTGTAAAAGACTCAAGTAAAACTGTTGCTCAGTTTTTAAATGATGTAGAAAAAGGACTCACTGTTACCGCCTTCAAACGGGTTCAGTTAGGAGCTTAATATTTAAATCCTCTCCAAAACGGAGAGGATTTTTTTTGTCTGAAAATTCCTGAACCATGATTCCAATATGATTTTAATAATCATTACAGGCTTCATCTTATAAATAGAAAGAACAAACAGATGAGTATTGCACTTATAAATGCCAGCATATATACTGGTGAAGAAAAATTAGAAAATAAGGTGATCCTTCTAAAGAACGGACATATATTATCTATTTGCAATGCATCAGAAATACCATCCGACTTTCAAACTCACGACCTAAAAGACTTATTTATAGCTCCTGCTTTAATAGATCTTCAAATTTATGGAAGTGGAGGACAACTTTTCGGCTCATTACCTAGCGAAGAAGCTTTACAACAAATGGAAATTGATTTGCTAGGTCAAGGAACTACAGGATTTTTTGCTACAGTAGCCACCAATAGTGATGAAGTTGTATTAAAAGCAATTGAAGTAGCCAAATCATATCGCAAGAAGGCAAAAGGGGTATTTCTTGGTTTGCACCTTGAAGGTCCTTATCTCAATCCAATAAAAAAAGGTGCACACCCCGAAAAATTTATAAAAAAAGGGCAATTATCAGAGCTAAAGAATTGGGTTGAACTAGCCGAAGGAGAAATAAAAATGATGACCATCGCACCTGAACTGCAAGACAGGGAGTTGATGGATTATCTTGATTCACAAGGTATTATCATCTCTGCAGGTCATAGCAATGCAAGCTATGAGACAGCTATATCATTCCTAAACAATCCCGTACATGCTGCCACTCATCTTTATAATGCAATGCCAGCTATTCATCATAGAGAGCCAGGTTTAATTCCAGCAATTTTTAAGACAAAACCATACACAAGCATTGTGGCCGATGGTGTACATGTTAGCTTTCCGATGATTGAATTAGCTAAAAGAGAAATGGGCGACAAATTATTCTTAATTACTGATGCAGTAACAAATAGTAATCAAGGCGCTTATCAACATGTATTTACCGGCGATCGTTATACCATGCCAGATGGAACTTTGTCAGGTTCTTGCCTAAGCATGCTTAAGGCGGTAGAAAATTGCGTTAATCACGCTAATATTCCAATAGATGAAGCTTTAAGAATGGCTTCCACATACCCATCAAAACTAATAAAAGATAATAAACACGGATATTTAAAGTCTGGCTATGCTGCTGATATTTTGGTGTTTGACAAAAATTTACAATTCCAAAAGACCTACTTTTCAGGTATATTAGAAAATAATTTAATAAATTAAAAAGATGAAGTTTAAACGTATCCTCCTAAAACTAAGTGGCGAAGCATTGATGGGCGAAAAGCAATATGGCATCGATATTGATCGCGTAGCACAATATGCAAAAGACATTCAAGCTGTACATGCAAGAGGAATAGAAATAGCCTTAGTAATTGGCGGTGGTAATATTTATCGCGGATTAAGTGCAGAAAAAGCGGGCATGGATCGTGTGCAAGCCGACTATATGGGCATGCTTGCTACTGTAATCAATAGTATGGCTTTACAGGATGCGCTTGAAAAAACTGGCGTCAAAACACGCTTACTCACTGCGATTAAAATGGAACAAATTTGTGAACCATTTATTCGTAGAAGAGCAGTTCGACACCTAGAAAAAGGAAGAATTGTCATATTCGGGGCAGGAACTGGAAATCCATATTTTACCACTGATACCGCCGCATCTTTAAGAGCTGTTGAAATTAATGCGGATGTTGTGATGAAGGGCACACGTGTGGATGGTATCTACACTGCCGATCCTCTTAAAGATTCAAACGCAACCCGATACGATGAAATTACTTTCGATGAAGTTTATAAAAAGAATTTGAATGTGATGGACATGACTGCTTTCACATTGTGCCAAGAAAATAAACTCCCAATTATTGTTTTCGACATGAATAAGCCTGGTAATTTTATGCGTTTAGCAGAAGGAGAACCAATTGGAACATTAGTTAGGGGATAAAATAGATTGAATAATGTTTAAATACCTTAGATAAGAGGAATTTAATTAATTTTGCAAATCGAACAGAAATATTATGAACGAGCTTATAAAGAAACAACTGGATGATGCGAAAGCTCATATGGAAAAAGCCATTGAGTTTTGTGATAATGAATTGGTAAAAATACGTGCCGGTAAGGCAATGCCAACCATGTTAGATGGTATTTTTGTAGATTATTATGGAACTCCAACAGCTTTAAATCAAATTGGAACAGTAAATACACCAGATGCGCGTACACTTGTTGTACAACCATGGGAAAAAGCAATGCTCATTCCGATTGAAAGAGCAATTATGGAGGCAAACATCGGCTTAAACCCTCAAAACGATGGTACGGTAATCCGCTTAAATGTTCCACCACTTACAGAAGAACGCCGTAAAGACCTAGTTAAAAAAGTAAAAGAAGAAGCCGAAAAAGGAAGAATCGCAGTTAGAAACATCCGTAAAGATGCTAATGAGAAAATCAAGCGCACAAAATCTGAAGGTGTATCTGATGATGAAATCAAAACTGGAGAAGGTGAAGTACAGAAATTAACTGATAGCTGTATTGTTCGTATCGACCGACTAATGGAGCTTAAAGAAAAAGACATCATGACTGTCTAATTAAAATATAACATATCAAAAGAAAGGGAATAGGAATTTAACTTGTTCCCTTTCTTTTTTATGACCAATTACCTATGAAACTACTATTACAATATTTAAAAAACTATAAAGGACTAATCTTCTTAGCCTTATTACTTGCCGCTGTAAATCAGATATTTTCACTCTTGGATCCATGGATTTTCCGAAAAGTAATCGATACCTATGTAACTAGATATCAGGAATATACCACCGAAGAATTTTTTAAAGGTGCTGGATTATTAATACTTGCAGCAATGGGAGTAGCGATGGTTTCGCGAATCGCGAAAAATTTCCAGGATTATTATGTCAATGTGATTACTCAACGGTTAGGGGCAAAAATCTATTCTGATGGACTAGCGCACTCTCTCGAATTACCCTATTCAGTATTTGAAGATCAACGTAGTGGCGAAACATTGGGCGTATTACAAAAAGTGAGAACCGATAGTGAGAAGCTGATAACTGCGCTCATAAATATTGTGTTCACCTCTTTAGTTGGAGTAACATTCGTTTTTATTTATGCAATTAATATTCATTGGTCAATTGCTGTAGTATATATTTCTGTAATTCCTATTCTCGGATTTATAAGTTCTGTACTCAGCAAAAAAATAAAAGTGGTACAGAAAGCTATTGTAGCTGAAACTACGGCACTAGCAGGCTCAACCACCGAATCGTTAAGAAATATTGAGTTAGTAAAAAGTTTAGGGCTTTCAGGTCAGGAAATAAAACGTTTAAGTAATACAACCAATAAAATCCTAAAGCTTGAGCTCAAAAAAGTTAAATATGTACGAAGCCTAAGTTTTATCCAAGGCACATTGGTCAATTTGCTTAGAAATATGATTTTGCTCTTGATGCTTTATCTAATATTTGCTGGCAGAATCAGTGTTGGAGAGTTTTTCTCGCTCTTTATTTACTCATTCTTTATTTTCGGTCCTCTTCAAGAACTCGGAAATATTATCAATGTTTATCGTGAGACTGAAGTATCCTTGGATAACTTTAAGGCCATTTTAAATACCCCGAAAGAGAAAAAGCCTGAAAATCCTGTTGCTCTAGGCCGTGTAAACAGTCTTAAATTTAATGAAGTAAGTTTTAAGCATCAATCATCAAACCGAAATGCACTTGAGAATATTTCATTTGAAACAAAACAGGGACAAACAATCGCATTTGTTGGTCCCTCAGGATCGGGAAAAACCACTTTGGTTAAACTGCTTGTAGGATTATACCATCCTGAAAGTGGCCAAGTTCTATACAATAACGTCCCTTCCAAGCAAATTGATTTGGACGAACTTCGTGAAAAAATCAGCTTTGTAACACAGGATACACAATTGTTTTCAGGTAGCATCCGTGAAAACCTTCTTTTTGTGCGACCTGATGCTAGCGATGAAGAATGTATGCAGGTTTTACAAAGAGCTGCATGTCAAAATCTTCTTTCACGTGCAGATAAAGGACTAGATACCATTATTGGTGAAGGTGGTGTAAAGGTATCGGGTGGCGAAAAACAGCGTCTATCAATAGCAAGGGCATTACTTCGTGAGCCTAATATTCTGGTTTTTGATGAGGCTACATCATCCTTAGATTCATTAACAGAGGAGGAAATTACTGAGACCATCCGTAATGTATCTGAAGTAAGTGATCACATCACTATATTAATTGCGCACCGACTTTCAACTATCATGCATGCTGATAAAATATTTGTACTAGAAAAAGGACATATTATAGAATCAGGTAAGCATGAAGAGTTACTTGCTGAAAAAGGTCTATATTTTGCCATGTGGCGCCAGCAAATTGGAGAAAAATATTCAATCTAAGAGAAAATATTTTTATATTTAAATGAATTAAATGATACTATGCTAATTTTATTGAATATCAGCTTTTCAATTCTTATTTTATTCGTAATATTAATTTTAGTCGCTCATGCCATTTCTTTGGCATACGTTTTAATTGATATATCGAAATCAGAATTTAAAAATCCGAGAGATAAAATTTTCTGGACCACCATAGTTGTTATGGCTCCCTTAATAGGAATAACATTATATCTTAATATGGGAAAGAGTCAAAAAATCAAGAAAATGCAATGAGTATCCTATTATTTTACAATATTGGAATATTAGAGTCAATTCTGATTGCCTTTACAGCAATTTCGATAGTTCTTGTCATTCCTTTCTCAATATTTGATATCATAAAATCCAAGGAAATGAGCGATTATCGTAAATTCCTTTGGATACTATTTATCCTAATTGCCCCGCTTTTGGGAGCTATAATCTATCTTTTATGGGGGCGTAAACAAAAAGCATTATGAGCGGATTATTAATTTTACTCTTCATTGGTGGTGTATTAAGATTTTTAATAGGAATAATTTGGTTTATCCTCATTGTGGTCACTTTAATGGACCTTTTAAAAAGTCGCATTCCCACAAATACTAAATTATTATGGTTAATTGTAATCCTACTTGCACCCGTTTTGGGTTCAATTATTTATCTACTTGTGGGTAGAAATAATAAATTTTAATTGCGATGAATCTGATTTAAACTAAGAGGAACGAGCCTTTTAGTTTTTAAATAGGTGATAAGTACAATTATAAGTGTCATACTACCACCAAAAAGTACGGATGGAATAGTTCCCATGAGCCTTGCTGTTGCTCCCGACTCAAAAGCACCAATTTCATTAGATGAATTGATAAATATTCCATTCACCGCTGATACCCTTCCACGCATTTCTTCGGGAGTAAGAATTTGCAAAATAGTTGAGCGAATTATAACGCTAACGCTATCAAATGCTCCCTCAAAGAATAGAAATAAAAAAGAGAGGTAAAAATTTCTGGATAGTCCAAAGCAAATTATCGATATTCCAAATCCGGCAACGGCTAACAATAAATTTCTCCAAGGCTTGTTCATGGGTGGATATTTTGCCAAAATAAACATGGTAACTACAGCACCCAAAGCAGGAGCCGCTCTCATAAATCCTAGACCTTCTGCCCCAACTTTCAATATATCATGCGCAAAAATAGGCATCAAGGCTACAGCACCACCGAAAAATACAGAGAACATGTCAAGACTCAAGGCCCCTAATATCATTTTGCTTTTAAACACAAAACGAATCCCTTCCGAAAGGCTTTTAAAAATATTTTCTTTGGGTATGAAGGTGGCAGGATAGTTTTTTACGAAAAATTTAATACAAACAAGTGCAAGTGCAATAAAACTAACAATTACAATGAAGCAAGCTGTAATTCCGCTAAAAGCATAAAGTAAGCCACCAACTGCAGGACCCATAATAGATGCTGTTTGCCAACTACCACTATTCCAAGTTGAAGAATTTGTATAATGTTCTTTCGGAATAATTTGGGCCATTAATGCAAAAGCGGTAGGCGAATAAAATCCACGCGCAATCCCTACACAAAAAATAATTCCATACATAATTAAGATGACCCATGTTTGCCCAATTACTTGGATCACATCATTTGTTGTAACTATGGCTAGGATGGCAGAACAAAATAACATGGATGCAATGATCCATACCAATAGTTTCTTCTTATCCGATTTATCCGCGATATATCCCCCATAAAGGGTTACAGTGATAGAAGGGATAGCTTCTGCAAGTCCTATTAAACCCAAAGAAAGAGGATCTTTTGTCAGCTGATAAATATGCCAACCAACAACTACCGCCTGAATTTGGTAGGCAAAGGTAAAGAGGAAGCGCATGGCAATATAGGAGCGAAACTCCGGAAAACGCATCGCTACATAAGGATCCTTCTGTACCCCTCTTGCCTCAAGCTCTTCTTTATTTAAACTCAAAATTTAGTCTGCTTTTTATTTAGTCCCATATTGATCGATGAGATAAATCAAAGATGTCATGGCTGCAGCGCCGAGCTCCAGTTCGCGTCTATTCACATTCTCAAAAACATCATTGCTAGAATGGTGGATATCAAAATAACGTTGTGAATCTGGCCTGAAGCCAATTAAAACCACTTCGGGCATAATTCTCAACGGACCGATATCAGCACCGCCACCCCCTGGAATTATCGCATCCACAAGGTAAGGGGCAAAAAGAGGTTTCCATTTAGAAAAATGTGCTAAGGATTTTGGGGCATTTTCAACATTAAAACCACGAGGAGTATAACCACCCGCGTCAGACTCAACAGCAGCTACATGCCTTTCTTTATTTTGCTTTGCAATCTCAGCGTATTTAAGTCCCCCACGCAAACCATTCTCCTCATTCATAAACATTACCGCCCTAATGGTATGTCTGGGCTTCAAGTTTAGTTGTTTAAAAATTCTTAAAACTTCTACTGATTGCATAACACCTGTGCCATCATCGTGAGCACCTTCAGCAAGATCCCATGAATCAAGATGCCCACCAACAGTAATAATTCCTTCTGGGTCAACTGTACCTTTAATTTCACCAATTACATTATAAGAAACTGCATCAGGCAAGGTGCGGCAATTTTGTTTGAAATAAAATTGAGCGGAGGGATACTTCCTTTGCATTAATTTCTGACTAAGCAGATCAGCGGCTTTAGTACTTATTGCTGCTCCGGGAATTTTGGTAACTCCATCTTGATAAACCATTCCGCCAGTATGAGGAAAATCGTCGATTACAGAAGACATGGACCTTACAATAACAGCTACGGCACCTAGCTTGGCGGCTTCAATAGCACCCTGACTGCGCTGATTTACTGCTCCACTATAAGCTGAAAAAGTATTAAATAATTTAGGATCAAATGGGCGATTGAAAAATATAATCTTGCCTTTCACAATATCGGCACCTAAAGCTTTAAGCTCTTCAAAGTTTTGAACTTCCAAAATTGGGGCAGTAATTCCTTTAGCACTAGTAGCGATAGATCCGCCGAGGGCAGCAATTGGAACAGGAATTTTAATCTTTCCATCCAAAATATATGCCTCTTCCTTTGCACCACGCTCCCATACAGGAACCATTAATTCTTGTAGATAAACACGGTCAAAACCATACTCTTCCATCAATTTTTTGGTCCAGTCTACAGATTTTTGCGCATTGGCAGAGCCACTAAGTCGCGGACCAATCTGCTTACACAAATACTCTAAATTTTTATAGGCATGTCCATTTTCTAAGGCTTCATCGTAAATCTTACGAATAATTATAGAATCAGGATTTTGAGCAAACAAGCTTGAACCAATAAGAAGAGCAGGAAATAGTGTTTTTAGAAATTTCATTGTATTAGAATTGTTTTAATAATCATATAATATTTAAGATATCTTATCCCAGCTTATACCGCCTGATCTTTTCTCAAAATATTTCCTTAAGATAAGATTTTCTTCATTGACAAGGTCTGGATCATTCTCAAGAATTTCAATAACTGTTTTTCTAGCCTCCGACAACAATTGTTGATCAAGTGCAAGATCTGCCAATTTGAGATCAAGAACGCCACTTTGTTGCGTTCCTTCGATATTTCCTGGTCCACGAAGTTGCAAATCTATTTCTGCAATTTCAAATCCATCGTTGGTACGAACCATCGTTTCTAAACGTGTTTTTGCATCTGCGCTAAGCTTCAAGCTCGACATTAAAATACAAAAAGATTGTTCAGCTCCACGCCCTACACGTCCGCGTAATTGATGTAATTGTGATAAGCCAAATCGTTCAGCATTTTCAATAATCATGACACTCGCATTGGGGACATTCACACCTACCTCAATGACCGTAGTTGCCACCATAATTTGTGTTTCACCTTTAATAAAACGTTGCATTTCGGCCGCTTTATCCTTTGCAGCCAATTTACCGTGTACGATACTAATTCGGTATTCGGGTAAAGGAAACTCATTGGATATTGCCTCTATACCCGCTTCAAGGTATAAAAGGTCAAGCTTTTCACTCTCTTTAATGAGCGGATAAACAATATACACTTGCCTGCCCTTGGCTATTTCTTCGCGCATAAAGCCAAACATCCTCAAACGCTGACTATGAAATAAATGCACGGTTTTAATTGGTTTTCGGCCTGCTGGGAGCTCATCTATTATGGAGATGTCAAGATCCCCGTAAAGAGTCATGGCAAGCGTACGTGGGATAGGAGTAGCAGTCATTACCAAAACATGTGGAGGAATGATGTTTTTCCGCCAAAGACGTGCGCGCTGTTCCACACCAAAACGATGCTGCTCATCAATTACTACAAGCCCCAAATTACGAAATTGGACTGCATCCTCAATTAAAGCATGAGTTCCAACAATAATATTTAACTCACCACTCTCCAGACGCTCATGCAAGCCCCGTCTTGCCTTTTTAGGGGTTGATCCAGTAAGTATTTCAACGCTCACAAAATCATCGCCCAGAAGGGCCTTAATTGAAGAATAATGCTGTTGAGCCAAAATCTCTGTTGGGGCCATAATACAAGCTTGATAACCATTATCAATTGCTAATAACATGATCATGAGCGCTACCACAGTTTTACCACTACCCACATCGCCCTGCAGCAAACGATTCATTTGCACTCCTCTTTGTGTATCTTGACGAATTTCCTTAATAACACGTTTTTGAGCGGTAGTTAGTTCAAAAGGTAATTTTTGAGTATAAAATGTATTGAAATTATCTCCAACATTTTCAAAAATAGAGCCCTTAAATTTTTGAGTCCGGAGCACCTTAGTCCTAAGAAGTTTCAATTGAATAAAGAAAAGTTCTTCAAACTTGAGTCTACGTTGAGCTTCCCTCAATGCCTCTACACTTTCCGGAAAATGAATATTGTATAATGCTTTCTGCCTACTTATTAAATTATGATTCTTCATAAGATAAGGAGGCAGTGTTTCGGTAATCTGACGAATACATTGATCAATAAGTGCCGCTTGAGCTCGCTGAATGCCCTTAGTATCCAGGTTAAATTGCTTCAGTTTTTCGGTGGAGCTATAAACGGGCTGTAAAGTTAGGTTACCCTGACTAACTGCATTTGGTTGGTAAGCTTCTAATTCGGGATGGGAAATGGAAAAATGTCCATTAAAGAGACTTGGCTTTCCAAAAACAATAAAAACAGAACCTGGCTGAATAATTTTATCCATCCAGCGTAAACTTTGGAACCAAACGAGTTCCATAATTCCTGTATCATCTTTAAAACGTGCTACTAGTCTTTTTACCCGTTTATCACCAACAATTTCTTTTGAAACGATACGGCCAAGAATCTGAACGGCTGGAAGATCAGGGTTAAGCTCATTTATTTTATAAAAGCGCGTACGATCAATATATCTGAAAGGATAATGTTCTAGAAGATTTTCATACCTGAAAACACCAAGATCTTTCTTTAGGATTTCGGCACGTTGAGAGCCAATACCCTTTAAATATTCAATAGGGGTTTTTAAGATTTGGTCTTCCAATCCGCTTAAGGGCTAGTTACCGGCTTATTTCTGCTCGGCGATTTAATTATTATTTCTTTGAGGGTAGCCCAGTTAAAGACGATCACTGCCAAAAGTAACAATGAATAAGAATACAACTGAGATACACTAATTCCTTCGTGAAAATAGAAAAATGCCACTGCAAAAGCAACAATAGGATTTATATAAATAATTATTCCTAAAGTAGAAGATGGCATCCCAATTAAAGCATACAAGCTTAGGAAAAGCGGAATAATGGTAAAGAAAATGGAAATTACTAGGATTGTAAGCCAAAAGGATAAATCTGTTGGAAAGCTTTGGAATTCATAAATAAAAAATGGAGTCATCCAAACTGAGGCTATAAACAGATGCAAACCAAGCATATTAAATCTATCTATACTGTGAATAACACGCTGAATAATAAGATAAAAACTATAGAGCGCCGCAATTAAAATTGACCAAAGCACATCTATCAGTGAACCTTGTGCTAGCACAAGAATACTAATTGATGCTAAACCTAATGCAATCAATTTAATGCTTGTGAGTTTTTCTTTCAAAATAAAGAAGCCTCCCATAGCGGTTAATAGCGGACACACCATATAGGCAAAGGCGGCCGATTTAAGATTAACATTATTTACGGCATAAATAAATGTGAACCAATTACCTGTGATTAATAATCCTGCGAGGAGGTTAAGCCAAAGTATTTTTTTCCGACTAAATTTATCTTGTTCCAGTACATATTTGAAGTCGGATTTAACTTGCTTTTTTCGGAAAAGTAAAATGTATAGCCAGGTTAAAAATAAACTAGTAAAAATACGATAGTATAATATTTGATCTGCGGGATAATCGCGCAGCATACGCAGGGGAATTGAGAAAAATCCCCACACTATTACCGCAGAGAATGCGGCAACAAAATATTTAAGTCTTCCTTCCTTCAAACTTAAGCCTTTACGGCGATTACAGAGATTTCCACATTCACATTTTTAGGTAAACCAAGTACGGCTACAGTTTCTCGAGCAGGAAAATCAGAGTGGAAATAGGAGCCATAAATCTCGTTTACATCTGAAAAATGATTCATATCGCTTAGGAATATCGAAGTTTTCACTATGTGCTCGAAAGAAAAACCTGCTGTTTTAAGAACTGCTTCAAGGTTATTCATTACCTGCTTAGCTTCCTCTTTTATTCCGCCAGAAATTAATTGGTTGGTAGCGGGGTCAATAGCTATTTGTCCTGAAATAAAGAGCATATTTCCAGCTTGAACAGCCTGACTATAAGGCCCGATTGGTGCCGGAGCTTTGTCCGTTTGGATAATAGATTTCATACAATTTATATTTTGAGGAAATAATTAACAGTTATACTAGTAATTATAAAACATACCACTCGATAAGCTTATAAACAATACCTGCCAAAAACATGATGATAGCAATTGTATTGATAATATGCATGACCTTCAAATTAAAATTTTGTGGTCTATTGGGATCTTTTTTTCTGAAAAAATACATGACGTCAAAATTATTAAATAAAAAAAGAGTCCCGAAAAATCGGGACTCTTTTTTACAATTTGCTTATATACAATATTGTTTATTGTTGTTTGAACTCAACACGACGATTTTGTGAACGTCCTGCTTCAGTAGCATTTGAAGCAACTGGACGGCTTTCACCAAAACCAGTTACAGCAATTCTATTAGCAGCAATTCCAGAGTTAACTAAGTAAGTTTTTACTGAATTAGCTCTGTCTGTTGATAATGACATGTTGTACTCATCAGTACCTTCAGCAGAAGCGTGACCGTCTAATTGAACAGTGCTTGAAGAGTTTGCTTTTAAGTCAGCAGATAATTTATCTAAAGTTGCATAAGCAGAAGTTCTTAAAACTGAAGAGTTAAATTCGAACTGGATTGCAATTGCAGAACCAGCAACGCCACTCATTTCAGGACATCCGTTTAATGCAGCAGTACCTTTAACAGTAGGACAAGCATCTTTTGAATCAGGCACACCGTCAGCATCCACATCTAGTGGGCAACCAGAACCATCAACTTTAACACCTGCTGGAGTATTAGGACATTTGTCTAATTTATCAGCAACACCATCACCATCAGAATCTTTTAATAAATCAGCAGCTTCTAATACGCTTACACGACCTTTTAAAGCTTCAACCTCATTACGTAATGTAGGATCTTTTAATTCATCATACATTAAAGCAACAGGGTTAACCCAGTCTAAGTTCGGCTTTGCAACAGAACCTAAAGAGAATTCTAAACCAGCTGAAGTATAAGAAAATTTATCTTTAGAAGTACCTTTTGCATAAGTTCCATCAACGTTATCACCATCAACATAGTTCATTACATAAGCTAAATCGAAGTTAACACGCTCAGAAACTTTGAACTTAACACCCGCACCAACAGGGATAAATTGCTCTTTTACGTATTTGTTAGTACCTGTTCCATCATACTCGCCAGCTTTATCTTTCCAGTTGAAAGGAGCTTTAGGAGCGTATCTTGAAGTACCATAACCAATCTTTGCAATGAAATTGATTGCATTTTCTCTCTGTAAGAAATCAATTGTTGCAACATTTACTACTGCTGACAATGAAGCTGCAACAGCTAAGTCAGTTTCGAATGAAGCATAACTTCCAGCAGTAAGAGGTGCAACAGTTGCATCATTTTCTCCTGATAATTTACCACGTACTCCAGCAAGCTCTAAACCAAAAGAATGGCCTAATTGCTTACGTAAAGTTAAACCATATCCTAAGTTGAAATTTGATTTATTGTAATCGTTGATACCACCAACAACTACATGTGGAGTTAAAATTCCGGCATTAATACCGAAGTTCCAAGTTCTGTACTGTCCTCTTCCACCAAATACCTTGGCAGTTGAGTTCGTAGCGGTTTGAGCATTGGAAACCTCTACGAGGGCCAATAGCGCTACTAATGAAAACACGAAGGTCTTCTTTAATGTAGAGTAATTCATAATTAATTTTTTAAAGGTTAACAAAATCATTAGTGTAATTTATACAAAAATAGTCATAAGTTTGACTTGTGCAAATAATCAAATACTATTCCAAAAATTTTATTACCGAATAAAAGGGCGCAAAGTGCAAGTTTTTTTGTTCAAGGATTAAAAATGTTACAATTATGAAATATTCTCAGATAGACAAGCAACTTTTTGAATTAAACCGTCAAAATTTCACAAAACGGCTTCCTAAGAGCTCAATAGCTATTTTTCAGTCGGGAGACGAGTTCCCAAGAAGCGGAGATCAACCTTTTACCTTCAAGCAAAACCCTGATTTATTCTACTTAAGTGGTATTGATCAGGAGCAAAGCATTTTAATTTTATTCCCTGATTGCCCAAATCCAATTTATCGCGAAGTATTATTTTTGAGACAAACTAATGAGCATATTGCAGTTTGGGAAGGACATAAACTTACAATTCAAGAGGCTAAAACGGTTTCAGGAATAGAAAATATCTTTTGGCTAAGTGATTTTTGGAGTATTTTACATTCAATTATTAATTATGCTGACAATATTTACCTCAATACCAACGAAAATGACAGATATGTACATGAGGTACCTTATCGTGATATCAGATTTATTGAAAAACTAAAAAACCTATATCCATTACATCGTTATGAGCGTTCAGCTTTAATTTTACGTGATTTAAGACCTATTAAATCCAATACTGAAATAGCATTAACGCAAAAAGCCTGCGATATTACTAATGATGCATTTAGGCGTGTGTTAAAATTTGTGAAACCTGGTGTGGCAGAATATGAAATTGAGGCTGAAATAATTCACGAATTTATTCGTCAAAGGGCAACAGGGCATGCTTATAACCCAATTATTGCATCTGGTAAGAATGCAAATATTTTACACTATAACGATAATAACCAAATTTGTAAAGATGGTGACGTAATTCTGTTTGATTTCGGTGCAGAATATGCCAACTACAACGCTGATTTAAGTCGCTCGGTACCCGTAAACGGCCGTTTCACTAAACGCCAAAAAGATGTTTATAATTCTGTACTTCACATAATGAATGAAGCCAAAAAAATGCTTTTAGCAGGTACTGTTTGGAACGATTACCATGTTGAAGTAGGTAAAATAGTTGAAAATGAATTGATTAAGCTCGGCTTACTCGATAAACATGATGTTGCTAAGCAAGACAGTAAAATGCCGCTTTATAAAAAATATTTTATGCATGGCACTTCCCATCATCTTGGATTAGATGTACATGATTTTGCTAGCAGATATAAATCATTTGAAGTAGGCAATATACTTACTTGTGAACCAGGCATTTATATTCAGAGTGAAGGTTTAGGTATCCGACTTGAGAATGATATTTTAATCACAAAAGATGGCAATATTGATTTAATGGCAAATATTCCTATTGAAGCAGAAGAAATCGAAGATATTATGAATTCTTAGTTTTGTTAATAACCTGATCTACAAAACGATACAAATTAAAAGCAGGGTCGGCTGAAGCGAGAATTATTTCTTCCTGAAGTTTGACCCTGTTAATATTTTTCATTTTCTCATGTTGAATCAGCTTCCAAGCTTTTTCGGCCAAGAGGTAATTCCGACGTGAATTATCTTTAAAACTCTGATTTTCTAAGGCCGCCATTAAATCATCAATACCTGTCAATTTGTCGGCAATAGTGTTAATTACAGGTATGAACTCCGTTTTCTGATGGACTAACTTCTTCAAATTATTAGCAAATGTTTCAGCCCCATCGCGATCTGATTTATTAACTACAAAAATATCTGCAATCTCCATTAAACCTGATTTCATGCTCTGAATTTCATCGCCAGCCTCTGGAACAAGCACCACTACACTAATGTCTGCAAGTCCGGCAATTTCTACCTCTGATTGCCCAACCCCAACCGTTTCAACTAAGATATAATCGAAACCCTCCGACTTAAGCACATCACACATTTCTATGGTTTTACCAGATAATCCTCCAAGCGACCCCCTTGTAGCTAAAGAACGGATATAAACATTTGGTTTATTAAACTGTTCGGCCATTCGAACCCGATCGCCAAGTAAAGAGCCTAAATTAAATGGTGAGGTAGGATCAATGGCTAGTACGGCAATAGTTTTACCCTGAGCACTTAAATAATTAATCATGGCATTTACCAGGGTGCTTTTACCTGCTCCTGGCGGACCAGTGATCCCGATAACTGGGGTATTTAAACTTTTAAGGCCTTTCAAAAGGTCATCTGAGCCTAACAAATCGTTTTCAACTATTGTTAAATTTCTAGCTATCTTTTTAAAGTCTTTAACTATAATAGAGTGATCCTGATTATTTGGCTCCATGGCACAAAGTAATTATTTTTAATTCATTATGCAATTGATGCAAATTATACAACAGAAGCTTTTTTATTAACTTCGCCTCATATTTTTATTTTTATGAAAGTTACTGGTTTCTCATTTATCCGAAATGCTGTCAAAAACGACTATCCTATTGTGCAGGCCATACTTTCAGTCTTACCAATATGCGATGAATTTGTAATTGCCATAGGTGATTGTACCGACGGTACCTTAGAATTAATCGAATCTATTGATTCACCAAAGATAAAAATCATACACACAATCTGGGATGAAAGCGTTCGTGAAGGCGGAAAAACATTTGCACAAGAGACCGATAAGGCTTATGCAGCTATTTCAAAAGACACCGATTGGGCTTTTTATATACAAGGAGATGAATGCGTACATGAAGATTACCTCCCCGAGATAAAGAAAGCGATGATTGACCATTTGAACAATAAAAATGTAGAAGGTTTATTATTCAAATACATGCACTTTTATGGTTCTTACGATTTTGTAGCTTCATCCAGACGTTGGTATAGAAATGAAGTTAGGGTATTAAAATTTGACCCCCAGGTACACTCTTATCGAGATGCACAGGGCTTTAGAAAAAATAATCGTAAATTAAAGGTTAAAGCTCTTGATGCTTATATTTATCATTATGGTTGGGTTCAAGCACCTACAGGATTAGATAATAAAGTTCGCAACTTCAATAAGTTTTACCATGAAGATAGTTGGATACAAGAAAATCTTCCTGTAAATCAAGAGTTTGAATATGGCAATGCCGATCGTTTAATCAAATTTGCGGGTAGCCATCCTATTGTTATGCAAAAGAGAATTGAACATAGCAATTGGACTTTTCAAGTAGATCCCACACTATTAAAAAAGAAAATGAGCTTAAGGCGACGCATTTTACAAAAAATAGAAGATCTATTTGGATGGAGAATAGGAGAATACAAAAACTATAAAATTGTTTAATGACAGCAATCCCGAGTGTTAGGAAAAGCATATCTGTAGTCATACCAAACTATAATGGGGAACACCTACTAGAGCGAAACCTTCCATCGGTTATGGGGGCCTTAGAAAATGCAAAAGTAAATTATGAAATTATCGTAGTAGATGATTGCTCAAAGGACAAGTCCGTTTTATTTTTACAGAAAAACTATCCAGAAATACGTTTAATAATTAATGCCCAAAATAAGGGCTTTTCTGCATCCTGTAATAAAGGAATTAATCAAGCAGAAAAAGAATTGATTTTGCTTCTTAATACTGATATCGAATTAAATGCAGATTTTTTTGAAACTCAGTTTAAATATTTTGAACTAGCAGACACTTTTGGTGTAATGAGCAAAATTATTGGAGCTAAAAATGGAGAGGTTCAAGATACCGCGCGATATTTAAACTACTCAGGATTTAAAATCAAAAGCAATAATTTTTTTTATGTTAAAGATGAGAATTTCCTTACTCCTACAGCATATTTATCAGGTGCAAACGCATTAGTAGACGCTAAAAAAATTAAACAAATAGGCGGTTTTGACGAAATTTTTTCACCTTTTTATTGTGAAGATTTTGAATTAGGACTAAGAGCTTGGAGGCTCGGTTGGAAATGTTATTATGACCCAAAATCCTTTTGCATACATGATCATTCATCTACCACAAAAAACTATCGAACACGAAATTGGGTAAAAGCCATCTTTTTTAGAAACAGAATGTTTGTTCATGCCATTCACTTAAGCAAAATCAAATTATTTTTTTGGCTAATTCAAATTACCTTTTTTGATTTACTATTTATGTGGCTTGGCCTAAAATTCTACTTCTATAAAAGCTTTACCATGTTTTTAAGTAGCTTGAAAAATATTAATAATTCAAGAAATAAAATGAATGAATTAATTAGCGAGCAGCAATATGTGATTAGCATTGAGGAAGTTATTACTAAAATGAATAAAATGCTGGCTGGACAAACAATCATCAAGGGTCGAAATTAGATATCTTTCAAAATGATTAACTTTGCTTCATAACACAATTTATGAAGACCTTTTTTCGACTTTTCTCATTTGCAGCACCAATTCAAAGATTTGCAATTCCATTTTTTTTGTTGTCGGTTTTAGGAATCGTATTCGGCTTAATTAATTTCACATTATTAATACCTGTTTTTGAACTTCTGTTCAATCAAACAGGTGAAAAAAGCATACAAAATCTCAATGTTTTACCTTCATTTGATTTTAGCCTAAGCTATTTTAAAAACTTATTCTATTACTATTTTAAAGAAGTAATCAATAGCTCGGGCAAGGTTGGAGCCCTAAAAATGGTGAGTATATCCATTATAGTTTCTATTTCTCTAAGCAACCTATTTAAATATTTATCTGCGAGGGTAATTGAGAATTTCAGATTAATGATTGTTACTCGAATCCGCAGTAGCATATTCAAAAAGCTAACAACTATTGATATTCAATTTTTTAGTAGCCAGCGGAAGGGTGATTTGATCTCAAGATTTATTGCCGACGTAATAACGATTCAAGACTCAATCATAAGATCCGTACAGGTTATTTTGCGCGAGCCGATTGCTATTATTTTAAATTTCGCGGTTCTATTTTCAATTTCATCTGAATTAACTCTTTTTGCATTAATACTAATTCCAGTTTCTGGATTGCTTATTTCCATTATTATTAAACAATTAAAAAAGCATGCAGCAGCGGCTCAAGAGTCGGCAGGCGTATTAGTTTCAAGCATTGATGAAGGCTTAAACGGAGTAAAAATTATTAAATCCTTTAATGCCGAAAAATATATGCAGGAGAAGTTCAACGCTATTAATATGTGGACAAGTAAGATACATAGAAGATTAGCAAGACGGGTATTATTGGCCTCTCCAGTTTCAGAAATCTTGGGTGTAAGTACGGTTGCGGCAATTCTGTTTTATGGTGGAACCCTAATCCTAGAAGAGGGATCTGACTTACGAGGAGCTGAATTTATAGGGTATATCATCATATTTTCGCAAATCATTAACCCTGCGAAAGCAATTTCAGAAGCTTTTGGGAATATTTCTCAAGGTATTTCGGCAGGAGAAAGAGTATTTCAGCTGTTAGATGCGCCAGAAAATATAATCGATAAGCCAGATGCCGTTTCAAAAAATAACTTTAATAAGGATATTGAATTAAAAAATGTTTGTTTCGCTTATGGCGAAAAAGAAGTGCTAAACCAAATTAACATCAAGATTACAAAAGGCAGTACAGTAGCATTGGTTGGTCCTTCGGGCGGTGGAAAAACTACCCTTATGGATTTACTACCAAGGTTTATGGATCCTAGCTCAGGTGAGATAGCCATTGATGGGACTGATATTAAAGATATTAAAATGCATGATGTGAGAGCATTGATGGGAATTGTAAACCAAGAGCCTATACTTTTTAATGACAGCATCTTTAATAATATTGCTTTTGGAAGACCTTTTACAAATGATGAAGTAATTGAGGCTGCAAAAATTGCAAATGCCCATGAATTCATCATTGAAACATCCGAGGGCTATCAAACGAATATTGGTGATCGAGGAATGAAACTTTCGGGCGGGCAGAAACAAAGAATTAGCATTGCGAGAGCCGTATTAGCTAACCCACCCATTCTGCTTTTGGATGAAGCTACATCAGCCTTGGATACTGAATCAGAAAAATTAGTCCAAAGTGCCCTAAAAAAATTAATGGAAAATCGTACTTCTATAGTTATTGCGCACCGTTTGAGTACCATTCAAGAAGCTGATCAAATTATTGTGTTAGAAAGTGGCAGGATTGAAGAAAAAGGAAGCCATAATGACCTAATAAAAATGAATGGACTTTATAAAAAATTGATTTCAATGCAAACGTTTAATGATTGATGAGCTTTAATTTCATAAAAAACATAAAAAAGGAAGAAGAATTCCAATTTAAGTTCTCCATTTGTACTCTGGTTTCTAAGCCCGATGAGTATCAGGAAATGATAAATTCATTTTTGACTGCTGGCTTTGATCCTGAATTTTGCGAATACTTATGCATCGATAATAGCAAAACAAATGCATTTGGAGCATTTTCTGGCTTGAATAGATTTCTACGTGAAGCGAAAGGGAAATATATTATTTTATGTCACCAAGACATTTTATTACATGATCATCGAATTAATGATTTGGAATTAAGAATAAGGGAAATGGATGATATAGACCCTAATTGGGCAATTTTGGCTAATGCAGGGGGCATCAATTTAAAGCATCTCGCGATGCATCTAACCCAAAATTCCGGAAATATACTATTTGAAAAACATTTACCACTTAAAGCTCATAGTGTAGATGAGAATTTTATATTGGTAAAAAATGAAGCGAACCTATCTTTATCGAATGATCTTGAGGGCTTCCATTTGTACGGTACCGATATATGCCTGATTGCTGAAACTCTGGGCTTTAATACTTATATCATTGATTTTAATCTTACCCATAAAAGTGATGGGAATGTTGATCACAGTTTTTACAAATTAAGAACTGAATTGATGAAAAAATACCGCCGGGCATTTAGAGGACGATTTATGTCAACAACTATTACAAGGATGTATCTTTCTGGAAATAGTTTAGGCTTTTATTTACTTAACTCAGGACTTATCATGTTCTTAGTGAGACAATATTATAAGCTCTTTAGACCAAAAAAAGGATATCAACCTAAAAATTAGCTTGCTTTGGACTGCTAAAGTTTATCTGTAGATTAAACTTTATAACAGAAAACATTCAGTGCCATATTGAATGACTCACAAATAAGATGCTGATCAATAAAAGGATGTTTCCTAACTTCTGATTCTTTTACATAATAATAGAAACCCAAACTTTCAACCAAGGCAAGAAGCTCATGCAGGGTTTGCTTTGAATTTACATTATTATGGTATTCGAAAAATATATGATCGGCATTTTGTAGACTTTTACCACAATATTTCAAAACTGTATCTTCAGCTCCTTCAATATCTATCTTAAGAAAATCAACATCTTCTGTGAGGAAATCCAAAAGAGACACTGCCTCAACAATTTTAGGTTCCTGATGGGCATATTCATTACCTACACGCCCTCCCATTCCGCCATCGGTATAGAACTTTAGGTTTTCTGTTTTGGTCCAAACAGCCTTCTGATGCAAAGTGACATTTTTTAATCCAAAGGTTTTAACATTCTCCTCCAGAATTGAAAATATTTCGGCATCTGGCTCAAATGCAATAATCTGATGATCAGGATAGTTAAGTGCGAAATACAGTACACTCAAGCCCATGTTTGCACCACAATCAAGAATAGTTTTAGAAGTTCCTGAAGGTTTAAATCGATAAATTTCGGTTTCAAAAATTTCGCGATATGAATCTACAAAACTTGGTCCGTGGTGAAATTTAAAAGGCTTTTCAAATACATGTGCATAGCCCGCAGTAAGGTGCTTATAATCAGCAATACGCCCTAATTCGAGATTAATATCATTCGCATTTAAGATTGAACTTATGCGTCTTTTAAGTCTTCTGAATTCTTTCCTTAAGCCCACAATTGATACAATATGGTTGTTCAATATTCACCGAAACAAAAAAGCGATCAAAAGATCGCTTTTTTGTTTTTATTGGTGAAATTATAATTTTCTCTTCACTTCAACTTGTTCGTATGATTCAACGATATCACCTACCTCAATATTATTGAAGTTTTGAATATTTAAACCACACTCATAACCAGTAGCAACTTCCTTCACGTCATCTTTGAAACGCTTCAATGAAGCTAATTCGCCGGTATAAACAACAACACCATCACGAATGATACGTACTTTGCTATTTCTAGTGATCTTTCCATCCAATACCATACATCCAGCGATGGTACCCACTTTGGTGATTTTGAACACTTCACGTATTTCAACGTTTGAAGTAATTTTCTCTTCAAATTCAGGGTCAAGCATGCCTTCCATAGCTGCTTTAACCTCATTGATAGCATCGTAAATAATAGAATAAAGACGAATATCAATCTGCTCAGCTTCAGCCAATTTACGGGCACTTGCCGAAGGACGAACTTGGAAACCGATGATGATTGCATCAGAAGCTGAGGCAAGCAATACATCAGACTCAGAAATTTGTCCCACAGATTTATGTATAATATTAACCTGAATCTGCTCGGTAGAAAGCTTTAATAATGAATCGGATAATGCTTCAATTGAACCATCCACATCACCTTTAACAATCACATTTAACTCCTTAAAGTTTCCGATTGCTAAACGACGACCAATTTCATCAAGAGTAATATGTTTCTGCGTACGCAATCCTTGCTCACGTTGTAATTGTAATCTCTTATTTGCTACCTGACGTGCTTCAACTTCACTTTCCATCACGTTGAATTTATCACCTGATGTTGGTGCGCCTTGCATACCAAGTACTTGAACAGGAGTAGATGGACCGGCATGATCAACCTTAACACCACGTTCATTGTGTAAAGCTTTTACTTTTCCACTATAACCACCAGCTAGTATGGCATCACCAACTCTTAAAGTTCCTGCTTGGATTAGTACAGTGGTTACAATACCACGGCCTTTATCTAGAGCAGCTTCAATAACAGTACCTACAGCACGTTTTTTAGGATTTGCAGTAAGTTCTAACATATCAGCTTCAAGACATACTTTTTCAAGTAATAACTCGACGCCCATACCAGTTTTACCAGAAATCTCCTGACTTTGATACTTTCCTCCCCAATCTTCAACCAAAATATTCATGGCCGACAATTGTTCACGGATTTTATCGGCATTAGCGCCAGGTTTATCAACCTTACTAAAAGCAAATACTATTGGCACATTTGCTGCCTGTGCGTGATTGATAGCTTCACGCGTTTGAGGCATCACGCTATCGTCTGCGGCAATAACAATAATTGCAATATCGGTAACTTTAGCACCCCTAGCACGCATCGCCGTAAAGGCTTCGTGACCTGGAGTATCTAAGAATGTTATTTTACGTTCATTTTCAAGGGTAACTTCATAAGCACCAATGTGTTGTGTAATTCCACCTGCCTCACCAGCAATTACGTTGGTTTTACGTACAAAGTCGAGAAGGGAAGTCTTACCATGATCCACGTGACCCATTACAGTAACAATTGGAGCTCTTGGTAACAAATCTTCCGGCTTATCTTCTTCTTCCAATAAACCACTTTCCTCATCTTCAGGTTTTACGAATTCAACCTCATATCCAAACTCATCGGCTACAATGGTAAGGGTTTCTGCATCCAATCGTTGATTGATGGATACGAACATTCCCAAACTCATACAAGTAGAGATAATCTGAGTTACAGGAACATCGAGCATAAGCGCCAATTCGTTGGCAGTTACAAACTCAGTAACCTTAATAGTTTTTGCCTGTGCCTCAAGCTCCATTGCCGCATCTTCTGCGGTTTGAGCTACATCATCACGCTTCTGACGGCGTAATTTAGCACGTTGAGCAAACTTTCCAGATTTTCCGGCACCACTTAAACGAGCAAGTGTTGCTTTAATCTGATCTTGAATTTCTTTATCTGTAGGCTCTGCCTTTGGTGCATCAGGGGTACGCGACTTATTTCTGAAATCTGGTCGTGAACCTCCTCCACCAGGTGCTGGTCTACCACCACCTCTAAAATCAGGGCGGTTGCCTTGATATCCTGGGCTAGCTGCTGGACGTGGTGCTGATCCTGGTTGACCCGGATTAGCTTGACCTGGCTGCCCTGGGGCATTACGCTTACGTTTACGCTTATTGTCGGCACCTGCAGCAGAAGATGAAGCTACTGGTTGACCACGACGTGGTGCTGAAACCGGCAATTCAATACGGCCGATAACATTTGGTCCGCTAAGGCGATCTGCTTTAGCGCGTATAACTGTCGCATTGGGATTACCCTCTTGCGTATTTGGTTTATTTTCTTGTTTTTCTTGAACAGGAGGAACTGATGGGGCAGACACAACTGGACTTGCCACAACTGGTTCAACCTTTTCAGGAGCTTTTGGAGCCTCGGTAGACTCTGCTTTTGGAGCAGCTTCAACCTTAGCAGGCGGGGCAATATCAGCTTCTTTAGGCTTCTCAACAACAGGTTCTGCCTTAACAGTTGCTGCAGCAATAGGCTCAGGCTTTGGCATAGGAACTTCTGCGGGTTTAGCAGGCTCGGGACTTTTCTTATCTGGACGAGTTTTTGAGTTAAGCTGATTTAAATCAATCTTACCAATAACCTTTACACCAGGCAAAGCTCCTTCTTCCGGCTTTGGCGCAACTGGAGCAACCTCCTTCGGCTTTTCAACCGCAGGCGGAGTGAAAGAATTTACATTTTTGATCAGGATTTCTTCCTGTTCAAACTCTTTGGAAGGCTGTAAATCAGTCTTCTCAGTAGAAAGAGGCGCATCATCACGACGGATCTTGCCAATTACAATTTGTTTGGCTTCCTCTTTTACAATCTTATCACCTTGATACTCCTTAAGAAGTACATCGTACATCTCATCGGTGAGTTTAGTATTGGGACGGGCCTCAACCTTGAAACCTTTTTTCCCTAAAAACTCAACCGCTGTAGATAAACCAATGTTTAGCTCCTTCGCAGTTTTAAGTAAATTTGTGCTTTTACCTTCTGACATTTATTATTTAACCTCGCTATTTTGTACAAAAGTACAATTTTTATATGTTATATGTTTTAGAATCGGGTATTTTCTCAATACCCGCTCTTTTTTCAAATATCCCGAACAAATAACTTATTCGAATTCTGACTTCAGAATCTCGATTACATCCTTCACTGTTGTTTCTTCAAGATCTGTACGTTTTACCAATTCATCTGCATTTAAAGCAAGAATTGATTTCGCAGTATCTAGTCCAACACGCTTAAATTCATCGATAATCCATCCTTCAATTTCATCTGAGAATTCCTCGATATCTACATCCTCATCATCTTCATGAGCCTCACGGTACACATCAATTTCATATCCAGTCAACTTTCCTGCCAATTTAATGTTATGTCCACCACGACCAATGGCTAATGACACTTGATCAGGCTTTAAATAAACTGCAGCTCTCTTTTCTTCTTCGTCTAATTTGATGCTTGTAATTTTTGCAGGGCTTAAAGCTCTTTGAATATACAAGGAAATATTATTAGTAAAGTTTATTACGTCAATATTTTCATTCTTTAGTTCACGTACAATACCATGAATACGAGATCCTTTCATTCCAACACAAGCTCCTACCGGATCAATTCTATCATCATAAGACTCAACAGCAACTTTTGCTCTCTCTCCTGGCTCACGAACAATTTTCTTAATGGTAATTAATCCATCAAAAATTTCAGGAACTTCTAGTTCAAATAAACGTTGTAAGAATTCAGGAGCAGTACGAGAAATAATAATTTTGGGATTACCATTTATCATATCAACCTTATCAATCACGGCACGAACAGAATCTCCCTTTTTGAAATAATCTGCTGGAATTTGCTCGGTCTTAGGTAATAAAAGCTCATTGCCTTCATCATCAAGAACCAAGGTTTCTTTTTTCCAAACTTGGTAAACCTCACCAGTTACTATTTCTCCAACACGATCCTTATATTTTTTGAATATCTCATCCTTCTCTAGTTCAAGAATTTTTGAAACTAGGGTTTGACGTGCCGCAAGAATAGCTCTACGACCGAAACTCTCCAATGTAATTTGCTCAATAAAATCGTCACCAATCTCCAAATCAGGATCAATAAGCTTAACCTCAGCCAATTCGATTTCTAAATCATCATCCTCAGAAAATCCATCTTCCATTACGGTACGTGTACGCCAAATCTCCAAATCCCCATTATCCGGGTTAACAATCACATCACAATTCTCGTCGGTACCATACCTTTTACGCAACATGCTGCGGAAAACCTCTTCTAACACACTAATAACCGTAGGACGGTCAATATTCTTAAAGTCTTTAAACTCCTGGAATGAATCGATTAAATTAATATTGCTCATTTTTCTATTCAATTTGCCCCTTTGTGTGGGACGTTATTTAAAACTTACTAAAACTATCGCTTCTGATATATCTTCAAAAGGTATTAAAGTTTCTATTAATACTGCCTTTTTACCCTTTTCCTTTACGCTTTCTTGGATGCTAACTGAAGATTCCTCAACCTGAATCAGTTTGCCTTCCTTTGCATTACCACTCTTTAACTTAATTTTTAAAGAACGGTTTATGTTTTTCTGGAACTGACGAAATGATTTAAGCGGTGTGTCTATTCCTGGAGAAGAAACTTCAAGCCTATATGCTTGCTCAATTGTATTTTCCTCTTCAAGATGAAAACCAACATGCCTGCTAATTGCAACACAATCACTAATTGCAACACCATTGTCGCCATCTACTAAAATAGACAAAATTCCGCTACCATGCATCTGCACATCCACCAAAAATAAATCTGGACGATCTGCAATTTTCTCTTCAACTAATTCTGTAACTCTCTTCTCTACATTCATAAATTACCCTTTTTAAATCCTTTTTGAAAAAGGAAGGTAAAAAAAGAGCCCCGACAATGGCGGAGCTCCTCTTAGATTGATGCAAATATAGAAAAAATATTTTGCATTGCAAATAGCTGATTTCAATACATTTATATTATTTGAGGGGACTAAATTTAAATTCAATAAAGTCGCTAATTGGATTTATAGTTCGCCGAGATATGATATCTTCTGGCTTTCTTAGAAGTGTTTTGGTATAACACCTAGCAAAATAAAAATTATCTGAACTCCAAGCTAATTTAGGCTTGAAGGTGATGGAGCTATCGGTAATAGTGTAGGTACCTTCTAATGCCGACTGATAATCTCTCATTTCCAGATCGCTGGTATCTTTATAAACTGCAAAAAAATTAGTCCATAAACTATTATCAAGCGAATCTTCCCTAAATTCATCTAGCACATAGGATGGAATATTAGACAATATCAATTCTGTACTATCCGCCGAAAGGCTTATTTTTATGTCACTTCCTTCTTCGATAGTCGATTTTCCTTGGCTACAAGAATAAATTAAAAAAATTAGGGAAATGTTAAACCATTTGCTAAATTTCATTGTTAATTACATTTAAATATAAATATGAGACTAATTATTGAAATATTGTTAATGGGAGCTGCTGTAGCAATTGCAGCCTATTTGCTTCCGGGAGTTAGCGTTGCCGGGTTTTGGAGTGCCGTTATTGCAGGAGTTCTAATTGCACTAGCAAATGCTACCATCGGAACAATATTGAGAATTTTTACCTTCCCAATTAATTTTTTAACACTCGGATTAGTATCATTCATCATAACTGTATTAATGGTATTATTAGTGGATCAACTGATGGACGATTTTAATACTCAAGGCTTTTTTTCAGCACTACTTTTTGCTATTGTTCTTGCCTTAGTTCAAATGGTGTTTTCTGCTTTTCGTTCCGATAAATCTTCCTAGGTAAATTTTATTTAGCTGCTGCAGCGCTTGTTGCTTTTTTAACTGCAATTGATTTGTCCATAGCCGTCATGAAAAATATTTCGCGATTGTCCATCGTTCGATAATATTTGCCCAATATTTCAACTGCTAGGGCCCTAACTTGCGAAACATCATCTTGCAGGGCCAATTCCTTAATTTTTTCGTATATTATAGTTCTTTCCTCAGTTGCAAGATGCTGAATCAGCTCTAAAGCATTCAAGCGAATAAACCAATGTTTATCATTAATGGCTTTAATTAAAGTGCTTTTGGCTATTTCATCATGCCTGTTTTTCGAGAGCACATTTACAGCTTCTAATCTATCCATAAATAATGGTGCATTATGGTATTGAAACACGTATTCTTGAGTAGTTTTATCTTCAATTTTCTCCGCGAGAAGGTATTTTTCCGCATCCACATTTACCAAATCAGGATTGCCTGAGACAGAAAAAACAAATTTTTGGCTTTGTTTTTCGAGGAGAATTTCTTTACGTTCCACCTTGCCATTTAAATAAATATCAAGCGCCATGGGGATACGATATAAAGGTGTATTTGAAAGATCTTGGCTCTGTTCGATACTTACAGTAACTTCTTTATTATCAGAATCATAAGCGCTTTTAATATTTAGAATGGGATGTCCTGAAGCAAGAAACCATTGATTAAAAAACCAATTGAGGTCGGTTCCGCTAATCTCCTCAAAAATCAAACGTAAATCGTGTATTTCAGCGCTTTTGAAGGCAAATCGTGTTAAATAAATGTTCAATGCTTTAAAAAAGGCTTCATCGCCTACAGTTTTTCTCAGCATATGTAAAATGCGACCACCCTTTTCATAGCTAACTTCATCAAACATATGTTCGCGGTCTGCGTAATCAAAACGAATAACATCCACACGTTTTTTATTCCCACTTTTTAAATAGGAATTAAGATCATTTAATCCATTAAAGTCTGCTTGATCACGACCATGTTTATATTCATCCCATAAATATTCGCCATAAGTTGCAAACGACTCATTAAGGGGGAGGTTAGACCATGATTCAGCAGTTACAAGATCTCCAAACCAATGGTGAAAAAGTTCATGCGCGATAATACCATCTTGGTTTTGATCGATATGCTGCCCTTCAGTCATGTTTAAACCTTCATAAAATACAGATGCACTCGTATTTTCCATCGCGCCACTCACAAAATCTCTCACAACTATTTGAGAATATTTATCCCATGGATAATCAACACCCAATCGATTGGAGAAGAATTCCATCATTTCGGGGGTATTGCCAAAAACAATTTTGGCAGTAGGGGCAAATTCAGGTTCAGTATAATAATTTACTTCCTTATCACGCCATTGGTCTTTTGTAATCACAAAATCACCCACCGCAAGCATGGTTAAATAAGTAGAATGAGCTTGCTCTTGTCGCCAGCTATCCGTACGTGTTCCATCTCCATTTAAGCTAGAAAATTCAAGACTACCATTAGAAAGACTTATAAATCTATCAGGAACCGTGATATTCAGCTCTTGAGTCATTTTTTCTTGCGGATCATTAATTGTAGGGAACCAAGTAGAATTACATTCCGTTTCTCCCTGTGTCCAAATTTGTTGCGGCTTATTTTTATCTCTACCTGTATTATTGATGAAGTATATTCCCCGATCACCTGCAGAGCCAATATCTTTACCAATTTTCAATTTATTAGGCATAGCCACATAGTCGATGAAAACTGAATAAACTTGGTTTTTATGATAGGTTTTATCGAGGTTTACTCGAAGTTTTTTCCCATCATAAAAATATTTAAGTGGCTTTTTATCCTCATTTTGTATTAATGATACCTGCTTAATTTGAAAACCATTGGCATCCAAAACCAATTGATCGGTATCATAAAAATAAGGTTTTGCCGAAATCGTGGCTTTGCCATACACATAGGCACTATCCCAATCAAAGCTAAGATCGAGCTTTGTATTAATAATATCAGTGGTTCTAGTGTAGCTTCCGCGATAAATATTTGATCCGGGCATATTTTCAATGACAGTAATAGGATCAAGATTCACCATTTGAGGTGTAGCACATGATAAAACAAAAAATACTGCCCCAAGGGAGCAGTATCTTAATAATTTGAGGGATATCATTATTTTTCTGCTAAGAGATCATCAATTGTTTTCTCAAACTCCTTTACAAATTCTGTATAATGAGTCCCAGTTCCCGGTCCGCTGAAACCAGTATGAATTTTCCTGATTTTGCCAGATTTATCAATAATCATAAGGGTTGGAAAGGCAACAAATTTCTCAAGCATGGGTAAGCTTTTAGAAACTTCCTCCTTATCATTTGTATAGCCTGTTATCAAAAAATCATAAGGCACAGAAAAGCGGTCGCGTAAACGTGCGACATTTTTCTTTGAGCGTTCAAAATCTTTGGATCGCTCATAGGCTAAACCAACAATTTCTACCCCTTTTGATTGATATTTTTTATAGAAGCTTGAAAGATAGGCTGTTTCGTCCATGCAGTTAGGGCACCAAGAACCAAAAAATTGGACTAAAACAATCTTATTTTTAAATTTCTCATCAGAGAGTGAGACCTTTTTGCCATCGAGGTTTGGAAATGAAAAATTAATCTTATCGTAACCAGACTTTAAATTTGTTAATGAATAGGCATCGGGAAGAGTTGCACGATCATCTTTTTTGCCCGTCCATGTTTCAATTGACGAGTAACCCGAATAAAATTTACCATCAACTATCGTGCTGTCGTTCAATAATTTACCTGTAAAAAGATAGGCATGACTTCCATCAAAGCAGGATAAATATAGATTGCCGTCTGAAACGGTTCCTTCTAAAAAGCGATAATCACCAGTTGCCGTTAAAAAAGTACCCAAAACACGTCCGTTTTCTTGAGAAAATTCGCCAACCGAGGCATAGCTATCTTTATTATTTAAGGTATTAAATGTTACAGACCAGCGACCAGAAACATTGGACTTAGATTCCGGGTTAACTTTAAAAAATCGCCAATCATCATTTGATTTTGCATGAAACTGTAAAACCTCGTCGCTATCTGCATAGTGTTTAATCCATCTTCCACTTAGCGTCTTATTTTTTAGAACTGCTCTTATTTCTGAATCAAATAAAGGCATTTGGATAATGAGAGAATCGGCCATTGCGGAGATTTGATTGACTCTAAAACGCTCCTTTCCATTAATAATATCAAGGAATTTTTGATCTGCTGAGTCGATCACCTCAAAGTTGAAAGGAATTTCCGCACCAGAGCTAGTCTTGAGCGTTGCACGCCAAATTCCTTCATCAAATCCAGCATCTGGAGTATTGGAACAAGAGGAAAACAAGCTCAATAGAGCAAAGAACAAGGTTATATTTAAAACATATTTCATATTTAAATTTAAGATATTATTTCAAAATCTCACGTGCAATTACGATACGTTGAATTTCGGAAGTCCCCTCATAAATTTGAGTGATTTTAGCATCACGCATAAGGCGCTCCACATGAAATTCTTTAACAAAGCCATAACCACCATGAATTTGAACGGCTTCCACAGTAGTTTTCATGGCTACTTCAGAAGCAAAAAGTTTAGCCATTGAACTTGCTTGAGCATATGGTAGTCCCTGATCTTTTAACCAAGCAGCCTTCAAACAAAGCATACGAGCCGCTTCAATTTCTGTAGCCATATCAGCAAGCTTAAATTGAGTAGCTTGATGTTGAGAAATTGGTTTTCCAAAGGTTTTACGTTCTTTCGAATAAGCCAATGCTAATTCATAAGCACCTGAAGCGATACCAAGTGCTTGAGCAGCGATGCCAATGCGACCTCCATCAAGAGTTTTCATAGCAAAAGTGAAGCCAAAACCTTCATCACCAATTCTATTTTCTTTCGGGACTTTTACATCGCTAAACATTAATGAATGTGTATCAGAGCCACGAATACCAAGTTTATTTTCTTTCGGGCCTATGGTAAAGCCTTCCATGCCTTTCTCTACAATTAGAGCATTGATACCCTTATGCCTCAATGCAGAATTTGTTTGAGCAATTACAAGGTAAGTAGAAGCATTGCCACCATTAGTAATCCAATTTTTAGTTCCATTTAATAGGTAATGATCGCCCATATCTACAGCAGTAGTATGCTGTGAGGTAGCATCGGAGCCTGCTTCGGGCTCAGAAAGACAAAATGCTCCGATTTTTTCACCGGCAGCAAGTGGCTTTAAATATTTTTCCTTTTGTTCTTCGGTACCATACTTTTCAAGACCGTAACATACCAAGGAATTGTTTACTGAAACAACAACCGAGGCCGATGCATCAATCTTAGATAGTTCCTCCATCGCTAGCACATAAGAAATAGTATCCATTCCTGCGCCATTATATTTAGGGTCAACCATCATACCAAGAAAGCCCAACTCTCCTAGTTTTTTAATCTGTTCATGAGGAAATATTTGATGTTCATCTCTCTCAATCACGCCAGCTTTTAACTCATTATTAGCAAAATCTCTAGCAGCCTGTTGTATCATCAGGTGCTCTTCGGACAGTTCAAAATACATAATTTGGTGAAATTAGTTAGTTGATCAAAAATAGCATTTTGGACTCAAAAAATATTTCTCTGCCCCAATTAATGCTTAATTATGACAATAAGATTGTGCAATTCTGGAAATTAACTAGTTGCGCTATATTTCAGGGTGTAGATTTAATCTTTTTTTCGATGGCTGAAGTTGAATAACCCGCCAGATATTCGATTGTTTTAACATCGCCACCATATTGTAAAACAAGATCTGATCCAACAATCTGATCAATGGTATAATCTGCACCCTTGACTAAAATATCGGGCTTAATCCATTCAATTAGTTGGATGGGAGTTGGATCATCAAAAATAATAACTGCATCAACAAAAGAAAAAGAAGCAAGCATGATGGAGCGAGAATATTGATCAATAATAGGTCGAGAAGGACCTTTTAATGCAGCTGTTGAAGCATCAGAATTAAGTCCGATGATTAATTTATCAGCCATATCTGCCGCTTTTGAAAGGTAGTCGATATGCCCGAGGTGCAATAAATCAAAACAACCGTTTGTAAAGACAATTTTCTTTTCTAGGAGCCTCCAAATATTAAGATTTGCTCTAAGCTCGTTGGCTTGAAAGATTTTCCCTTTAATTATCTCTAGTTTAGTCATTATTGATCTTTTCAGTATACGGTTTAAAACAAAATTAAGCTTTATGGATGATCATTTATATCAATATTAGCCTATTTCTCAATAATCATATTATCAATAATACGAATAGAGCCCACTTTAGCAGCTACAAGAGCAATTATACTGCCAGCACGTTTGGAGCTAGCGGGTTGAAATGATTTGGCATTAAAGATTTCAAAATATTCCATTTCAATTCCTGGTGCAGATTTTAAAAATGAAGTTATTTCAGTTTTTAACTGACTGATGCTTTTGGTTTTGTACAGATCGCGAAATTTAGATAAGGCATGAAATAAAGCCAATGAGTTTTGACGGTCTTGGGGAGATAGATAAATATTTCTGGAGCTCATTGCCAAGCCATCCTTCTCTCTGATAATAGCACAGAGCACCAATTTTACTTTTATTCGCAGTTTTTTAACCATGTAAGAAATAACCATGTACTGCTGGTAATCTTTTTGTCCGAAGAAGGCAAAATCAGGCTTTATGATATCAAATAACTTTTTAACTATTTGCGTAACCCCCTGGTAATGACCAGGTCTAATTTTTCCTTCTAAAATATTATCCAAATTATCGAGTTCAATAGACCATTTCTCAGTGCTATTGTACATCTCATCTACTTCGGGAATAAATAGGATATCGCAAAAAGCTTGTTCCAATTTTTTGATATCATCTTCTACTGGGCGTGGATAATTTTCTAAATCCTTCTTATCATTAAACTGGGTAGGATTCACAAAAATACTGCAAACAATGATATCAGCTTTTTGTCTGGCTTGTTCAATCAAAGATAGATGTCCGGCATGCAAGGCACCCATGGTTGGCACAAAACCAATTGTTTTAGCTTGGGATCTCAATTCATCCAAATAAGTGTGAAGGGCTTGCTTGCGGTTAAAAATTTTCAAAATATATTTAATTTAATTGCCCTCAAAAATGGTTAAATACTTAAACAGAACCAAAAGGATTTGCGTAATTCATTGATAATTCATAAGATAATGCTTATCTTTGCTATTCTAAAATTTTTCATAACACCTAATTAACCAAATCGGAGATGGCAAAAACCAAGATTCTTTTTATTACGCATGAGATGTCGCCTTTCCTAGAATTAACCAAAATTTCTGAGATTACTCGTCAGCTTCCACAAGCTATGCAAGACAAAGGATTCGAAATACGTATCCTAATGCCTCGCTTTGGAAATATTAATGAACGTCGCAACAGACTTCATGAAGTTATTCGTCTTTCGGGTATGAACATTATTATCAATGATAATGATAATCCTCTGATAATCAAGGTTGCTTCAATCCCTTCTGCACGTATGCAAGTGTATTTCCTCGACAATGAGGAATACTTCCAAAGAAAGCATGTATTTGCAGACAACAGTAACAAATTCTATGAAGATAATGACGAACGTACCATTTTCTTCTGCAAAGGAGCTCTTGAAACTGTTAAAAAATTAGGCTGGTCGCCAGAAATAGTTCATTGCCATGGATGGATGAGCTCATTAGTACCTGCTTACCTAAAAACTATTTACAAAGACGATCCAACCTTTAAAAATTCAAAGGTGGTTTATTCTGTTTACGACGATCATTTCCAGGATTCATTGCATGCCGACTTTGCAAAAAAAGCAATCATGAGCGGAATGACAGCAGAGCATACCGAAATTTACTCAAAAGCAACTAATACAGCCCTTAATTTAGGTGCTATTTCGTATTCTGATGCGGTGGTATATGCAAGTGAAAATATCAATGATGAAGTGTTAAAGTTTGTTAAAAAAGGTAATAAACCGACTTTAGAGTTCAATTCTACTTCAGATTACGAAAATTATTACAACCTTTACGAAGAAATAGTTAGTGAAGAGCTTATTTCCTTAGTTGATTAATAATTAAGGGTAGGCTAACTATTTTAAATAGAAGAAAAGGTAATAAAAATAGAGTCAACAGGCTTTTAAAAATTTAATACAGATGAAATTATTCAAATTAGACTTATTAACGTTGTTGATAAGTCTTTTTATTTTAAGTAGTTGTCAGGAAACGGAGTCTATCGGACTTGAAGTTAACACTGCTACAGAAATTAAGGGAAATTTAATAGACACCATAACAATTAATGCTAGCACAGTAGCTGAGGATTCAATTATTACCAATACATTGTCACAATACCCGCTTGGCTACCTAAATGACCCAATAATGGGGAAAACAACGGCTAATATTGGACTTGGATTAACACTTGACCCTCCAGGGCTTAGCTTTGGGACTAGCCCAGTTTTAGATTCGGCGGTACTAGTTTTGTTTTATGGCAAAGAGTTTCATGGCGACAGTACATCTAAATTTAAGGTTGAAGTTCGTCAATTAACAAATCCAATAAGTGAAACAGCAACGCACTATAATACGAAAGCGATTGCACATAATAGCTCAATTTTAGGAAGCAAGCTATTGAGTTTTAATTTAAAAGATAGTGTGAGAGTGTCGGAATTAGTAAAGGGTAAACCTGATGTGGTTAGATCAAAAGCACCTCATATTCGAATTCCAATTGATAAAACCTTTATCAATAATAATTTTTTATCAGCTAGTACAGCAACTTTAGCTAGCAATAGCGCTTTCAATAAAGTAATAAACGGTTTTTATCTTACGGTTGACAAATCTCAAAGCACAGGAAAAGGTGGTATAGCATTCCTAAATTTGACAGATTCAAGTAGACTAGAAGTTTATTATAAAAGTCAGAATGGAACGGCAACCGACACAACTTTACATAAGTTTCCAATTAAAAATAATACGGCACCAGTAATTGCAAACTTTACTCATGACTATACTGGTACGGCAATTCGCACCCAACTAAATAATCCAAATACAAAATTTGATAATATTTTTGTTCAAGGTTTAGCTGGTTTACGAACTAAATTAAATTTCCCACATTTAGATAAACTTAAAAGTTTAGGAAATATTACGATCAACAAAGCAGAATTAATATTGACTGTTGTTGGTGGAAGTGATGAGTTTAAACCTTCACCAAGGTTAATTTTATACCAAACAGATATCGCTAAACAAAGGCAATTTATTCCTGACTTTGGAACAAACCCTAACATATCGCTAACCGATTTTGGTTTTGGTGGCTATTATGATAAAACTAACAAGCGCTATAAATTTGTAGTTACAAGTTACATACAAGATATTCTTAGAGGCAGATTAAAGCAATACGATACTTATATTGCACCAGTTGGTATCAATTATAACCGTCAAACTGGTCCGCTACCTTCTGGAGCAACAGCCACCAGCGCAGTAATTGGTAGTGGTAAAGCAGGCGTAAGCTATAAAATGAAACTTAATATTATTTATAGTAAGATTAATTAAGAGTCTTAAACCTAGATAACAATCATATTCCTTTAAAATGATTATATCGCAAAAGCGTATGATTTATTTTAAAGGAATTTTGTTTTTAAAATAATTTGAAGCCAGCCCCTGGTTTATCCTTATTCAATAATTGTTGTGTAGAATAAAGCGGTTTTGCAAACGCTAAAGAATGTTATTTTTGTTTGATGGTATTTCTTTTAAAAATTCTATAATATCAATATTATAAAACTCACAAACACGTTGAATTTGTTCTAATGTAAAATTTATTGTACCATTCTCCCACCCTACATAAGCATTTCGACTAATTCCTAAACAATTTGCAACAAATAATTGACTGTAATTACTATTGACTCTTAACTTCCTGAGTTTAAAACCTAAAATAGAATTTACCTCCCCCATATTATATTTTTTTACTTAATATAAAATAAATATAATAAAAGTTTAAAATTTTGCCCATTATGCCTTGGCATTTTTTATTTTCATACTTTCTAATTTAGAATTAATGTTAGGCCAACAGATAAGGAAAATTCCATCCCTTTAAGATAATGGAAATAACAAATAATTTTAAAACAATGAAAAGTAATGTATTTACAAAATTTTCAGTAACGTTAGTTTTACTTTTTGTAATGACAACGAGCTTTTTTCCGAATAAGGCAAAAGCTATTGACCCTGGCACAATTGCTGAAGCAATTGAAGCAATAATCGATGCTGTTTGTCCTGAAACTCCGCAAAACAGATGCAAAAATGGAACTTGTCAGTCTGGTTCATGTTTTTCCTTTCGTGCCGCCTGTGGTGAACGCGGTTCGTCATGTTAAGATTTTATGTTTTCGTCAAGTGATTTATAAATGAAACTTAAGAATCTTAAAGAAAAAGCAATGTTGATTTTAATGTCAACATTGCTTTTTACCTTTTGTAAACAAAAGGAAGTCGAGAAATACGCTAAACATGTTGGAAATAAAGACATAATTAAAGAGAATATTTTTTTAGACTCAATCAGGCTAAATATTAATAATAACTCCAACAATTATTTTGTGAAAGAAATAGATTCAAAAATTTATTTCATAGATAAATTGTTTGCAATCATCAAGGTATATAATTCTGAGGGCATCCTAGAGAATACTTTTTTAGGTAAGAAAAATTTTCCTCAAATGGGTGAATTATACTCAATAAGCTATCTGCAAAACTATTTTTATATCACAGACAATATATTCATATATAAATTTGATAGAAAATTTAATCTTTTAGAAAGCAGTAAAATACATTTCAAACCAAATATTTTGGATATTGATACTGAAAATCCAAATCCAGAGCAAATCATGTTTTATCAATTAAATTACGGCGCAATGAAAAGCTATCAGGGCTTTAATAACAAATTAATTATCCCGATAGAAATGGAATTGCCTAATTTAAATGCATTTAACACAAATAAATATTATAAAATAGCATACAACTTTGCATTGTTGAATATAACATCTTTTAAAGTTGAAAAACTTTTTAACAATTGGCCATCCTCATATTCAGAAAATAAGAATTATCCATTTTTGACAAGTAACAGTTATTACCTGAAAAATAAGAAAATTTATATTAATCATGAAGCTGACACATCTGTTTATTTGGTTGATACAGCACTCAATACATTGTTCAAATTCGGTTTTAAACCTGAAGAATTTAAAAATGACTATAAAGAAACTACAAAACTTAGTGATGCTTTCGACTCAGAGCTACCACTTAAGTTTAAAAATGAGTATGGATACTTTAAACAATTAATAACAAACGATGACAAAATCGCCGTTAGATTCTTCAAAACAGGGAAAAACAATAGTAATCATTTAGGAGTGCAAGTTTACAAAGAATTTAATCTTGTGAATGAATTCATCTTAGATAAAGATCTAGAAGTTATAGGATACATTGCACCATACTTTCTGTTTTACAAAAACAATACTAGTTATGAGGATAAATTAACCATTTTTAGACTAAAAATTAATTATGATTAAAAAAATAGCATTGGTTTATTGGGTTATTACCCTTGTCATTTATTCTGGAAATATCTTAGCTCAATCTAAAAGTTATAAAATTATTGATGCTCAAAGTAAAGATCCAATACCTTATGTAACTATAAAGAGTGGTAATTTTCTATCCGTGTCTGATACTAGTGGGACTTTTATGTTGCCAGACTCAATAAGTAAAATAACAGTAAGTTGTGTTGGTTACCAGACTAAAACTTTTGTAATCGATCAATTGGTTCGATTACTAAGTCTAAATCCTGCTAGCTATAATTTAAATGAAGTATTGGTAAAACCATTAGAGTTTAGAGATTTCAAACTTAAACATGCAGCAGCACATCCATTAAATATTGAACAGAATCCTTTTGATGCCAATTTTTTCTATCGAGAATTTACAAAAATAAACAAGAGATATATAGATTTTAATGAAGCATTTGGACTTTACCACTTTGAAGGATTAGGAAATTACGATAATGTTAATTCAAACAACTTCATATTTAAAACTGAACATGTAAGATCTCTCAATATTTCGATAGATAAAAAACTAGGTCTTCATCAGGTTAATTGGCTTGTGGCAGCAAATAATATTAGTAAATATCTACTTTTTAATTTTATGAGTTTCTACGATTCATTTAATTGGAAAATTGATAAAATTATAAATGATGGTAAAAGCGACTTAGTTGAAATCTCATATAACCCTAAGCCCGAAAAAATTAATTACCTAAAATCTAAACAATGGAGAAGATTAGATATCTATGCTAGTATAATCGGATCAAAGGGCAAAGTATATATTGATGAAGAAACTTTGAAATTGCAAAAATTCATATTTAGTGCCGAGCATTTCAATAAAGCTTTAAAGGGATATAATGCTGAAGATGAAAAATTTAAAATCCTCTCAATTAGTGGTGAGTTAACTTTTACAACGAATGAAAATAATAAAACTGTGCCAGCTTTTTTAGGATGTAATGTCACTTATATTTTAAAAAATAAACCGGAACAGATTATAGAGAAACGATTAGAATTTTATTTCTCTAATTACAACCTAAATAATCAAAGTACAAAAGAACTTGAGATTAGATATGATTCTAAAATAATTTATGAGTTTCCTGTAAGAGCTTGTCATTACAATAGAGAGTTTATTTTCTCAGAGAATTCAATATACAACGAAGAATTTTGGAAAAAGGAATTACCCTATCCACCATTTTATGAACTGGAGAAAGTGAAAAGTGATCTAAAAGCACAGGGTGTAGATATTTACAAAAAGTTTAGAGAATTTAACAATAGATATAAATAATATGAAAATACTAAGTTTTTTAATGGTTTTCATTAGCATGATTATTACCGATGCACCTACTATAAAATTTGATAAAAAAGAGCATGATTTTCGAAGTATTAAGGAAGGTAGTGAAATTGTTGTTCAATTTAATCTCACCAACACCTCTAAAAAGACTCCTCTAATTATTTATTCTGTGAGTACAACATGTGGATGTACTACCGCAAGTTCTCCAAAAATGATAAAGCCATTGGAAACGAAACCAATTATTATCAAATTTAATAGTAAGGGATTTAAAGGTCCCATTTCAAAAGATATTATAGTTATCACAAACACAGTAAATGAATATGATAAATTGACAATTAAAGGAACTGTACTTGATTAAGAATGTACAATTCTCTTTATAGGTCAAATGCTATAAATTTCTAATTAGCACCTATATCCAAGATATGCTTAGAGGTAGAACAAAGCAATAGGACACTTATATCGCACCAGTGCTAATCAATTATAAGCGCCAAAGTGGTTCCGTTACCTTCTGGAGCAACAGCTACCAGCGCGGTAATTGGTAGCGGTAAAGCAGGCCTAAGCTATAAAATGAAGCTTAATATTATTTATTTAAGATTAATTAAGAATTAATTCTTCAATACATAATCATCAAAATGCACCTCCTAGGTGCATTTTCTGTTTAAAAACAATCCATTTTTCCCATTTATTAAAAAATTATTTTCAAAAAAAGTTTGTCTAACTAAAAATTTAGTCATAATATTGACTAATAATTTAGTTAGAATGAAAAAAATAGACAATCAGAAGAGCAAATTATGCAGGTATTATGATCCCTAAAAAAGGGCAGCTTTAGGAAGGAAAAACCTAAGCCTATCTGTCTGATTAAAATAGATGAGCCCATAGCAAAGACTTATTGTCATAGAATATTTACCGAACACTAAATAAAATTAACAACTCTTTAAACCATTTATGGTTAGTTTTGTCTAACAAACCAGTGTACTAGAAATATTCCAGCTACTATTAACCTTTTATCAAAATTTTTTCAGGCTAATAAATGATCTGTTATTGTTTTATATGTATCAGATGCATTTAAACTGAATTTTTTATAGAGTCAAAAGATTATAAACTTATTAAAATCGAATAAAATGAGAGCCAACATTTTAAAACTTAGAAAAATCGCTTTAAGCACTATTTGTTTAATTGCAACATCATTAACTGTAACACAAGCTCAAAAATTAAGTGATGTTCAAGACCTTAGCGTTTGGGCATCTGGTGTTAAAGTTGATGGAAAGCATAATGAGTGGGAAAACAACTTTAAAGCCACGAATAAAAGTACAAACCTGACTTATACTATTGCTAACGATGCGAAAAACTTATACTTAGCGATTCAATCAAAAGATTTAACGAATAATAATAAAATCATGTTAGGTGGAATTACCTTAACGGTCAATCCATCAGGTAAAAAAAGTGATAAGGAAAGCTTCAAAGTCATTTATCCGGTTATAAACAGACAACGTGGCCCTGGTGGTGGTGCAAATCGTTCTGTTACAGTATCGGGTACACCAGGTGGAGGTGGTGCAACTACGGTAGTTAGAGGAATGCCGGGTGGTGCTGGTGGTTTTGGCCGCTTTCAGGATATGAGTCCGGCACAAAGAGACTCATTACAAAGGGCCATAGCCAGAACACAATTAGCGAGCGCCAAAGAAATTAAAGTTTTCGGCTTTAAGGATATTCCGGATAGCTTAATTTCTATTTATAATGAATACAGTATTAAAACAATGGCTTCTATTAGTGATGAGGGAGTTTTTATGTATGAAGCTTCCATTCCTTTGGAATTATTAGAAATGTCGGCTGATAATCCTAAAGAGTTCTCATACAATATTAAGCTTAATGGCTTACAAATCAATTTTGGAGGTTTTTCCGGCGGTGGCAGACCCGGTGGTGGTTCAAGTGAAGTATCGGTGGTACGAGTTGAAGGTAGTGGCGGAATGGGTGGTGGAATGGGAGGCGGAATGGGCAATTTCAACTTCCAGGATTTAATCACTCCGACAGATTTTTGGGGTAAATATATTTTAACTAAAGGAAATTAGAATTTCTTATCAAGAATTATGAATTTAATAACTAGATCGGCGTGTCTCTTGCGCAAAAAATACGCTAAAATTGCTCTGTTAACATTGATTTTTAGCCTAACAATTGCTCAGCTTTTTGCGCAATCCACACCAAGACCTCCGGCAACATCGCCCCAACCTATTCCGCTTAGACAAGTCTCGGGTGTGGTTAAAGATTCACTAGATCAAACGGTTATTGGTGCAACGGTAACATTAACTTCTACTGCCGACACACTTAAAACATCAACCAACGAGGATGGGATTTTTATTTTTAAAAATGTTAAATCCTGGGTTTTTAAAGTTCAAGTAACTTCTTTGGGCCATGTTAGCAAGGTTATTTCTGGTAAATACAATGATGCTACCGCCCGAATTACTTTAGACCCTATCATCTTAAAAAATGATGAGAAAGTATTAAGTGAGGTTATTGTTGATGGTACGCCATCAATTGTATATAAAACAGATACGGTAGAGTACCGAGCCAGTGATTATGTGGTAAGAAAAGGGGCTACTGTTGATGAGTTATTGCAAAAAATGGAAGGTGTTCAAGTGGGTAATGATGGTTCGGTGACTGTAAATGGAACATCTGTGGCGAGAGCACGATTAAATGGTAAAGATATTTATGGTGGCGATGTAGCTACAGCAGTTCAGAATTTACCGGCAGAAATTGTAGATAAGGTTCAAATGGTAGATGATTATGGAAATACTGCTGCCAGAACTGGGGTGAAAGATGGCGATCCAACTAAGGTGTTGAATATTACTACAAGGCAAGATAAATCTGTTGGTAATATGGCAAGGTTAAACGCAGGTCTTGGAACCCTCGATCAATACGAAGGTAGTGCCAACTTAACCCGTATCAATAAGAATCAAACCATTACAGTAAACACAACTTTACTCAAAACTCCTAACGGAATTGCAGGTCAAAATGCGAGTATTGGCCGATTGGGTGGAGCATCCAACCAGGGTGGAAGAAGTGGAGTAAGCCTTGGTGGTGGTGGTGGAAGTGCAACAGGAGGTAACAACTTAAGAACCGCACCAGCATTTACCTACCGAGATAAATTTGGTGAAAAGATAGATTTTTTAGCTAATTATAATTTTAGTTATACCGATAATACTACTCAAACCATTAGCAGATCTCAAGCAATAAGTACTTTAGGGATAACTAATTCTGACAGGGATGCTAATTTTGAATCCAATAATAAAACACATACCATTGGTTTTGAAATAGAATATGCCATTGATAGTGCCAATTATATTCAGTTTTCTCCTAACTTGAGTTTTGTCAATTCAACAAGTTTCAACAAGTCTACAAACTTTCAAAAAGGCTTGATCAACCAGGATCAAATTAATAATAACAATAATAGCAGTACTCGTCCAAACATTGGCGGAACAGTTGCTTATCAACACATTTTTAAAACTCCTTCAAGGACTTTCTCTGCCGAAGCTACCATTAGGCAGCAACAAAATAATAATGCGGATGAACAATTAAATCTTTTCAATTATAGAGATGTTAATCAATTGTTCTTGGGTGATTCTATTCTTAATCGCCTAATTGATGTAAATAACCTTCAAAACAGTGCCCGTGGTAGTTTAACTTATACCGAACCTTTGGGGAAATTATCTCGATTAGAATTTAATACGAATTTAGAAAACAGAAGCTATGATAATAGTCGCCTAACGAGTGATATTGAAGCCAATGGGAATTTATCCCTCTTAGATACTTTCAGCAATGTGTTTAACTACTCCTTCACTCAATACCGAAACTCTATAAATTACAAATATGGTAATAATAGCACTTTGTTTAATTTCTCTTTGGGTGTAACCAGTGTTAATACTTCTTTAGTAGCAAGCAGTACTAGTGTTGCGTCTAGAATTGATAGACAAAATTTTAGATTTATACCCATTGCTCGTGTTCAATTAAGACTTTCGAGTACGCACAGAGTTTCATTAAACTATAGTGGCAGAGCTATTGAGCCCTTGTTTAACCAAATTCAACCTGTAAAAGACGTTTCAAATCCACAAAATGCCATTGTGGGTAATCCCGATTTGAAAGTTGCATTTGCACACAGCGTAAATGCTCAGTATAGCAATTACATTGCTAACTCAAGAATTAACTATGAATTAAGACTAAACTCCTCGTTTACAGAAAACCAGGTAGTCAATAATGTTGTTGAGATTAGAGATCCTAGTGCTTTTGGTATATTTAAAAATGAAACACGATTTGTAAACTTACAAGGAAACAATAGCACTATTGGCGACTATTCTATTTCTAAGCAATTAAGCGATAGAAGGTATAACCTTAGATTTTTTGGGAATATCATCAACTCAAACCGTGCTTCGATGAGTAATAACCAAATCAACAGCTCAAAAACTTGGGGTTTTAAACAAAGTTTTGGTCCGCGAATGACTCCCAAACCTTGGTTTGATATAAATCCATTCGTTTCATATGATTATAATAAAATAGATTTTTCTTTAGCTCGTTCTAGGGATATTGTCCAAAAAATTTGGGCATTGAGTGTAGATGGGAACATTTATTTTGCCAAAAATTACCAATTTGGGTATGCAATAAGCAAAAATTATGTGAGTGGTATTAGCAACAATATAACGAACAATCCCTTGATTATTAACACTATGCTGCAAATGCGGGTGTTTAAAAATAAAGGCTCTCTGCAATTAAGAGCCTATGATTTGTTGAACCAGAACAACTTTATCAACAGAACACAAAATGATTTAGGATTTACAGAAACTTTAACCAACCCTAACAGCCGTTATGTTATGCTAAACTTAAGTATGAATTTACAAAAATGGACCGGCGCCGTAGGTAATAATAACAGACCTCTGATTAGAAGAGGTGATGGAAGCTTTATGAACTAAACATCTGCACTATTTTTTTAGGCACAAAATGCTTAAATAAGAATTTAATTTAACCTGCTTCAATATAATGAGGGTAAACAGGCCAGCTTATAATTATTCAGATATTATCTGGACTCAATTAATTTGATTTTCAAATAATGCCTGTCTTTTATAAGCTGGTTTAGCAGATTAATGAATCTGCTAGCAGTGAAATCTATAGAAATTTATAATTTTTAAATTAGGATTGGGATAAGCGTAATTGATGTTCAATAGCAGTATTCTGATCTATATTTTTTCTAATTCTCAACAGGGAAAGTCAATCATCATCAGGAATACTGGTGGAAGATTATTAAATAAAAAATCCTATTGTACATCAATCAAATGAGTTAATTGATGATGCGACAATCTTAAGCCTTGTTAATAAGCCTCGTTTTCTAGCATAAAATCACTATTCTTCCTATTCTTCAACCCGCATTTCTGTGTGGATTAAAATTATTTTCAAAAAAATTTGTCTAACTAAAAAATTAGTCATAATATTGACTAACAAATTAGTTAGAATGAAAAAACTTACACAAGCCGAAGAGCAAATAATGCAGGTACTATGGTCGCTAAAAACCGGTGGCTATGTAAAAGATATTTTAGAATTGCTTGATGAACCCAAGCCACATAATAATACGGTGGCTACCCTACTTAAAATATTGGTAGAGAAGGGTTTCGTGGGAATAAAAAACCCAAATCGCAATAATTTGTATTATCCATTGGTGTCAAAATCAAAGTATTCTGAGCAAAGCATTGAGGGATTAACGGAAAGGTATTTTGAAGGATCCTATTCCAATGTGGTATCCTTTCTAGTTGATAAAAAGCAGATGTCAATTGAGGACTTAGAACTCTTATTAAAGGAATTAAAAAACAAGAAATCATGAACAGCGAAGTAATTTTAATATATGCATTAAAATCCACCGTAGTAACAGCGATTTTGTATGCCTATTATCTTATAGCATTAAGAGATAATAAATTTCACTATTATAATCGTTTTTACCTTTTGGGGAGTTTGATTTTAAGTCTGACGATACCCTTTTTAGACTTACACTGGTTTACCTTTGAAAGACCGGTAACAGAAAGCACAAATTTGGAGCTCATTCAATTAATTACAGCACCGAGTAATCAAATTATTGAGAATCAATTTGGCTGGACTGACGGTATATTAATAGGTGCAGGAATCATTGCATTTATATTTCTTGCGATGTTACTAATTAGCGTTTGGAAGATTTTTAGCCTCAAAAGAAACTCCCCGATTAGATATCTTGACGGAATAGATTTTATTGAAACAGAGGTAGATAATGCACCTTTTTCATTCCTAAACAATCTTTTCTGGAAAAAAACAATGTCATTAGAAGATGATAAAGGTCAAAAGATATTCAAGCATGAGTTAACCCACATCAGACAAAAACACTCCTGGGACCGACTATTTTGTCAAGTATTAAGCTCAATTTTCTGGATTAATCCCTTTAACTGGATTATTCAAAAAGAGCTACAAACCATTCATGAATTTATTGCAGATGAGGAAGCGATTGGCAACCAAAATACCGAAGCATTTGCAAAATTATTATTAGAAACACATTACGGAACACATTTTTTAAATCCAATACATCCATTTAATTACTCATCCATTAAACGCAGATTAGCCATGTTAACTAAATCAAACAAAACAGAATACTCTTATTTAAGAAGAGTAATGGCATTACCGATTATGCTTATAGCCCTAGCCATTTTTTCAATCAAAGTAAACGCTGTAAACAGAATTCAAAATCTTGAAAACAAGATAGAAGAGGCATTTATAGAAATTCAAGCAGACACCATTAAGAAAAAATCATCTAACGATAAAACAACGGTAATCCTTGAGAAGGTGAATGGTGATAAAGGAAAAGAAGTAAAGAAAATTGTAATTATCGATGGAAAGACTACTATTTCAGACCTGAAGCCAGAAGATATTGAAAGCATTAGACTAATTAAGAAAGATGGAGTGAAATTGGAAAGAGAAGCTAAAGATTTGAAAGAATTAGCGGTAAAGGGTTATACAATAATTGCTGATTCAGTCGTATTTAAAAATGACAAAAACAATGATATCATGATTATTACCACAAAATCTAAAAATGGTAAAGATCAATCAGTTTATATGGTTGATCCAAGTGATAAAAGTGAAAGCAAAAAACTCTACATCATTAATCCAAGTGATGTTATTGAAATAGAAAAATTAGGGGAAAAAGTAAAAAATTTAAAGGGAGAAAAGCTGTCACAATCAGATGGTAGAGCAGAAAAGCTACGAATAGAATTAGAATTTAGAGCAGAAAAGCCTGAAACTAAGTTATCAGGGTCAAATAAAGATATCAATGATGCGGTTTACATGATTGATGGTAAGATAGTAGATGGTAGTGCCTTTAAAAATTTGAATCCTTCTGATATTCAATCGGTGTCTGTCCTAAAGGGAGAAAATGCAGAAAAAAAATACGGAGATTTAAAGGGGAAGGGAGTAATTGAAATAATTACTAAGAAAAAATAAATAATTTGGTTAAAATTCACGCGAGATAATCCCCGGTTTTTTAAAAATTCCGGGGTTTTTCTTTTTGAGCATATACAGTTCAAACAAGACAAAAAAGCAAGGAAAATCATAAATTATTACCAATTCAATACAAATGATTAAATTGCGCCATGCAAATTCATATACTAAAATCTAAAATACACCGGGTAAAGGTAACTGACGCAGATCTGAATTATATAGGTAGCATTACCATAGATGAGGATTTAATGGATGCCGCAAATTTGCTTCACGGTGAAAAAGTTCAAATTGTAAACAATAATAATGGCGAACGCTTTGAAACATATACCATTCCTGGTAAGAGAGGAAGTGGAGAAATTGTTTTAAATGGAGCAGCAGCTAGAAGAGTAATGCGTGGCGATGTGATTATTATCATTGCCTATGCAATTATGGATTTTGAAGAAGCTAAAACTTTCAAACCAACAGTTATATTTCCTGATGAAGACACCAACCTGCTTAAATAAGCAATGATTATTTTCAAAACTTATCTTTAAATATTAATTTTCTAAAGATTTAAATTATGACACAAAGAATCCCTTACGTAATTGCCATTTTAACACTCATTGGTGGTGTTTTTATCTCCATTATTTTCGGTGCAAACGAAGATTATTTTAAGGATAAAATTAATGAAGGTTTAAAAAAGAATGAGAAAGTAAATCTGATTCAAGATCCAGAAGAAAAAGCAGCTGTGCTAAAAACAGAAGCCGACAAAAACTGGCGTTATTATCAAAGATTTCACTTCCATGCTACTGGAATTGGAGCAATGATTATGGGTGTGCTTTTATTTATTTCCTTTTTATCAGCACCAGAAAGAATTAAAGCAATTACCTCTTTTGCGGTATCGATTGGGGGCTTTTTATATCCATTTATATGGCTTTTTGCCGCAATTTATGGTCCGGAAATGGGTCGTGAGGCAGCAAAAGAGAAATTTGCCGTGTTTGGTTACATGGGCGGATTATTCCTAGTGGGTTTAATTTTAAGTCTGTACATGGCCTTAAAATACCGCTTAAAAGAACTGAAATAGTCTATTCTTCGAAATCTATATGAGTTTTTGAAGAGCTTGAAATTAATCTATTAATTTCATTCATCTCATCATCACTTAGATATCTCCATTTACCAATGGGGATATCTAATTTTATATTCATGATCCTCACTCTTTTTAACTTAGTAACCTTATAATCAAGGTATTCACACATCCTTCTTATCTGCCTATTGAGCCCTTGGGTTAAAATAATCTTAAATCTATTTTTATCTATCTGCTCCACTTCACATTCACGAGTAATCGTATCCAGAATAGGAACACCAGCTCTCATTTTCTTTAAAAAATCATTAGTAATGGGTCGGTTAACGGATACCAAATATTCCTTTTCATGATTATTTCTAGCTCTTAAAATCTTATTGACAATATCTCCATCGCTAGTTAATAAGATAAGTCCCTCGCTCGGTTTATCTAATCTCCCAATAGGGAAAATACGCTTAGGATACTTAATATAATCAATAATATTGTCTTTTTCAACTTTGGTATCGGTAGTACAAACAATACCAATTGGCTTATTAAAAGCAATATAAACTGGCTTTTCTTCAGGCTTCGAGACTAATTTACCATCTACTTTAACAACATCACCTGCCACGATTTTAGTCCCCATTTCTGGCACAACACCATTGATGGTCACCCGATTTTCGAGTATAAGTTTATCGGCAGCCCGGCGTGAGCAAAAGCCAATTTCACTCAAATATTTATTAATTCTTGTTGTTTCCTCAGTACTCATTAATCTAGGCGTTCAGGTTTACAAAAATCGTAAATATTACGCAATTAAGGCCATTTACACCAATTAAATTTCATCCATCATACAACCAATCGGAGCTCCTGGAGGCGCCACTTGATGAAGCGTAGGCTTTGCCTTTTCAGGATTTTTCATGCGATCGAGACTAAGCAAGAAATAAGCTTTTTCGTTCTCATCTTTCGACAATTTTAATTGCTCTGAAGCATAGTTCTTTAATGTGTCTAATGCCTTTAATAGTTGTGCTTTGCTTGCAAATGAAGCATTTTCGTTAATCGATGCGGAAAGCAAATACGTTAACAATAATTGCTCATTCTGCTTTTGAATTAATCCCTCCATACCTTTTAATCTAGCAGATTTCCAAGTTTTATCAATCAATAAATTAATCATTTCATCTATACCCAAGCCATTATTCGAAGCCTGCAATTGAACCATTCTGTTTAGTCTATTGGCATTAAACAAAAAGGAAAGAGGTAAATCAGCGGCAGTTTCCGCAGCTGCCAATGGATCGAAATTTAATCCCGTTCTACGGTTAAATAACTCTCTAGTGTAATCAAATCCGGCAGGACGAGGAGGAATAAGTTTTACAATATTTTCAGGAATCGTTAAAAATTGAGGCTCCATACAAGACGCTAATGCCTTTAAAGCATCCATCTGCTCATTTTTTGATAATGGAAGGGTGGTAATTTGTCCGTCACCCTTCAAAGCATAAGAATAGTTCATGCCTCCAACAAGCTTAGACACTGCTTCCACTTGATAGCGATGAAAAAGGTAAACAGGAACCAAAACATCTTCAAGCATGGCCATTGGAGTCCCTTTGGGGATATTATTCAAGCCAAAATTAGAAAGAGCCACAGCACGTACCTTCATCACTTTTTCCAATTCCTTAACGGGATTATTGCCATTATCCCATAGATGCGCGCTAGGATGCATTCCCGCTGGATCACGTGCATCGCGATCAGAAATAAAAGTTAAACCTGATTTTGCCGCATCGCTCAATATTTTATTTAAAGCCTGCGCTTCATCTGTCCCTTTTGGAAATTGGGTATATCCATACTGAATGCTCACTTTATCCCAATCTCCAATTTCATTGGTATAGGCATCCGATAAATCGATCTCATTTTTCCCATTTAAAGTCACCATTGGAGGTGGATAATCCATCACACTCGCACGATTTTGCGCACTTGAAATATAATTATGCATTAAACCAATGGTATGGCCAATTTCATGTGCCGACAATTGCTTTAATCGCTGAAGAGCCATTTTTAACATTTTATCATCTTTAGGAAGCGCATCATTTTCAAAAGGAGCGAGTAAGCCTTGAGCAATTAAATAATCCTGACGAACACGCAAAGATCCCAAACTAACATTGCCCTTAATTATTTCGCCGGTACGTGGATCAACAACTGCAGCGCCATAGCTCCAGCCGCGCGTAGATCGGTGCACCCAGTGGATCATATTATATCGTAAATCCATGGGATCGGCATCTTCTGGCAAGATTTTAACTTGAAATGCATTGATAAAACCTGCGGCTTCAAATGCTTGATTCCACCAGCTAGCGCCCTCCATCAGAGCAGATCTAATCGGTTCTGGAGTGCCATTATCAAGGTAATAAACAATCGGTTTTACAGCCTCACTCTTTGTAGCATTTGGATCTTTCTTTTCCAAACGGTGACGGAGAATTATGTTCTTTTGAATGGGTTCATTTACGGGACTGCTATAATCGAAATAAGAATTTGTGATGTAAGGTGATCGGGCATCATAAAGTCTGGTTTGAAAATTAGCATCAGGCAATTGAGCAAAAGTATGATGTACTCTAAGGGTAATTGCTTCAGAAGAAGGAGTAACAGAATTTACAAAACTGCCAGTCTGACCATCCGCATTTGTAAAAGTAAGCGTGGCTTCAAACTCTGTATTTAGAGGAAAGTTTTTAGTCCGAGGCTGGTACATTGCAGAGCGACTAGCATCCAGATTATAAGAGCCTTGTTTTAAAGCTCTCAATTTATTTGACACTTTTAGTGCATCGCGAATAATAAAATCAGTAGCATCAACAAGCACTGAGCCAGAGCCTTCAGCTGCAATAACAAATCCCCAAAGGGTAGATTGCGCGAAAGATTGTTCAATAGCTCGCTTTTCAGCAAGATCACTACTTAATGCACGATAAGAATAATTTGGCTCAATCATGAGCACTTTATTCCCTACGCGATTAAACTTAACCACTGAAGTAGTTCCCATCACCCCGCGATCTAATCCTATATCATTAGAACCCAAACCTGCAGGAAGTGAAGTTTGATATAAAATTTCTTGATCAAGTTTATCAATTTGTAACCAAATTTTACCCGTGCTTTCATCCCAATAATAATTTAGAAAGCCATTAAAGGGCTTCATGTTGTTGGTTTTTTCGGAGATTGAAACAATTGATTGGGCGAAGGATAATGTGCATGTTAAGAAGAACAATGACATTAAAACCCAAATTTTCCTGAATTGAGGGGATGAGAAAAGCATTTTCATTTCAAATTGATTTATGTTTAAACCTATTAATAATTATTTAATAAACCATCAGATTTCAATTTACATTATTTAAAATATTCAATATAGATATTATCAATATTATTTATATTTACATAGTTAAAATCTATATCATGACTTTAGTCCAGCTCGAATACATTGTTGCCCTTGATACCTATCGTAGTTTTGGCATTGCCGCAGAGAAGTGTTTTGTGACACAGCCTACCATGAGTATGCAGGTGCAAAAATTGGAGGAGGAGCTTGGAATTAAACTTTTCGACAGGAGTAAGCAGCCCATTACACCCACAGATATTGGGATTGAAGTGATCGAACAAGCTAGAACTATTTTAAAGGAAAGTTATAAGCTTAAGGAGCTAATTAACAATCAGAAGAGCGTGATTTCTGGGGAGTTAAGAATAGGGATTATCCCTACCATGGCACCCTATTTAATGCCTCAAATAATTTCTGCATTCATGAAGAAATATCCAGATGTGCAGCTAGTAGTTTGGGAATACATGACCGATCAGATAGTAAGCGAGTTAAAAAACGGACTCTTAGACTGCGGGATTCTTTCTACACCATTGGAAGATAAAAGTCTACAAGAAAACCCTTTATTTTATGAATCATTTGTAGCCTATCTTTCCAAATCGAGTCCGCTAACAAGCAAAAAAACGCTACAAGCATCCGACATAAATTTAGACGATTTATGGTTATTAAATGAGGGTCATTGCATGCGAAATCAGATTTTAAATATCTGTAATCGGAAAAAGTCGACTGAGGTTCGGGCTTTTGAATACAATACAGACAGCGTTGAAACACTCAAGCGAATGGTAGAAATGAATAAGGGGATTACCCTATTGCCTGAGCTTTCGATTAGTGATTTTTCAGTGAAGCAGCTTGATCGAATTCGTTATTTTAAATCGCCACAGCCTACCCGAGAAATAAGTATAGTAACCCACCGAAATTTCCTAAAGCGAAGGCTGATTATGGCATTAGAAAAAGAAATTTTAGATGCAATACCGAAGCGTATGAGGAATAAAAATAAAAAGGAAGTGTTAGAGATTTATTCCTGATTTAGTTTTTGCGCATAATTTTCGACAGAAGCCAAATAACAAAGACAACTAGTACCAAAACAATAAATATTCCGGTATAAGCACCTGCTTTGAAAATACCTCCAATAATTTCACAGGAGGATAATAAAGTTATAGAGCTTATTGCGAGGACCCAATATAATTTTCTCATATTTTCTAAATAAAAAAAGTGATGTACTATATAATACATCACTTTCCCAATAAAGTTTTAAAGAAAATTATTTTGCTTGTGCGAAGAGCTTAGAAACTGCATCCCAGTTAACTACATTCATAAATGCGCCAACATAATCAGCACGTTTATTTTGATATTTTAAATAGTAAGCATGTTCCCAAACATCCATTCCTAAGATTGGAGTACCTTTTACTTCAGCGATATCCATCATTGGATTATCTTGATTAGGAGTTGAGCTAACTTGTAATTTACCATCAGCAGCAACAGAAAGCCACGACCATCCAGATCCAAAACGAGTCATACCTGCTTCAGCAAACTTCTTTTTAAATTCATCAAAAGAACCGAAAGCCGCATCAATTGCCTTTGCTAGGTCGCCACTTGGAGCACCACCGCCATTTGGCGACATGGTAGACCAATAAAGCGTATGATTGAAATGACCACCACCATTATTTCTAACAGCCATTGGGTATTTAGAAATATTTTTAATGATATCTTCAATGCTCATTTTCTCGCCATCTGTACCAGCAAGAGCTTTATTTAGATTATCTACATAAGCTTGGTGATGTTTACCATGGTGAATTTCCATAGTCATTTTATCGATATGCGGTTCTAGTGCATCTGTAGCGTATGCTAACGCTGGTAGTTCAAAAGCCATAATTTTATATTTAAGGTTAATACTTTTTTCTTTAACAAATATAAGATTGAAATGTTATAAATTTTTCAATTTGATGTCAAGATTTATCGCGCTTCGAAGCAAAAAAATCTTTCATTAAATTTGCCGCCTCTTCGGCGCGTACACCAGATAGCACCTCTGTTTTGGGATGCATAATCTTTTCAGAGATATGCGAATAGCCCCTCTTTGAATCAGTGGCGCCATACACTATCCGACTTATTTGGGTCCAGTAGGATGCCCCAGCACACATCACACAAGGCTCAATGGTTACATAGAGTGTACAATCTTTTAAATATTTACCCCCGGTATAATTTGCTGCAGCCGTAAAAGCTTGCATTTCTGCATGAGCAGTAACATCTGTTAATTGTTCTGTCAAATTATGTCCTCTACCAATAATTCTTCCTCCATGAACAATCACTGCACCAATAGGAACTTCATCAAGGGCAAGTGCCTTTTGCGCTTCCTTGAGTGCTTCCTTCATGAAAAAATCATCGGGATTTATAAGTGGTTCATCTGTAAAACTGATATATTTCATAAAACTAGAGTAAAGATGAACCATTTGGAACTTTTCGTTCAACAGCGGATAAAACAATATCACCCTGTTGATCGGCAAAACCAGTAACTAAAAATTCGGAAATAAAATTAGCAATCTGTTTTTTAGGAAAATTGATAACCCCAATAATCTGCTTTCCAATCAATTCTTCTTTTGAATAATGCTTGGTTATTTGGGCGCTACTCCACTTTTGACCAAAATCGCCAAAATCTACTTTAAGCTTATAGGCTGGTTTTCGAGCTTCCGGAAAATCAAGGACCTCCAGAACAGTACCCACTTTCAGAGCAACTTTCTCAAAATCCGACCATTGTATTTCTTCCATGTACAAAGTTAGCAGGAATTGTGAAATATATCCAAGCTACATGGTTTTACAATATGATTGGAACATAAATTGTAAATTTGCGCCATGCATTCAGTAAAATTAAAAAAAGGGAAAGAAAAAGCGGTCAGACAAATGCACCCTTGGGTGTTTTCGGGCGCAATTGAACAGATAAAGGGAAAGCCTGAAAATGGGGATATTGTGATGGTGAACGACAGCAATAACGCTTTTCTTGCCTATGGCTTTTTTAATGATAAATCTAGAGTGGCAGTCAGACTCCTCGAATGGAATCTTGAAACAGAGATTGATGAAAACTGGTGGCGGAAAAAGATTAGAACTGCTGTAAAACATAGAGAAGATCTAAATACTGATGATACCAATACCTATCGATTAATTTTTAGCGAGGCAGATTTTCTTCCAGGATTGATTGTTGATCGTTATGCCGATTTTCTTTCCGTACAAATCCTAACCTCAGGCATAGAGCGAATAAAAGGCATTATTTTAGACGAATTACAACAATTACTGAGTCCCAAAGGGATATTTGATAGAAGTGATGCCTCAGCACGTGCACATGAGGGCATGGAAGCCTCCTCTGGTGGTATTTTATTGGGTGCAGAACCACCTGAGTTTGTGAGCGTAAAAGAAAATGGAATTTTATATCAAGTAAATATTGCTGAAGGGCAAAAATCTGGTTTTTATTGCGATCAGCGTGATAATCGAAAATGGGTAGCAGCATATGCTAAGGGTAAAAAAGTGTTAGATTGTTTTTCTTACTCTGGCGGATTTAGTCTGAATGCTTTGGGAAATAAAGCAGCAGAAGTAATCAGTGTAGACAGCTCAGCTTTGGCATTAGAAACCTTAAAGCGAAATATTGAAAGCAATAATTTTACAGGAATCCCACACCAACTTATTCAATCTGATGTAAATAAGCAGTTGAGAGCCTTTAGAGAGGGAAATGCAAAATTTGATATCATAATTTTAGATCCACCTAAATACGCGCCATCGCGTTCAGCATTAACTAAGGCATCAAGAGCTTATAAAGACCTTAACAGAATGGCGATGTTGTTGTTAAATGAGGGGGGACTTTTAGCCACTTATTCATGTTCAGGAGCTGTTGATATTAGCACATTTAAACAAATTTTAGCTTGGGCAGCCCTAGATGCGGGAAAAGAAGTGCAGTTTATTCAGCAATTTTCACAAGCGGCAGACCATCCCGTAAGGTCATCCTTCCCTGAAGGCGAATATCTTAAAGGTCTGCTCTGCCGCGTAATGTAGATTAAAATCTATTTTTCTTCTGGTACATTATGTAAATGAACGGCCTTTTTGCCTTTGTTCATCTTTAGATTTAGCATTTCTACTAAAACTGAGAAAGCCATTGCAAAATAGATGTATCCTTTAGGAATATGCTGATCGAAACCTTCCGCTAAAAGAGAAACTCCAATCAATAATAGAAAGGATAAAGCCAACATCTTTACTGTAGGATGTTTATTTACAAATTCACTAATGGCACCCGCAGAAAGCATCATTACTGCAACAGCTATAATTACAGCAGTTATCATCACTTCAATATGATCTGCCATTCCTACCGCAGTAATTACGGAGTCGAGAGAAAATACAATATCAAGAATTAAAATTTGTAGGATTACTCCAGAGAAAGTCACAACTGCCTTTGTATCAGAATGATGCTCAGCACCTTCTAGTTTATCATGAATCTCGCTTGTGCTTTTATAAATTAAAAATAAACCTCCAATAATTAGAATTAAATCTCGACCAGAAACTGCAAACTGTTTAAGTAATTCAGTATCAGTCGAATCAATCCATTCGGCCATATTAAACAGTGGACTAGTTAATGTCATTATCCATGATAAAGACAAAAGCAATAAAACTCTAGTGATCATGGCTAATGCTAAACCAACCTGACGTGCTTTTTTCTGCTTGCTAGCTGGCAGTTTTGATGCCATAATGGAAATAAATATGATATTATCTATTCCGAGTACAATTTCTAAAACTGTTAAAGTGATTAATGATATCCAGATTTCAGGGTTTGCTAACCATTCCATAATTGAAAATTATTTTTTGTAAAAATAAGTTAAAAGAGTTTATAAAAAAAACAAAAACCTCTCGTTAGTGAGCGAAAGGTTCTTGATTCTTAGAAATAAATTATAAAAACTTTACGGAACCATAACTAGATTTAATCACAATTTTAGATTCCGATCCCTTTCCTATTCGCCCTAAAAAATGCTTTGTTGGATTCCAAGCCTTTGATTTTGGATTATTAAGTGCCTGATCCATAATTGTAATTTGGTTTGCTATATAATTAAAACCAGCATAACTTACTGTAACATCTAAATCAAAATCAGCAGCTTCATCAAAACCAAGTGTTAAACCAGAATAAGCTGAATTAATATTGAGATTTTTGACATTTTTATCAACTGTGTCAATTTTAAAACCGCCACTATAAGCTAAACTAAATGTACCTCCATTGCTAAGGTGAGCAATTTTGGCACTGCTGTACTTAATTGTTGCGTTAAGTTTATCAGCCTCATTTAGCTTTAAACTTCCATAAGTAACCAATAAATCCCCATTCGAAAAATTATCTATACTTGCAGACCCATAAGTCACTTTTACTTGATTTTCAGGGTGGTCGATTTTTCCCGCAGAAAATGAACCGTAAACGCTATTAATATTAAGCGGCCCGGCAAAGTCATCAATTTCTATACCCCCGTATTTATTATCAATATCCAATGCGTTTTTTGCAGGCATGTAGATAACATAATTAACTTGAATTCTTCTTGCATCTCCTCCACCCTTATTTATGTAGGATCTGAAATTTTCCGAAATCTTTCCAAAATTAGTTTTAAAACTGATGAGATTGTTTACCTGAGTTTCTGAAATGTTTACATGATCTAGTAATTGATTGGCTCTATTTTCGGAGGATTCAAAGGCTTTAATCTCCACTTCAACTTTGATTTCATTCTTATTCCAAACATGCACAGCAACTTTCCCGTATTGGTTATTAATTACAAGTTTATCATCCTTATCAACTTGATAAGACTTAACTACTCTTTTAGTTTTTTCTGCTGTATTGCCATACTTGGGTTCTACTCCGGGATTTACATCAATAATTTCAAAGTCAACATCACTAAATTCTCTGTCTATATCTTTTCCAATCGCGTCAAACGCAGCACCAATACGCCTAAAGTTTAAGCTTTTCAATTCAAGACGCACTGTTTTAAGTGCCTTAGCAACATCAAATTCAATGTTATTTAGATCAACCCTGATTTTTGAGTCGTTCAAATAAACAATTTGGGTAGTCTGAGCTAATGCCATTTCACTAAACAAAAGTGTAAGACTCAATACTATTGCCTTTTTAAATATCTTGATTTCCATACTCCTTGTCTTTTTTAATTTGATTAATCTGTTGAATTATTTGTAGCTGCTGATTTAGCAATTCAGTTTGTATTTGAAGATTTTGAATCATCGCCTTTACAGTTTCCTCCTGATTAGGGCTAACTGGTAATTCATTCTTTAATTTTTGATAGCTTGAATCCATTTTTTTTATTTCGGATGAAAACTCCTCATATAATTGAGGATCTTCTCGTTCTATTCGTTTTATTTCAGCACGTTTTATTTCAATAAGTGATGTATAATGAATTTGCTCTTTTGCGAGTTGTGGATTAATATTGTTTAAATCTGAAGATTGCATTAGCTGGTATTGATAAAACCATAGAGCTGCAATAATTAGTGGGACTAAACTGGCGGCTATTTTTAATAAAAAACTTACACGCACAACTCTTTCATTTTTTAGCTTTGAGTCAGCCACAATGTTTTTTTCATCCAACTGATCTTGAATCTTATTCCAAATGTCAGCAGGTGCTTCAAACTGGTCGAAATCTCTTTTATTATTTCTTACAAAACTCTCTAATCTTTCTTTCATCATAAGCCTCTCCTTAATCCGGGGATTATTTACCCGGATCTTTAATTAATTATATGTAATTCCTATATTTTTTAATATATCAATGAGTTTTCTTCTAGCACGCATGTATTGCGATCTTGAGGTATTTTCACTAATCCTCAAAATATGAGAAATCTCTTCATGATCATAACCCTCTAGCAGATATAAGCTTAATACCACGCGGTAGCCATCAGGAAGTTTCTGAATTGCATCGCGCACTTGTTTTACCTGGAACTCGAGATCTTCAGAATCTAGAAAATCTGAATCCGGAATAGAATCCACATCTGTTTCATCAATTGAAATAAGCTCCATTTTACGCTTTCGAAGCTGGCTAATCGATTTATTAATAATAATCTGTTTCAACCACATCCCAAAAGTAGTTTCCTGTCTGAAATCAGCAATACGCGAAAAAGCATCAACAAAAGATTCTTGTAAAACATCTGAGGCTTCTTCTGTATCATTAAGAATACGCATAGCAATATTGAACATCGCTCTTGAGTAGAGTTTGTATAGGTCATTATGCGCTTTCCTACTGCCATTTCTGCACTCAAGCACAAGGCCATGATGCTGATCTACGTAAACAGATTCCAAATTTTTAAGCTTTGTTTTTTATAAGACGCAGACTTTTCCACTGTGTTGCATCAATAAAAAAAATAAAATTTGAGTATGCGATGAGAGTACTCAAAGAAGAATTTAGGAATTATTTTTTTGAATTTTTATTCCAATATACTCATCAAAGTGAATAGCAAATTATCAGAAAATGATAAATAATTAGTTAATGCCTACCAAAAACGAATCAATACACTGAATGGCATTTTGTAATCTTAAATCATCTGAGCCAGAAATAAGCGTATAATTCGCATTTAAAGATTTGAGTTCTGAATGCCAAACACCTAAGAAATGTTCGCGCAAATCAGGGAAATCTCTCAAAGGATCCTCCTCCCATGGAAGGTCAATATTCATTAATAAGTATAAATCGTATGAATGATGCGGCAATTTGTCGAGCACTTCCTGAGGTGAGCTCCCAAAAATATGATCGCTCCAAATTTTAACAGTAATGATGGTAGTATCACAAATAAGAATACGCTTTGCTTTTGCAGCGAGTTCGGCTTCTAATTCAAGCTGACCTCTAAACATATTAATTTCATCCTCCCAAGTACAAGGTGCGGTTAACTTTTCGCAATAGCCGCGAGCATATTCAGGTACCCAAACAGTTTGATAGTGATTGGCTAATTGTTCAGAAATTGTTGATTTCCCTGTAGATTCAGGCCCCACAATCGCTATCTTAATCAAGCCCGATTCCATTATATTATTCATAAAGCCATTCTATTTATAAAGGCCGAGTCTTGTTCGACAGTTCGGATTGATTATAATCCCTTTTCCAGTTAATATAGCCCATTGCAGCAATAAAAATATATAAAGCATACATTCCTGCAGTTAAATGTAAGTCCTTCATTAAATAAACCCCCACATAAATTATATCTACAAAAATCCAAATCAACCAGTTTTCAATAATTTTTCGGGCAAGAAAAAATTGTGCAACAAGACTGCAAGCGGTGCAAAAACTATCTATGAATGGGAAAGAGGCATCTGTACTTTTGATGAGGAAAGTCCCGAGTAAAAATGTAAAAAGCAGGATACTTACAATTGACAGTAAAATAAGCTTTTTTGAAGCAAAAGTGACTGGCGTCTTATTTTCCGCACTCGATTTTCTACTCCAAAAATACCAGCCATAGATATTTGTGAACAAAAAATAAATCTGTAAACCTGTATCGGCGTATAGCTTTTCCTCAAAAAATATAATGGTATAAATCGACACACTAATTATAGCGAGAGGCCAACTCCAAATATTATTCTTTGCAGCGAGGTAAACGCATAAAATACCGCTAATCACGCCAGAAACTTCAAGCAGACTTTGACTCTTAAGCCAGTCGGTAACAGTGAGAATAAAATTCATCGGGACAAAGATAAGCCAGAAATTAGATTTAGCGAATAATGAATTATTTTGCCTTTTTACTTGCTACACTTAATGCTAAACTAGCCTTCAGATTTATTTCATTAGAAATTGAATTACGTAACTCATACTCCAGCCTAATACGTACTGTTGATCCCTTTATAAAATCGTCTAAAAATACTGTGCTATCAGTATCTAGCATGATGATGCTACCAAGGCTAGGGGCAATTTCATTTCGTGATGCAATCAGCAACTCCTTACTACTATCGCCACGAGAAATATAAACCTTTATTGATTTGAAAATACCAATACTTTGACCTACAGGTGTATTTGCATCAATCTTTAAAGATGCTAAACGCACATCTTTAATAGCTTTAGTATTTGATCCATAACCTGTAATTATCTGGTCTAGGGTACTCGCCTGACTCCTAACAGATAAAAGCGTATCAATTTTATCCGTTTTCGGGATTATTAAGCTAGCTGTATAGGGAAATGTTGAACGTATAACAGATTGAACTGCTGAGCAAGCACTTAAAAAGGTGACTAAAACTATAAATCCTAAAACTAATTTTCTCATGATAAATGTGTTTTTAAATAGGCATCAACTAAGATGAAAATTCAAATTTTATAGAATATTGAAAAATTCATTAACAATGCCATTTCTGATACAATATTATTAAGGAATTCTCATAGAAAAACATTTTAAATTAAAAATCTCTAAAAATTATTTTTTGAATGAGATTTTTACAATTATTCACGTCCATTCGCTTAAAAAAACATATCTTTGTATCCCGACAAAGCAATCGGGATTTTGTTCTTTTTTAGTATTTAATCTCGCATTTTGATTAGTCAAAACTAGACTCTAAAGAAGAAAATGCCATTAGACACTTCCATCCGCTCAGTCCTAATTATCGGTTCAGGACCAATCATTATCGGACAAGCCTGTGAATTTGATTACGCAGGATCACAAGCAGCCCTTTCATTAAAAGACGAAGGAATTACAGTATCCATTATCAACTCTAACCCTGCCACAATCATGACAGATAAGGTTATTGCTGATCATGTTTACCTACTCCCTTTAACTTGTGAAAGTATTGAACAGATTTTAAAGGAGCAGAAAATTGATGCTGTTTTACCTACCATGGGTGGACAAACTGCTCTAAATCTGTGTAAAGAAGCTGAAGAGCGTGGTATTTGGGCGGCTCATAATGTCCGGATTGTGGGTGTTGACATGGATGCGGTTGAAAAAACTGAGAACCGTGAAGAGTTCCGTAAATTGATGGTTGAGATTGGTGTTGGAGTAGCAAAATCTAAAATTGCCAATTCATTTCTTGAAGGGAAAGAAGCGGCACAAGATATTGGCTATCCACTAGTTATCCGTCCTTCGTACACCCTTGGAGGTTCTGGAGGTGGTTTTGTTCATAAAAAAGAGGATTTTGATCAGGCTTTAAGTCGCGGTTTACAAGCCTCACCTACCCATGAAGTATTAGTTGAGAAAGCTGTTATAGGTTGGAAAGAATATGAGCTCGAGCTCCTTAGAGACGGAAATGATAATGTAATCATTATCTGCTCAATAGAAAATTTCGACCCAATGGGAATCCATACTGGAGATTCAATTACGGTTGCCCCTGCCATGACATTGAGTGATCGTTGTTATCAGGAAATGCGTAATCAAGCCATCAAAATGATGCGCGCAATTGGTAATTTTGCAGGTGGTTGTAATGTGCAATTTTCGGTTGACCCCGCTACAGAAGATATTATCGCTATTGAGATTAACCCTAGGGTTTCTCGCTCTTCAGCATTAGCATCTAAAGCAACTGGTTATCCAATTGCAAAGATTGCAGCTAAATTAGCTATAGGATATAATCTAGACGAAATTGAAAACCAAATCACTAAAACTACTTCGGCATATTTTGAGCCCACATTAGATTATGTGATTGTTAAAATACCACGTTGGAACTTTGATAAATTTAAAGGTGCCAATACCGAACTAGGCTTGCAAATGAAGTCGGTAGGTGAAGTAATGGCCATTGGCCGTACCTTCATCGAAGCCCTTCAAAAAGCTTGTCAAAGTTTAGAAACTAATCGCCTAGGGCTAGGTGCCGATGGTCGCCAAAGCCGTAACCTCGAAGAGATTATGCAAAGCTTAGAGCATCCAAGTTGGGATAGATTATTCCACGTTAAGGATGCAATGAGCCTCGGCGTTCCTCTAGAATCCATTCGCAAGGTTACAAATATTGATAAATGGTTCCTAGTCCAAATTATGGAGCTAGTTACTATGGAGACCGAATTAAAACGCTATTCTCTAAAAAATATTCCCACTGATTTCTTCATTACCCTGAAGCAAAAGGGCTATGGCGATGCTCAAATCGCTTGGCTACTTGGAAATGTAACTGAAGATGAAGTTTATGATCGTAGAGTTGAATTAGGAATACGTAGAGTTTACAAAATGGTAGACACCTGCGCTGCCGAATTCCCAGCTCAAACACCGTATTTCTACTCTACCTTCGAATTTGAAAATGAGTCGATTGTTAGCGATAAAAAGAAAATTATTGTTCTAGGTTCTGGCCCGAATCGTATCGGTCAGGGAATAGAATTTGATTATTCTTGTGTTCACGGACTCTTAGCAGCAAAAGAAGCTGGTTATGAGGCAATTATGATTAATTGTAATCCTGAAACGGTTTCTACCGACTTCAATATGGCTGATAAACTATATTTTGAGCCGGTGTTCTGGGAGCATGTTCGTGAAATAATTGAACTTGAAAAACCTGAAGGGGTGATTGTTCAACTTGGCGGACAAACAGCATTAAAAATGGCTGAGAAGCTTCATGAGAAGGGAATCAAGATTATTGGATCCTCATTTGACAGCATGGACATTGCTGAAGACCGTGGAAGATTTTCTGATCTCCTGAAAGAAATGGATATTCCTTATCCATTATATGGTGTAGCCGAAAGTGCTGAAGAAGCTTTAGAAGTAGCACATAAGGTTGGCTATCCGGTGCTTGTTCGTCCGAGTTATGTTTTAGGTGGACAAGGAATGAGTATTGTAATTAACGACGAAGACCTTGAAAAAGCAGTTGTTAAATTATTGCGAAATCTTCCTGGCAACCGTGTTTTAATTGATCATTTCTTGGATAGAGCTGAAGAAGCTGAGTCGGACTCAATTTCTGATGGAGAAGACTGTCATATCATCGGTTTGATGGAACACATTGAACCAGCAGGTATACACTCCGGCGATTCGTACGCTGTTTTACCTCCATTCAATTTATCTGAAAAGGTAATCGGATTAATGGAAGAATACAGCAAAAGAATTGCTAAAGCACTCAATGTTAGAGGTTTATTAAACATTCAATTTGCAATAAAAGACGAAAAAGTTTATGTGATTGAAGCCAATCCAAGAGCTTCACGTACTGTTCCATTTATTGCGAAAGCATACGATGTGCCATACATCAATATTGCAACCAAAATCATGTTGGGTACCAATAAACTTAAAGATTTTACTATTGTACGTAAGCTTGAAGGTTATGCTATCAAAGAACCTGTATTCTCTTTTGATAAATTCCCAGAAGTTAAAAAGGAACTAGGTCCAGAGATGAAATCTACAGGTGAGGCAATACGCTTTATCAAAGATTTAGAGGATCCTTATTTCAGACATTTATACAAAGAGAAATCAATGTATTTGTCTAAGTAATTAGCAATACAATAAAAACAAAAAGGGAGTTTTTCTATCGAAAAACTCCCTTTTTTTTTGTTTTGTTAAAAGCGATGGGCATTAGCTTTTGTGGGATGAAGATGTATATCTTTCTATTTGTATAATCTTATGCTAATAACTTCTCTAATTTCATTTTCCACTTCTCCCAGTCTCTCATTTCCCTAGTCTGCAAATCAATAAATTTCTGAGTATGGTCATGATGAATCAAATGACAAAGTTCATGTATAATAACATATTCAATGCAACCTTTGGGTGCTTTAATCAACTCAGGGTTTAAAATGATTTTTCCTTTTGGTGTGCAACTGCCCCAACGTGTCGGCATGTCTCGCAGAACAATAGAACTTGGCTCCACTTTATGTTTTTTGAATTTGTCAATTAGTGGTGCTGCTAGTGTATGAAGCTTTGACCGTGCGTGTTGTAAATACCAGTCATGTAATAAGGTTTTAGTTCTTGCTTTTTCCCTTGCAGTTATTAGAATGAACTTGCCTTTCAATTTTACCGATTCTAATTTACCAATTTCAATTTTCAAACGGTATTGTCTGCCCAAGTACAAATGCGTTTCTCCGCTAATGTACATTCGGGTTGGTGTCTTTGGTTGAAAGGAAAGAAAGAAGCTTTGTTGTTTAATTATCCACGGTGCCTTTTTTCTGATTTTCTCTTTTATGTTTTCTATGGTTGTGTTTATCGGTGCTTTTACCAACACTTCCATTTCGGGGGTGACTGTTATGCCAAGCGATTTTCTGTCTGAATACTCCAAACGAAAATCTAATGTTCTGCTTCCAAATTGTATCGCTTCTGTCATCACTTGTAACGAATTTTAGCTACTTCGATACAATCTTCTGCAATCTTGTCCATGTCCTTAAACGACAAGTCCACGTTGTATTTGTCGCGTACTTCATCAATCAGATGGTCACCAATTTCAATAAGCAGTTTGCCTGTGATGTTAGTTTTGTATTGCCAGTCTATAATTGGTTTACCATTGTCTAAAACAGAATCTTGAATCAGAGCGTCAATATGCAGAGCAGTTTGTGTAGCAACTTCTTTACGTACTAAATTGTCAATAATTTTTTCAGATAGTGCTTCAACTGTTAGTCCATAAAACGCTTTCGCAACAACTCTATCTTTTAATTGAACTGGAATATCATTGTCAGTATTTGCCAAAATATTGTTCATAATGTCTTGCACCTTGCTCAGGTATTGTGCCTCACTGATTCTTTTAGCCTCATAGTCGGCTATGGTTTCACTGAGCATTTGCGAAAACTTTTTGTAGAATGCTGGATCTTCATCCATTTTCTCTGTGATGTGCTTCGCTGTTCTGCTCGCAATCTTATCTGCTTTGGCAGATTTGCCTATGGTATTTTCTACTTCCTCCTGAAACTTGTCCTTATCAAAGATGTTGACTAACTCTGTGATAGTTTCAATTTTTTCGGTGGTGATATGTGTGTCAATCAGTTTTTGAATTTGTCCTTCGTATTGTTTGTAATCTATTTCATCACTATATCTCTCAACAACTGCCAAACGCAATTTTAGGAACATTGTCAAATCTTCTTTGTAGCGACTGATCACCCTATCTTCTATTTCCTTATGAAATTGAATTGAGGATAGTGCCAGTTTTAAAGCCTTGGCAAATGCAGCCAGTTTATCGTAAAACAAAACTCTTACTGCCTCATCTTTTAATAATTGTTGATAAGCCTCCGCATCACGTTTGTTTGCAATGGTTTTAAAAATATCCCAAAGGTCTGAATGCTTTTGTGGTAGCTTATTGATTTCATCCGAAATATTGGTGAGTGTACCCGCCAAATCTTCATCATCAAAATCATCAAAAGATGAATACATTTGCAAAGCATTATCCAGGTTTTCAATCACACCATAATAATCAATAATGTAACCAAATTCTTTGTCAGGATAAATGCGGTTTACTCTAGCAATAGCTTGTAAAAGTTTATGACTTTGTAAATTTCTTGTTAAATATAAAACCGTGTTTTTAGGTTCATCAAAACCAGTAAGTAATTTATCAACTACGATAATAATTTCTGGGTCTTTTTGATTTTTGAAACGACTGATAATGTTCTTTTCATAGCTTTTTGAATTGCCATGTTCATCCATCATTTTTTTCCAAAATTGATTTTCTTTTTCTGTCGACTTCTCATAAGCACTTTGTTCACCTTCTCTTTCGTCAATGGATGAAATTAACACTTCACTAGTTACAATGCCAATTTCATCCAAATATTCTTTGTATTTAATGGCATTCACTTTTTTATCGCAAACCAATTGCCCTTTAAATGGTGTTCTGCCTTGCCAGTTATCTCGAAAATGATAACTGATGTTCCAGGCAATCATTCGCATTTTTTGTTCGGCAGAATTCAAGTGGTCATATCGGGCAAACTTCTTTTTGATGTCTGCTTTTTGGTATTCGGTTAAGGGTTCTGAAACCATTCCGAAAAAAGTATCAATCGGACTTGCATTTACATTTTGTAAAGCCAATCTTCCTTCATAAAGTAATGGAACAACTGCTTTGTCTTTTACAGCTTGGTCAACCGTGTAAGCATCAATCATACCGCCAAACTTCTCTGCTGTGCTTTTGTCTTTCTTAAAAAGCGGTGTTCCCGTCATGGCAATGAAACAGGCGTTCGGCAAAGTCTTTTGCATGTCAATATTAAAAGTTCCATGCTGTGTTCGGTGTCCTTCATCTACCAAAACAAAAATATCATGGCTTTCTAAAGGCTTATCTATTTTCTTAACGGCCGCCACAAATTTGTTGATGATGGTAGTTACTACTGCATCACTTTTGTTTTCCAATAATTCAACCAAACGCTGACCTGTAGTTGCATTTTCTACAAACCTGCCACACTTACGGAATGTACCTGTAATTTGATTGTCTAAATCAGTTCGGTCTGTAACCAATACAATTTTAGGATTGCGAATGCTTGGTTCCATCGCTATAGCTTGTGCCAACATCACCATCGTTAATGATTTTCCACTACCTTGAGTGTGCCAGATAACACCACCTTTTCGCTTTCCGTGTTCAACATTCCTGATGCGTTGCATGGATTTTTTGATGGCGAAAAACTGCTGATAACGGGCTACTTTTTTATCACCATTATCGAATAAAACAAAATTGAAAACAATATCCATCAATCGTTCAGGACGACATAAGCCAAATAAGTATTCATCTTGTTCTGTTGGTAAAATTTCTCGTTGCTCTAAAGCATCAAAATATTGACGAACGTATTTGAAACGGTCAGTAAAAAGTTGCTCTTTTACTGATACAGAAAGTGGTTTGTTTTTGAGCTCTTGTAAGTTTAATTTGTAATTTTTCTCTTCCTCATCACTGGTAAACTTCTCCTGCCATTTGGCCCAAAATTTTTCTGGTGTGGCATTGGTTGCATAAGCAGCCTCTTGTGTAGCGATGCTCAAAGTCAATTGTGAATATACGTACAAACTGCGGATACCGTCTTCTTGTTGATTGCGTAAATGCTGACTGATTGCCTGTTTCAATGGCTCTTTCATGTCAGGCCTTTTGCACTCAATGATGCAAAGTGGAATACCATTGACAAACAACACCAAATCTGGGCGATAATGCTCTTTGCTTGTGCTTCGCATTACGCTGAATTCTTCGCTTACATGAAACACATTGTTGCTGATGTTTTTCCAGTCGATATATTGCAGGGTAAAACTCTTTTTGTCGCCATCTACGCTTTGTTCCAAGGCCTGGCCTAAAGTGAGCAAGTTGTAGGCCTTTTCACTGGCTGCAATGTAGCCTTCGTTCATGGGAAGGTTTTTCAGTGCCAATATACCCCGTTCAACATTGTCGTCTGTGAAAATGCTGGTTTTAGTAGCACTTACTCGGATGCTGTTGATTTCCTTCAACTGCTTCCGCAATACATCTTCCAGCAATACATTGGTGGTTTTGCCACCTCTTTGCCTGTCTGCTTCTGCCGGATTTAAATAGGTGTAGCCTAAATTCACCAACATTTGTAATGCCGGTATCTGGCTGATATGGTCTTCTTTAAAACTTGGTGTTTCCATTGCTTTATAATTTCGTTTGTGTCATGTATAGAAAAGTGCTTTTTTCTATACATGATGCGTTGCTCATGTGTAGTTTTTGTCTGTTTTCTTTACATGAACCCATTTTTGAGTAATATTTTACCTTTTTTTCATTTTGTAGCTTTTCTACTCAGATAATTCATACTATACACATTTCAGAAACATGTATAGGAAAATTGGTTTTTCTATACATGTTTTATTTGATTCACGTTCGACAATAAGTTATACAAGTCGGTATTGATGTAATAATTATCCCTTCCAAGCTTCACTTTTTTCAGTATTCCAATTTGGTCAAGTTCATCCAAATATTTGGTGGCAGTAATTCGGCTTACGTCCAAATCGGTCATGATGAAATCTATTTTGGTGTAAGGGTGCTTAAATAGGTTATTGATTAAATCTTGACTGTAAAACTTTGTGTTTTCCCTGATTTTCTTCTTGTGCTTCAGCATCAGGTTCTTTATCCCTTCAATGATTTTGATGGTTTGCAAGGAAGTCTGTTCAACACCATCAAGTATATACAGCACCCATTCTTCCCAGGCGTTTTCGGTTCTTACTTTTTGGAGCAAGCGGTAATAATCTGCTTTGTTTTGATTGATGTAGCGGCTTAAATACAGTATGGGCAAATTCAACAAACCTTCTTTTACCAAATACAGGATATTGATAATCCTTCCCGTTCTTCCGTTACCATCATAAAAAGGGTGGATGCTCTCAAACTGATGATGGATGATAGCCATTTTCACCAATGGATCCCAATCGCTGAGTGCATTGTCATTCATAAACTGCTCCAGATTGCTCATCAAGGCCACCACTTCATCATGGATTTGGGGTGGTGTATACACTATTTCTCCCGTTTGCTCATTTTTCAGTTCTGTACCAGGCACTTTTCTAAAACCTGCATCATTTTCTTCCAGGGTTGCCTGCATTTGAATGATGTGGTTGTTTGTCAATATTCCCTTTTGCCTTACCGTTTCAAAACCCCAACGCAAGGCTTCGGCATAGTTGTGAACTTCCTTGGATGCAATTGACTTAAACTCCCTTTTTAAATAATCACCTTGATATAATTCATCATGTGTGGTGATGATGTTCTCAATGGCCGAACTGTCTTTGGCTTCCTGCAAAGAAAGTGTGCTGATTAAAATACTTTCATTCGGAATGCTCAGGGCAGCTCCTTTCATTTCAGCTAATGCACTACGTGCAGCGGCCGTTTTTTTTAGGATGGCTTTAGATTCTAAATCGAAATCCAAAGGAAGTTGTGGTATTCTATATGCCATGGCGCCTGTTTTTTGATTTTGTTTGCTTTTTTAAATTATGTGCTTACCTTTGCAGTGCTCATTTTCCCATTTGGAAAAAGGAGTTTCGAGGCTCGATACATCCAGAAATGTACCGAGCCTTGCGCTTTTAATGCAGTTCAGCAAGCCTCCTTTTTATTAGTTTTTTAATTTTCTTTTCTCCGTAACCCTTGTTTAAATAATATGCGGTAACCAAATAATAATCCTTTTGGGTACGCTGCGGGTCTAAGACAATAATGTATTTCTGCTCTGTATCATAGATGTATGTCCTAATGATATCCTTACGCTTCTTTTGGTCTCTTTCCTCAACACTGAATATCTCGACATTTTCCTTTTTACTTTCTTCAAGATGATATCTCACCCAATGCAAGCGTTTCGACCTGTCCATCTCAAAAATCCGCTTCGGGTATTTCTTGTCATTTTCATCTTCTACTTCTATTTCTTCAGTAGTTAGATGTCGGAATAAAATAACCATTGCCGGTTCTTCTCCTTTGATGGGACGGATAGTTTTCGTTCTAAAATTCAATCCGGGGTTTTCTTCAATGTCTCTTTTAAAAATTCTTTGCAGTGATTCAGTCCTTTGATGCTTGTTCAAATGACCTAACTCCAATAGCTGCGGATATGTCTTTAATAAATTTAATGGCATAGCAATTATTTCAGATCGATGAAAAAAAGGTTAAACTTCGGATGGTCTTTCGGCGTTGAATGATTCAATGGTAGCTTACTGTGCTGTTGAATTTTTTCAATGATTTTATTCTTGGCAATAACTGTATTTAACCCTCTTAAATGATAGGATAATGCACCCGTTATGATGTCGGTCAACTGCATCAACTCACTTTCGTGCGAACGGATATTTTGAAGGTTGCGAACGGAAATAAAATTATTGTTCAGAAAGTTTTTTAAACCATTTACCTTTTTGGCACTACGGGTGTCTTTGATATCGAGATAAATATTGTAGTTATGCTCGGGAACCAACTTTTTACTGAGTAACTGGAAATACATTTTGTAGTAAAAGTCATCGTGGTTTTGATTGTATTCCTCATGCTTTAACTGACTTTTATCTATCACAATGGCACGATATTGCAAATCGGTAGCAAAGAAATAATCAATCAAATCGTTGTATAATGGGTAGGCAGATTTGGACAAACCGCTCCATTTGGTTTCATAGAACACATGGTGTTTTGCTTTAAGTTGTCGGATATTTTTAGAATGCAGTTTTACCTGGTTTACTGAACAGCTTATATAACCAATAAGCATGTAGGGCTGATGGTCGTTTTCGAGATGACAACTTTCATCGCAGTAAAAATTAAAAGTCTTGTTCATATTCTATACGTTTTTGCACAATAAAGCCAGTCACTTTATTATGCAGTTTTTACTTTATCAATTTTCAACCTCACCTTCCCCGTCAACAACTGCTGCATCAACCCCTTTTTCTGCTCCCTCAACTTTTCTGCTTTGGCTTTGAGCAGGCTGATTTCTTTATCTGCAGCTTGCAGCACTTGGGAAATGGCGGTTTGTTCTTCGATGGATGGGAGTTTCATTTCGAGTTGAAGAAACGTATCAAAGTCAAATGTCATTTTCTCAATATGCACACCATAACTTGAGATATAAGTTTGATGATAGAAATATGGTGTTTGTGAATACCATTGAAAGAATTCCATATTCAACTGCTTCTTTTCTTTTGGAACCACAGCTATATATGAACCTGAAATCTTAGCCCCATCGAATTCTTTTGTAACCAAAGCTGATGCACCGTGTAGGATTTGCATTTTCGAAAACAAAAAATCTCCCTCGCTGGCTGTACGTAAAGTTTTGACTAGTATTTGATGACCATATAAAGCTTCACGGTAGAATATACCTCCTGACCTTCGTCTAACGCTAATCAGTTTATACAATTCGTTTTCATCCCAATCAAAATTTCTCTTTACCACTTTAAGTATTTTCTCATAAGAATGTTCCTTCCACTCCCCCTCAAACCCCTTCAACCTTTTCTTTCCCGTAAGCAATTGCTGCATGAGCCATTTTTTGAGGAGTTCTTTTTGGGTGATGAGTTTTTCGGTGGTGTGGATGGCGGCATCTGCCGTGCTGAGCACTTGGGCTATGGCTTTTTGCTCGGGAAGTGGGGGAAGTGGGATTTTTATGGATTTTAAATCATCAAGACCAATTCTTTGCCTTGTTGACCCTGTGCTAATCTTTACTGCTTCTGTTCTGAAAATTGAATAATTGATAAAACTCAATAAATAGAAACTATCAACTCGTGAAGAATCGGGTAAGACTCTAATTCCATCTGATGCCATTAAGTATCGTTTATCTTCATTTGGAATAAAACAACCTCTAGCTACAGGATCACCCATTTTCGAAAGTATAATTTCACCAGGATAAATATTACAACTCAATAGTTCATCTGCCTTTTTATCAGAAGTGTAAATTTTATAATTATCCAGAAATTCTCCATCTCCAATATTCTGTAGTTGAATTATCCTAATCCCTGTTTCAGTGTAATCCTCTGCTTTTAAGTTAGAACCAAACGGACCACCCGTGAAACTCCATTTTTTTTTCTTATCTGCTAAACTCCCCAATGAACATACTTCCCAATCACATGGAATTTCAGCATTATAAAACGCTTTAGTATTTTTTGTTTCTGTTATCATTTCTAATTTGAGTTTTGTGCTAAGAAGTTTGAGTAAATAAATTGGTTTATAACTGTTTGCTCTTTGCAAACTACAAAAGACACCGCCTGAACCTGCAGACAAGTCAATGTGTTAAGTTGGCAACTTTGCAAAGAAATCTGCAAAGAAGAAAGTTGTAACTTATTGATTTTCAGTATATTTTTCTTTGCAATCATGGTTTCAATTTATAGGTTCTTTGGTTATGTTTAGTTTCTTCAGCTATTTCAATATGGCCATTAATTACCATTTCAGAAAACAGTCTGGATACATAAGAAGCATTTGTATCAGGAATATTTAAAATTTTCCTTGACTAATCAATTAACTGTTTCAAATAAACGTCAATCTCTTTTTGCACTTTTACCAGTTCATCTTCCAATTTTACAATCTCCGTTTGCACCCCAGCAATATCCACTTCGGCTTCTTCTTCAAAAGTGTCCACATAGCGTGGGATGTTCAGGTTAAAGTCGTTTTCCTGTATTTCTGCGGCAGTGGCTACATAGCTAAACTTGTCTTCCACTACCCCTGGGTTGTTTTTGCCCGCAGCAAAATCACGGTAAGTATTCACAATGTGTTCAATATCGCTTTCACGCAGTTTGTTTTGGTTTTTGGCACTTTCGTAATGTTTGCTAGCATCTATAAACAAAAAGCTGTTGCTAGTTTTTTGCTTATTAAATACCAATATAGCCGCCGGAATACCTGTGCCAAAAAACAGATTGGCAGGTAAGCCAATTACTGCTTCCAGTAGGTTTTCTTCAATAGTGCGTTGGCGTATACGGCCTTCACTGCTTCCACGAAACAATACGCCATGTGGTACTACCACACCCGCTTTACCTTGTTCATTAAGCGTTTCTATCATGTGGCTGATAAATGCCCAGTCGCCTTTGCTCTTAGGTGGAACACCTCTCCAAAAACGATTGTATTTATCGGTTTCAGGGTCGTAGCTGATGGTGGTTTTGTCGCCTTCTTTATCTTCAACCTTTCCCCATTTATCTAAAGAGAATGGCGGATTTGCTACAACGGTATCAAACTTCATTAGCGTATCGCCTTCTTTCAGTTTCGGGTTGCGTATGGTATCTCCCCAGCGAATAGTAGCATTATCAAAACCATGCAAAAACATGTTCATCACTGCCAAAGCCCAGGTGCTTCCATTGGCTTCTTGTCCGTAGAGTGAAAAGTTATCAGAGCCTACTTCGTTACCTGCTTTTATAAGCAAAGAACCAGAACCGCAAGTAGGGTCACAAATACGAGAACCGGGTTTAGAGTGTGTAAGTTTTGCCAACAAGGTAGATACTTCACTTGGTGTGTAAAATTCTCCTGCTTTCTTACCAGCATCACTCGCAAAGTTGGATATTAAGTACTCGTAAGCACCTCCAATAATATCGTTCCCATCCAAATGCGAAGGGCGTAAGTTCAAAGCATCTTTATTAAAATCGAGCAATAGGTTTTTCAGTCGGGTGTTTTTGTCCTTAGGCTCACCCAATTTGCTATTGTTAAAGTCAATGTTTTGGAATATTCCTGCACCGTCTTCACTATACAATTTTTCACGGTTGGCTTCTTCCAAATCTGCCAAAGCAATATTTATGAGTTCTCCAACATTGGATTCGTTTCGAGAATCATATAGGAATTTAAAATGGCTATTTTCAGGCACAATAAAGCGTTCGTGTTGCATAGCACGTTTGGCACGTTCCGCATCACCATTGTATTTGGCTAAATAGCTTTCCATTTTATCATCATGCACATCGCTGAGATACTTTAGGAAAAGCATGGTAAGCACATAGTCTTTATAAACGCTTGGGTCAATGCTACCTCTAAAGGTGTCGCAAGCTTTCCAAACTGCATCATTGATGTCTTTCTGAGTTATTTTAGCCATGATATTTATTTTATTGCGTTGATTATTTGTTGATCGATTAATTGTTTTCGTTGTTGTAGAATTTTCATACGGAGTTCGTTTTCTTTTCGCACTAAAGCAGAAAGCTTTATCACCGTCCTTTGTTTTTCAATAGAAGGAATTGAAATTTCAAGATCTTCCAACACCGTTTTTCTAATAGATGGAATAGCCGTTCCTCTTGCATTATCCTTTATCAATTTTTGTGTTTCAGGATGATTAAGAAACCAAGACAGATATTCCGGTATAATTTTATTATCGGTAGGTCTTAATACAAAAAAGGAAGTGGAAGCAACAGCAGCAGGATTTTGGTTCTCATAAACGGCCGCAAAGTTTTTTGTTCCCTTGGCTGCAAAAAGGACATCTCCATCTTTTAGTAAGTGCTTTTCAGAAATGCTATTTGCTAGCAGGTCAGGGTGTAGTTCGCCTAACAACTTTCCGTTTTCGTCAAAATGCTTTGACTGCAAATAGACCACTTCGCCTTTATCAGTAGGCTTTGCGAAGAGTCCGGTTTGGATGTTTGTAATATCTTTTATTAGCGTTTTCAAATTTATTTCTTTGTAATGACGCTACAAAAGTAGGTAAAATTTTTTAATTGGCAAATTTTATTTGAAAAAATATTTAAGTACTGATTCTACAAATATTTAAAAATTTGCAATAGATTATTTATTACAGAAGTAAAATTGACTCTATTTGTATTGACAAAGGCTAGCATCGAGGGCAATAAAATCAAAATGCGACAATTATAGATGACAGAAATTCATTTTTTGTGAGATATGGGTGTTTTATTTTCCCAACATGTGCATCTATCGAAAAATTGGTCTCCTGATCAATGTCGAGATAAAACGAAAATATCTTAAAACTCTGGGCTTGATGTCAATGATTGATAGCTTTATAGTTCTCTAATGGATTATTTTAAAGTCTATTAGATTTGTATGTTACTATTTCATCACCACTACACCCTTCGCCTCATAGGCTAATTGTATTTTGGGACTAGTAATTGCGGCAATTTCAGCTTCAGATTTACCAGCATCTTCTGCATAATGTCTAAGGCTTTCAATTGATGTGGTATCAGTATATGCGAAGCCATCTAATACAACCTCTTTACCTGCTAAATCCTTTGGCATAAATATTTTATAATCCTTAAAGGTGACACGAATATCTTTACCATCACCTAAGTCCATAAGCATCCAACAACCCTTGCTTTGGCAAACTTCCTTCACTATTCCTTTAACTTTGACATCTTTTTTAGCTTGATCTGCCATTTCTTTTTGGAGACCAGCAAGTTCAATCACCTGATCATTTTTAACAGAATCACCATAAACGGCAATACCCTTTACATTTTCAATTGTCTTAGGTGTATTTGTACATGCAGCAAAGAAAGCTAATGCAATTACTGAAATAAATAGTTTTTTCATTTGTTTAATTTTAATTGATAAATATCGAGAAATAAATTATTGTTTTAATTAAAAATTATTCGATTTGATAATGTATTAACCAAAAAGTGCATTAAAGACTTCTTCCACCTTAGCCACAGTTTTTATTTCAATATTGTATTTCTGCCATTCTGGAGATGATTTTACACCCTTTCCAGATGGAAGATTATACTTTGAGATAAATATCTGTTCAAAACCTAGTTTTTCGGCTTCGGCAATACGTTGCTCAATGCGGTTAACAGCTCTAATTTCACCTGATAAACCAACTTCTGCGGCAAAGCAAATTTTTGAATCCACAGGCATATCTTCATGTGATGAAATAATAGCAACAACAACTGCAAGGTCAATTCCAGGATCTTCTACTCTCAATCCCCCAGCAATATTCAAAAATACATCCTTTGCACTTAGTTTAAATCCGCAACGCTTCTCAAGCACAGCAAGGAGCATATTCATTCTCTTGGTATCAAAGCCCGTAGCGGAGCGCTGAGGCGTTCCATATGCCGAAACGCTAACTAATGCCTGCGTTTCAATTAGCATTGGTCTGAGGCCCTCCATCATCGCCGAAATGGTAATTCCACTAAGGGGTTCTTCTCTTTGGGATAATAAAATCTCAGATGGGTTTGAAACCTCTCTCAAGCCGCTACCTTGCATCTCATAAATACCCAGTTCTGAAGCCGAACCAAAGCGATTTTTAACTGCACGTAAAATACGATAAACATGATGTCTGTCGCCCTCAAACTGAAGAACAGTATCCACCATGTGTTCCAAAATTTTCGGACCTGCAATCATCCCATCCTTGGTGATATGCCCAATTAGAAAAACGGGAGTTCCACTTTCCTTGGCAAAACGCAAGAGTTCGGCAGTACACTCTCTCACCTGAGAAACACTACCCGGCGTTGATTCAATATGTGCTGAATGAAGGGTTTGTATAGAGTCGACCACGAGCAAATCAGGCTGTAAAATCTCAATTTGCTTAAAGATATTTTGAGTGGAAGTTTCAGTTAAAATATAGGTATCAGCAGATGCGGAGCCAATTTTACCAGATTGAGGGACTAATCGTTCGGCACGCATTTTTATTTGCTGTTCACTTTCCTCTCCAGATACATAAAGCACCTTTAAACCGGGTAAATTAAGGGCCACTTGAAGCATGAGCGTAGATTTACCTATGCCCGGCTCACCACCAATCAAAACAATTGAGCCACTAACAATACCACCACCCAATACCCGATTCAGTTCTTTGTCGGGTGTGATCAACCTATTTTCTTCGGTATAAACAATTTCATGAATTGCGGCAGGTTTATTGGCTCGCTGTGTACTTGTGGAGCTTGATTTCCAATCAGGAATTGAAGTATTAGCCTTTTCAATAATCTCTTCAACAAAGGTGTTCCACTGATTACAAGAAGGGCATTTGCCTAACCATTTAGCAGATTCGTAGCCACAACTTTGACAGAAATAAGCGGAACGTGTTTTTGCCATGTTTACGTAGATTTTTGCACTAATTTATTAAAAAGATAGGGATAGAGAACAGAATAATTATAAATAAAAAATGTGCAAAGGAATAAACACCATTTGCACATTTTTTATTTTATTGGTAGCCTTACAGCTTAATTTCTTCTTCTTTGGAGTTTAAAAAATGAAACTCTGTTAGGTAATAAGATGGAACGGCTTTTACCTTGATCCACTTACTGAATTTAAAGAACCATTTCCATTGTATTGAAATTAGTCCTTTTTTAATATAAGCCTCAATGTAAGGATGAACGCATAAAGTTATGCTACTTTCATTCTGCTCATTGAGAATATAATTGAGGTTGCTCTCAATATCGTCCATTAAAATAATGCTAGCCTTGATTTCGCCAGTACCATTACAAGCAGGGCATTTTTCATTGGTAACAATATTCATTTCTGGTCTAACACGTTGACGAGTTAGCTGTACTAAACCAAATTTACTTGGAGGCAAGATGGTATGCTTAGCACGATCGAGAAGCATCAGCTCCTTTAGGTAGTCGAACAGTTCCTTACGATTCTGAGGCTTGTGCATATCAATAAAATCGATCACAACAATACCACCCATATCACGCAAACGAAGCTGACGAGCAATTTCTTTGGCAGCTTCCATATTAATCATCAGGGCATTTTGCTCCTGATTTTCATTGTTTGCTGTTCTATTTCCGCTATTCACATCAATAACGTGCAAAGCTTCGGTATGCTCTATTACTAGATAAGCACCACCGGGAAGATTTACTGTACGACCAAAAGCTGCTTTAATCTGCTTTTCGATGCCAAAATGTTCGAAAATAGGCTCTTTACCACGATAAAGCTTAACGATTTTATCCATTTCTGGAGATATCTCATGTACATAAGATCTTACCTCCTCAAATAAAGATGGATCACCAATGTGAATATTGGTAAAATCGGTATTCAAAATATCACGAAGGATGGTCGATGTGCGACCCATTTCTCCTAAAATCTTTTTTGAAGGCTCTGTGCCAGGTAGGCGAGTAGTAAATTTCTCCCACTTCGCTATAAGATCTAAAAGATCCTTTTGAAGCTCAGAAACACCTTTTCCCTCAGAAACTGTACGAATAATTACCCCGAAATTTTTAGGCTTAATCCCTTCAACAATCTTTTTAAGTCGGTTGCGCTCTGTATTACTCTTAATTTTCTTTGATATTGAAATAACATCCGAAAATGGTACTAATACAGCAAAACGACCTGCAATAGAAATGTCTGAGCTCAAGCGCGGACCCTTAGTTGAGATGGGTTCTTTGGCTATTTGCACAGGCAAAATCATGTTCCGATTCAGAATTTCTGAAATTTTACCGGATTTACTAATATCCGTTTCCAGTCTGAAACTATTGAGCAGTTTATCTTTATAACTGCCTCCCTTTACAATCTTTGTCAGCTTTAAAAGCGACTGGACCTGCGGACCAAGGTCTAGATAATGCAGAAAAGCATCTTTCTCATAGCCTACATCCACAAAAGCTGCATTTAATCCGGGCATAATCTTTTTGATTTTGCCTAGATAGATATCGCCAACAGCATAATTATTGCTGACTTGCTCAGTATTTAGTTCTACGAGTTGCTTGTCTTGCAGTAAAGCAATAGTAACCCCGCTAGGGGATGAATTGATAATTAATTCCTTTACCAATGGCTAAATTTAAGACACCAGCGAGAAGCCGGTATACGTTTAAAATATAGAAAAAATAAAAACAAATGAATGATTTAAACCTCCGACGCAGTGATGCGGGAGGTTTAAATGTTCATAGGTCTTGAAAATAATTTGATCTAGAAAGATCTAACTACTCCGACTATTTTTTCTTATGTCTGTTCTTTCTCAAACGCTTTTTACGTTTGTGGGTAGCCATTTTATGTCTTTTTCTTTTCTTACCGCTTGGCATAATGTTGTTGTTTAAAATGTTTTATAATCTAATTACTTAATTCGTTTATTTTCCGATCCACAAACTGACTCATGTTAGGGTCGGCAGCAATCTCTTTTGTTTTCAAATAGGCAGCAATTGCATCTGCATTTCTATTCATGCTTTCATAACTTGAAGCTAAATAGAACCATGCTTCAGCGCTTGGAGCTATTTCAATGACTGTCTTAAAACGTTCAACAGCCCTATCAAACTGACCTGATTTCATAGAAAACAAGCCCAAATTTAAATTTGCCTTCAAATTTTTAGGATCCTGCTTTACCACATCAAGTAATAAAGTGATTCCCTTCATAGGGTTAGGTGTTCCACTAACATAGGCAATACCCAATCCTGTTTTCACTTCAAGGGTATTTGGCTTTAATTTATCAGCCTTTTGATAAGAGTTAATGGCTTTCTGGACTAATACCGGTTGAACCAATGTGTCCATACTTTGCTGATATGCATCCGTAAATTTATCTCCGGCTTTTAACCATGCTTCAAAATTCGGTTCTTTTTCAGCAATTAACTCATAATATAATGAAGATGGAGTTGTAAGATTTACATCATCCCATTGCTGGGCTAGTTTTTTATACAATTCTAATTTTTCATCATCAGATGCGCTTTTTAACTGAGATTCTAGATCGCCAATTAGCGACTTTAAACTAGCATTTAAGCCTTCCATCGAGGTTTTTGATACCTCTTCTAATGAAATTGACTTAGCATCTGTGGGGGTTGGTGTAGTAGCTGCCGACTGAGTTTCTTCACCTTCGCCGGGTTTTACTAAACCTTGGATGTCTAACATAAGCATCATGCCAAACAGTAAAATTACTGAAGTTATGACTATGATTTGCTTTTTGTTTAACATCATTTATTAATTAAAAACTCTATTATTTATTACCTGTTTTTACCTTTTCAACAAAAACTTTTGCTGGCTTAAAACTTGGAACAAAATGCTCTGGAATGATAATAGCCGTGTTTTTTGAAATATTACGAGCAGTTTTCTTTGCTCTCTTCTTTACTACAAAGCTTCCAAAACCTCTCACGTAAACGTTCTCACCATTTACCATTGAATTTTTTACAACTTTGAAAAATGCTTCTACAGCCTCTTGAACATCTACTTTTTCGATTCCGGTTTTGTTAGAGATCTCTGTAATGATTTCTGCCTTGGTCATATCTAATTTCTTTTATTTTTATCCTAAATAATACCTTATTTGGGGATGCAAAAGTATTGGTTTTAATTGAATTAGGGAAATAATTCTACTTTTTTTTAAAGCAAGTCGCTATAATACAATATTAAGGTACTTTTGTGTCCCCATTTTATCTAATATACTCTATATAAATGAATTTCGCTGAAGAAATAATTGAATGGTACCAATTGCACAAAAGAGATCTGCCTTGGAGAAATACAAATGATCCATACATCATTTGGCTTTCGGAAATTATCATGCAACAAACACGCGTAGAGCAAGGTACTCCCTATTTCAACCGTTTTGCCGAAAAATACCCTACAGTGAAGCAATTTGCCGATGCAAAAGAGGAAGAAATATTGAAACTTTGGCAAGGTTTGGGTTATTATTCAAGGGGTAGAAATATGCATCACACCGCCAAAATTGTGATGGAAGAACATGCTGGATATTTCCCAAGCAGTTATGAAAGCTTGATAAAACTTAAGGGCATTGGTGAATATACCGCTGCAGCTATTTCTTCCTTTTCATCAAATGAAGCAAAAGCAGTTGTTGATGGTAATGTTTTTAGGTTATTATCTCGATATTTCGGTATTGACACCCCCATCAATTCGGGAAAAGGGAAAAAACTTTTTACCGAATTAGCGAATGAATTACTTGATAAATCGCAAGCTGGAGAGTTTAATCAGGCTATCATGGAATTTGGCTCTTTGCAATGTAAACCTAAAAACCCCGACTGCCTTGCATGTCCTTTACAAGTTGGATGTGAAGCAAAAAAATCAAATCGTATTCATGAATTACCCATTAAAATCAAATCGCAAAAAAGCCGCGATCGCTATTTTAATTATATTCTTGCACTAAAAGATGACCAAATTCTGCTGAATAAACGTGGGGCAGGTGATATTTGGGAAAATTTACATGAACTTCCTCTATTTGAGAGCAAATCTGCTTGCCTTGCAGAAGATTTAATTCAATCGGAAGAGTTTATTAATTGCTTTGGAAAGAATGTCCGCATAAAATCCATCTCAAAACCAGTCAAACATATACTGAGTCACCAAAAATTACACACCATTTTCATTAATATAGAAAACTTCTCAGAAGAATTTATTTCGCAAAAAAACTGGTTCTTTGTGAATCAAAATGAGCTAAATCAATTAGCACAACCCAAATTAATTTTTCATTTCTTAGAAAATTTTCGTATATTAAGTCAATAATCTATTGAGAAAAACATGTCTGGAATTAACAAAGTTATTTTAGTCGGGCATTTAGGAAAAGATCCTGAAGTACGATATTTAGATGGAGGGGTAACCGTAGCGAGCTTCCCTCTGGCAACCTCCGAAACTTATAATAAAGACGGCAAAAAAATTGAACAAACCGAATGGCATAATATAGTTATGTGGAGAGGTTTGGCCGATACCGCATCAAAATATCTCAAAAAAGGCAAACTGATTTATCTGGAAGGGAAATTAAGAACACGTTCCTTTGAAGATCGTGAGGGTCACAAGAAATATACCACAGAAATTGTAGCCGAAAATTTCACAATGCTTGGGCGCAAGACTGATTTCGAAAATGAACAAAATGATCAATTAAAATCTGAAAAGCCCGAAAACTCTTCTGAAATAGCTAAAGAGGATAAACCAATGAACTATGAAGCTGGAGAAGCTGCCGATGATATTTTACCGTTTTAAATCCTTTCTGTCCAAGAACAATTTTGTAAAACATTGAATACAAAATAAGTCTTAAACCCTAAATGCTTCTTTTTTATTACTTTCACTTAAAATAATGAAAGAATATATGAAGAAGCATTTTTTATTGACAGCGCTATCCTGTCTTTTCGTCTTAACGGCTTATTCCCAAGAAAAGCTATTATTACGTCATCCATCCATAAATAAAAATGGATCCCTTATTTCTTTTTCTTTTCAAGGGGATATTTGGACGGTTCCAACAAATGGTGGGAAGGCTAATCGCCTAACAATCCATGAAGCATATGAAAGCAACCCCGTATTTAGTCCCGATGATAAAACCATAGCTTTCTCAGCAAATCGATATGGCAATAATGATATTTTCACTATTCCTGTTGAAGGGGGTACTGCAAAACGTCTTACTTATCATTCGGCGGGTGATAATGTATCTAGCTGGACCAATGATGGCTCGATAATTTTCACTACTGCTAGAGATTTTCGTCAGATTGAAAGAGATCCTGAAATGTTCTCCATATCCTCAAACGGGGGTACAGAGCAAAGAATAGCAGATGTTTTAGGCTTTGAGCCAGTTACCTCTCCCGACGGAAAATTTATTGCCTTTACTCGTGGTGGTAGTAATCCGGTTGCTAGAGAGGACTATACTGGATCATCCGACCGCGAAATTTGGATCATGAACACTAAAACCAAAAGCTTTAATAAACTTCCATTATTTTCTACAAACGACATAATGCCACAATGGGGGCCCAATAATAGTTTATACTTTTTAAGTTCTACATCAGGAACCTATAATTTATTCAAAGTTTCTATTGATGCCGATGGAAAAGCTAATGGAAAGTCAGAACAGATTACGAACTATAAAGATGAGGCCATTAGGCATTACAGCATTTCTAAAGATGGATCAAGTATCGTATTTGAAAAAGATATGGGCTTCTATCTTCTAAAAACTGGAAATCCGGAGGCTCAAAAAATAAAAATAGAAATCAATGCTGATGATCGTTACGATTCTTCGGAAAGCAAAATGCTTACAAGTGGTGCTAGCGAATTTGCGCTATCTCCAAATGCTAAACTTTTTGCCTATACCATTCGTGGAGAAGTATTTATAAAAGAAGCTGATAAAGAAAAAAATAGAAGTGTAAACATTTCTAATCATGCCTATCGAGATATGAATCCCGTTTGGTTAAACGACTCAACACTAATTTTTACATCTGATCGTAAGGGAGGTAATTTCGATTTATTCATGGCCGTTTCTGGTGATGAAAAAGAGAAAAATCTGTTTAAAACCCTGAAGCATCGTATTATTCAAATAAGTACTACTGCAGAGGATGAAACTTCTCCAATAGTATCCTATGACGGTAAAAAAATTGCATTCGTTAGAGGACGAGGCCAATTAGTTGTGGCAGAAATCAATGATGCCGGCCAATTAAAGAATGAAAAAATCTTGGTCGATGGTTGGGCAGTACCATCAGGAATAACTTGGAGCCCTGATAATAAATGGTTAGCCTACTCAAAAAGCGACCTTTATGCCAATTTTGAAATCTTTATTCAGGCGGCAGATAATTCTTCAAAACCTGTGAATGTAACCATGCACCCTAGGACAGAAACCAAGCCTTTTTGGAGTCCCGATGGTTCAAAACTAGGTTTCCTAAGCTCCCGAAATAACCTAAGCACTGATGTTTGGTTTGTTTGGTTAAAGAAGGAAGATTGGGAAAAAGTAAATGAAGATTGGCAAGATGCACCTTCAAACGAAGCCCCTGCCTCAAGCAAAACAGCTAAATCAAGCACAAAAGCTATCCAAATAGATTTTGAAGACATTAGCAAAAGAACCGTTCAAGTTACCAGTTTACCCGGTGATGAAAACGATTTTGTTATTTCTAAAGATGGAAACACATTTTTCTATACCGCTACAAATAGCGCCGCAAGAGGTAGAGATCTTTACAGCGTGAAGTGGGATGGTAAAGAATTAAAGGAAATCACTAAAGGTGGAACAAACCCATATTCATTAACAACTGATAATGAAGGGAAGTCGGTTTATTTCTTCCGCCAAGGTGGTTCACTTGCAAAAATTGACCAAAAGAGTTCGGCACAAGAATCATTGCCTTATTTAGCAAAAATGACCATCGATTATCCAAATGAAAAAGAGCAGGTATTTGAGGAGGCATGGAGAACATTACGCGATCAATTTTATGATCCTAAAATGCATGGATACGATTGGAATGCTCTACGTGCTAAATACAAGGAAAGAACTATTTCGGCTTCCACGAGCTCCGATTTTAGGGATATGTTCAACCTCATGCTTGGCGAGCTTAACAGTAGCCACATGGGCTTTACTGCTGCCGATAGAACAGAAACACAAAGAGAAACTACTGGATTATTAGGAGCAGAGCTCAGTCCAATTGCAGATGGCATGAAAGTTATTCATGTGATACCTAATGGACCAGCAAGCAGAGTGGGAAGTCGCCTAATGGAAGGTGATATTATTACCGCTGTAAATGGTGAAACTGTAAATAAAAATGAGAATTTCTACAGTCACCTAGCTGGAACAGTCAACCAAAAGCTATTAATTACGGTAAAAGATAGTAAGGGAGCATCTAGAGAGGTGGTAATCAGACCAGTGGGAAGTAATTCTGGTGCATTATACGACGAATGGGTGCTTGAGCGTAAGAAACTTGTAGAGAAATATTCTAATGGTAAATTAGGTTATATTCATATTCAAGCGATGAACATGCCAAGTTTTGAGGAGACTGAGCGCGAATTTGCTGCTGCAGGCTATGGAAAAGAAGGCTTAGTTATTGATGTACGCTATAATGGTGGTGGAAGTACAACAGATTATTTAATGTCTGTTTTAAACTATAAACAGCACTCTTATGCCATTCCTAGGGGTGCTACTGATGATTTAGAAAAGAATAAATTAAAATTCCGCGATTATTATCCAGTTGGCGAACGTTTAGTTTATGCTGCCTATTTGAAGCCAACAATCGCCATTTGTAATGAAAATAGTTATTCAAATGCAGAGATTTTCTCACATGCCTTCAAGCAATTAGGTATTGGTAAATTAGTAGGTATTCCAACCAATGGATCTGTAATTTCAACTGGTGCTAAATCATTTTTAGATGGCTCTTCGGTTCGTGTTCCACTTAGAGGATGGTATGTTAAAGCAACCAACGAAAATCAAGAGCTCGGTCCCGCAGTACCTGATATCTTAATCGATAATTCCATTGATTATAGAACAAAGGGTGTGGATGAGCAGCTAAAAACTGCTGTGGATGAATTAATGAAGCAATTGGGAACAAAGTAATTAAAGTTCTTTACAAAAAAGGGGATTAAATGATTATTTAATCCCCTTTTTTACGTTTATAAAATTCTAAAACTACTTCTTAGTCATCTCCATATAATCGAGTGTGAGTCCGGTTAATGCCTTCACTCCAACTTTAAAAGAGCTCTCGTCAATAAAAAAGTCGGGAGTATGATGTGAAGGTGCCGTCTTCGGATCAGCACCCTTAGGTAAAGCTCCTAAAAAGAAGAATAAACCTGGGACTTTCTCCTGAAAGAATGAAAAATCTTCAGCGCCAGTTATTGGCGGAGTAATTAATACATTTTCTGCACCAAGGGTTTTTACAAGGCTTGGGACCATTTTTTGGGTTAGTTCTGGATCATTAAAGGTTACAGGATAATGATTGCTATACGGAATTTTAACTTCAGCAACAGCGCCTGCCGCTTCAGCAGTTTTTGTCGCGATAGTTCTAATTCTATCAATCAATAATTTTTCATCTTCAAGGCTCAGCGAACGGATAGTACCTAACATTTCTGCTTGCTCAGGAATAATATTTGAACGTACACCAGAATGAATTGCACCAATAGTTACCACACCTGCATTTTCAGTAATATTCAGGTTTCTACTAACAATGGTCTGTAAATTATTAATGATTTGTGCCGAAACAACAATCGGATCTATTGATGCCCAAGGTGCTGCACCATGTGCCTGGCGACCTTTCACAATAATCTGCATATCATTCACGCCAGCCATCATCCCCCCCGAGCGATAGGCAACTTTCCCAACCTCGGTAGAAGCCCAAATATGTAATCCAAAAATGACATCAACCTTAGGATTTTCAAGAACTCCCTCCTTTACCATGAGCTCTGCACCACCTTCAACTCCAGGAGCTGAACCTTCTTCAGCAGGTTGGAAAATAAATTTAACGCTACCTTTCAAATCAGCTTTCATTCCAGCTAAAACTTCGGCAACGCCCATTAACATGGCAGTATGCGAATCATGCCCACAAGCATGCATCACCCCAACTTCTTGATTATTATATTGAGTTTTTACCTTTGATGCAAATGGTAAAGAACCACGCTCAGTAACAGGTAATGCGTCCATATCCGCACGCAAAGCGATAACGGGACCCGGCTTTCCACCCTTTAAAACTCCTACAACCCCTGTTCTAGCCACTCCGGTCTTAACTTCCATTCCCAAACTTTGGAGATGTTTAGCAACAATTGCGGCTGTTCTAGTTTCATAATTGCCCAATTCTGGGTGTTCATGAAAATCGCGACGCCATTCAATAATTTTCGATTCAATTTGATCGGTGGAGGTATTTGCTTTAGCCTTCAGCGGACTAGTCTGAGAGAATGCAGGTAATGAAAATAAAAGCAGTCCTGCTAAATATGATTTATTCATGTTTGTTTTTTTAATTAAATTAGTGAAAAGAATATTAAAATCAAGGAAGGAAGATCTCGCCTAAATTTGGGATAAAATTTGCTTTAATTGAGCTACTTTTTCAGTAGAAGTCTCCATCATGGAATATTTTTTACCTGTTGTGGCATCAATTCCATATTCAACATTGATTTTAGCTGTAGTATGAAATTCATGCGCGCCACTTTCTAGAGCAATTTGAGCTAAATTTTGTTCATTAACTCCAGATCCAGGCATAATGGAAATCCTTGAACCTGCTTGAATAAAAAGAGATTTTAAAACTTCTAATCCTTCTAAAGCATTTTCCTTGCCACCTGAGGTTAAAACGCGATGACAACCAAGCGCTATAATGTCTTCTAAGCCTTGTTCTAAGTCACTGCAGCGATCAAAAGCCCTGTGAAAGGTAATTTCTAATCCCTTAGCTAGATCAATCAACTGAGCGCAACGTTCGGTGTCAATGCTTCCATCTTTTCTTAGGATACCAATCACAATTCCTTTGCAGCCTAAGTCTCTGCAAGCAATCACATCCTCCTTCATGATTTCAAATTCATCATTCGAAAAATAGAAATCACCACCACGAGGCCTAATAATTGGAAAAAATGGAATTTTTAGTGTTTTTTGGCATTTTAGGAGCATCCCATAGGAAGGTGTTGTTCCCCCTTCAGCAAGATTATCGCATAATTCAATTCGATCTGCTCCACCTAATTGAGCGGCCATAGCAGAGTCCCAAGAGCCAACACAGATCTCTAATTGCTTATTAGACATAGCTTTAGCTTATGAATAACTATTCGCCTTAACCAATAATTTCTGGTCCTTTTCATTACAAACGGCATAACTAAAGCCCTGTTGTATTGCGTAGGCACCATATTCACCTTTTTTATTAAGCGCTAAAAATCCAACTTGAATTTCCTTGGCTGTATTCGGTTTTTTTCTGATTATTCGCATCACCGCTTCCTTACAAGCCTCTTCAGGTGGATAGCCTTGACGCATTAATTCGACCACTAAGAAGCTTCCTACATTTCGGATAACTTCCTCACCAACACCGGTAGAAGTTGCTCCACCTACCTCATTATCAACGTATAAGCCTGCACCAATTATTGGCGAATCGCCCACCCTGCCATGCATTTTATAAGCCATTCCGCTGGTGGTACAAGCACCCGACATATTGCCTGCCGCATCGATGGCTAGCATACCGATGGTATCGTGATTGTATTGATTTCCTGGGAGTTTCGTCGGACTAAACAATCTGTTTTCAATGTTTATTTCCGGTTGATATCTGGCATTTTTAAGCCATGCTTTCCATGCTTTTTCTGAAGCTGGAGTTAGTAAATTTTCTTTTTTAAAGCCTTGCTCCATTGCAAATTGAAGTGCTCCAGCACCTACAAGCATTACATGGGGTGTTTTCTCCATCACTAATCTAGCCACCGAAATAGGATGCAAAATATGCTCTAGTGCAGCTACACTACCACAATTTCCCAATTCATCCATGATGCAAGCATCCAAAGTAACTCGTCCATCACGGTCGGGTAAACCGCCATATCCTACCGACTGATTACTTTCATCGGCCTCTGGAACATGAACTCCTTTTTCTACTGCATCTAGTGCTCTACCCTTGTTTTTTAAAACCTCCCATGCCGCTGCATTGGCTGCGATACCGAAATCCCAAGTGGAAATTACAATTGGGGAGTTTAAAACTGGGGTAATTGACTTTTCTTCAAAAACTTTTGAGAAAGATTTATTGCCTGCCACAATAGATGCTCCTGTAAGGGAGGTGGCGGCTAAAAATTTACGGCGACTAATCATGATTAAAGATAATAAAAGATACCTTTAAGTGAAATATTTTGGGATATTAAAATACAGGGGCTTGAATGGTAAAGGAGAATATTTACCGATATTAGGCACTGAAGCGAGTCAAAAATGTAATAGATCTTTAATTGTTGAGCACAGGTTAATTAATCTGTTTTAACAAAAAATCCTCCAATTCAACCGGTGATATATTTTTCCTTATTATCATGCCTTCCTTATCTAAGAGAAAATTTGTTGGAAAAGCATTTATAGACATTTTAGTTGCTTCAACACCATTCTTATCCCAATATTGAGGCCATAGCAGCTGGTATTTTTTAATAGCATTTTGCCAATCTGTTTTATATTTTTCTTTATCAGTAGAAACTCCAACAATTTCGAAACCGCTGGCTTTGTACTTCTCATATAAATTCTTTAAGGTTGGAAATTGTGCAATGCATGGACCGCAGTTACTATACCAAAAATCAATTAAGGTATATTGATTTTTTAAAAAGGAAGTAGAGTCTAGCTTTTTACCCTGATCGCTTACACTGATAAGAGATGGAAATCTTTTTCCCATTCCAAGTGTACCTCCTATATATAAATTTTTTGACAGAACTCTACCAGCATGTGTGTTTTTTAAAGAATCTGAAAACTGATTAAAAATAGAATCAAAAATCTTTTCATGACCAGAAAAACTGGATAGTCTAATAAATTTCCAGAATGCCAAATATGAATTTGGATAAGCAGTAGCATATTTTAATAAATTCTGGTCACTTTCAGCATAATAAGCATTCTGCTTAGCCCTCAAATCAAGTTCAATATTCTTTGGTATTTTACGTTGATAAACTTTATTTAGGCTATCCCAAGTGTGATAAAGTAAATTCATTTTAGCAGCTAAGCCATTTCGCAAATTTTTGACTTCAGCGGGTTCTTTCATGACCTGATTGCGAACGTCTGGAGTTGTGCGATTAGAGTCAATGTTTATAGTTATTGATTGAACGCCTTTCTCTATAACAAACAAAGAACTTAAATAACTGGAACCATAAATTAATTCGAAACCTTGTGGGTATGGCAGATGGCCTTGAAAAGAGAACCTTCCTTTCTTTACTTGTGCACTTAAACCATGTATGCCTTTGGGATAAAAACTGCTGTCAGTTAGCAAAATCAATTTTACTGTACCAGTGTCAGCATTAATATAGCCCTGTATAGTAAATGGACTTAAAACAGCTTTTTGTGCGTACAAATTATAACAAAAACAAAGTCCTATCAGACTAATTAAAAAATATTTTTTCATGGTATTTAACTTTACTTTCTAGTAAATTAAAATCTAAGCTAAGCCCTTAAACTAAAACACTATTTTTTTACCATGTCTTTTCGCCTTTTTTCATCTTATCTAGCAATTTTACAAAATAAATGTCCTTCCCGGAAGTAAGTTCAATTGCCTCACCAACCAGTTTGATGGCCTCATTTTTATCACCTGACTTATATAACAAATTAGAATAGGTGTATAAGCACATCAATTTCTTGTCCACGACGGAATTTTCCATATTTTCCTTCGCCCAATTTATTGCTGCTTTAATACTTTGTTCATCATCAGTATTTCGTAAGATCATGCCAGCATAATGGTTTAAATCATCAATACTGATTCGATCCTTATGTTTTGAACGGAATTCAGAAACTGCCAAACTATATTCTGGCCAACTTTCGGCCATTTCAAAATAAAAAACTTTTGCATACAAGAATATTTCTTCTGACAATTCAGGGTATTGGGAATCTAATTCTGCTTTTAATAAATCCCACTCAACTTTTTGGTTTAAAGTACCAGAATAACCGAACATTCCACCACCGTAATTAGTTTTTATACTGCTACTTCTAAGATATTTTAATGCAATTTCATCAAACAAAATAGTTCTGATAATTCCAGCACTTTTTCCAATTCCTAAAATAAGATCTGCCTTCATAGCATTATTTCTGAAAACCGGAAAACCAATATCAGAACTTTTAAGGGTGGTAGTAGCAAGAATCTTTAAGTTATCCTCAATTAAAAGATCTTTTTGTGTGGCAAAATATTCAGAAGATAATTTGGGAATTAAATCCTTGTCTCGATTCTGGATCGCTGATTTTAAAAGAATTAAAAGAAAATTTGGTTGTTTGTTACCTAAACTATATTGCTGTTTAAGGCTTAAATATTGTTTTTGGGGATCCAGAGCATCTTTAGATTTGGTGATAAACTCTTCAGAAGTCTTGGAGGCACCATAAACGCTATGTACAAGTTCTCCTTGTGGATTGAAAAAAAGATAGGTAGGGTAACTATCAACCTTGTAGGATTTCCTTAATTCATCAACATCATTATACCAGCTTTTTACATGATCATCGTCTTTTTTTGTTACATCAAATTGAACGGCTACATTAATGAAATTGGTATTAAAAAAATTTGCAACATTCGGTTGAGGAAAAATTTCATTTGACATAATTTTACATGGCAGGCACCAGGTTGTAAAAGCATCCATAAAAATGTATTTGTTTTCATTTTTCGCTTTTTGTTTAATTTGTGTCCAAGTAAGATTATGTTGGAATTTTATCCCATTGTTTTCCTGCGCTACGACAATGCGGCTGATAAAGACTAGTGCAATAAGAAATAATTTTTTCATGAAAAATTTGAATAAAAGTATTTTTAGACGATTTGTGCTTGTTCTATTTATGATTGAAAAAATAAATTAATTATATTTTAAGTAGCTATCATGCTTTTTAAACAATCAGCACAATAACTACTTAAATAATCAATAATTTTAACAAGCGGTTAAAGTCCCTAAAGTACACTGTGCATGTGAGCCACTTGGAACAAAAACACATTCGCTACACGAGACAGTCCCGTTCCCAGGTCCAGGGCAACATTGATACTTTCTTCCCTCACCACCCTCAACCTCAACCTCAGATGCACGACCACCTAAAACATTTTTCATTTGTTCTCTGCTTAGCATTTCGCCAATGCCTTTCATTTTTAAACTTAACTTTTTCATGATTAAAAATTTGAATAATTTACGCATCCATTTTCGGGTTCGGCTTTCCCTATCCTGTTATTCTGATGTCAGGCAAACATTGTTGGCCAAACAATTTCTTTGTTTTAATATGATCTATTAGTTTATCCTAATTTCGAAAAATTCATCCTCTGGAGGTAAACATTGTTTGTCGTTACATGTTTGATAGGTTAAAGTGCCTTTAATCACAGTTTTACTTCCTGCTAAAATTTCTACCCTTTGAATCACATCCAAGCTGTTAGAATATTGATAATTAGTAACTCCAATACTTTTTTCATAATGTTTTGAAAGTTTACCGACCTCCTTTATGTTATTTATAAATTTAATTGACTTATTCTTTTCAAAAACAACATTTAATGGTGTAGCAACACTATTTTTAGGTTGTACTTGAGAATAAATATGCCAACCAGATTTGATGAATGCTTTGAAGTGCAAATCGTAAACATTTGTACTAATTTTAGTATTTGTAAATGTCCATTTCACTGGAACTAATATCTGTGCTTCAGCACTAAATTGAATTATAAATAATAGACCTAGAATATACAATTTCATAATTTTTTATTTAGAGGTAAACTGCCCTTTTAAATAACTGGATCATATGAAATGACCCAGTATACCATTAATATCTACAACAATTTATACCATTTCCAAAACTCGTACTGTAACACGTAGTTGCCATTAAAGGATTACCACCGCTGCATAACAAAGCTGTAGGTAAACACACACAATTGTTTCCACCACCCTCAAATTCTTTACCACCTAAAACATTTTTCATTTGTTCTCTGCTTAGCATTTCTCCAATGCCTTTCATTTTTAAACTTAATTTTTTCATGATTGAAAATTTGAATAACATATATGTTTTACTCTAATAGTTCCTTGATCATTAAATCCAGCATATCTTCGTTGCTCTCATCAATTCGGAAATCTGAAAACATAACACGTCCTTTTTGATCAATCAGATAATTTTGAGGAACCCCCCAATAATGTAAATTGCCTTTATCTCTGGGTTCTTCTTTCAGAGGAAGAAAACTATACCTCTTAGACCTCAAAAATGGCAGAACGTATGCATCTTGTTTTCTTTCTGTATTAATACCTAGGTAAACTAGTTCCCTATTAGTATATTTTTTTACAACCGATTCTAAGTGTGGAAACTCTGCTAAGCATGGGGGGCAAGTAGGAAACCAATATGTGAGTAATATGATCTTGCCTTTATAATCCGAAAGAGAAACTCTGTTGGTATCGGTGTATCTCTGTAAATAAAAATCCTTAGCTATTGGTGCTGCTGCTTCTCGTAAACTTCGAATATCCAAATCAACTTGTTCTTCATCTTTTCCAAACTTCTTTGCATAAGCTAATAAGGCAAAACGACTCTTAATTCCGGGACGTTTCGCATAGAACAATGATAAGGTATCATAAGCAGCTTCACTATCATAAATTGCTTCTATGATTTCTGTTTTGAATAAAACATATCTATCATTTTTTCTGTTTTCTGCAGAAAGACCATCAAGTACTTCAAGTGCCTTTGAAGGATTATTTAAATCCATCATATTCTTGGCATCTCTATAAGTTCTTACTAAATTTAAATTTTTACTCCATTCATAGTGATTTACCTTTGGTTCAATTACCATATTCAAAGCTACTTCAAATGCCCTTTGTGGATTTTTCTCAAGTAGTAAATTGAAAAAAGCCTGAATGCCGTAAGAAGAAGAGGGATATGGCTTTGCTGAATATCTTTTATATAATTGCTCAAAAAATGCAATTTTTTCATTTGGATTTTTAGAGTTTAAGGCAAGGTAAGTAAGTGCTAAAGGCGCCTCCTCACTATCAGGAAACTTAAAGGCAACAGCTATAGATAGGGAATCAAATGTGGCAGGATTTGTATCTTTAAATGAGTATGCATATTGAAATGCATATTTAGAATTTTCTGGTTCAGCCTCTTTCGCTTTTGCCATATACTTCTGCTGGGCTAAAGTGTCCCCATAGTTTGCTGCATCAATTCCTAATAAAAACCAACTTTCAGCATGTTTTGGATTCAATTCTACAGCCTTAAGAAGAAAGGCTCTGCCTTCCGGATAAAGCCTATTGGTAAGCGATTTTCCAATTGAAAATGGCACATTGAATGATTTTGGAAAACGTTTTAACCATATAGCGTATTGGATCTTAAGATAAGGGTCCTCAGGAGCCAAGGCATTCAGGAAAGTCTGGTGAGCTTTCAAATTTTCAGGATTAGCCTCAACCATTGCTTGAAGCCTTTTTATGTTGGCTAACTGTGGAGGAGTTTTAATGAATTTTGATTGAGCTTGAACACTATCGATAATTGCTACAAAAAACAAACAATAGATAAAATGCCTTAAACCCATTGTTCTAAATCTCTTATTATCTTGCATTTGTCCTGAAATTTAAATTGATTCTTTATACACTTCCCACTTAAACTATTCAAAGGGGCTCGAATTACCGAACCCCTTTGTTACAATTAGTAGCACATTTTGAATATTTCCTGAGTACCACAAGCCACGTTTTTACAATCTCCTATAGCACAAGGAGGTAAATCTGGACCACATTCATTTTTGCATCCATCAACCTCAGATGCACGACCACCTAAAACATTTTTCATTTGTTCTCTGCTTAGCACTTCGCCAATGCCTTTCATTTTTAAACTTAATTTTTTCATGATTAAAAATTTGAATAATTTAGGCCTCTATTTTCGGGTTCGGCTTTCCCTATCCTGTTATTCTGATGACAGGCAAACATTGTTGGCCAAACAATTTCTTTGTTTTAATATGATCTATTAATTATATTATTTCAGTTTGCAGGATAGGGGAGCTCGTATCCGAATATTCAATGGGAACTTCAGATATCAAATAGCGTATTTGTGCAAGTTGGTAAGTTTTGGGAAGAGGGTAACCGTTTATAAAAAAAGTTGGTGTAGCAGCAATTTCAGCTAAATTAACCCATGCTTGCAAATGCGCTTCATCATAAGGTAATTCGTTATTTTGAAGATCATACTCTTCTGCCCATTTGCTGATATCTTTTGTACCATGCGAGCTAAACCAAGCATGAATAACTTCCTTAAATATTTCCTGGTCAGATATTTTCGCTATATGTTGTACAAAAACCCGTTGTCTATCATTTTTATCAGTGGAATGAATAAAAATAATATTGATCTTGAAGTTCAGGTCTTGTTTTAACCATTCATCAATTATTTCATGGGCCATTGCGCAGGGTCCGCAGTAAGGATTTGAAACAAAGGTAAGTTCATGCTCTGCTGCCCTATTTCCAAGTGTAAATACTTTCAGGCTTTGAGGAATATTTATTCTGGATTTTTGGGTTATCAAGGCAAGAAAAATATCAGGATTGTATTTTAATTTAGTGAATTCCGACTTAAAATGTTTAATATCTTTTAGCTGAATAATGTAGGGCTTAAGGAAAAGCCACACTAACCCGGGCAAAATGAAAACACTTAACTCTCCAAAAGTTGGGAATAAAGGGATACCTCCCCAATAATTATAAACAGCTATTAAAAACGAGAGAATTACAATTGTATGTACTGCCATGCACAATCTACACCACTGCTTAATTATAAAAGCTTGTAAATAAATGGCATATAATGAAAATGCAGGCGCGCAAAACAAAAGCAAATAAAGTGAAGAGTATGTATTAGAAAACAAGGTAAGTAATGTCATTCCTGCAAAATATACAAAGCCTGCTTCTGCCATACTAAACCAAGTGGTAATCATGGCCGTATTATTGTTTAAAACAGAGTTGCAACCTTCGTGGGTTTTGCTTTGACATAACTGCTGAACCAAGACATTATTTTTATTTAATTGTTGTAATATCAGCAACCATGAGACAAAGGTTCCACTGAGATTTAACATTACTAAGGTAACTTGCTGTAAATTTAAATCTGATAGCCGGCTTTGAAGAACATAAAAAGTTAATATTGCCCAACAGATTGCCAACAGACTTTTTAAATAACCTGGATAAACTTTTGGATCAGTCTTAACAGATACTATGGGCACCGCAGGCTGTTCGACATCTAACAAAACACCACTGGACCATGCTTTAATAAAATCTTCTTCTGCAAACCACTTCACTTCCCCTTTTTCGGTAATAACTCTGAAATTCCCGTCTTTTATTTTATCAAGGATACAAAATAAGCCCTGCTCGATCTGCATAGGTATCAGTACGGCAGTTTCAAAGTTTTGTTTAAGGTCATCCAGATCAGTTTTGTATGCATTGCTTGGTATACCAATTTCTGTAAGTACATCGCTTATACTTAATAAACTCGGAAAATAAGGGTGTTCAGTTAGCTTTTGGTTAAGTAAATTGGTACTAATCTTGATTCCTTGATTTTTGAGTAGTCGTTCCACAATAAAACCTATCGGATGATGGCTATATAAAGGGTTTAAGTATGGCAGGATTATGGAAATATTCATACGCAACTTTTAATAAGTATGGTATCTACTTTAAGTTTATTATTTAAAACTTATTGATATAAATTTAATTATAATTTATATTGAACGGTATTTTTTTACATTAAAATTAAATTATTTTTACATTTTCATGACAAAATACTTATAAATCTATTAATGGGTCAAAATAGAAAATAATGCCTTTGACTTATCTGAATTGCTGGGTTAAAACAAAATATCAATATGAAAGATCTACATATTTACTAATGTGAATGAATCTAATCAAAAAAACTTGGTAGGTTTAGTGATTTTTTGCATTTAAATTTTTTTTATATTTAACTGATATCAGCACAGTTAAAATCTATTGTTTAGGCTTCTTCCTATTCCAATAGGCTCCTTAAAATTGTTATTTCATGACACTAGAACAATTGCTCAATAAGTCCCAGCTTTAGCTGGGATTTATGAGTCGTTCGGTTTTGGGCTTTATCCCCTAAAATACAATGTTTAGATATTTTGGGATATCAACATTCGGGATTGGTAGATGTAGATTATATATCGGAAATATGGCGCTAAAGCACCGGTATTGGCTCCGTTCTGGTCGCTTAAATTTTGGGCTTAAGCCGTCTGGATGAACTCCGTTCAGAGTGGTACGATATGAAAACCGCACCCTAAACCGGAGCTAAAACACCGGGCTATACCGTTGTTTTAATCTTCAACTCCTTCAATTGCTCATCAGCAATAGTTGAAGGAGAATCGATCATAACGTCTCTGCCCGAGTTGTTTTTAGGGAATGCAATTACATCACGAATTGAATCTAAACCGGCAAAAATTGATACCAAACGGTCAAAACCAAAGGCAATACCACCATGTGGAGGAGCTCCATATTCAAAGGCATCCAAAAGGAAACCGAATTGCTTTTGTGCTTCTTCCACACTAAATCCTAGGTGCTTAAACATCAAAGACTGTAAATCTCTATCGTGAATACGTATTGAACCACCGCCTATTTCAGTCCCGTTTACTACCATATCATAAGCATTTGCACGCACTTCACCTGGATTGGTATCAAGCATGGCAATATCTTCTGGCTTTGGTGAAGTAAATGGATGGTGCATGGCATGGTAACGTTGGCTATCTTCATCCCACTCCAATAATGGGAAATCAAGTACCCATAATGGAGCAAAAACATTTTTATCGCGTAAACCTAAACGGTTACCCATTTCTAAGCGAAGCTCACTTAATTGCTTACGAACTTTATCTTTATGACCCGCCATTACTAAAATTAAATCGCCAGGCTGTGAATTAAAGGCTGCCGACCATTTTTTAAGCTCTTCTTCAGAATAGAATTTATCTACAGACGACTTTAAACTTCCATCCGCACCATGTCTTAAATAAATTAAGCCTGTAGCACCAATTTGAGGGCGTTTTATAAAATCTGTCAATTCGTCTAATTGCTTTCTGGTGTACTCGGCGCAGCCCTTTGCATTGATTCCGATTACCAGTTCAGCGGCATCAAATACCGGAAATCCTTGTCCTTGAACAATGCTAGTTAACTCCACAAATTGCATGTCGAAGCGGGTATCTGGCTTATCAGAACCGTATAAACGCATCGCATCGGCATATTGCATTCTTGGAACCTCTGGAATATCAACACCTTTCACATTTTTGAAAAGCTGACGAATTAGGCCTTCGAATACGTTTAATATATCTTCCTGCTCAATAAATGCCATTTCGCAATCGATTTGCGTAAATTCTGGCTGTCTGTCGGCGCGAAGATCTTCATCTCTAAAACACTTTACAATCTGGAAATAGCGGTCGAAACCAGAAACCATCAATAATTGCTTGAAGGTTTGTGGCGACTGTGGCAAGGCATAAAACTCACCTGGGTTCATTCTACTTGGAACCACAAAATCGCGTGCCCCTTCAGGAGTAGATTTAATCAATACTGGAGTTTCTACTTCGATAAAGTCTAAACCATCTAAGTATTTTCTTACCTCTTGAGCCATTTTATGGCGTAAAACAAGGTTATTTCTTACCGGATTACGACGTAAATCCAAATAGCGATATTTTAAACGCAAGTCATCACCACCATCCGTTTCATCCTCAATAAGGAAGGGAGGAAGCTTTGCTGCATTTAGTAATTCGAGATTGGAAACTTTAATTTCAACTTCTCCTGTAGATATTTTTAAATTTTTGTTAGAACGCTCAATTACTTTGCCTGTTACACGAATAACAAATTCACGACCCAATTCGCGTGCCTGTGCTCTCAATTCAGCATTATCGTCCGAATTAAAGGTTAATTGTGTTATTCCGTAGCGATCACGCATATCAATAAAAGTCATTCCCCCTAAGTCGCGCGATTTTTGCACCCAACCCGTAAGCGTAACTTCCTTATTTAAATCATTGATAGTTAGATCTCCGCAAGTATGTGTTCTAAGCATTATTTTATATTTTATTGAATGCAAAAGTAAGATTTTTGGCGGTAAAGACTAAACGGAAATTTGGGATGGTGTTTTATGTACCAAAAAAACTCACAATTCTGAGCTGATATGTATTTTTTTAGCACGATAGCAGGGGTCGCTGTGCATATATCCCCCTCTAGAGGGGGTAGGGGGAGGAATAGCACAAATTATTTTTCTGCCAATTGCCAACCAAATTCCACCCCCTTTTATTCCCCCGCCTGCGGGGGATACTAGGCGCCTATTCAACCTGGTAAATAATGAAATTTATTTTTTGTAGCGCGATTGCAGGGGTCGCTGTGCTTATCCCCCTCTAGAGGGGGCAGCACCAACAAATAAATTAAATGTAAAAAATGTCACTCCCAACCCCAATCCAGAATTATTCGTATCTTTGTAGAATCAAAAGGGGTGCCTTGTTTGCGAAATCAAACACAAAAACAGGCTGAGAATATACCCATCGATAGTTTTGTATTGTTTTACAGCTTTTAAAAAGCCCAAAAACGAAAAATACAATTCTTGAGAGCACCTGATCCGGATAATGCCGGCGTAGGGAGGTAAGAGTTAATGTGCTGCATATAACCCCATTATGCAGGGTTTTTAACTAAAAAATTAATCAAATTGAAAAAGTTATTACTTATTGCTACGGCAATCTTGATGCCTTTTATGGCTTCAGCTCAATTTTCTATTAGCGGGAAAATTTCAGAAAAAAATTCAGATTCAGCACTTTCTGGTGCCAGCATTAGCCTTGATAATTCATTAATCAACAGTCGGAGTGATGAATCAGGGAATTTCACAATCAAGAATTTAAAAGCAGGAAATTATCTATTAAAGGTAAGTTTTATCGGCTATCAAACACTTGAACGTTCCATCAATTTGACTGGAAATACAAGCTTAGACTTACTGCTCACTAAAAATAGCCTCATTGCTGATGAAGTTTTAGTCAGAGCAACTCGTGCCTCCGAAAACTCGGCCACAACCTATAGCAATATCAACAAGGCGCAATTGCAGAAAAACAATCTGGGACAAGACCTTCCCTTCCTCCTAAATCAAAGTCCCTCGGTAGTAGTTAACTCCGATGCTGGAAATGGCGTTGGCTATACCGGTATTCGTATCCGCGGAAGCGACCCAACACGAATTAACGTGACCATCAATGGGATTCCTTATAATGACCCTGAAAGTCAAGGGACGTTTTGGGTAAACCTCCCCGACTTCGCCTCATCTGTTGATAATATTCAAATTCAAAGAGGCGTAGGTACATCCACCAATGGTGCAGGTGCCTTTGGAGCCAGCTTAAACATTCAAACTACCACTAAAAATGATTCTGCTTATGCGGAAATCAATAATACTTTGGGATCTTTTAATACGATAAAAAATACGGTGAATGTGGGTACGGGTCTCATTAACAATAAATTTAGTTTTGATGGCCGATTATCAAGAATTGAGTCGGATGGCTATATCGACAGAGGTTCATCCGATTTAAAATCCTATTTCTTAAGTGGTGCCTATTATGGCAAAAAAGATTTATTGCGCTTTAATGTGTTTTCTGGATCCGAAAAAACATATCAAGCATGGAATGGTGTTCCTGAAAATTTATTGAAAAGCAACCGCACCTACAATAGTTTTACATATGATGATCAAACGGATAATTATATTCAAGATCATTATCAATTACTCTATTCGCATAGCTTTTCGCCCGTATTTTCGGCCAATACCGCTCTTCATTATACCAAAGGAAGAGGTTATTTTGAGGAATTTAAAGAAGATCAAGACTTAGAAAATTATGGTATTTCACCTTTTCCAGCAGGGTCTATTACGATAGATAGAAGTGATCTTATCAGACGCCGTTGGCTCGATAATCATTACTATGGATTAACCTATTCCCTGAATTATAATCCCAATTCAAAAATAAATTATACCCTTGGTGGTGCTTATAATGAATATGATGGAGATCATTTTGGGGAGGTAATTAGAGGCCAGTTTATCCCGATAGGAAATAATATCGTGCCCTATTACAAAGGAAATGGCTTTAAAACCGATTTCAATACATTCGCGAAAGCAGAATTTAATGTAGGGCAGTTTAATTTGTACGCAGATTTACAATATTTTCGTGTAAACTACAGGGTAAATGGAACCGATAAAAATAGAATGGCTCTTGATCAGACTGATGAATTAAACTTTTTCAATCCGAAGCTAGGTTTTAGCTACGACATTAATCCACAAAGCAATCTTTACGCTTCTCTTGCTGTAGCCAATAAAGAGCCTAATCGCGATGATTATATCAATTCGAATAGCTCAAATCGCCCAAAAGCAGAAAATCTTTTGAATATTGAAACTGGCTACAGACATCGGAGACAGAATTTTAATGCCGGAATTAATGCCTATGCCATGTTCTATAATGACCAGCTAGTACTAACTGGTAAAGTAAATGATGTGGGCGAATACATACGCCAAAATGTTGAAAAAAGCTATAGATATGGCTTAGAACTCGATTCTAGAGTCCAAATTAACAATAGCTTATCTTGGAACTTCAGCGCATCATTGAGTCAAAATAGAGTTAAAAACTTTACTGAATACGTAGATGATTATGATAATGGCGGACAAATTGTGAACAATTATAGCAATACCGACCTTGCATTTTCTCCGAACTTCATTAGCTCAAGTGAACTCAGTTTTATTCCCATGAAAAAAACTGAAATGGCATTCATCAGCAAGTATGTTTCTCAACAATTCCTAGATAATACATCCAATTCACAAAGAAAATTAGATGCTTTTTTTGTGAATGATATTCGCTTGAGATATAATACCAAAGTTGGCGCCATAAAAAATCTAGGAATTACCTTGATGGTGAATAATGTTTTCTCTGAATTATACGAAGCAAATGGTTATACTTTTAGCTATATGTATGGCGGTGATTTTACAACAGAAAACTACTATTATCCACAAGCAACACGTAACTTTCTGCTTGCCTTAGGTTTAAAATTTTAATTCGCTATGAGAAAATACATTTCTAAATTTCATTACCTGAGTCAGGATTTACCGCAGCGCAAACATGTTGAGCAAGTAGAAATAGCCTGTCAGTCTGGTGCCAACTGGATTCAGTACCGATGTTTATCAAAAAATGATGAGGCATTGATTCAAGAAATACATGAAATTGCTTCCATTTGTGATGATTGGGGCGCGACTCTAATTCTTACTAATCATTATCATTTACTCGATCAAGTAGATGCTCAAGGTGTTCATATAGAAGATATGAATGCTGATTTTAATGCCATTCGTCATGCCATTAGCGATGAAAAAACATTAGGTGCTTCGGCAAATACTATAGAAGATATTCAACGTATTTATGCTTCTGGGGTGGTTGATTATATAGGTTGCGGTCCTTTTGCCATCACAAAAACAAAAGTTAATGATTATCCAATTTTAGGCCTTTCGGGATATCAAGAGATGGTACAAAAAATGCAAGAACTTGAGATAGACATCCCTCTGATAGCTGTTGGAGGCATAAAACTGGAAGATACGGAAGATCTAATTAGCACAGGAATTTATGGTATAGCCGTTTCTGGAGCTGTAAATCTGGCTGAGAATCCGGGCTTAATGATCAAAGATTTTTACAAAAAGATCTATTAAGGTGAAACAATCAAAAGGCTTTGTTATTTTTGATTCATGTCATCACATCACATAGTTCGCGAAAAACAGGAGCCTGCCTTATTAATTATGAGTTTGGAAGGCTTTGAAAGTGAGAACTTGGGACAAATCTTAGAATGGAGTCCGACGTTAATTGTAAACGAAGATATTTATGAATTGGTAGATTCTATGGGCATAAAAATAGATGCTGTACTCACTAAAGACCCGCATTTTTATACTCAGGAAAGCACCAAACTCATTTTATCAGATAGCGAACCATTGGAGGATGCGCTAAAGTTTTTAGATGGCGAGCATTACCCCGCAGTTAACATCATCACCAAGGAATTTTCATTGAAGGATTATGTTCTTTTTGTGGATGACCTTGACATTGTGGTATTTATTGGGAATCAAAAAATATTTCCAGTCCGATCTGGATTTAGCAAATGGCAAGCCGCAGGAGAGGAAATTCATATCCTTCATGAAGTACATAACTTACATTGTAGCGGATTAAAAAAAGTGGAAGATCATATATTTGCTACCGAAAAAGATGGCTTTTACTCCCTAACCTTTGAGCAGCCCTTTATTTTTATCGCCGAATCCATTTAATATGATCATTAGAATTGCCACAGAAATAGACATCCCACTCATCAGTGAATTAGCCGAAAAAACATGGTGGCCTAGCTATAGCTCGATTATCAGCGATGAACAAATCAGCTTCATGTTAGAGGATATGTATTCTCCTGGAAGTCTCCAAAAACAAATGAATTCGGGTATTGATTTCTTGATTGCTGAAAGAGAAAATATAGGTATTGGATTTGCAGCCTATTCATTAATTGATGCTGAAAATCAGGTGTTTAAGCTACACAAACTCTATATTTTACCAAGCGAACAAGGATTAGGAACTGGCAAAAAACTAATTGAGCATGTGGCTGATTCTGCTAAGCTCAAAGGTGGAAAAACACTCGAATTAAATGTAAATAGAGGCAATCCGGCACAGCATTTTTATAAAAAGACAGGCTTTGAAATCTACCAAACGCTAGACATCAATTACCATCATTTTGTGCTAAATGACTATGTGATGCGCAAGGAATTATAAATCAGTCATACTGATGAAAATCAGATTGGTGAACATTAATTTTTTTAAACGCCATGCACCTGTCATCCCGAACGCAGTGAGGGAACTTAGTGAGAGAAATTTTTATAAAGGCTAAAGTTTTTGTGCTTAACGAAGGTCCCTCACCTGCGGAAGAGCAGGTTTCGGGATGACATCGATTTTTTAAACGCTATGCGCGTAAAATTGATTTCTTTACAATTTAATCGTTTTCCAATCAGGATTTGATTTAGCAATTAAGAGCTCTTTTTTTTCTCTTCTCCAACCTTTGATCTCTTTTTCCCGCATAATAGCTTCATTAATATCAAAAAAATGTTCAAACCAAATGAGATTATAACAAAAATACCTTCCTGCAAAAGTTTCCCATTTCCCTTTGTTTTCATGATGCTCGAAAAGCCTTCTTTCGATATCGTTTGTTACTCCAACATAAAGTACAGTTTTATCTGGATTGGTAGTTATGTAAACGTAGTAATTGTAATTCCACATAAATAAATTTATCCAGATTCATACGAACGAAATAAAAAATCTATTGAGCGGTAGATTTGATTGAGGAAATGGCGATTTTTTGTGATTTAATAAAGGTCCCTCACCTGCGGAAGGGCAGGTTTCGGGATGACATCGTTTTTTTTAAACACCATGCACCTGTCATCCCGAACGTTTGAGGGAACTTAGTGAGAGAAATTTTTATAAAGGCTAAAGTTTTTGTGCTTAACGAAGTTCCCTCACCTGCGGAAAAGCAAGTTTCGGGATGACATTTTAACGAAGTTCACTAAACTGTTAAAAAACAAAATTATTGCTTCAATTTCGGTATTCTCTTTGGCGTATCAGTCCCGGAAATAATGCTCCTAGCACTCAAAGCAATGGCTTTAATGGTCGAATAAATATTTGATACATCTAAGGTTTCAAATTCATCATTGACTGTATGATAAAATTTATCGGTGTCAATCTGATCTGTTGAAATTGTATGCGCAGGAACACCCAATGCAGCAAGTGTAGCATTATCACTACGGTAAAAAAGATTTTGACTTGGATAAGGATCTGGATGAAATTTAAAATCTGTGCCAACTAAGTTTTTCTGAAGTATCTCACCGAAATCAGATTTATCATAACCTGTTATAAAAGCCGCATTTTTACCAAATTTCGACTCCTTACCAATCATTTCGATGTTAAACATAGCCACAACATCTTCAGGGTTTAACTGAGATGAAAAGTATCGAGCACCGAAACCACCAATTTCTTCGGCAGTGAAGGCCACAAATACTAGGCTACGCTCATTATTATTTAATTTCTTGTAATATCTTGCTAAAGAAATAACTGCGGTAGTACCTGATGCATCATCATCAGCACCATTGGCAATAGCATCACCATCAACAGCTTTCACGATGCCTAAATGATCATAATGAGCAGAAATTAATACAATTTCCTTTGGTTTAGTTTTTCCAGGAATCATACCTGCCACATTAAACAATGGAAGCTCCTCAATAACATTACTTGCTTTTACATTGAAAGAATTAGCATCTGTTTCACCTAAAACAAAAACGATGGCGGCCGATTCATTCACACTTTCTACTACACGCCCTCTAGAAGAATTATCTTTAAATCGCTTAAAGGCTGTAGCATGCTGATTATCAACAAGTACTAGGGCTTTAGTTTTCGTGGCAATAATTTCGCGGTAACGAGGAATAAACTGCTCGCTTGCTGCGATACGGTAAACCGTATTTCCTGCATTATTATTAAATTCAAAATTAGGAAGATCAGAAACTGCAAACACATTTTGCGATTCAATTGACTTACCATTGAGTATCGCCTCAATTTGTCCGGCTTTAATTCTTTTTACGCTGAACTCCTGACGGTAACCCATGTGTACCTCTACCGGCTGAAGTCCAATTTCTTCAAACTCATTTTCAATAAATTTAGCGGCCTTATCTATTCCGGGAGTGAAAGATGCTCTACCTTCCATTTCATCAGATGAAAGCGTTTTTATTAAACGGGCAACATCGGCTTCTTTTATTAGTTTCTCAGGCTTTTGGACTGCACAAGAGCTTAAAAATAAAAGGGCAACAATAGCTATGTATAAATTTTTCATGTATCTATTCAATTAAAAGTGGTGCGGTGATAACACCGACCACAGGATAATATCTAAACAAAAATTATTTTGTGAAGATTATCGAAGGTAAGTCAAAAAGCTGAAAAGGGATAGAAAATATTGGAAAAAATGAGGTTGATAGGGTGATTAGTACTTAGTAATTAGTACATAGTATTTAGAAATGAGTGGATTAGAAAATTTGATTTTAAAAAACCAAGGAGAGTTTTAGATATATAATTTTTAAGTAATTGATGAAAACTAGGTATTGTCAATGGTAGGGTATCGAAGCAATCCCATTCTAGACATAGTAATTTTAAGGCTTTGGATGATTATATAGATTGCTTCGTCGTGCCTCCTCGCAAAGACAAGGGGGTATTCCATTATTAAATTGAGTCTGAAGACTCTAATCATTTGCTAATCCTTAGAGCCGCGAAGGGCTAAACTCTAAGGACAGGGAAGATTTTTTTTAAAATCGAGTCTGAAGACTCTGATCATTTGCTAATCCTTAGAGCCGCGAAGGGCTAAACTCTAAGGACAGGGAAATCAACTAAAATTTTGTTTTGGTTTTAAATATTAAAACATGCTTTACGGATGTTTTAGATAATGTATCACTAATAGTTCTGATCAATTCGATTGATTCTCTATTGATATTTTTAAAATCACTATCTAGGCCATTATAAATTTTATCATCAACAATTAAAAGGTAACTGTTATCCATGGTCTTTTTGTGCAATTCAAAGCCCTGGACCATTTTGGGTTTATTTAACAATAAATCCTTGTCTATAGTTTTAGATTTTGTTTTAGGCTCAGTCTGTGCAAATACTTGACTTATTGTTAATATTAGAATAAATAACGTGATTAACTTTTTCATACTGATTACCATTATAAGCTTTAATTAAAATTTAACAGTTTAACAAACATGTTAACATTTGTATAGGGTTAAGAATAAGAGCGACCAAGTAGCAATAGTAGCGAGTCTGGAGGCGATAACTCATTTATTAAATCGTAGAAGCGCTAAGCTAAATTCTACACTCGTGGTACGGTAATAACACCGTCCACAAGATAATCCTAATACAATTCAGGTATTGGGGCTGGAGGAAGTTTACTTAGCTCCATAAATATTTCCCTTTGCTTATCGGCTGGTAGTTTGAGAAGTTCAGTTTGAAACTTAGAAACCACTTTTAACATACTATTTATACTCAAGAAATGTAATTTAACATACTCTTCTGAATTAACCATTCCAGCTTTTTTATAAGTATCAATCCAATGCTGCTCATCAATAGTCTTTAATTCACTCTTTAATAAATCAGCAGCATTGGGAGGAAAAACAAAGCGTTTCGAACTAAAACCATCTCTAATCTGAATCTGTGTATCCATATAAACTAAATAATCAGGATCAGCCTTTATTTTTTGTAATAAAGGTTGATCTTGAAAAAAGAATAGAAAAATTATGCCTAAAATAAATTTCATACAAATGAATTAAATATAGCGTTGTAAAACATGGAACATAAAGTAAAAAACAATAGATGAAACAAGAATATGAATTATAATTATTTTTGTATTTTCTGATTTAAATGCTCTGTAAAGCCTTAGGAGTATTACTAAGGTTACAAAAGAGAATGCCAGCAAATATCTTTGAAAATCGGAAATCTGAGGTAAATTGGCTAATAAAATTAATAAAATTGCGCTAAAAAACCAGTATTTGGGTTTCATGATTTTAGATTCAGTATTAAATAGTTTTTAATTAAAAAAACGTTGGAGAAATATATACATGCCATAAAAAATAACAATCGAAAAAATAATGTCAACCACTATTATTACCACATTTCTAGATTTAATTGATTTGTAAAGAGTGAAGAATTTCAGAACGGTAATACCACTAAAAAGCACTAGATACTTTTGATCGCTAGAAATCCAGTTTAAACGAGCGAACACAAATAGTAAAATGCTAATACATATGATATACCATAACCATGGTTTAATTTTCATGAATACCGCTATAGCTCTTTCCATATTTAAATTGCTATTTTATAATTATTTAATAAATATATTAATTTCAAATTAAATATTTAGCGATTTTTTACTAGTCCAAACATATTTAATGTTCTACAGACGATGGGGTAATTAGTACTTAGTATTTAGTACATAGTATTTAGAAATGAGTGGATTAGAACATTTGATTTTAAAAAACTAAGGAGAGTTTAAAATATATAATTATTAAGAAATTGATGAAAACTAGGTATTGTCATTACCAGGGTACCGAAGCAATCCCATTCTAGACATATTAATTTTAGGGCTTTGGATAAATATATAGATTGCTTCGTCGTGCCTCCTCGCAAAGACAAGGCGGTATTCCATTATTAAATAAAATGAATTTTGCGCCTCAGCACCTTTGCGAGATCCTATCTGCGTAAATCCCCGAAAATCTGCGGGAAACCTATTTCAATCTCATTTTAAGATTACATATAATGGGACATAAAACGACTGGTACGGTGACAACACCGACCAGAGGTGCTTCGAAAGACAACATTTTGCGTCTCTGCGTCTTAGCGAGAGTTTCCTAATTAAAAAATGACTATGTATCTGTTTTAATATTTCATAAATCGTACCTTTACTATTATTTATAAGCCATGAACGAAATAACTGTACAGGACCTAAAAAAGATGATCGACAACAAGGAAGACTTCCAGTTGATTGATGTACGTGAGACTTTTGAGTATGAAATGTCTAATCTGAGTGGTTTAAATATTCCACTTGCGGGACTATTATTAGAGGCGGATCAGATTAGCAAAGATAAACCCGTAATTATGCAATGCAGAAGTGGGGCAAGAAGTGCGGCTGCATTAAACCAGCTCGAGCAGTTAGGCTATACCAATCTGTATAATTTAAAGGGTGGCATTCTTGCTTGGAAGGCAGAATTTGAACCAGATATGCCGGTTTATTAATTATTATGTTCAAAAAAATCTTATTTAATATTTTCCTGAACATCGCCATCATTGTGGTGGTGATTTCTTTGGCTTGGTCTTTCAAAAACAAGTATTATTTATACATTTTTGCAGGATTACCACCATTAGCCATGCTTATTTATCTTAAATTTAGGCTTGTTAAAAGTGTAAGAAGCCTGACAAATAAGCCCAAAAAAAGCTAAATATTAAGGTTTAATAAGTCCGAGGCCAGGTAAATCATTCAATACCCATCTTCCATTCTTAAATTCTGGATCTTTATACGGATTATTACTCGTTAGGAATGGTCCGTCGAGGTCAACCCAATCGCAAAGTGGGGCTAAAGCAGCGGCTGCTAATGTTCCGCAGCTCGTCTCACTCATACATCCCACCATTGTTTTCAAACCCAGCTCTTTTGCCTTCATAATCATACGGTAGCCTTCATGCATTCCGGCGCTTTTCATCAGCTTCATATTGATAGCATGATAAACACCTTGAGCCTTTTGAACATCAGCAAAACGTTGAACAGACTCATCGCCAACAATGGCTACGGGACTACGTTCAGTAATCCAAGCATTTGAATCAGGATCTTCTTTGGCCATAGGTTGCTCAATTAAAACTACACCCTGCTCATGCAACCAAAATACCATGTCAAGTCCCTCTTGTTTATCTTTCCAACCCTGATTTGCATCCACAAAAAGTGGTTTATCTGTCGCAGAGCGGATGGTATTAATTAATTCTTTATCATTATCTCTACCCAATTTCACTTTGATGATATGACAATCTTCGCCAGCCTTAATTTTTTCTAAGAGCACTTCGGGAGTATCAATACCTAGTGTATAAGATGTAGGAGGCATTTTTGAAGGATCAGCATCAAAATATTGATAGCAAGGTTTTTGTTCAATTTTACCTCTAAGATCATGTAAAGCAATATCAATAGCAGCTTTAATATTAGGATTTCCGGGTGCAATGCTATCGAGATAGGCAATTACTTCATCAAAATCAAAGGGAGTTTTTAACCAAGAAAGATCAACTTTCGACATGAAAGTATTGGCAGTTTCAATATTTTCGCCCATGTAAGGTACCATAGAAGCCTCGCCGTAACCAGTAAAACCCTCGTGACAAATTTCCATCAGCATGATTGGAGTGGAGGTACGAGAAAATTTTGCGATGGTAAATGGATGCCTTAAATTAAGCTCAAATGGTTTATAGCTGATCTTCATATCAATAAATTATATTACTAAATAACGAAATTTATAGCATTGAGACGATTTTATGGGAATAAAATTCCTATAAAACATTTGTTGACCAATTTGCTGAATTTTTAAGATTGAGAAAGCACTAACGAATACTACAAAAAACTAAATCTTCTAAAAATTGAACCACCAATTGCTCATCCTTACAATCTCCAAAATCAGTAAGTGAAGGCAAATGATGCATAAAAAATACCTGCAAATGTGCCATTTCAATAATGGTACTTGCGAGTGAACGAGGATGTGTATAAGCTGGGTTATACTCTAAAATTATGCCCGAAATTATAGTACAAAGATCTTTATAAGGCTTAAATAATTGATCTTTATTATCTTCAGAAACATGCTTTGTAAGATAAGCTTTTGAACCTTCAGCAATAATAATTTGATGTAAAAGACTTTCGTTAACGTATATTGTAGTGTCATCATCCACCACATTGGCAGCCAAAAGCTGAATAAGCTTTTTCAATTTGATTGAAGGATCAGAAATATTGTTCAGGTGGAAAGTAACACGAAACTCTAACCAACTCCAATACCAAGCAGTAAGATAAATCAATAAACGATGCTTATTTTCAAAATAACGGTAAATACCTGCTTCAGTTGAGCCAATTACTTCGGCAAGCTTTTTAAAAGTAAAAGCCTCAAATCCATGTTCATGAATCAGTTGAATACTATTTTGTATAATTTTCCGACCAAGATCTGTCTGCTCAGGGTTGCGAACAAACAATTTGTCATTCATTTTAATCTGAAGCTGTAATTCCATAAGATCATCTTTTATTTCTGAACACAAATTGCATTCAATTATTTCTGAATTACAAAGTTAGATAAAAGTTTTACAATTATATGAGATAGTATTACTATCATTTAAAATAATGATACTATCTTTGTTTTATTAAATAACAAGAAAAAAATTAGGAAATGGAATCAAAAAACATGTTTAAGGAACTAAAAAACGACCTCCCAGCGAGTATAGTCGTGTTTTTCGTGGCTGTTCCACTTTGTTTAGGTATTGCCCTTGCATCTGGTGCTCCACTTTTTTCGGGAATTATTGCGGGTATTATTGGAGGTATTATTGTTGGGATGGCGAGCGGTTCGGCATTAGGGGTTAGCGGTCCGGCAGCTGGTTTAGCCGTAATTGTATTAACATCCATTGCAACTCTAGGATCATGGCCAGCATTTTTATTGGCAGTAGTAATTGCTGGTATTATTCAATTAGCCATGGGATTTGCAAAAGCAGGTTTTATTGCCTATTTCTTTCCATCTTCAGTAATTAAGGGTATGCTTACGGGTATTGGTTTACTTATCGTTTTGAAGCAAATTCCGCATGCTTTAGGATACGATAAAGATGTAGAGGGTGATGATTCATTTATACAAGCAGATGGTGAGAATACCTTCTCAGCAATAACGAATGCATTTGAATGGGTTACACCAGGGGCATTATTAATTGCGGCAATTTCGCTAGTAATATTAATACTTTGGGATACCGTCCTGACTAAAAAGCATAAAATTTTCCAATTAATTCAGGGACCAATTGTGGTAGTTGCCTTTGGTATTTTAATGAATTATTTATATCAAAATGGTGTTTTAAACTTTAGTTTAGCAACTGATCAGGTAGTTCAACTTCCTGTTGCTGAAAACTTTTCACAATTCTTAACACAATTTACATTTCCAGATTTTAGCCAATTAAGCAATCCGGAAATTTATAAAATAGCGATTGTATTAGCCATTGTAGCAAGTTTAGAGACTTTACTTTGTGTTGAAGCGACAGATAAAATTGATCCCTATAAACGTGTAACACCAACAAATCAGGAGTTAAAAGCCCAAGGATTAGGAAATATTATTTCTGGCTTAATTGGTGGACTTCCAATCACGCAAGTAATTGTAAGAAGCTCGGCAAATATCTCATTTGGTGGGAAGACAAAAATGTCGGCAATTTTACACGGCGTGTTTTTATTAATTAGCGCGATAACTATTGCTGGATTGTTAAATATGATTCCATTGGCAAGTTTGGCGGCCATTTTGATTATGGTAGGATATAAACTAGCGAAACCCGAGCTATTCAAGCAGATGTACAAATTAGGCTGGGAGCAATTTATACCTTTTGTAGCTACAGTTGTTGCTATATTATTAACCGATTTACTTAAAGGAATCACCATAGGTTTACTTTTCGGAATATTTTATACGCTACGTCATAGTTATAGAAATTCACACCATTTACAAACAAGAACAAGCACAGAGGAGGGTCAGAAAGTATATCATTTATCCTTAGCTGAAGAAGTTTCTTTCTTTAATAAGGCTAGTGTTTTAAAGGTATTAGATGAGATCCCTGAAAATTCCAAGGTGATTATTGATTGTACAAAATCTAAATCAATTGCGCATGATGTAATTGAGTTGATTATCAATTACCGTACAAATGCGAAGACAAAAAACATAAAAGTAGAAACCATCAATTTTATAGAACCAATTGTAAATTAATTAAAATTAAGAACATGAAAACATTAACAAAGGAATTACAAGATGCCATCACACCAACAAAGGCGCTTGAACTATTAAGAGATGGTAATAAACGATTTGTAAGTAATTTAAAGGTAAACCGTAATTTATTACAGCAGGCCAACGAAACTTCTGACGGTCAGCATCCATTTGCGGTTATTTTAAGTTGTATCGATTCTAGAACTTCGGCGGAGCTTATTTTCGACCAAGGTTTAGGTGATGTATTCAGTGTGCGTATTGCGGGAAATATCTTGAATGAAGATATACTTGGAAGCATGGAATTTGGCTGCAAAGTAGCTGGTTCTAAGATTATTGTAGTATTAGGACATACTAAATGCGGAGCTGTTAAAGGAGCTTGTGATCATGTTGAAATGGGAAATTTAACCTCCCTTCTAACAAAAATCAGACCTGCGGTTGATGACGAAAACACGGTGAAAGAAAATAGAAATTCAAGTAATGCTGAGTTTGTTGAAAAAGTTTCTGCCATAAATGTTAAGCGTACAGTGAAAGCAATCATGGAAAGAAGTCCGATTTTAAAAGAAATGATTGAAAGCGGACAATTAGGAATTGTTGGCGGAAGCCACGATATCACAACTGGTGAAGTAGAGTTTTTTGAGGATACATTAATATTGAATTAAGCCAGTTTATTTTGAGGAAGGAGGGGCGCATAAAAATGCCCCTTTTTTATTTAATAGATTTTTTAAATCAAAAAGCACTATTTTTCCAGCAAATATCATCAAAATATGAAAATTCAATTTCCCCGAAATTTTATCATAATCATTTTATTAATCTTTATTTGGGCACCCAATTACGCACAAAATACGAGAATTACAGATCCCAATAGCATCGGTTGGTATGCGTTTTCTGCCAATATTAAATTGAAAAAGTCATGGAGCCTACACTCCGAGTTTCAATGGCGACGTGATAAGCTTATCAGTGAGCCTATGCAAAACCTCTTTAGGACAGGCATTGGTTATACCATAAATCCTAAATTGAGTGTTCGCGCGGGCTATGCCATAGCAGAAACCTATAATTATGGGGATATTCCACTAAATAATTTGGGGAAACAATTCACTGAGCATCGTTCATGGCAAATGGTAAACCTAAACGATAAAATAAAAAGCTTTGAAATAAGTCACCGTTTTATGCTTGAACAAAGATGGATCGGAAGATATTCAAATGCACAAATTCAAAAAGAAGATCAATTTATATTTTCGAACAGATTTAGATACATGTTTAGAGTGCAAATGCCACTAAAAGGGAATACTATGGCTGATAATACGCCATATTTAGCTGTTTATGATGAATTATTGATTGGTTTCGGTAAAAATGTGAATGAAAACGTGTTTGATCAAAACAGATTTGCAGTCCTTTTGGGATATCGTTTTAACTCCAAAACTCGCATTGAAGGAGGATATTTGAATCAAATTGCCCAACTATCCAGAGAAGTGGAAGGAAGAAATGTATATCAAAACAATAAAGGTATTTTAATTAGTACGATTTTGAATTTTTAATCAAAAAGCTATTCCAATTCCTAAAATTATTCACTTTTAAAATTTTACGATAGAAATACCAATTCCGGTAAATAAAACAATGTGCTTTACTAACTTTGCCGAGCATGGCAATAAACCTCTACAAACCATTTGAACGCTTAAACTTTAGTAAGCAAAACTGCTTTATTAGCGGAGAAAAACTTCAACATTCGGAAGAAGAGATCCATGTATTTCCATTATGGCTTTTGCACGAATATGAGCTCCACGACAAGCCATTTAAGCTATTGGATGAAAGCATGTCGACTTATAGTCACATGAAGCTTCCATGTGCTTCAAGCATAAATAAAGAGATATTAGAACCGCTAGAAGAGGAAATAAAGACAGCATTTTTATCTGGTTATGATGCGGTACAAAATCTCCCTGATTTAAAACTATTCCAATGGATAGGTAAAATGCTTTACGGGATTTTATTTAATGAAATCCGCATTGGCATAATGCAGCAAAAAGCTAAGGGTGAGGAATTTATATTTTCACAATCGCTAGTACATAAATTTGGAAATCTGCATTTAATGCTGCAATCCCTTACAAAACCTATGGAATTTGAGGGGAGTAATCCTTGGACGATCAAAGTATTTAAAATCGAATCCAAGCAAGATCTTTTCAATTATCGGGATGAAATAAATACCCTCACCTATTCTTTTGCCATGAAGGATTTCGGAATAATTGCATGCTTACAAGACAATGGAACCAATGCCATTTATCATAAAGAAATTCTAGCAAAAGTACAGAACAGTGCCCTTCACCCAGCGCAATTTGAAGAAGTTTGCGCCCGTTTTTTTTATTCCAATTACCTATTTAATCGCTTGCCAGAATACACTATTATGCCCACAGATGAGGCCATTTACATCGAAGCAATGCCTTTGATGGGAATGAGTAGTAAACCACTATTTGATGCTTGGCAGAATAAAACATATGCCCAGGTATTAGAAAATTTCTGGAAACCTTGGGGCATACTTTTATTTGAGATATTGAAAGATCCGGAAAATCCGCTTACTCACCTTTTAGATGAAAATGGTCTGTTAATTCCTGCGGCAAAAGTTGATTTACCCTCTTAAAATTAAATTAGCCCATGAGCTGCTTAATAAAATAGCTAGTAATATCAGGATAATAAACAATCGTTAAAAAAACACCTGTTAAAGCGCCATAAAAGTGTGCATCATGATTTATTGCATCTCTAGAATTACGAGCCGCATACCAGCAATAGGCTAGAAATAAAAATCCATAAATAACCGCCGGAATTGGGATTGGGATAGGGAAAATCATCATTTTATTCAAAGGATAGAATAAAATATAGCTAAAAACCACAGCACAAACTGCTCCAGAAGCCCCCAAACTGTTAAACCAGAAATGATCTTTATGCTTAAAAATAGAGGTGATATCACTCAAAATGATGCTTAAAATATATAAAACTCCAAATTGAACGTGCCCCCAGCTGCTGTATGATGCAAAAGTTCTTTCAAGAGTAAAAGCAAAGAAATAGTAAGACAGCATATTTACTAAAAGGTGAGTCCAGTCCTTATGGATTAAACCACTGGTAATCAGACTATAGAGTCGGCTACCGCGACTTACACTATAAGGATGAAGCATAAATTTTCCATAAACCTCAGCATTTGAAAAAGCATAAATACTGGTAACTATGGTAAAAATGAAAATAATGGTAGCAACGGGTGTTTCGTTGATAAAGCTTTCTATCATTCTAAATCTAATTTAATTGCTGAAACTAATCGGCCAACAGGATATCTTCTATGTGTTTTTTCGTAATATTTGGAATTTCGGTACACCCAATCGAGCGCCGAAAAATTAGCTGTATTTTTTTCTTTTTCAAGCCTCAAACGCTCTGCCAAAGCAGGATCATCTTTGAGAAGCTGAGCAGCAACATCTTCAAAAACATAATCCGAAAAATGCTCTTTTTGTCCGATGATAGAATCAAAGAAATCCCATGCAAAAAATGAATCTACTCCTTGAGGCTCAAGAGTTTCAACGATATAACGGTTTTTAACTTGATTGGTAAAAACCACATAATCGCCAGCATAAAAGTTAACCTTTTGATTTTCAGCCCTAAGCTTAACCTGCGATTTCAAATAATGACCCTCGTAAGGTGTTGAACCACCTTTATAATCTTCTATATAATACATTTCAAGATCGATCAACTCATCCGATTTTAAACGCTTCATTTCAACGCCATTTAACTGCAGAAGTTCAATTACCTTTTGCCATGCTTGCGGAATTACATAAGCAATGGGTTTGTTTACAGTTAAAGAAGCCTTATAATCATCAAAAACCTTGATTTCGCGCTCAAAAGGCTCATTTCGATCATAATAAAGACGCGATTTACCACTCACCTCACTCGTTTTACGTTTAGCCTCATAACCCTTAAATGAAAAGGTAGTAAAGGTATCGGTGTTCAATGACCATCTTAAAGGAAAGACTAATTGGTTTTTTACCGCTTCATCTGCTTTCTTCTTAGTTTCGCCAATGAGTTGAGCATCCTTTTGAACAGTAGCAATAGCATGACTCATAAATAGATAAGTGCTCTTAACTCGTTCATTAAAAGGCTTTAACATGTGAGTTTCTGGAATAAATCCAATGGTATTATGAAGCGCTGCATAGCCACTTGAGTACCTTGGGGTTTCTAAAAATCCTGTAATTCCAGACTCAGGAGTTTCGCCCATGCTATTCACGTAAGGGGTTAAATCATACCCTGAATTTTTCATTTTACTGTAAAGTTCAGGAAGCATTTTGGTACTTAGATAATTTGATAAAATAGGGTTTAACTTATCTTTTTGTGACGCAATTAAAGTCATGGTATATTGGTAATCGGCGCCATTGCTGGTGTGATTATCCAAGAATACATCGGGCTGCCAGGTATTAAAAATCTGCTGGAAAGACCTTGAATTTTTTGAATCCGATTTGATAAAATCTCTGTTTAAATCCAAATTTTGGTAATTCCCTCTAAAACCATAAGCTTCAGGACCGTTTTGATTTACGCGAGATAAACCACGGTTCAACATCCCATCGATATTATAAACAGGAATAATACAAACGACTACATTCTCGGGAATTGAATTCTTTTCAAGCATATCGCGTACCAGCATCATGCTGGCATCAATACCTTCTGGTTCACCTGGATGTATTCCATTATTAATCAATAAGATACGCTTGTTTTGTTTACGAATGAGAACAGGATCGAAAACTTTATCCTTTGATAAAACTACCAATTGTAAAGGCTTACCAATATCTGTCGGACCATAATTGATTAGCCGCATCTGATCATATTTTTTATCCAAGAGGGTATAAAAATCAATCAGTTCTTGATAAGTGCTGCTAATTTTTTCGTTTTTTTCAAAAGGAATAACTTGAGCCTTTACATTTTGAATGCAAAGAGCAAAAAAGAGAAGAATTAAGGTTTTTTTAAACATAATCGTAAATACAAATATAATGCAATAGCTAAGCGAATTGATAATTTTGGAATATTCTAATTAGTTGATGTTTTTTATAAAGATATATTGCTTATTATAAATAACTTATACAATAAAATACCTTGGTTATAAAGGCCTGTTTTTTGGTAATTTATTAACTATCAAATCATAAGAATGATCTATCATTTCTATAATTTGCTTATCAGTCAGTCTTCCATTCATAAACACCGTATTCCAATGTTTTTTATTCATGTGCCAACCTGCTTGTACTTCATCAAATTCCTCTCGGAGTAAAATTGCCCTTTCGGGATCACATTTCACATTAAATCGGTCGGGTTTATCTAAGCCACATAATAAAAAGATTTTTCCACCCACTTTAAACACAAGCGTATCATCCCCGAAAGGGAAGGTTTCTTCCACATTAGCTTTAGAAATGCAATAATCTCTTAAACTTTCAATGTTCATGAGGATAATCTTAATTTTGCCTTATAATTTAAAGCTAGATAAAAATGAGTGCTTACGAAAATATAAATAATAGTCTTACCGATCGTTTTGTTCGATATACAGCCATTGATACCCAGTCTGACCCAAGCTCTGATAGCTTTCCATCCACCGAAAAACAAAAGAATTTAGGAAGATTGCTTGTTGCAGAACTTTTAGAAATGGGGATAAATGATGCACATTTAGACGGGTACGGCTATGTTTATGCAAGCATTCCGAGTACTTCGGATAAGAAAGTCCCAGTTATCTGCTTTTGCTCACACATGGATACCTCGCCCGACTGTTCGGGAGAGAATGTAAAAGCAATTATTCATAAAAATTATCAAGGGGAGGATATTATATTACCAGATGATGAAACACAGATTCTACGTTTGAAAGATCATGTAGATTTAAAAAATCAAATTGGCAATGACCTGATAACTGCCAGTGGTTTAACCCTTTTGGGAGCTGATAATAAAGCTGGAGTAGCTGAAATTATGGAAGCCGCTAAATTTTTAATGAATAATCCGGAGCTCAAACACGGTGAAATAAAGATTCTGTTCACTCCAGACGAAGAAATTGGGCATGGGGTAGATCATGTGGACATCAAGAAATTGGGCGCAGATTTTGCATATACCGTTGATGGCGAGAGCCTTGGTACGATCGAAAATGAAACTTTTTCGGCCGATGGTGTTAAACTAATTATCAAGGGAATAAGTGCACATCCTGGATTTGCGAAAAACAAGATGGAGAGTGCCATTAAGATTGCATCCGAGATCATTTCGCAATTGCCAAAGGATACATTATCGCCAGAAAGCACTTCAGATTTGGCAGGTTTTATTCACCCAGTTTCAATTAACGGTGGAGTAGAACAAACTGATATTGAGTTTATTATACGTGATTTTGATACTGAAAAATTAAAAGAGCATGAACAATTTCTAGAGGAAATTGTAAAGCAAGTATTAAAAAGTTATCCCAATTCAACCTATGAATTTCATGTGGAAGAGCAATACCGAAACATGAAAATGATACTCGATCAATATCCTAATTTAACTCAATTGGCCATTGAAGCCGTTGAGCGAGCAGGTTTAGAGGCAAAACTTCAACGGATTAGAGGGGGTACAGATGGCTCGCGACTATCATTTATGGGTTTACCTTGTCCGAATATTTTTGCTGGAGAGCATGCCTTCCATAGTAAACAAGAATGGGTATCTGTTCAAGACATGGAAAAAGCAGTACAAACGATTGTAAACCTAGCTTTAATTTGGGAAGAGAAGTTTAAATAAATATTATTCCTTTATAACATGAATCTTACCTAAAATTCACAAAAAAGACTAAATACTTAGGTATATTTGCAAATTCAACGAAAACCAATTGCAAAAAAATTCATTTTCTTTCTCTTTAATTACATTTTCTATTGTAACGGAATACTTACTTAGAGAATTTAAACCTTAATTGGCCATACAGTCTAAATCCATTATGAAGATAAAAATTAATATACTTTTTATTTTTTGCTTGATTGCATTTTTTGCTTTTCCATCACAAGGATGGTCGCAGAAGAAGGCAGAGATAATTAAGAATAAATGGGCATCAAAGCCTGTTTTAATAGACGGTGTATTAACTGATTGGACGGATAGTTTGGATTTATATAATGATGTAACTAAGCTTTATTATAATATTTCGAACGATCATGAGAATATCTATTTCGCAGTAAAAAATAACTCTGAAGAGAATCTAAGCAAAATATTGGCTCGTGGTTTGAGTATCACTGTAAATTATGAAAATAGTAAATCAGTGGGTCAAACGGTAACTTTTCCAATTCTTGATCGTACTCCTGGCAAAAAACAAGTAGAAACGGAAGAGCCAGAAGCTAAAGAAATACAAAGGCGAATTATTTCTAAGATCAAGGAGATAAAAGTTGAGGGTTTTAAAGAGTTGGTAGACGGTGGTATCTCATTATACAATACTTATGGTATTAAAGCGGCGATGGCATTTGATGATAAAAATGATATGATTCAGGAAATTGCGGTTCCACTTCGCTTGCTTGGAATTGAACCCGATCGCACTGAATTAATCACATTTCGAATACGCGTTAATGGATTTGAAGGATCAACAACTATCCAGCGAAGAGATATGAATTATTATGACGATATGTATGGAGGCGCTTACGGTGGAAGAAATGGACGTTATGGTCGTGGCTACAATGGAATGTATGGGGGCATGCCTCGAGACAATTTTATAACTACTAAGATCTCAACAAGTACAGAATTTTTTATAAAAAGTACATTAGCTGTAAGGCAAAATTAAAATTTACCCAATCTGTTTCATTAAGCAAACAGGTTAAAAACCAATTATGAACAAACTACAATTTAAAATGAAAAGAATTTTACCCTTAATGATCGGATTCATGATCAGTTTTAGTGCTATGGCACAAACTAGTCGTGATATTGGTGGGGTGGTAAAAGATACAAGCGGGACTAGCATAATTGCCGCAACGGTTAAGTATATTGCTGGGAAGGATACTCTTTTTACACGTACAGACTTAGATGGGAAATTCAATTTCAAGAATATTAAATCATCAACTTTCTTAATCACCGTTTCTAGCTTAGGCTATCAAGCAATAAACAAAAAGTTCTTTTTTAATGATGGAGCCACTCCCCTAACACTTGAGCCTTTTGTTTTAAAATCTGAAAACAGAATGCTTGGTGAGGTAGTAATTTCTGGTACTGCATCAATCACGATTAAGGAAGATACTATAAGTTATAGAGCATCCGATTATGCTTTACGTGAAAATGCTTTAGCAGAAGATTTATTGAAAAGATTACCTGGTGTTGAGGTTGATAAGGACGGAAATGTTACCGCACAGGGAAAAGCCATTACGAGAGTTAGAGTTAATGGGAAGGATTTTTTTGGAGGTGATGTTAAAACAGCTACGCAACAATTACCTGCAGACGTATTACAGTCGGTACAGATTATTGAAGATTATGGTGATCAAGCAAACTTGACAGGGATAAGAAATGGAGATCCTGAAAAGATCTTAAACTTTACCATTAGAGCCGATAAAAACAAGGGTTATTTTGCCCGCGGAACTATTGGTGGTGGCGACAAGGATAGATATCAAGGATCAATTACTGCAAATACCTACAACAATAGCGAGCAGTTTTCTGTTATTGGAAACCTCAACAATACCAATACTTCTGTATTTAGTTTTGGCGGCGGTGGCGGATTTGGCGGCGGCGGTGGCGGCGCACGTGTACAAAGTGTTGGCGGTGGCGGTGGCGGTGGTACGCGCTTCACCGGCGGTGGCGGATTTGGTGGTGGCGGTGGTGGATTTACCGGCGGTGGCGGCAATAACGATGGTTTAACAAATGTTGGATCCATCGGTTTAAATTACCGTAAAGATTATGGAAAGAAAATTAGCTCCTATGGTAATTACAGCTATTCTAATCGTGATAATAATGTGTTTAGCAATCAGCTGCAACAAAATAATTTCCAAAATTCACTTATCTCAACCGATCAGAATTCAACAAACAACAGAATTAATGATAATCATCGTTTCGGATGGAATCTTGAATACAAACCAGATAGCATGAACTACATAAAGTTCAGTCCCACATTTGGTTATAGTGGTACAACAGAATTAGGGAACTCCAATTATATTCAGCGTGATAACAACCTCTTAACTTCTGATGGTCTTTCTAGAAATAATACCGTTTCTAAAAATCCAAATTTCGGGGCTAGTATTTTGTTCAATCACCGACTTCAGAAAAGAGGTAGAAATATCTCCTTATTAGTATCAGCAAATAACTCTAGAACTAAACAGGAAGATGATCAATTAACAGACTATATTAACTACATCGTTTCTGGCCTTAGTACACCCGTTTATAGAAATCAAGAATTGTTTGATAATAATAGGAATTCAAATATAAATGCGAATCTATCTTATAATGAGCCACTTAGTGCTACAACAAACTTAGAATTTAACTATAATCATAGCACCACAAATTATAAAACAGACCGTGATACTTATGATATAAGTACTGCAGGTTTATCAACTTTTAATACCACCTTGAGTAATGAATTTAATTACTCATTCAGTACAAATAGATTTGGCATTAACTATCGTGTAAATCAAAAAAAATATAATTATTCGTTCGGATTGAGTGCACAACCCAATGTATTAGAGGGAAATTCAGTTGTAATGGGTGTTAGAACGCCAAATCGTAATACTGGCTTCAACATAATTCCATCTGCGAGATATTCATATAATTTCTCAAGAACTAAGGCATTTAATGCAAACTATTTCGGTAGAGCTAGTGAGCCAACTTACATACAATTACAGCCTACACCAGATATTTCGAATCCGCAGTACCCAGTTTATGGAAACCCTAACTTGAGTGCTGAATTTTCACATATCTTGAACTTTAGATACAATAATTTCAACTTTAACTCGGGTGATGTATTATTCATTAATTTATCCGGGAATCTTACTGAGAACAAAATTGTTTCTAATATAGTACGTAAAAGAGATCCTATTGTTGGTTTAGTACAAGAATCAAGGTATTTAAATACAGATGGATATTTTACTGCCAGTGCTTTTTATAACTATTCAAAACCATTCCAGGATAAAAAGTATGTGTTCTCAATCAATGGTTCTGCAAACTATATCAATAATATTTCCTTCACAGATGATGTGAAGAATACCGGTAAAAACTGGATTTTCTCTCAAGGATTGAATATGCAAATTCTTCCAAATAAGAATTTAGAGTTTAACCCTGGTTTGAGATATAGTTATAATACCAATACCAATGATGCAATCACAAACAATAATACCGAAGTTTCAACTTATGCTTTGAACTTTAATAGTAAGGTATTTTTCCTAAAATCATGGTTATTAGGTTCTGATTTGAGCAAATCATTCAATAATGGATACAGCAGTTCATTGGCGGTTAATCCATTCATTATCAATACCTATTTAGAAAAGCAGTTTTTCAAGGATAAGCGTGCTTCACTTCGTTTGCAAGCGTTTGACTTGCTAAATGAAAATACTAGTGTATCACGTTCAGTTACTGGTAACGTAATTACAGATAGTCAAAGCAATCGTTTGGCAAGATATGTAATGCTTAGTTTTACCATGAGAATTCAGAAGTTTAGTGGCAAGCAACCGGAGCAACAACAACAAATGATGGGTCCGGGTATGTATAATAGAGGTGGAAGTGGAATGGAAAGAAGCTATAATTAAACCTATTTTTTTAAAAAATACAGCCGCTTCTGAAAGGAAAGCGGCTTTTTTATTGCCTTTAATGTGGCATTTTTTCTTTGTGATAATTATTATATTAGAGATTGTTAAGATAGATTAAAAGCTAAATTTTTTAATATAATTAAAGATGAATCAAAAAAACACACAACAAAGTGGGATGTTTTTAATACTTATCCTGAGCTTATGCCTATCTATTAAGTCAGTAGGACAAGTACGAACACATGGGTTTAATCCGCTACCCAAGCAATGGGATGAAGCGATCCCACTTGGCAATGGCATGTTGGGTGCTTTGGTTTGGGAGAAAAATCAAGTTTTACGTTTTGCATTAGATCGTGCAGACCTTTGGGATAGCAGACCGATGAAAGGGCTTCACCGCGATGAATTTAGCTTCCAATGGGTTACAGAACAAAGGCTAAAAAATAATTATAAACCGGTGCAGGAATATTTTGATTGGCCTTATGATCGGGAACCGGCGCCGACAAAAATTCCGGGGGCTGGGATTGAGTTTAAATTTACGAAGGGATTTGAAATTGCTGAATCTCAATTAAATCTGAATGAAGCGATCTCGGAAATTACTTGGAAAAATGGCGCGCGCTTACAAACTTTTGTCCATGCAGAAAAACCTGTTGGTTGGTTTAAATTTGAAAATCTCAGCACAGGTTTCGATGTTGAATTAATTCCCCCAGCTTACCAAAGTCAAGTAAAAAACAGTGGCGATCCTGTTGGCGGCGATGATTTAGGTCGCTTGGGTTATGAACAAGGAAAGCTTAGCAAAGAAAATAATACCATCATTTATCAGCAAAAAGGCTGGGGCGATTTCTCCTATGAAGTTATTGTTTCCTGGAAAAAAATAGATTCAAAAACAATTGAAGGGGTTTGGACCATAAGAAGTAATCCAGATAATTTTAATAGCAATCTCGATCAAAAATCATTAGAAACACTACTTAAATCTGGCTTTGAGAACAATAAAAAGAGTCATTTAGCTTGGTGGACAACTTTTTGGGCTAAATCAAACTTGAAGGTTCCAGACCCCGTTTTACAGCATCAATGGGAGATGGAACAATATAAATTTGGAGCAACTGCTCGTGAAAATACACCACCAATCTCACTACAAGCTATTTGGTCGGCAGATAATGGTCGCATACCGCCCTGGAAAGGAGATTTCCACCATGATTTAAACACCCAGCTTAGTTATTGGCCATCCTACAGCGCCAATCACCTGAATGAAGCAATGGGTTACCTGAATCATTTTGAATCGAATAAGGATAACTATAAGCGCTATACCAAGCAGTTTTTTGCTAAAGAGGGAATAGCCGTACCAGGGGTAACTACACTCGACGGGACTGAGATGGGCGGATGGATTCAATATTCACTATCCCCAACCGTTTCAGCATGGATTTCACAGCATTATTACTTACAGTGGCGCTATAGCATGGACAAGGAATTTTTGAAAGAAAAGGCCTATCCTTGGATAAAATCGACAGCCCAATTTTTAGAACAGATTTCTGTTTTAGACGAAAAAACAGGTAAAAGAAAACTCGTAATCAGCTCTAGTCCCGAAATAAACGACAATGATGCAAGTGCCTGGTTTACCAAAACAACCAATTATGATTTATCATTGATGCAATTCAATTTTAAGGTAGCTGCAGAGCTAGCTCAGGAATTAAAATTAAAGGGAGAAGCCGAACATTGGTCGGAATTATACACTCAACTACCCGAATTGGCACTTTCAGAAAATAAAGAATTAATGGTTGCTCCAGACTATCCATATTCTTCCTCACATCGTCATTTTTCGCACATGATGTCTATACACCCTTTGGGATTAGTCAAGTGGGAAGATTCAGATGCATCGAAAGATATAATCAAATCCAGCATTAAGCTTTTAGATAGCATAGGTCCAAAAGGCTGGGTGGGATATTCCTATTCATGGTTGGGAAATTTGAATGCAAGAGCAAAAGATGGAGAGGGTGCGGCAAAGGCTCTAACAATTTTTGCCAAAGCCTTTTGCTCGAGCAATAGCTTCCATGTAAATGGCGACCAGACTAAATCTGGTTATTCGGACGCTCATTACAGACCATTCACCTTGGAAGGAAATTTCGCTTTTGCCTCCGGATTACAAGAAATGTTAATGCAGTCGCATGCTGGTTTTCTAGAAATATTTCCTGCCATTCCAACTAGTTGGGATAATGTTTCATTCCAAACCTTACGTGCTGAAGGAGCTTATCTAGTGAGTGCCGAAAAGAAAAACGGAAAATTAAAAAGCTTAAAAATTCAATCCGAAAAAGGTGGAACCCTCAAAATAAAAGCTAATTGGGGAAAATATGAATACAAAAACACCTCAAAATTAAAGGTGAAGGATTTAGGAAATGGATTTATTGAGGTAGAGTTTAAAGAGAATAGTGGGGTGGAGTTTTGGGAGATATAAATTTTAAAGGTAGAAGGATTAGTACCTTCTACCTTTAAATTTAGAATTTGCTGATAAGCATTATTTTAACATCGAAAAATCCATCCCCTGCATATAAACAGCTTCTACTTTTTCTACTAATTTGCCATTCGCTTCAGATTCGGTACTAGCTTTAATCCATTCAGGATCCTTCCGGAAATTTGCCCAAGATAATTTGGCTGCTGCCTCATTTTTGTGCGATAGGAAGTAAAGCAATTTAGGTTGAACAGAAGGATCACTCTCAATGGTAGTGAAATAAATGATGTTTTTCATACCCATGTTCTTAAATATTTTCATGGTATGATCTCTAAAACGAGATTCAAGATTGGGTAATTTTTCAGGTTTTGCGGTATAGATACGCATTTCAAAAGTGCTCAATTCGCCTGATTTAGAAGCTTTAAACTTAGGGCTATAATCTGTTGTTTTTAAGAAATATGTTTCAGCTTTAGCAACCAATTTTCCATTCTCCTCCGACTTCCTAGCAGCTTCTTTCCATTCTGGGTCGGCAGCAAAAGCCTTCCAAGATGCATCTCTAGCCTCCTTATTTGGGTAAGACATCAAATAATAAAATGAATTATCCGAACTTTTAGTAGGCACCCAATATCCCAATCCTTCGATTCCATGCTTCTTAAACAATGGCACCGCATGATCTCTAAATCTGGTAATTAAAGCCTCCAGTTTCCCAGGATTGCAATAATAAACTCTTAATTCATAATAGCGATTATCCGCCGCCTTTACAATGCTCAGTTGACTTAGAAAAAGGAATAAAATTAGTAGGTATTTCTTCATTTTGATTGTTGTTAATTCAATTGAAAATTAGCCAAAAAATGAAGAAATACCTAAAAATCTTTTTTTGCTTTATTTGCTAAGATTAAAATCGGCAGACTTTGTGTTTGCAGAGCTATTTCCTACAAAAACTTTAAAATCTCCCGGTTCGGCTACAAAATCTAAATTAGAATTATAGAATTTAAGATCCTCGATGCTAAGCTTAAAATTCACTTGCTTTGACTCGCCGGCCTTCAAAAATACCTTTTGAAAAGCTTTCAATTCCTTTACGGGACGGGTAATAGAGCCTACCAAATCGCGAATATATAATTGAACAACTTCTTCACCATCTCTAGCACCCGTATTTTTTACTTGCACTGAAACCTGAATAGTTGAAGTAGAAGTCATCGATTTTGCACTCAAAACAGGTGCTGAAATTTCGAAATTAGTATAGCTTAATCCGTATCCAAATGGATAAAGAGGTTCATTGCTAACATCCAAATAATTAGACTTAAACTTCTTAAACCATTCGCCTTCCGCAAGCGGTCGGCCAGTATTTTTATGACTATAATAAATTGGAATTTGTCCGATGTTTTGAGGAAAAGTTGCCGATAATTTCCCTGAAGGATTTACATCGCCAAACAAAACATCCGCGATAGCATGACCAGTCTCAGACCCGCCAAACCACACATTAAGGATTGAAGGAACATGTTTATTTTCCCAGCTAAGATCTAATGGACGACCATTAAACACTAATAAAACTACAGGTTTTCCTGTGGCCAATAAAGCCTCAAGCAATCTGCGTTGAACATCAGGAATCTTGATATCTGTGCGACTAGAACTTTCGCCACTCATTTCAGAACTTTCGCCAAGGGCAGCAACAATAACATCCGATTGCTTAGCCGCATCAAGAGCTTCTTTAATCATTTCTGCTTCCGGACGATTATCACGAGGAATTGTACGACCAAACATGGTAGCGCGTTCTTGATACTCAGGATCTTCTAATAGGTTTGAACCCACTGCATAAATCAATTTATTGCTGGCTCCTAGTGCATCTTCTAAACCTTTTCTCACTGAAATTGCTTTACTAAGATCAGTAGAAACCGACCAAGTGCCGGGCATATTAACTTTTGAATCGGCTAATGGACCAATTAAAGCTATTTTATCCGTCTTTTTTATTGGAAGAACATTATTCGCATTTTTTAATAAAACAAAACTTTTTGTGGCTGCTTCACGCGCAATTTTTCTGTTTTCGGCAGTGAATATTTTGGTTTTGGAGCGCTCATCATCACAATATTTAAATGGATCTTCAAAAAGACCCAATTTATATTTTGCTTCTAAAACAAAGCGGCAAGCACGATTGATATCCTCAATGGATACCGAACCAGCTTCTAACGACTTTTTAAGAGTAAGCAAGAAACCTTCGCCCACCATATCCATATCTACACCCGCTTTTAATGCTAAAGCAGAAACCTGATTTAAATCGCCGAAACCATGCTCAACCATTTCATTAATACCAGTATAATCGGTAACAACTAATCCTTTAAACTGCCAGTCTTTTCTCAAAAGATCGTCTAAAAGCCACTTATTAGCCGTTGCCGGAACACCATCAATCTCGTTAAAGGAAGTCATGATACTACCAGCACCTGCATCAATAGCTGCCTTGTATGGAGGCAAATATTCATTGTACATACGCACTTTGCTCATGTCTACCGTATTATAATCTCTTCCGGCTTCACCTGCGCCATAGAGGGCAAAGTGTTTAACACAGGCCATTAAAGTGTTGATTTTTGCCAAATCATCTCCTTGGTACCCAATAACCATAGCTTTTGCAATTTCAGAACCTAAAAATGGATCTTCGCCACTACCTTCAGAAAATCTTCCCCAACGTGGATCGCGAGAGATATCAACCATGGGAGAGAAAGTCCAGTTGATACCATCAGCCGCAGCTTCTTCGGCAGCAATTTGAGCACTTTTTTGAATTAATGGCATATCCCAAGTCGCCGACATACCCAAAGGAATAGGAAAAGTAGTTTTATAGCCGTGGATAACATCCAAACCAAAAATTAGTGGGATTTTTAAACGGGTATGATTAACGGCTAAATCTTGAGCTTTACGAATTTTTTGCGGACTTGTTAGACTGAAAAAACCGCCAACTTCGCCACGTTTTACTTTGTTTTCTAAATCAGAATTGCCAGTAGAGCCGGTAATTGCCTCACCACCTGTAAGTAAATTTAACTGTCCAATTTTCTCTTCAACAGTCATTTTGGACATTAAATCATTAAGAAAAATATCCATTTTGCTTTGAGAAGCGGTATTGCTAGTCTTTAATGTTTGTAGATTTTGTTTTTGTTGAGCACATGCTGTATAAATTGTTAATGCCGAAATTGCAATTAGGTACTTTAATGATCTCATTTTCTCTCTCTCAATTAGTTTTTCTATGTAATTATATTTTTGTGCTTTATTCTACAAAACCTATTTGTTGAACAATCTTTGCTTTTCCCAATAAAATGGAAAAAACGGTTTATTTATTAATTAACCTTTACAGGTTCTGTTGCTTTTGAAACTCCATTTTCATTAAATGATTCGATGCTGAAATAATAGGATTGACCAACAGTTAAACTCTTTAAATCCAGACTATTAGCATCATAAACTAGCCATGAATTATACAATTTATCGGGAGCAATTCCCCATTTAATATTATAACCTTGAGCTCCATTTACTTTATTCCAAGTAAGTAAAGCATCACGTTGATCTTTTTGTCTATCAACTTTAAAAGCCTTCACAGGTTCGGCAATTTTACCTTCTCCTTTCCCAAAAACCCGAAGTCCCGAAATTGCCAAATGTGGTGTAGGTACTCGTAAATTATTATACTTAATGTATCTTACTCTTTGCGCATTTTCAAGTTCTACATAATCGTTCGGAACATCCTTAAAACTTTTCTTTCGATCAATTAGACTAAACCAATTTTTGCCATCAAGTGAACCCTGAACTTCATAGCGGTGGAACATGCTATCCGGGCGACCATAAAGATTTGATTTATAATCATGGTAATTAATTTGAATGGCGTGAACTTGAGCAGGCTTTTCCAAATCAATTTGCAACCATTGCTGATCATCATTAGACTTAGCCAACCAAAATGATTTTACATTTTCATCTGTAACATGGTTTGCGCTTAAAGTATCAACAGCGGAGGATGCCAGTACAGGTTTTTTATAGGATAAAAGCATCCATCCCGTAAAGTCACCTTGTTTACCCGGGATTGATGGAGCATAATGTGGGTAATCTCCAAAAGAAGTATTGCTGTACATCAAGCCATCTTGATCAAACCAGGTTGGGAAAACACATAATCTTCTTTCCCAGTTCACATTCACAGAAACAGCCATAGATGCGAAATGCCAATATTGACCTCCTGGCCCTAAGACCGTGCTTCCATGCCCTGCGCCATTAATAAAACCTCCAGGCTTGTAAAAAACGGGGTTATTGGGTGCATAAGTAAAGGGGCCAAGCGGATGATCTGCGGTATAAACACCATCACCGTACACGTTAAATTCAGTCCCAGGTGCCGCATACTGCAAATAATATTTACCATTATGCTTAGTCATCCAAGCACCCTCCATATAGCCCTCCATAGTTGAGCTATGATTATCACCAAATCGTTCCCATCCATGCTTCGACTCATCCAAATTAAATAATTCGACTTTATTCCCTTTGGGACTAAAGCGGCGGTTTTTATCTAATTCTATCGCTCGAATAGGAAATAAGTTTGATGAACCCCAATAGATGTAGGCTTTATCATCATCATCGATAAATAAGGCAGGATCTTGTAAATCGTTTAAAATGGACGGGGTAGCCTTCCAATCACCTTTTTTAGGATTATCAGTGTATAAAACACTCATAGATCCAGAAGGATCACCCATAACATATAAAACAGAATCCTTATAATTATGTGCTGCAGGGGCATTAGAGCCTTGAAAATACCATTTTTCAGGTTTAATAAAATTCCAGTTACTTAAGTCTGTGGAGTGCCAATAACCCAAAGATCTAGTTACAAACATGTAATACTCGCCACGAAACTCAACCACAGCCGGATCAGCACCCGAACGGTATGAGATGTTTTTATCAGAGTTATAAATCATGTAGGTATAATCCAAGTTTATCGGATTACAATAGGTTTTCATTTGAGAAAATTGGGCATAAGTTTGCCCAGTGAAAAAAATAAAGGAGAAAAATAAAATTATACTAAACCTTTTCATTTTACTGTTTTTTTAAATAGGGGCTTTCAAAGCCCAATTTCTTCAATCCAGATTGTACATCTTCATCCTGCATGAATAATTTCCACAACAATCCACTTCGGTAGTTTTCAATCATCACCACTTCAGGACCTTTATCGATACCTAAATATCTAGGAACATACCAGTTAGCGCTTTCACTAAAGGCATCATAGAAGCCAAATTTCCCCCAGATTTTATCTTTTTTATTTTCATACCAGTAACGCATGGCAGCCATAGACTGATCTGGAGTATAAACAAGAGATGAAATGGCAGCAGTTGGAGTAATTACGCCTAAATCTTTTTCTTTGCTAGGAGCATGACCCGCGTAACCAATCATGGAATAACTTGATGTGAGTCCCCAGCTATTCTTACCATAACCCTTATATCCAAGCGGATTATCCACACACCACTGATAATTAATTAAAGCTTGATTTTTAGCTTCGAGTCCGTAATCACCATAGGCATCTTTAAGGCCATTAGGGTTTAAACCCAAGAAGGAATAATGTGCCCAAAATAATGGTCCGCCATAGGGTTCATCTCCTTGATGAAAAAACTGAAGTGAAATATCTTTATAAGAGCGCGGAGATTTAATATCACCACTCATTGCCCAACCTTCATCATACACTTTTTTATCAATTCCATGTGTTGGAGAGGCGGCAGCCATCACGTACATAATTAGGCATTCGTTGAAACCTTTCACAGGGAAATTCATTTTCCATTGATTTTGCGGACTCCAATGCCAGTATAAAACATTCTTTCCATTACGATAGAAATCAAAGTCGATACCTTTCCATAGCTCATCAGCTAATGCAGAAAGGGCTCTTTCTTCACGATTTCCATTTTTAAAATATTGTTTCACACAGATAAGTCCTTGAGCAACGAAAGATGTTTCCACTAAATCGCCACCATCATCAAATTTTGAGAAAGGTCTTACTTTACCGGTTTCGCCAACCATCCAATGAGGCCAGGCGCCATGAAAACGTTCAGCCTTTTTAAGATAATTTAAAATTTTGCTTAGTCTTTCAACACCCTCTTCTCTACCTACAAATTTCCGATCAATACCGCTAATGATGCCCATTAAACCGAATCCGGCAGCACCAGTAGCTACTGTATTTTTATCATTTTGGGGATAAATATTATCTTCATGGTAACGCTCTCTTCCAGCACCAGAAATAGGCTCAGCACCATCCCAGAAGTATTGAAAGCTATGGTATTGAACTGTATCAAGAAGCTGTTCATCGCTTAATTTACCATCAATTTGAACGTTTTTTTTAAGTCCACATGAAAAAAGTGAAACAGAAATTAAAAGACAAATGGTGTAAAAATATTTCATGTTTAAATTTTGGGGCTTTGAAAGCCAAGTTTTATTAATCCAGATTTTACTTCGGGACATGACATAAATAAATCCCAAATCAATCCTGTACGGTAATTTTCAATCATCACAATTTGAGGGCCTTGATCAATAGCTAAATAAGATTGAGCAAACCATGGATCATGAAGTGAAAAAGCATCTTTAAAGCCATATTCGCCCAATAATTTATCACCTAATTTATAATAGAAAAAGCGAATAGCCTGCATTGACTCCTCGGGAGCAAAAGGCAAAGATGCCACAGCAGCTGTAGGAGCAATATAACCCTTGTCATTATTAGGAGAACTGGCTGTGTATCCACCATTTATATCACTTGCTGTTAAGCCCCAACAATCTTTTGAATAGCCAAATTTTAGTGGATCGGCCACACAATAATTATAATTTATTTTGGTGTGGGCTTTAGCTTGAACTTCATAATTGGCATAAGCATCTGTAAGTGAATTCGGATTTAATGCCATAAAACTATAATGCTCAAAGAATAATGGTCCGCCATTAGGAGGCCCCAAAGGCAATTGAACACCATAATATGTATTTCCATTCTTCATGCCGCCATTTGCTGCCCAGCCCGCATCATAAACAGATTTTGGGATGGTATGAGTAGTAGAAGATGCGGCTAAAACATAAACCATCAAGGCTTCATTCCAGCCTCTAACTGGAAGATTCATTTCCCAATTAAAATTTGAACTCCAATGCCAATACAATCTATCTTCACCATTTTTTCTAAACCAATCCCATTCAACGGCATTAAAAAGAAGATTTACGTCGGCACGTAGGTTTACTTCATCTGCATCATTTGAATTAAAATATTGACGAGCAACGAGTAAGCCTTCCATTAAAAAAGCTGTTTCTACAAGATCGGCGCCATTATCTTTAGCGCTAAACGCTTGTACTTTTCCGGTATTTCCATTGATCCAATGTGGGAAAACACCGTGAAAGCGGTCGGCCGACTTTAAAAAAGAAAGAATCTTTTGAATTCGTGCCTTTCCTTCAATTCGGGTAATAAAATTTCTGTTCACTGCGGTTACGATAGACATGATGCCAAAACCGGTACCGCCAGTAGTTACAATATCTCCAGAGGTATTTCGCTCACGTGCCATACCGCTGTTGGGATGAGCAAAGTCCCAGAAATATTTAAATGTTTGTTTTTGGATTAGGGTGAGGAGGTCGTTGTCGGAGATACGGGCAAATTTATCTACATCATTTGCTGAAGTAGTAAGATTTACCGTGACTGCACTTTGAAGCTTGTTTCCAAGTTTAGATAACAATCCAGTATTGACTGTTAATATATATTTTGTAAGCGCTTGTAGAGCCGTTGGCTTGATTACAAGTGTATTATCGTTGTTTTCGAATGTAGAGCTAAATGTAGCTGTATTGCCAAATGAATCTGAAAGATTGATATTATCTTTTATTGAGGCAGCATTAATTGGAGCAGAAAATGAGATTTTAATTTCAGGCTCCTGATTTAAACCATTATAGGTAAAACCGCTGAATGCACCATTTACTTTTAAATCGGTAAAAAAATACGTGGAAGGTAGTGTTGGGTTAGTTGGAGTTATAACAGTACTTGATTTTTTACAGCTAACAATCGTTAAGAGTAATAGTAAAAATGTAAAAAATCTATTCATTCTATTTTAAATTTAAGGGTTGCCCCATTGAGCAACCCTTAATTAGTTTTTATTTTCCTCTACCTTCAAGTTTAGAAAGTGAGCTTATTTCTACATCACTTAATGCTTTATCGTAAATTCTAACTTCATCCAACTGACCAGTTAAATAACTAGCCCAATCTTGTTTACCTGTGCTTGTAGTTAAACTTGGTTGAGTTTGAAAATGAACTGTTCCGAACACCATCTTTTGAGCGTTTTGGAATGTTATTGGTCCGTTATTAGCAATCACCTGAGTTGCAATTTTTGAACCATTTACATAAATTCTATAAGTAGAGCTTGCTGCATCATAACTGGCAGTGATATGATTCCACTTATCCCATGGATTTACCATAGCATAGTTTCCCAACCAATTATCAACACCATTATTGTTAACGCGCATTTTTAATTGACCAGTTGATGCATTGCCACCATTCTCGAAAAATATGGTTAGGTTACCCCAAAAACTATTAGGATTAGCAATATCCATTAAGCCTACAATGCCCTTATCATTTAAAGGCATATTTTGCCACAGACTTACTGTAAAACTTTTTAAGTTTTGTACAGCAGTAGGAGTATTGGTTATAACGTAGCCGTTTAGTGCGCCTTGCAAAGCTTTGCCTTTAACACCATTACTAAAATCAGTACCAGTAGAAGTACCAGCAACTTTAGATACGCTATCTATTAAGTTTCCATCGAATGACCAATGCGCAACAAGATTGCTTGGAGCGATTTGCTTAGCACTTGTATAGCCGCCAATATTTAAAGGCGGTGCATAGCTAGATGGATCAAATTCTTTTTGGCAAGATGAAAAGCCTATAGCTCCAATTGCCAATATGATTAAATATTTTGTATTCATTTCTTTAAATTTAAACTATTAATAACCTGTATTTTGAGTTAAAACACCAGCTGCTTTATCAATTTCATTCGCTGGAATTGGCCAAACTTCATTTTTATTAGCTTTCCAACCCTTTGCTCCGAATACCGTTGCAGCACGTCCTTGACGAATTACATCAAAATAACGATCAGATTCCATAGCTAATTCAACTTGTCTTTCTTTCCACACAGCTTGACGCAATAAAGCTTTATCAGTTGTGGTAACATCTGGCAAAACTCCACTAACTCCACCTCTAGCACGTGCTCTTACTCTATTTAATGAATTTAAAGCAAGAGTAGTATTACCCTGCTCATTAGCAGCTTCTGCATTCATTAACAAAACATCAGCAAATCTAATTACCCTAACATTTTGTTGAGCACCTTCATTAAATCCACTAATAATTGATGAAAACGGAACATATGATTTTTGGTTATACATTGGATTATCACCAGTAGCGGCAATAGCATCACCTTGTGGCGTTGTTTCACCTCTAAAGATGATTGTTGCATCTCTTCTAGTATCTCCTGTTTCGAAAGCGCTTGCCAAAGCTGCGGTAGGAACATTAAAGCCCCAACCAGCTACTGATCCTCTAACACCTTGAACTTGGCTATATTGAGAATTTGCAGAACCTGGAATAGCAGCCACAATTTCACATTGAATTTCAAATACAGATTCAATGCTATTTTCGTTGTTAAGACGGAAACTTTGCTCAAAGTTTGGCACTAAATTATAACCCATACCCAATACAGAGTTAGTTAAGGTTAAAACTTGATCCCACTTAGCTTGGTACATCGCCACTTTAGCATGTAATGCCATAGCTGCACCTTTAGTTGCGCGACCTAAATCAGCAGCAGGATAAGTTTGCGGTAAAGCTGCAGCAGCTTCAGTTAAATCCTTCTCAATTGCTGCATAAACCTGTGCTTTAGGCGTTCTTGGCTTATTAAATTCAGATGCATCTTTTGGTACAGTTAAACGTAATGGCACATCGCCAAAAGCTCTAACTAATCTAAAGTATGAATAAGCACGAACAAATTTTGCTTCTGCCAAGTATCTAGCTTTTAAAGTTGCATCCATTTGGATGTTTGGAATATTATCCAAAACTTGGTTACAAAGATTAATGTTTTGATACTGACCATTCCAAAATCCTTCTAACTGACCTTGCGTAGAAGTTACAGTGAAATTATCAAAGTCATTTAAAAAGCTAGCATCGTTTGGAGAGCTACCCTTTTCGGCATCATCACCTGGAATACTTTCTAATGCCAATGCCGGAAAAGCTGTATTTTCCCAATTTCTAAGGCTAGCATAAATAGAGTTAACAGCCTTAGTTGCATCCTCTTGACTTTTCCAAAAGGTAAGAGCTGGCTGGGTTGCTTGCGGTTCAACGTCTAAGAAACTCTTTTGACATGAAGGCATAACTAAAAGACTAGCACCTACAATTAGTAAGCCTATCTTTTGTACATATGTATTTCTAAAATTTATTTTCATTGCTCTTTATATTAGAATGTAACTTGAAGTCCTAATCTGTAAGTTCCAGATAATGGATAAACACTTGCATCGATACCAGCATTTGTTGGTGATCCACCTACTTCTGGCGTAAATCCTCTGTATCCAAATAAATTGATTGCATTTTGAGCATCAGCAAAGAATCTTAGTCTTTGCATTTTAACTTTATTTGCAATATTTGATGGTAAAGAATAACCCAACTGAACATTTCTTAAACGTATGTATGAGCCATCCTCAACATAAAAGGAGTTTGGAGCAGCATTGGTAGTTGATCCAATTCCTGCTGAAGGATAAGTGTTTGAAGTACCTGCACCTCTCCATCTGTTATCGTAGAAATCTTTACTAAAGTTTTCGTTACCGAAACGGAAGGCTAAATTGGCATTATACACATCAACACCAGCCACACCTTGAACATCAACAGTTAAATCAAAATTCTTGTATTCAAAATTAGAGCTAAAACCAAAATTAAATTTAGGATTTGGATTTCCTAAAACAACACGGTCTCTACCATCAATTACCTTGTCGCCATTTTGATCAATATATTTGAAATCTCCTGGTTTTGCATTTGGTTGTGCAGATCCTGTTATTTCAGCAGCATTTTGGAAAATACCTGCTACTTTATAACCAAAAAACTGCCCAATTGCTTGTCCTTGAATAGTACGTGTAGCTAAAGCTCCATTCGCAATTCCGGCACCACCAGCAAAAATTGGATTCAAACCAGTCACAACAGAAAGAACTTTGTTTTGGTTGTATCCGAAGTTAGCACTAAATGAGTAAGATAAACCTTTTGAAGTTTGATCAGACCATGATCCTAAAAATTCGAAACCTCTATTTTGAAAATCTGCTTGGTTACCAATTAGGGAGCCTGAAGCAGTTCCAATAGATGATAAAATTGGAATTTCAAAAATTGCTTGTTCTGTTTTCTTGTTGTAGAAACCAGCTTCAACGCTTAATTTATCATTGAAAAATCTAGCTTCTAAACCTAGGTCTGTACCAACTGTACGCTCCCAGTTTAAGAATGAAGGCACTAAAGAGTTAACGTTTGCTCCTGTATAACCAACACCATTAAAGAAAGCAACAAGGCCACCACCTTGAGATACTGTTAATGTAGTAGGATTTACCGGTACACCAGCATTACCAACTTTACCCCAAGATCCTTTTAACTTTAAGTAGCTAAGAACTTTTTGGTCTTTCATGAAATCTTCATTACTAACAACCCATCCTGCACCAACAGCTGGGAAATATCCCCAAAGATCTCCACCACCAAAAAACTGAGAAGCGGCATCAGCACGTAATGTTGCATTTAATAAATAACGGTTTTTGAATGAGTAATTTAAGCGACCGAAGTATGATGCCGCAGTAGATAAGTTTCCACCATCAGAAACAGTACGTGTTGCCGCAGTACCAAGCGCTAAGTATAAATCACCATCGCTATTATTAGGAACATTGAACGCACTTGAGTTTAAAAAGTAAGATTTTCTTCTCTGAACTGATTGACCAGCTAAAACTGTTAAATTATGATCTCCAAAAGTATTCTTGTATGTTAATGTATTTTCAAGAATCCAATTTCTGTTTTCTCCTCTATTAACTCTAAGTGTACTTTGTGTAGTTCTTTGTCCCTGAGTTGCAGCATAAAGAGGAGTATAACCTCTAACTTCATTATGTCCAAAATCGCCACCAGCACTTGTTTTAAAAGTGAAGTTTTTAGCAAAAGTTAATTCTGCAAAAACATTACCTGTCATACGATAGTTTTTAGATTTTTGATTGAAAAAATCTAAAGTTACCTGAGGGTTGAAGTTATTTCCACCACCTAAACTAAAGTCGTTTGCATCACCATAACTACCATCTGCATAATAAACTGGAACTACCGGACCAGCAGCATATAGTTGACGGAAGATTCCTCCATCGATATCATTGGTACTGATAGAAGTCCCAGAAACTGTATAACCAACTTTTAAAGGATCTAAAATTCGGAAATCATTTGAAAGTTTAGCGGTATAACGCTCATAACCTTGAGTTTTAACGATACCGTCTTCATTTGTATAACCTAAAGAGAAGTTGTAATTATTCTTTTCAGAACCACCATTTACTGATACCTGATGATTAGTTTGTAAAGCATTTCTGAAAGCTTGATTGTACCAGTTAGTACCTTCACCAAAGCTAGAAGGATTAGGAAATAAAGGAGAAGCACCATTTGATGCAGAAAGCTCATTTATTATAGTAGCATACTCAGTAGCATTAGCCATCTTAACCTGGTTGGTTACAGCCTTAAAACCTGTAGATCCATCATAGTTAATACTTGGTTCACCTCTTGTGCCTTTCTTAGTTGAAATTAAAACAACACCATTTGCAGCTCTAATACCGTAAATTGATTGTGAAGAAGCATCTTTTAAAATACTTAAACTCTCAATATCATTAGGATTTAAGAAACTTACCTCATCGTACCATACTCCATCCACAACATATAATACTCCTGTATTACCGTAAATTGTTCCGGTACCACGGATAGTAATTTGTGGTGAAGAACCTGGAGCACCATTATTTACAATAGAAACACCAGCTACCTTACCCTGTAAAGCACTAATTGGGTTTATTGAAGCCTGTTTAGAAATTTCTGAACCCTTTACAGTAGCTACAGAACCTGTAACATCAATTTTTCTTTGAGTTCCATAACCAACAACCACAATCTGTTGTAATTCGTTTGAATTTGTAGTTAAAGAAGTATTAATAGTTGTATTACCATTAATACTGATTTCTTTTGTACCGAAACCAATGTAGGTAAAAACTAAAATACCATTAGAAGGTGCACTAATAGAATAGCCACCATTTGCATCCGTTTGAGTCCCTATTGTGGAACCTTTAAGTTTTATACTTACACCGATTAATGCTTCATTGCTAGTACCATCAGTAACCTTTCCGGATACTTTGATATTTTGTGCAAATGCACTAAAACAAGTGATAAGAAATAAAAATACTAGTAGAGATTTTTGTTTCATAATTTTTAATTAGTTAATTGTTAAACCGAGAACAAAATCGAATTGTTTTGATGTTTCACCAAATAAAATAACTCTACATCACTACACATATAATAAAATGACTCGCCTCAAACACTCAAAAAAAGTTTAATAATAAGCCAAAAACTATGTTTAATGATTTCATGAGCAATATTTAGACTACATCAAACTGTGTTTAAAAAGCACTTAATTTTTTGAAAAATAAAATCGATTTGTGTGGTAATGATGTAGTGTTATAACTCCATAAGAAACTCAACTAGGTTCTTATCATGGGGCAGACTGAGCTTTTTTCTTAAGCGATATCGTCTAATTTCAGCGCCTCGAACACTAATATTAAGTAGAGATGCCATTTCCTTGCTACTCATATTCATGCGCAAATAAGCACATAGTTTTAAGTCGTTTGGAACAAGATCAGGATGATGAATTTTCAATTTTTTAAAAAAATTTTCATGCGTCTCATTAAAACTACTTTCAAATAAATTCCAATCCCGTTCATCATTCATCCCCTCATCAATAATTTTTTGAAGTCGCTTGAGTTGTTCATCAGGAAAAACTTTTCCATTGGCATCCTTTAGATTTTCAATCTCAACTTTAATTTTCTGCAATAATTCATTTTTATAAACAATATTCATTGCTGAATTTGTTACTTCACGACTCTTGCTATCGACCTCAGCTTGTAGTTTTTCATTTTTTAGCTTAATCAATTTTTGCTCATTAATTATTGCCTCTTGCTTCAAGTGTTCATCACGCTCTTTTTGAATACGAATTTGGATTTTCTCTTGATGCTTTTGAAGTTTACGGAAGTACCATAACCTCATCAAATAAACTCCTCCAATAATTAATAAAATGTAAAAAATCATCGCCCAAATACTTGCATAAAAAGGAGGAAGAATTTCAAATTTAAAGGAAGTGATTTCGGATAATTCTTCATCATTAAGCCTAGCTCTTACCTTAAACTCATACTTCCCAAAAGGAAGATTAGTAAAGTCTTTCTGAGAGATAGTTGACCAGGAAGACCAGCCATTTGAATAGCCGTCCAAATAATATTGGTATAAAATTTTACCCTGACGATAAACGGGTAAGCTATAATGAATTCGTATGCTGTTTTCTTGGTGACTTATATTAATTGGTAAACTTAAGGTTGCCCGTTCAGTAAGCGTGGCAGTCCCTGTGGTTATATTTTCTACTTTACCAATAATAACCTTAGGGATATTTTGCTTTACTTCCTTAAGGTTTTGATTATACAATACGAAACCATCGTCAATACTTATTAAATAAAGATTATGGTCAATTTTAGAAATATTTTCATAATTCTGAACCATACGACCATTTAAAACACTGAATAGGCTAGAATTGACCTTGATATTGTCTGGATCAGAGAAGTTAACAAGAGCTACTTTTCCCTTTTCGATAAACCAATAACTTTTATCGTCAGCCTTGATAACCTTGTTAGCCCTTGAAAATGATCCAAGATCTTTATTCAATTCTTCGTACTTCTTAAAACGATCTATAATATGGTCATAAACATAAAATCCTGAATCTGAGGTAAATACAATCTTTCCAAAAAGATTAAATATATTTATTCCATAGCTCGAAGGAAGACCTTTTGTTTGATCATAATTTTTAACTGCACCATCAATATCTATTAGATTCTGCTTAAGGTTCATCTTAAACAAACCTTTATAGGCATGTGATGACCAAATATTGCCCTTTTCATCTTGCTCTACATAACGAGATGGAGCAGAGAAATTATTAATTTTATTCGAAAATTTATACTGACCAGCGCCATCCTTTTTGTAAATAACCAAGCCATTATAAGTCCCCTGAATTAATTTATTAGGTTCTGAACTCATTTTTTTAATCGTCCAGCCACCATTTATAGATGAAATCTTTTCTAAGGAAGCCCCTTTAACCCTAAATGTTCCATTATTATGGCCGCAGAAAAGCTCACCATCTATTAATGATAAATCCCACACTTGGCCTTGAGAATTGGGAATTAGTTTAAAATCAAATGATTGACCTTTATTATTAGCATTCCATGCACTAAAATATAAACCCTGATTAGTACCAATATAAATCTTATCCTTAAATATAATACTAGAGTAAACTGTACCAAAACCAAGACTCTTGTCAAGGAAAAAGGAAAGAGGGGAGTTTAATTCAATTCGATCAATACCATTATCTAATCCAGCCCATAAATTGTTAGAACGATCAACAAATAAGCTTAAAACAGTGTTGTTTTGGAGCCCTCCAGTCTTATTTATACGTTGAATAACATTACCATCTTTGTCAATAATAACTATACCATTGAGAATAGTCCCGAAAGCAAAATATTTGCCATATAAATCAACACCATTATTTAACTGATTGGTAATCAGGAATTTATTTGCAGGAATATCCCACTTTTTTACTTTTATACCATCAAAAATAAATAAGCCATTATTTGAAGTACCAAGTACAAAACTGTTGGCTCTATAGGGTAACATACACAGTACAGCCATATTGCCTAACAACTCACTTCCAGGAACAAACTCAAGCTTTGTACCTTTAAGTTCAAATAGCCCCTTATTAATTCCCTGAATAAAAAACCGATTCTTTACCTTCATTAGGAATAAAAATGGCCCTTTATCTATGACTTGAATTTTTCCCTTATGATAAATTAAGATAGCTCCAAAGGATTGGAAAATAACACGATCTCCGTCTATATAGATTTTCCATACTTCATCATTAAAATTGAAGTTTTTAGGAATTAGATTATTTAATGATTTATATTTTAGAATTGCTTTTGAATCAAAATACCAATAGCCGATCTCACCAAATCCACCGGTATATACTTTGCCTTTATCATCAACAGCAACAGAACGAACTATTAGAGTATGAGGTATTTTATATAATTGCCAATCATTACCATTAAAAGTTAATAGGCCCTCCGAATTGCCAAAATACATAACACGATTTGCGTCGGAGGTTAATGACCAATTCTGGTTTCCAGCTAAATATTCGGACTTTGAATAATTTCGAACATTGGAAACACCGATACTCTGGATATCATTTGCAAAGGATGAAAAAGCTACAAAACAGCAAAAAATGGACGTATAAAATATTCTCAACATCTCCAATTATGGATTCTTCTTTTATGAATAATAGAAATCTATAATTTCAAAGCTAATGCTAAAAGAATAAAAACAAGAAGCATACAGTATAAATAAAGTTAAATGAACAATATCTATAATATTTTTAACAGTTTTAAACCTTAAAAAACAATTATAGTCGATTTAAAAGTTCAGAGATAAGAATATCTATGATAAGATTAACTGTTAATTTTATTAATACAAAATTAATAATATTAACTATAGTTTATCTAATTCATCAAAATCTATTTCTGGCTTTATACCATCAGCCTCACGCTTGAAAATTTGATCCATTGAAGTAAACTGATTAAAGAAACCTGCATTTTTCAAGAAAAATTTATTGCCTTTAACACCGCCGGCATAATCTTTACGAAAATTGCCTCTCGCGGTTGCATCGGCTGTAAATTTAGCACTGTTTAATTCATGCCATTTACCCGTACCATCCATAATCCATTGATTTTGAAAATAGCCCATACGAGTAATATTACCGGTTGTGGTTGCAAAATTTTCAAGAAATGAATATAGATTAGTCAAATTAGTGGCTTTTTGAGGTCTTTTAAAACGTGCAATCAAAAACCATTTATTTTGGACTGGATCTTTAAAATAAGCCGTGTACTCGGTAGTCTTATCTTTAAAATCTGGCTTTACACCCAGTAAAAAGGCATAGCTTTGTTCGGTTTTCCATGGGAAAACCATATAGCTTTGTCCGCCCGAACCTTCATTCCCAAATTCACCAGTTTTTACTGTTGCACCCTTTTTTAACAAGACAATTTTCATGCTATCAGGAATACTTTTGGGATCATCAGTAACAAAGGGACTCCAAACAGAAAACAATATTCTTCTCTCAGTAGGAGAATTCACCTGCATACCAAAATAGCCTTCTCCAAAACCATTAGCCATATAATATGATCCAATTATATCATTTTTAGCAGGAACTTTAATTTCATTATAAAACCACTTAACATCACTCTTAATGATTGGTGGAATATCATATCGCAAATGAACTGATGGCCCTCTACGACCAAAATGAAAAGAGCTTCCATTTTTAACGTAAACCAAATCTTGATCAACTTTTTCGCCACTGATAATCAAGTCTGAAATTTCGGCAAATTGAGAATGAGTCTTTTTTAACCCTTGAATATCAATTTTTACGTGACCAGCAGCTTTAACTTCAATTTTTCCAATTGAAATTGTATCAAATATGGAGTTAGAGATTTCTTTATCAAAAATCTTAGATCCCGATTTAACTCTTATAAAACTTTTACCTTCTGGGACTCTTAGACGTAAAGAAATATTCAAAATTTGAGGGACGGATGCCCTGAAGTAAATATTAGTAATTGCCTGTAAATCAGTCCATTCAACGAGTCCCTTATCCTTTATCTTAGCTCCTGTACCTACATAGGCATTACCACCTAAAGGAATAATTGATTTAAATGTTTGTGCAGAAACACTTAGGCTAACGAGAACCAAGAAGGAGAACAATAATTGTCTTTTATTCATTTGTAATTATTTAAAAAATTAAAACATACCAACTTCAGCAATTGCCGCAAATTGTTGATTATCCCATGCGGATTTAGAAATTACTTTAAAGTACCGCATTGTTAGCACAGTTTCGAAAGTAAAATATTGATTACCATTAGATTTAGCTGCCAAATAAGTCTTTACCGAATTAAAGTTTATTCCATCACTACTAACTAATAATTCAAAGTCTTTAATAGCTCTTGAGAGTCCGCTACGTTGAGTTAATGTAAAGCCTTTAGCAGATTCCATTTTGCCCATATCAATAACAAATTGATGCGGATAGGAGCTAGCAGCACTAGACCATTTAGAATGCCAATAGGTTGCTGCATTAGCATCAATTAATGTATTTGCTCTACCATTTATACTACCCTCTCCAGATAATTCTTCAGAACTAAATGAATTAATTTTCCAAGCCAACTTACTAAGTTCTTGCTTAGTACTAAAATCAAGCACAGGAATACCCGTTACAAATTTATAATTATAACTAGTTTCTGTTACCCGTCCATTGTCATGCACCAATTTTACCCTTAGCTCATAATTTATACCATCAGCTTTATCAATAAAATCAGACAATGGAAAATCTATTTTAAACTCATTATTGCCTATTGGTATGGAAGTCCAAGTAATTGCATTATAATCATTATTTCCGCCTGCATTAATATCTGAAACAGTTTCAGGATCATTAAAATAGAGTATGTGATTTACAGGTGCGATTGAATTAAATTTACCACTCACATTAATTGATGCACTCGCTGAATTATAGCTTGCATCAATGGACGTAATACCAGCATCCACAGAGCTGTAATAAGTTTTACTATCCGAATTAAATATCTGATTTACGGAAAGAACAGCGCAATCAGCGGCAGTTAAAAATGTGGGAGATTTACCTAAAGTATAGTTTCCAGCACCCATTAAAGCTGTTCCTTTACTTGAAACCTCACTTTGCTTTGCGCGATTATGTGGAAGATTCAAACCATGTCCAAGCTCATGGAATAGTCCACCATACCACTTAGTAAATTCAAAATTATCAGTTCCAAAGTGCTTATAATCAAAGTTTGGAAAATCTAAAGCAAAACAACTTTTTCCAACACCAAAAAAAGGATTAACCCCATCTATTGGAAGTGTTGAATTAGAGTTAAGGTATAAAGCAGGTAAAATAATCAAAGTATGATCACTTGTCTTTTCGGATGGATTTGCAGCAAAATAATCATTGATTTCTTGAAGAACAGTATTGTAAGTTTCCTTCTTATAATTATCTCGGCTTAGCTTCCCTCTAATTGTTACAATTTTAACACGAGTATTGGCTTCATCCTTTAATAAACCAAAAGTTTTAGATCCAAAACCATTTAAACTCATTTGATCGGCAAAATACTTTTGTCCTGCCAACATTATCTCGGAGAGTCTTCGTTCGTAATCGGTATAGGGACTTAAATCTGCGGGAGCAAAATAAACGATATTTAGATTGCGTGATTGATTGCTAGAGAAAGAAATTGGCTTAACTGGTTCAGGTAGCTTTTGCTCAGGCTGTTTAAGATCTTTTTTACAAGCGGTTAGCAAGAAAATAACAATAACAAATAGAAAAATTCTTCTCATGCAATATATCCTCAATTAATTCAAATAAATGTTCTTTAAAACATTAAAAAAACCCAGCAAATAATCATTTGCTGGGTCGTTGTAATTTTTGGGATAGAATTATTATTTAACAGCAAAAACATCAATTTCAGACAAAAATGTATGATTCGTGCCTACTCTTTGAGTTTCTAATGCAGTAAGTTTTAAATAACGATATGCTACTTCCGATGATACTGGGAAATTTTGAAGATCATTTGAAATAGCAAAATTAAACTCACCAAAAGAGGTAAAAGTTGTGCCATCAGTACTAGCTTCAAGTTTAAATTTCTTCATACCTGCAGCATTGGGTGTTGCTGCATAACGATTAGTGATACCAACCGATATCATTTTAACAGCCGTTTTCATGTCAATTAATACCCAATGCGGATAAGGAGTTACAACCGAATAATCAGTATGCCAATAAGTCAATCTATCCCCATCCAATAATTTTTGAGGCGAACCATTTGTGCCCTCCTGTGTAGAAAAGCTAGATGCGGTAATTGTCCATGCTTTTTTATCAGCAGTAATTGCAGTTGATTCATCTTTAAAAAGTACTGCATCATTCTTATCACAAGCCGAAATTGCTAACAAAGCAAAGGCTAGTATCATGTAAGTTATTTTTTTCATTTTTTCTTTATTTAAAGGTCTGTATTAAAATTTTCAATACAGACCGTGATAAATATTAAGGATTTTGAACTAGTTTAGGGTTTTTGTCGATTTCAGTTTGCGGAATAAATGCCACTACTTTACTATCTCCAGGATCAACAGTTTGATTTGTTGAAGTTCCAGTTCCAGGATAATTTCTAACAATAGGTCTGTTGTTACGGAACAAATCGTAAGCACGATGGCCCTCAAATGCTAATTCTAAAGCACGCTCATCAAGAACCGCATCGAGTACTGTTTTACCCGCATTTGCAAGTCCGGTAAGCGTAAGTGATGGAATACCAGCTCTTGTACGAATACGATTTACGTCATCAAGTGCTGCCTGATCATTTCCTGGAATCTTAGCATTTGCTTCCGCTCTAATTAAGAACATCTCTGCTAATCTTAGATATACTGGAGAACTCAAGTTTACAATACCTTCCTGAAGATTATATTTATTGATATAATACATCGGTACATTTGGCGTAATCTTATTATTTACTTTAACAACACCATTTTCCATTAACGGACTTAAAAATTTCAATCTTACATCCTGTGGATTTTGCATGTAGGTATCGAAAATTTTCTTTGAAGCGTATAATTCACCCCAACCACTAGCTGCCTGATTTAATGGATTACCACTTGCATCGCCACTGAAATACATAGAACCAATAGCGCTATAGCCTCTATCCTCAGTTTTAATGTGTCTGATACAGAAAATGGTTTCCTTATTAGCATCAGGACTACTTCTGAAATAATTCGGTAATTCTGAAGTAGTTAATAAACTATAGCGACCAGAATTAATAACCTTATTTGCATATACTATTGCATTAGCATTATCGCCTGAGTACAGATAAACACGAGCTAAAAGAGCTTCAGCAACTTGCTTTGATGCAAAAGAATTACTCTTATTCTGAGTCATGAAATCAGCTGCCTTTAATAAATCAGCAATCACGAAATCATAAACCTGCTTAACAGTACTTCTTGGTAATACTAATTTCTCAGCATCAGTTAAACCATCCTTTAAAATAGGCACACCTAAATTAACTTCAGGGCTTTGAGGGTAAGGTCTACCAAAAATTCGAACCAAATTAAAATGAAGCATGGCTCTAATGTAAAGGTTCTCACCTTTCAATTGTTTAGCATCAGCTGCTGCTGCATCTGGAATTGCCTCAATAACACGGTTTGCAGCACCAACAGAACGGTATGCACTAGCCCAAAAACTAGCTGCGTGACTGGATGTTTTGATCGGTGTATATTTATAAATATTACTTAAATCATCCGATGAGTTTTGCCCTTGGGCAATTGCATCAGAAGGATACTCGGTGAAAAAATAACCGCTTCTAACATAAGCAGCATCTTTAAATAGAGCATATGTACCTATAGTTGCAGTTTCAATATCTGCTGCACTCGTAAGCGCAGAACTCTCATCAATTGCCGTTGATGGTTCAAATGATTTCTCACAAGCTACATTGGCCAGGACTAACATTCCTGCCATAAGAGCTGTTGTTACATGTTTTATTTTCATCAGATTATAATTAATTGTTTGATTGATAAATTTTGTATTTATTCATCTATTTAAATTAAAAGCTCATGTTGAAACCGAACACAACTTTCTTACTAATTGGATATTTAATGGAAGAAACACCATCACCTAAAACTACTTCAGGATCTGTTCCTGAGAATCTAGTGGCAGTCCAAAGGTTATCTCCACTCACAAATAATCTCGCTCTTGAAATTTTAGCTCTGCCCAAAATTTGCTTAGGCAAATCGTAACCTAAAGTTACGTTTCTTAAACGGATATAACTACCATCCTCTAAAAATCTGGTTGAGGTTGCGTTTGAATTATCTGCTCTACCATGAATAGGTTTTGGATGTGTGGCTAGATCACCTGGTTTTTCCCAACGATTCCAACCCTCCGCCAAATTCATTTGGTTATAACTTTCGTATAATCCATCGCTATCAAAGAAAAAACGACTATCATTATACACCTTGTTTCCATAAACAAAGTTAAAGAAGGTATTTAAGCTGAAATTTTTGTACTCGAAATTATTGCTTATACCTCCAGCAAATTTAGGAGCAGATGATTGTCCAACATATTGTCTAGTAGCTGAATTATAATTACTAGTATAAGTTAAGTATTCTTTACCACCCGAATCTTTAACTCTGTTTTCCCATAATGGAGCTCCAGTTGCTGGATCTACCCCAGACCAAACTGGCATAAACCACTCATCCATATCGCGACCAACCGCAATTGGTTGTCTAGCTCCTGTACTTACCTCAGTACGTCCAGCATTAACTTCCAAAACTTTATTGCGGTTAAAGGCAATATTGAAATTAGTTTCCCACTTTAAGGTTTTTACTAAATTTCTGCTGTTTAAACTCAATTCAAGTCCACGGTTACGAACATTTCCCACATTCTCAAAAACACCACTATAACCAGAAGTTGCAGGAAGTGGTCTGAAGAACAATAAAGAAGCTGCTTCTTTTTGATATAAATCAACGTTTAAATCGATTCGATTAAAGAATCCAACCTCAAAACCTATGTTGGCAGATTTAGACTTTTCCCAAGTTAAATCAGGGTTAGCCTTTTGGCTTGGAGCTGCCCCTGGTAAACCAGCATAACTAGCACTCGAAGAAATGGAATATAATCCTAATGCAGCATAATATCCAATACCTTCCGCATTACCCGTTGTACCATAACTACCACGAACTTTCAAGAAAGTAATAGGCTTTACATTTTCCATGAAGCTTTCCTTACTCACAATCCAAGATGCACCTAACTGATAGAAATTTCCTCTTGGGTTATTTGTACCGAATCTTGAAGAATATTCATTAACATAAGATGCTACGGCAAAGTATTTTTCTCTAAATCCATAATCTACCTGACCCAAGTATTTACTAAATTGATAACCATCTCTACCACCTGAAGGATTGGTAACAATATCAGTTGCAGTACTAAATGCATCTCTTCCAGCAGGAAGATTTTTTACATTAGCAGAAAAATTATCATTATAACCCTCTTCAACTTCAGCAACGCCCAATACTCCAACACTATGATTACCAAAAGTGTTTGAATAACGTAAACGATTTGACGTTAAAAATGAATTCGAGTAAGAGGTTGAAGCACTAGCAGTTCCATTATTAGTAGCTCCACTTTTTGATCTTTTATCATTAAAACTATCTGATCTAAAATTATTTAATCTTCCTCTGTTGTTGGTTGAGAAAGTTAAATTTTTAGTGATATTATAATCAAGGTTAATATCCAAGTTTACGTTAAAGCTTCTTGCACCAGATGTATTATATTGAAGTGTATGCAAAAAGTTATCTCTATCTCTACCATACCAAGTACCAAAACGGGGATCTATCGGACTTCCATCTGCGTTATAAGCCGCATCAAAAGGAAGATTTACATATGCATTGTACAAAGTACCTGTCGGATTATAAGTGTCCTTGTTAAAAATACCATTCAATAAAACTCCTAACTTCACTTTATCACTTAACTTTTGGGTTAAGTTAGAACGGAAGTTATAACCGGTTTTACTATCTACAATTTGAGTACCTTCTTCTTTATAAAAGTTACCAGACACGTAAAACTGTGTTTTTTCACTACCACCAGAAGCAGAAAGCTGATGACTATTCACCATTCCTTGACGGAAAGCTAAATCCCACCAGTCAGTATCATTGTTTTTACGCTCAGGAGTTAAACCAGAATAAAACTTAGATTGATAATCATAAAGTTCGGCAGTATTCATAAGTTTAAACTTACCTGTATTAGGATTACTTAAACCAACACTACTGTTGAAATCCATTTTAGTTACTCCGGCTTTTCCAGTTTTTGTAGTAATAATAATTACACCGTTAGCTGCTCTTGAACCATACAATCCAGTTGCAGCAGCATCCTTCAAAATAGTGATATTCTCAATATCAGTGGGATTATAAGTACCACCAATATTTCCGTCAACTACAACTAATGGACTAGTACTAGCATTGATACTACCAGCACCTCTAATAACAATACTTGAACCAGAAGTTGGTGAACCAGAACCTGTTGATACTAATACCCCTGCAGCTTTACCTTGTAGTAAGCTAGAAACTTCGTTCGATGTAACATCCCTTAATTTTTCACCACTTACTACAGAAACCGAACTGGAAATCTGTTCTAGTTTTTTAGATGAATAACCTACCACAACTACCTCACCTAATCCTGTGGAACTAGATTTCATGGTGATGTCAATCTGATTAGCATTACCAACCACCCTCTCAATTGTCTCATAACCGATATAGGTAATTTGAAGTACATCCGTTGAGGATGCCATAATCTTGAATTTACCATCAAGATCTGTAGTGGTTCCTATATTGGTATTTTTGATTTTAATCGAAACCCCAATAAGGCTTTCTTTTGATTCGTCTCTAACCGTACCAGTAATCTGGCGGCTAGCTTGTGCGAACACATCAGCGCTATTCAAAAATAGCAATGATAGTAGCAGAATCAGTTTAAATACTCCAAGCATTCTTACCGAAGAAAGAATTTTACTTTGAAAAGTACTTTTAAAGACATTTTTTGTGTAAATCTTCATCATAATTTGTCTGTTTAGTGAATTAAGATAACCAATACCCTATTGAGAAATCAATTACATGAATCTACTTTAGTTAAAACGAGACAAAGAATTTTTTTTACACAATTATTACACAAACGTTTGATTAGAGTTTAAAGCAATAAAATAATATGAAATAATCATATTTTCTACATACAAATATTGTCTAAAAAATAAATGACCTTCAAAGAACTTTAAAACGATTTGAATTTTCAGCCGTATATTTTTTGAAACTCCATTTTTTTAAAATATTATGATTTGTAACTTGGGAATAAAAATATTTTAATTTAAATAAAGTGCGGTTAAATTAGAATGAACCTGAATTCAGGACTTAGTAATAAATTGTTTTACGCAAACGTTTGCAATTTTATTTAAATTAATAAAAAAAGGCCCCTGAATAATTCAAGGGCCTAGATATTTCAAATTTTATTATAGTCTAAAGTCCGCTATCATCTAATGCAAACACATTTTTACGCGACTTCCATTTACCTCTTGTAAAATCAGGGAATTCCTGCGGTTTATTTCCTTCTTCCAACGATTTTGTTGAAAGTGGTAAGATAACACTCATGGTAACTGAATCATAAACATCAATTGGTGGCGTTTTCTTTTGTTTGATTGCCTCAATAAATCCATTGAATACAAACCAATCCATACCACCATGACCAGCACCTAATGCTTCTTTTTCGTATTTTTTCCAAAGTGGGTGATCGTATTTATCTAACCAAATTTTAGCCTCATCCCAAGCATGTGGCTTGCTTACTCCTTCAACATGAATGGATTTATTTACATCCATCCATAAACCTTTGGTTCCTTGGACTCTAAAACCTAATGAATAAGGTCTTGGTAAATGAGTATCGTGCGTAAGCATAACTGTTTCACCATTAGCACAATTCATCATGGTTTGAGTAACGTCCCCATTTTTATAGTTAATTTTTGCATTGGGATGTCCTGGAGATTCCTTTTCTACATAAGCTGCTAATCCTCTAGCCTTCGAGCTGAAAGAAACTAGATTTGTGAAACGATTACCACGATTGATATCAAAATACTGCATCACCGGTCCCGCGCCATGAGTAGGGTATAAATCGCCATCCTGATCAATATTAAATTGTGTACGCCATTGCGCTTCACTCAAAGCATTGGGCCCAAACTCTACACCACCACCATAAATTTGCTTTCCATTATTAAAAAGCACATTTCTAAGGTCATGTTGATATCCTCCTTCAGCATGAAGCATCTCACCAAACACATTCTGACGAACCATATTTAAAACAGCCATCACATCTCTTCTATAACATACATTTTCGAGCGTGCTATAATGCATACCGGTTTTCTCAGAAGTGTTAACAACATCCCAATGTTCTTTGACACTCAAACCTGCAATTACTTCACAACCAACATGTTTACCAGCAAGCATTGAATTTACCGCTTGACTATGATGATATTGCCAAGGTGTGGCAATAATTACTGCATCAATATCCTTATGTTCCAAAAGGCGCTTGTAAGCATCAAGTCCGCCAGTATATTCTTTTGCAGCCGGTCTACCCGATTTGGCAATTTCGGTTCTACAAATATTTAAAGAACGCTCCTGAATATCACAAATTGCAACAATTTCTGTATCGTCTCTTAAAATTGCTTCTGAAATATGACTCATACCTCGAGCTCCAACTCCAATAAATCCTAACCTAACCTTAGCTCCAGATTTAGCAAATAAAGTGCCTGAAGGCAATATTGTAAATCCCGCAGCAGCGATAGCCCCTGTTTTAATAAAATCTTTTCTATTCATGAACTTATTTATTATGTATTTAATATTCGAATTTAACGCCTATTTTAATTTTAAATGAAAGTAATTATATATTTTACCACAGCTGCTAATTTGTTTATTTAAAATGTACACAAACGTTTGATTTTATTAATCAAAGTCTATTATTTTGTTTAAGCCTTGAAATTTAAGTATTTTAGTGTTTTACCTCAAGATATGCAATCCAAACCGCCAACCATCAAAGAAATAGCACGTTTGCTAAAATTATCTATTTCTACGGTGTCGCGAGCATTGCATGATCATAGAAGTATTGGTATCGCAACCAAACAAAAAGTTAAAAGTTTGGCGGCCGAATTGAACTATGAACCAAATCAAACGGCCATTTTCCTCCAACAAGGTAAAACAAAAACCATAGGAGTAATTCTTCCAGAGCTAGCTGAAGACTTTTTCTCAACTGCCGTTAATGCTATTGAAGATATTGCCTACGAACAAAATTATACTGTTCTTTTAGCTCAATCTCATGATGATGAGGAAAGAGAAAAACAACTAGTCGAAAAAATGAAAAACCACCGTGTTGACGGACTCCTAATATCGGTGGCAAAAAATACAAGCTCTTATGAACATTTTGAGCAATTAAAAAAATACAATATTCCAATAGTGTTTTTTGATCGAATTCCTTGTTTAAAAAATATTCATTTTGTTGCCTGCAATATGGAAACTGGAACCATTCAGGCATTAAACTACTTAATTAAAAAGGGACATCGTGCCATCGGTTTAATTAACGGCCCAATAAACTTGTATGCAAGTACCGAACGTAGAGATGGCTATATCAACGCTCTTCTCAAAAATCGACTCAAATTCGATCCATCTTTAGTAATTAATTGCGATTTAACTAAAAAAGAGGTTGAATTGGCAATGGATAAGCTTCTAAAAAACAGGAGGAAAGTAACTGCCGTTGTAACATTTAACGACTATGTAGCTTTATATGCCATTAATTATTTACGCCATAATAATGTGAAATCAGCAAATGAAATCGTATTTGTAAGTTACTCAAACTTGCCACTCATCCAATATATGCATCACGTTCCCGCTGCCTCTGTTGAACAATACCCCTATAAACAAGGCCAAAAGGCAACCGAAATTCTGCTAGATATCCTTAAACAAAAGGATGAAGATAAACCGGAAAATGAAGCCTTTTATAAAGTTATAATTGAATCTAACTTAATCGAAAATCTAAAATAAAAGCAATCATTTTAAACATATATATGATTAAAACAATACTCCTACGGATTGTTTTAATCAAAAAAAGAATAATTCCTCAGTTATTCTGATTAAAACGATAAGAACCAAATAAATTAATTTGAAATTGATGTTCAATGCTTTATTGATTAAAAATTAACTTTCATTTTTCATACTCAAGCGATTAAAATTATCATTTTAAGTAATTATTGTCGAATATTATTAATAATATTGTTATGATATTATTAATTTTATATCGATAAAAAACAAAAAATTTTATTTTATAGGATAAAAAGCATCTCCAGAATGAAAATCTATCCAATGAATTGAAGATTTTAAAAGAAGATTTTAAAAAACCAAAAACCAAATTTTAAAATGATTAACAAAACAAAAAAGCTGGTCCTTACTTTGATGTTATCAATTGGGATCTTCAGTACTCATTTGTTTGCTCAAACTACCATTCGAGGAACGGTAAAATCGGGCACAACAAGCCAAAAAATCGACGGGGCAACCGTTACGATTAAAGGCACAAAAAATGCTACACAAACCAATAATGGTGGCCAATTTAACATCAATGCAAAAGTTGGTGATCAATTATTGATCAGTTTCTTAGGCTATGAAACAGAAACAATTACTGTAGAAAATAGTTCAGCCGAATTAAGTGTCCTTCTTTTTGAAGTATCAAACACCTTAGATGATGTGATTGTTGTAGGTTATGGTACACAAAGTAAATTGAGTTTAACGAGTGCCGTTTCTCAAATTAAGGGTGCAGACTTAGTTCGCAGACCCGTTTCTAATTTACAGCAAGCGCTTCAGGGCCAAGCACCGGGACTTACGGTATTAGATAGAGGTGGTGAGCCTGGTAGAAGTTCAGCAACCTTAAGAGTAAGGGGAATCACCACTTTCTCTGGAAATAGTTCTGCAAATAGTTCTCCTTTGATTATTATCGATGGAGTTGAACAAACTCTATTTAATATTAACCCTGAAGATGTAGAAACAATTTCTGTTTTAAAAGATGCATCTTCTACTGCAATTTATGGATCTAGAGCTGCGAATGGTGTTATTTTAGTTACCACTAAGAGAGGTCAGTCAGGTAAAACACAAATTGCATACAATGGTTTCTACGCCATTCAAGAATCAACTAACAATCCAGAAAATATGGATTTAGAGCCATTTATGCGCTATCAACAGTTAGCACATGTAAATTCAGGTATTCCTATCGCAGCACGTTATACTGATGCAAGTATTAGCACCTGGATTAATTCAACTGATAGAGATCGTTATCCTCTACCAAATACCTGGTTTCAAACGGTTTTAAAAGCAGCTCCTCAGCAAAGTCATAACTTCTCCTTTAGCGGTGGTAATGATTTTTCGAAAACTAGAGTAAGTTTACGCTATATGGATCAAGACGGTATTGCTCCGAACCATAGCGCCAAAATTCGTGAAATTAGAATGAGTAACGATCTTTCACTTACTTCTAAATTAAAGTTTAGCACAGATATTAACTTACGTAATAATATCTCTAACAGGCCATTTGCTTCAGATATCTTCAATAGATTTTTCCATGGAACATTATTTGCTGCACCAAAGTACGCAGACGGAACCTATGGTTTAAGTCCGCAAGGTTTTAACCCTCTATTATTAGCAGAGCAATCTGGATTTAACAAAATCACAACCAACTATTTATACACTTCCGGAAAACTTGATTATACAATTCTTCCAGACTTAGTATTTAGTGCTCAAGCTGCTGCAGTAATTGATGAAGCAGGAACTACCTCATTTCAAAACAATGTTTTAAATGTGGATCTAATCAATAATAGAACATATGCTGTTGCAAATAATTCACTTACAGAATCGAGAAGTAAATCGACTGAAATCACAACAAACTATCTTTTAAATTATAGCAAGAAAATAAAATTGCATGAATTTAAGGGATTATTAGGCTATTCTGAATTATATAACAAAGGTAATGGCATAAGTGCATACAGAGAGCGTTTTTACAATAATGAAATACAGTCTATTGGTCAAGGAGCTAATGATGCAACCAAAAACAATAGCGGCTCAAATTATCAATACGGTCTCCGTTCTGGATTCTTAAGATTAAATTATGCATTTGATAGCAAATATCTATTAGAAGCAAATGGACGCTATGATGGTTCTTCTAGATTCACAGGCGATAATCAATATAGCTTTTTCCCTTCATTCTCTGCAGCTTGGAGAATTTCAAGAGAGAAGTTCTTTGAAGGTTTAAATCTTCCAGTAGACGATTTAAAGTTCCGTGGTTCTTGGGGTCATTCAGGAAATCAAACAGTTCCTTTGTATAGCTATTTTGCATCACTTTCTCAAGGTTCTTATACCTTTGGAGGAACTGCTGCTCAAACTTTCTCACAAACATCACTTGCCGATCCTAACATCACTTGGGAAACAAATATCCAGTCGGATTTCGGTATTGACGCATCTATGTTCAATAATAAACTCTCGTTCTCAGTAGATTATTATAAGAAAAGAACAGAAGGTATCTTATTGGCCTTACCTCTTCCAGTTGTTACCGGATTCTCTAGCTCTACACAAAATGCTGGAATTATGGAAAACAAAGGTTGGGAGTTTACATTGGGTTATAGAAATAACAATAATAAATTGCAATATTCATTTAATGCTAACTTAGCAATTAATAATAATGAAGTATTAGACCTTAAAGGTGCTGGTCCGTTTATTAGTGGTTCTGATCTTGATCCAAGAAATATTGTAAAAGTAGGACTACCATTTAATGCGCATTGGGGTTATAAAACAGATGGGTACTTTAAAGATGCTGCAGATATTGCTGCTAACCCTACAATTTTACCAAATACCAAACCTGGTGATGTAAAATATATCGATTTAAATAAAGATGGTAAAATCAATTCGGATGATTGGACTGTGATTGGAAATCCATTTCCAAAATATACTTTCGGTATGACCAGTGAGTTTAATTACGGTGCTTTCTCATTAAATATACTATTACAAGGTGCTGCTGAAGTTGATACTAGACTTTCTGGAGCTCTTTCAGAACTTGGTATTTTTGAAGGCTTTACTCATAAAATTGTAACAGATAATTTCTGGACACCTGAAAGAACTAATGCCAAATTCCCACTACCAAGAAAGAATGATGATCGTAACGTTAGAACTAGCGATAGACAAATTATTGATGGTTCATACTTAAGATTAAAAAACGTACAACTACTTTATAATTTACCAAAAAATATTACCAAAAAAGTAGGAGTAAGTAATGCTAGAGTATTTGTATCGGGAACCAATTTATTAACTTTCTCAAAGTTAAATGAGTGGAATTTAGATCCGGAAGCAGAATCAGGTAGAGGTATTTACTATCCACAAACTAGCTTATATAGCCTAGGTTTAAACCTGAACTTTTAATCATTTAATTTAATTAATCATGAAAAAGAATATATTAAAACATACACTAATTGTTCTGGTTTTATTAAGCGGACTGTTACAATCTTGTCGCAAGGATATACTAGAAACAATTCCTGATGATAGAATTTCAGCAGCAGTTTTTTGGAAAACTGAAGCAGATGCAAGGTTTGCTGTAAATTCTGTTTATACCTCATTAGACGCAACAAATCTATTTGTGTTAGATGGTATTACTGATATTGGTCATACTAATACAGTGTTCACCGCCGAATATGCAATCGAAAATGGTTCCTATGATGCAACCCATTCGAGAGTGCAAGCAGAATGGCAAAGTGGATACCGTGGTATTTTCCTAGCAAATGATGTATTGGAAAATATTGGTAGAGTGCAGTCAACAAATACAGCATTAATAAACCAATTTAGAAGCGAGGCAAGAGCTCTTCGTGCCTATCACTACATTAAATTAATTGGTTTATATGGAGATGTTCCATTAATTACAAGCAATGTTACTCCAGCTGATGGAGCAAAAGTTAAGAGAGCAAAAGCTGCAGACGTTTTAGCTTTTATCGATAAAGAACTAACTGAAGCAGCAGCAGCCCTTCCAAATTCATATGGTGCGGCAGACAGAGGAAGAGTAACAAAAGGAGCAGCTCTAGCGCTTAAAGCTCGTGCGCATTTGCAAGCTGGAAACTTTAAATTAGCAGCCGATGCAGCAAAGGAAGTAATGGATTTAAATGTTTACGGACTCCTTTCAGAGTATGGTAAAATATTCACTTATGCTAATGAAAATAGTAAGGAAGTTATTCTAGACAAACAGTTCCTTGCCGGAACAGCAACTCATAATGCTTTCGCTTTTATGGGCCCTAATAGTCAGAAGGCTAGTGCCAGCAATTATGTGCCTACTAAAGCTTTAATTGATCAATTTACCATGAAAAATGGTAAGTTAATTACAGATCCAACCTCTGGTTTTGATCCAACTAAACCTTATGATAATAGAGACCCACGATTAAGATTCTCATTTTATGTGGATGGAGACGCTTTACCAGGTGGAGGTTTTTACAGACCAGTACCAGGACAAAATGGTGCCGATGAAGTAGGTAAAACTCAACAAAATACTTCTACAGGATTCAACCTGAAAAAATATGTTTCTGCAGAAGATTTCGCTACACATAATGCATCTCACTTAAACTTTATCCTACTTCGTTATGCAGAAGTTCTTTTAACTTATGCAGAAGCTAAAATTGAACTTAACCAAATTGATGCTTCAGTTTATAAAGCAATCAATGACGTTAGAACTCGTACTGATGTTGGTTTACCTGCATTAGCAGATATGACTCAAGATCAATTAAGAGAAGCCGTAAGAAGAGAAAGAACTGTTGAACTTGCATTTGAAGGTCATAGATTATTTGATATCAGAAGATGGAAAACAGCAGCTCAAGTAATGCCTGGTAAAGTATTTGGCTTAACTTATTATTCTGGTGGAAATCCAGTTACAATAGAGCTTCCAAGTGTGGTGAAAACATTTGATGCTTCAAAACATTATTTATGGCCTGTGCCACAAAGAGAAAAATTATTAAACCCAGATCTTGGACAAAATCCAAATTGGTGATAATTTTTAACTAAGGTTCTAAAATGAGCAAAAAAAGCAGCGAGAATATTCTTGCTGCTTTTTTTTGCACTTTAAAATTTTCAATAAGCACCTTGAAAAAAATTCTACAAATAGTAGTATTCGTATGACCTCGCTATGGATTAGTAAATCGTGAGTAATTTTCAAACTTCTATAAAAATTTCTTAAGCAAAGGTTTATGAAACAATCTGAACAGAAACCGTTTGCAAATGTTCTAGATAGAGAAAATTCTAGGCGTTATTATGAGAATATTGAAAAATGATAAAGAAAAATAGAATTAATCAAACAATGTAAACTATTTAAGGATTAGACAAATTCAGTTAAGACAATACTCTTTGAAGAGAACCATGCCAAGATTAATAAAAATGTGATTATAGCACAGGTTTATTTCCATACAAATCCACTTAATCTAAAATAACGCAACACCTTATTTGTCACTTTTAAAACACTACGAGTAATTTTATTCCTAATTTTTGAGAATGAATTTTCAGGAGTGCTTATTTGTACAAATGAGGGTGTGCCTGTTCTCTCATGAAAAGGTTCTTTTATTGATCTTTTTTCAACTACAAGTATGCTGTCGTAGTAATGAATTGAAAAAACTGATTTAGTAAACTCATCCACTTTTAGATTTTTTTGCTCAGAATGATAAGCATTAAGCGAATCAATAAAGTTTTTACTATACTCAATAAAAGTTCCTTTTCTCTTATTTCCTCCGCCAAACTCTAGCCAATAAGATGTATGTAAATCTTCACATAAATAAACACCATCTTCTTTTACATAATCAAATAATTCTTCATAACTAACTATTTGCTGAACCATAGTATGTCCTCCATCGTCAATCAGAATATCAATTGGCGGTATTTGCGCCTTTACTTCTCTTAAAAAATTCCTATCAGACTGAGAACCGATAAATATCTTGATGTTTTCCTCCTCAAATTCTTTGCATTGTGGGTTAATATCAATACCATATATTTTAGCTCTAGCTCCGAAGTAATCTTTCCACATTTGAAGACTCCCCCCGTGTGATACACCAATTTCAAGAATTACAATGTCTTTATTTCTATACTTACTAAAATGACGATCATAGACCTCAAAATAATGATTCCATTTGTGGATAAGTCTTTTATCATTTAATCTAAAATAGTTTTCTAAATCATTCATACTATTGTTTTTCTAAATATTTGATGGGGCAGTTCGTCTAAAAATAAATTAATTTTCAGGCAATACAAAACTGGTTAAATATAAGCGATTTGACAGAATAAGAATGTAGGTATTTTATTTATCCAATTGCGACAAAGAGAAGCAGGCAAAGCAGCTTAGTTTGCCTTATTTGTCTTATTTCCGCTTGAATTTAGAATAGCGTTTAGCGATTAATAAATGAAAAGGTTTTATTGCTCTCTAAAAATATATTAACAAAAAGCATGAAATTACATGTAAAATTCAAGATTGAGAGGAATCTTGGAGTGAGTCTATTGCTTTTAAAAAAATAAAGCAATGGAAGGATTAAATTGGAAACGGTAAACCTATTTCAGGATAAGAAAATTAAAAGTCAAACAAGTGGTCGCGACAGGAATCCCGGCAGACAGGCAAGGAAGCCACATCTAATTTTAGGAAAATCTATTCTTAAATATGATTATCAATGTATTAAAAATTTAATGCAGTAAAATATTTCTATGGTTTGTGTTGCCCAGAGCAGAGTTTTACCGCTTGCTTCTTTCAGAAAAGGAACAGCTTGAATTTGCTTTAGACGTTTCAGGAGTATAAACCTAACAGCAGCAACGCTGCTGTTAGGAATTATTGAATCGTGTTTTCGTGTTTTTGTTAAACTCGTTATAGAATGAGTTCGTTTATCGCACGATAGTGATGAAACCTTTATAATTAGGTAAACCCGCACCAACATCAAAAATATAGTAATAAGTGCCTTCTGGCAACGGCGAACCGTTAAGCGATCCCTCCCAATCGTTATTATAATTCACTTTACTATAAATTATATGTCCGGATCTGTCGAAAATGATCAATTTATTAGTTGGGAATAAAGTAATATTCCTGATTACAAATTCATCGTTTATACCATCCCCGTTAGGCGTGAGAATGTTTGTGGCATCTATTTCAGTAAGAGCCACCTTGAGTGTTTGCGACACATCCGTTGCTGCGTTATAATCGGCATTTCCGGCCTGACTGGCGGTAATGGTGCTGGTTCCTACTCCAATAATCGTTACTGTGTTTCCGCTGATGGTAGCTACTGCAGTATTGGAACTGGTATAGATTACAGCATTGCCTGATGCTCCACCGGTAGCCGTTAAACTGAATGTTGCATCGCCAACGGTTTTTGGTGCCAATGCCGAAAAGCTGATGGTTTGCGCAGCCTTAGCCACAGTAAGTGTTTGCGGCACATTGGCAGCTGCATTGTAATTCTCATTACCGGCCTGACTAGCAGTAATGGTAGTTGTTCCTGCTCCAATAATCGTTACTGTGCTTCCGCTGATGGTAGCTACTGTAGTATTGGAACTGATATATCTTACAGCATTGCCTGATGCTCCACCGGTAGCCGTTAAACTGAATGTCGCATCGCCAACGGTTTTTGGTGCCAATGCCGAAAAGCTGATGCTCTGCGCTGCTTTAGCCACTGTTAGTGTTTGCGACACATCGGTTGCTGCATTGTAATTTGCATTACCGGCCTGCGAGGCAATAATATCTGCACTGCCTACACCAACAAGGGTGACCGTGCTGCCTGAAATGGTAGCCACAGCTGTATTCGAACTAACATAAGTGATCGCATTGCCTGAACCTCCACCACTTGCGGTTAGATTAAATACCGCATCTCCGAAAATTTTACCAGCTAAAGCTGCAAAGCTGATACTCTGTGCTGCCTTAGCCACCGTTAGTGTTTGTGGCACATCGGTTGCTGCGTTATAATTGGCATTTCCGGCCTGACTAGCAGTAATGGTAGTTGTTCCTGCTCCAATAATCGTTACTGTGCTTCCGCTGATGGTAGCTACTGCCGTATTGGAACTGGTATAGCTTACAGCATTGCCTGATGCTCCACCAGTAGCCGTTAAACTATATGCCACATCACCAACGGTTTTTGATGGCAATGCCGAAAAGCTGATGGTTTGATCCCCTTTTAAACGGGTAACAGACACGGTGTATGTTTTAGTCGTAGTGCCATCAGGGGCAGTAACCAGTATGCTGATAGTATTGCTGCCCACAGAAAGCGTAATAGCTTCCGATGCGCTTCCACTGGTCACACTTGTTCCGTTGACAGTAACTGTTGCTGTGGCATCATCCACCGTCGGAGTTACTTTAATGGATTCTGTAACATGGCTTACAGTTGCCATGTAGCTGGTTATTCCTGCTGCAAAGGAGGGTGATATCGTTCCGCTGTTTAAAGCTAATAAAGATAAATTGGCATTATTAGATACAAGCACTGTTATCGTTCCTGTTGCACTTACAATACCGCAACCTCCTGTTAATGGAATACTGTAGTTAAAAGTACCTAATTCGGTTGGCGTACCACTAATCGTTATCGTGTTTGATGCCCAATCTGCAGTTACTCCTGCAGGTAATCCTATAGCAGTTCCAATTCCAGTAGCTCCAGTAGTTGTATGAGTAATTGGAGTCAATGCCGTATTAGTATATAAAGTTGGAGTTGTTGATGCTGCTCCTGCTGTAAGTGTTGGATTAACCGTAATGGTAAAAGTTTTTGAATCTCCAGTACAACTCACAGCTACGCCACTTGTAGAAGGTGTAACCGTTATAGTAGCTACAACAGGTGCATTGCTTGCATTTGTTGCAGTAAAGCTGGCAATATTACCTGTACCACTAGAGGCAAGGCCAATGGACTCTGTATTATTTGTCCAGCTATAAGTTGTACCTACTACAGAACCAGTAAATGTTACAAGGGTAGTAGAACTGTCATTACATACTTCCTGATTGGTAGGTTGTGTTACTTCAGGTGCTGAGGTAACTGTTATTGTTCCTGTTGCACTCACACTTCCATAACCTCCTGTTAATGGAATACTGTAACTAAACACCCCTGATTCTAAAGGTGTTCCACTGACGGTTATCGTATTTGATACCCAAGCTGCTGTTACACCTGCAGGTAAACCCGTTGTAGTTCCAATTCCTGTAGCTCCAGTTGTTTCATGAGTAATAGCCGTCAATGCCGTATTGATACAAACTGTTGGCGTAACTGAAGCTGCACTTGCTGTGTTTGCTGCGTTTGTTGCGTTGGTATCTACAGTAATTAATTGTGTTATGGAATTAGAACATCCTTCTGCGTTGGTTCCAACAAGAGTATAAAGGGTATTAGTTGTCGGAGATACTGTAATTGATGCAGTTGTAATTGCAGGATTAATGAAACCATAATATCCACCAGAGCTATTTTCTACCAATTGCCTATCCTTACTAGAAACAACTGAGTTAAAAATAAATAATTCAGTAAAGTCTGCATCTGAAAATTCACCTGAAGAACCCATTGAAATACCATTTGGACCCGCTAATCCACCACTATTAGAAGTTAACAAAGTGCCATTTTCATAGATTTCAGAGGTGTTTCCGTCGCTTGTTCCCGTATAAACATAAGCATCAGAATCTGAAGCACCGCCGCTGTAATTAACCCAGCCTTCATAATAAGCTACTCCTTTTGACCCTGCCCACCAACCAAGTAACCAGTTGTTATTAACGCCGTCTAACAAACGGTTTCTTGTTGTTCCTGTTTGTTTTGCAGTATAAATTACTGTATAAGGTGGTGTGAAATTAGTGTTATTATATAGCCTTTCATGTGTAGCTGCGGTTATTCTCAAGATTGGTTTTTCATTCAAACCATTTGCAACAAATAATGGCTGTAACGAACTATTTGCTTGTATCAAATCATTTCCATTACCTGATTGATCATATAATTTGGTGACATAACCATTAACGCCTCCTAAGAAGGTGGTAATGGAAGCTAAATCAAGATCAGATCCGAAAAACCCAAAATCTTGCTCAACATTATCTGTTGATCTTCTTAAACGGACTGCACTTCCAGTGTAGGAAGAAAGCAATTTACGTAAGCCAACGGCAAGTTTTGATTGAGCCGTAGAATCTAATGGAGTAGCTTGCGACCCTCCAATCGACCAAGAATACGTATTGGCTCCACTTGCTGTTAGGGTAGTAGAACTTCCAGCACTTATCGAAGTTGTACCTGAAATAGTTAGAGTTGGTAAAGGAGTAACCGATAAGGTAAATGTGCTTCCATCACTAACAGATCCATTCGCATTCTTAACAGTGATAGTTCCTGTATAAGTACCCGGATTTGTATTTGCAGGTACAGTAATATTAATTGGTGTGCCAGAGAGAGCATTGTCAGTTACTGCAACAAAACTGTTTGTCGGCATTCCATTCCAAGTAATACTGTAACTAACAGGTGATCCTGTCACACCACTATAATTCAATGTTGTTGTTTGACTTGAAGCAGTGGAACAGACCGCCCTTGCTGCATCTGATGTTGAAATAGTAGGTAACGGAGTTACCTCTAGATCGATAGTTGCCTTGTTTGAGCAACCGTTACTTATGACAGTATACGTCAATTTAGTTGTCCCTAAGGCTATTCCGCTAACTAAACCGGTATTAGATATTGTTGCAATACCAGTATCCGAAGAGCTCCAAGTACCCCCTGCAGTAGCATTGCTTAATTGAAGCGTCGATCCAAGACCAACAGCTGCAGAATTTAAACTAAGTACTGTGAATATATCTGTTCCGGTATTACTAAAGGTATGTATGGTATTTCCGCCTGATTGGGTAATAGTTCCACCGCTTGCAATAGGTCTGCCAGGATAAGTAATTGCTACAACACCTTGCCCTCCGGCACCGCCATAGCCATTGTAATTTCCACCGCCGCCGCCGCCGCCGCCATAATTAAAACCTGGTTGACCATTAGAACTTGTTGGATATTGAGGCGATCCATGACCTCCATTACCAGCCAAACCACCACCTAAACCTCCTAAGTTTATGATAGTATTAACACCATCTTCAAAATTTCCGGCTCCACCGCCTGCAGCTGAGTAACCATCTTGTTTTTGACCATCAAAACCTGGTTCTCGTACACCTGGATTCCTTCCGGCTCCACCGATTAAATTAATTGTACCGCCAGTAGCAATTCCACCTTCCATACCAAACCCGGCACCTTTACCTCCACCTCCAATAATATTAATCGAATTGAAAATCGCTTTTGAATCTTCGCCATTTCCTCCAGGAATACCACTCCATCCAATTCCACTGTTTCCACCTGAACCAACGGTGATATTAACTACATCGCCCGAAGCTAAGGATAAAGTTCTAATAGCAGCTCCACCGCCACCGCCAGAAGCACCCCAGTCGCCATTTGCACCGCCACCACCACCAATAGCTTGTACGGTAGCATTTACAGATGAGTTTCCTCCTAAAATAGGGGAAATGACCGCTACTGTACCTGAGGCACTAATAATTTTTGTTTCAGCATTAGTTGAAGAAACGGAAATATTTCCCGATACAGAACCTGATGCACCAACAGTTGTTCTAACATATACAGTTGTTGCTGCTAATGTTCCAGAAGCAGTAATGCTAACTGAAGATCCAAATCCTGTTCCTGGAGTTTTACTTACTTCAAACCCATCTGCTGCGCTAACCACCACATTATTTTTAAGATTTTTACCTGAAACAGTAAAAGACTGTTCCATTGATGAAGCCCCTGCACAAGCTGAAAAACCAGTTAAGGTAGCTACTGATGTAGTGATTATGGAACCACCATCCACCAGTATATCAATGGTATTGCCTATACTGTTCAATGTTAAAGTTGCATTATTGCCAGCTCCATCTTTAAGAGTGCCGCCGTTTAATGAAAGGTTATCAACAGTTATACCGTTAAGATCTACATCACCAAGAGCTACACTATATCTGAATATAAGCGTAGTACTGCCTGTTCCTGAAAGATATGTCGCATTTACCGTGCCCCCCGTCAGACCAATAGTGAGATTAGGTACACCTCCTCCGGTATTTACCAATACAGACTTGTCAAAATTAACCGTAAAATCAAGGTTTTGACCTAATATGTATGTGGCATTGGCCGGTACTAATACCGAGCTTACCACTGGACCAGTTTGGTCTATGCTATAAACTTGTCCAACGCTGAAGCCTGCCTGTATAGCATTACCTGCCAAATCCGTGATTCCCGTGCCGCTACTATTTAAATCAAGGCGCATCGTGCCATCGCCCGTTACGGTATTAACCGTTACCGTATAAACGCTGCCGCTAACTGCACTCACGCTGCTAATTGTGCCTCCAACCGTACCGGTAGTGCTTAAGCTAAAGTCACTGACATCCACGCCCGTTACGCTCTCGCTGAATGTGACTGTAAATTGGTCTGAGGATGCCCCATTGGGCGTACTGCCAACCCTGTTAATAGAAGAAACTAACGGCGCCGTTTTATCAATAGTGTACTTATCACCTGCAAAAGGCAGGGCCATAGTCATACCGGGTAATAAACCCGAACTATTGGCTAAATTTAAAGTGATCGTACCATCTCCGCTGCCTGTATTTACTGTTAAGATATAAGATGAGCCCGAACCGGTTATCGAGCTTACACTAGCACCGTTCAAACTCCCTGTTGTGGTCAATGAAAAGTTGCCAGTGGTTAAACCGGTGACCGATTGTCCGAAGGTAACCGTGTATGGTACCGTTGAAGCATTGTTTGGGCTACTGCCTGTTTTACTAATGGAGTTAATCCCCGACGTATTATTCGGATTTCCCGGCACCGTTGTGGTCAGGTATAGTTCGTTTCCTACCCCGCCGTTATACTCTACCGACATAGCCTGGTATGTTGTTCCAGAGGTTAAGCCTGTTATATTAACAGATGTACCCGTGCCGGTATACACACAATACCAGCCGGAACTTCCAATCTCTGTACCCGAACCAAAAACAGTACCAGCCGTGTACGTGGTATTGTTCACCGGTGAAGGCGAGCCGGATGCACCTGCCTGAATAAATACTGACCTTGCTCCGCCGTTGCCGTTTGTCCAGCTTATGGTTGCAGTTGTTGCAGTAATGTTTGAAAAGCTTACACTCGAAGCCTGTACACTTGGCGGCCCTGTAACCGTCATAGTCACACTATTGCTTGTTGCAGTTGACGTAGTTAAACAGGTAATGCTGCTTGTCATAATACAGGTGACCACATCATTATTAGCTAAAGTTTCATCTATATACGTAGCGCTATTGGTACCCACATTGATGCCATTTTTTTGCCATTGATAAGCCGGTGTGCCTCCATTGGTTGGCGTAGCGCTAAAAGTTACCGATGTACCAGAAGCGATGGTGGTAGCCGAAGCCGCTATGCTTACCGATGGGGTAACATTGCGCAATGTCATGTTTAAAGTATTGCTGTTCACCACCAGAGAAAACGAACAAGATGTAGGCAAAGCAGAAATAACACAATAAACAGCCGCCCCATCGCTAAGGTTACTTGCAACATAAGTAGCTGATGAAGAGTTTTGTACCGATACCCCATTTACAAACCATTGAAAGGTACGAGATAACCCGCCATTAGTAAAGGCAGCCGTAAAGGTTACTGGGTTACCCAAACAGGTTGTAGTACCGGTATCGGCTGTGATGCTAATAGTAGGGTTGGGTACACCCGAAATAAATGTCCAGCCGGTTGAATTGCTCACATTCTGACTGCTCGGCCCTGCCGTGAATGTTGCTCCTCCGGTAACATTGATATCTGTAGTACGGATATAATCAGTACAAATAGAACCACTGGCCATGGAAATCGTAGCCTGTGTACCTATACTGCTTGATTGCAGAAAAGCAGGCGAACCGCCTGTAGCACCGGTAATACTTAATGAATTTATGATAGTTTGGGTCTTGCCAGCTCCAAACGTGTAGATAGAACCTTCCGGTCCATTCAAGTTAAGCGTTCCAAAAGTGTTATTTTCGTTTAATGTTACGCTATTGCCAGATATGGTTGCAGTTCCTGCAATATTAATGTTACCATTTGCGATAAGCGTTCCTGCACAAATCAAATTATTGGTAATCGTAATAGGAGAATAAAAAGTTGTATTATTTCCCGGACACGTCAAATTACGAAAAGTATCCGAGTCAAGAATTCTGTTAAAGCCTGAAGGATCTGCAAAAACTACATCATTATAGATTTGGTTACCTCCCCCAAAATGAGCACCGCCGGGACTAGTTAAATTAATGGTTGATGTACCCGCAGAAAGTGTCATTCCACTAACGCCTCTAAATTCCCAAGGAACATTGCCATTTGAAAGATTTATAATAGAAGAACCTAGTGTCAGCGATTTAGTACCGCCACCACTGTAGGTGAAAACATCTGCCGTTACGGTCTGGTTATTGGTGTTAAAAGCTCCATTGTTAATCGAAACAGTACTGCTTACCGTCAAAGCATCCTGCAAGGCCCAGCCACCGCCTATACCATTTAAGGAAAGGTTGTGCATCGACTTTCCCGCTGTAGTTATCGTTTTACCAGTAGTCGTTGCTTCAAAACTCATGCTCAGGGTGTTGGCAGTGATCGTCATCCCAGGCACCAGCGTTAATGAACCATATACCTTTAATGTTTTGTTATTCCCATTAAAAGTAGGCATATTGGCTACACCAGTCCAATCTATATTATTACATACAGCCGTAGAAATATCCAGCGTTACCGTCTGACCCGATGCACTAAACGA
>NZ_JAFEIG010000010.1 GCF_017495225.1 Daejeonella sp. | reverse complement strand
ACAAAGCGTGTTAAAGGTCTTAATTTTCTTAATTTCTTAATCCCTTAATGGTTTTTTTATAAACATTAAGACATTAAGGTTAATTAAGGACAAAGCGTGTTAAAGGTCTTAATTTTCTTAATTTCTTAATCCCTTAATGGTTTTTTTATAAACATTAAGACATTAAGGTTAATTAAGGTTAATTGGCTTAAATTGAATCTCGAACTTGTTCGATGTTTCTCTGTAAAACATCTAAATCTTTGTCGATAATTTCCCAAACAATTTCAAAATCAATGCCCATATAGTCATGAACTATTCTATTTCTAAATCCTCTAATCCGATGCCAGTTTACCATTGGAAATTTGTCTCTGATAGAATCGGGAATTCTGTTTGCAGCTTCGCCAATAATCTCAAAATTTCGAATAACAGCGTCAATTGTTTTATCATCCTTCAAAAACTCATCGAGTGATAAGTCTTTTGTATAAATCTTGATTTTTTGAATGGATTAAATTATATCTTCCAATAAAAGAAATGGTTCTCTTTTAGACATATTGAAGCTCTTTTTCAATTGATTTTAAGTGACGCTCTTTAAGACCTTTTTTAGACACTAAATCTACTTTCAAATGTAGAATATTTTCGAGTTCATCTGCTAAATCGACAAACTCTAGTCCTATTGGTCTGTTAAATTCGACTAAAATGTCTAAATCACTTTCTTCAGTCTGCTGATTTCTGGCATAAGACCCAAAAATAGCCAAGTTGCTCAGCCCATATTTAGAGCTAAGTCTTTGCTTATGAGTAAGAAGGGTATTTTTTATGTCTAACAATTTTAGCATATTCAAATTTATGCAAAGATTGTCTTTGATGCAAATGCTTAAAATTAATTCAATTTCTATTTTTTCTGCAAATCTAATTGCTTTTTAATAACAGTATTCCTTGAATTACTCCTTCAAAAACTCATACTCATACACTTTTGGCTTTATTTTATCTGCCAAAATAGCTAATTGACTCCTTAAATTGCCTATTAAGCTCGTATAATGCGCGTCTTCGCTTCGAGCATTCATCCGGCCTTTATCATTCCTGCCTTGGAAATGCTCTCTAATATCATATAAACTGGCATTTACATTCACACCTTTTTGGGCATGATAGTATTTCCATAATTCTCTGCCGGCATCAAATACAGCTGTGGCCTCGGGCGAAAATTGTAAAGGACCATCCTGATTCATTACCATTTCTGCATCGAATAGTGTAGTTGTAGCAATGGACTCCTTCTTCAATTTACCCTGAATGAAATCAGTCATAAAATTGCTGGCAAATTTGTCCTGTGCATTGACTTCGTACTCGGTGAAGGGAATCCAGTGGTTTGTGCCTTCAGAATTTGTAATTCTGTTTTGACCGTGGAAAAGTGTTAAAGCTAAACAATCAGATCGAAATTCACAGTCTGTTTTCCATCCGTCATTTGGGAACTGGAATTGGTCTCTATCATTAAGCCAGGTTGCTTCAATGCAGTGTCGAACAGAAAAATAGATAGATATTGGGATTATATTATTGGCAACAATGTTAATTGCACCACCACGAGCCATTTGATTTATTTTAATAAAAACTTTGGCTTGATTTTGAAAGTCAGGCGGATAATTTGATAATAAACCAATTTTTTCTTTAGACTTAGATTGAAATTTTATAAACCATTTATTTAAACTATTTGGTAAATCGCCATAAAAGTTTTTATTCATATTGAAATTTCCATTTTTATCAAAAACATCAGTTGATATTACATCAATTTTTGATTTTTTTGAAGTATTCCAAATTGTAAATCCTATAGGAAATTTACCTGAGACATTATCAAAAGTTTCAGCAGGAACGATGAAACCGCTTACATAATCTGCTAAAAAGTAATCTTTAAATTTTTTGAAATTGGAACCATTTACAAATTTTAACTTAGAAAATTGACCTAAGGTACAACCAGGTATTTTTTCATAAATATTTGCCATAAATAAAGCAAATATTTCATTTGAAGCATTCCCGATTTTAGGTTTTAACAGCTCGTTTATTTTAAAATTTGTTGTCACACCGCTCTTGTTTTCACCAGTACCAGTAACTGTTTTTGAAGAAGTAGCCTCCGCATACGGCGGATTAATATAAACCACCAACTTCTTCCGTTTTTCCTCATTATTGATGATTTCAAATAAGCTATCGGGTAATTTCCCACCTTTAGAAATGGGAATAAACTCATCATTCAAGAAATCAAATTGAAAGACATTGTTTTTGAGCAAGTTGGCTCCATGATCAATGCGTTCGTGAATCACGCTTACGTCAGCTTGGTCGAGCGTACTGGCGTAAATATGGTATTTATTAGTTAAGCCCGCTAAGAGGTTCCCAGTGCCTGCAGCGCAATCCCAGATATAATATTCGTCTTGCCAGTTTTCGCCCAGGTAGTCGGTTAGGTATTTTTGAGATAATTCTACCCAAATACGAGGCGTAAAAAAGGCGCCTTTGCGTTCTCTGATATCTTGCGGGACTAATAAATCTCTTCGCTCGATGATATAATCTTGAAATTCTTTAAGTGGCGGGCGTTTATAGCGTTTCCAGAACTGTAAATAGCTTTCCTTGTTCTTTAAATTGATGGTCGCATCAAACATTTGCTTGATGTTTTCTTTGGCAATTTTATAACCTTGATTTTTGAAAACTACAAAGAGGCTATCGCGTATAGAGAGGTCATCATCAATGTTTTGCGTGTCTTTATCGTCCACAAAAAGGTCGGCGAGGTAAAAGTCGCTATCCAAAATATTGGCCTTTTTGAGGGTATCCCAATCCACATCAATATTGGGTTTCACTAGTTCGAGCCAGCGTAAATAAATGGGAATGAAATTATTCTTATCAATCTTTAATTTATTGGCTGTAGTGGCCTTAGCGATATTGTTTTTGATATAGGCAATCAGTTCCTTCTCATCCTTTTCATAATCGTAAACGGAAGTATTTTCGGCAAGAATGGTTTCAATACGATTTTTAATGAGCTGAAACTCTTTGGTATCGTGATTGCTGGGTGTTACATTCCAGTTGAAATCGTTCAGGTAAAAAATATCGGAGATATTTATATAGGGGACAAAAGCAATTTTTTTATAGTCGAATGCCCCTAAAAAGGCTGGGGGCATGGTTTTATCGAATGTACGCGCTTTACCGAGGGTTAGTATGAGCTGGACAAACATGGTAGGAATATCAAAATTACCAGTCTTGGCCTCGGCCCAAAGTAGGGGAGTTCTGCCGAAGAGATTATCTTGTTTAGGGAAAACGGTGAAGTCGATATTGCCTAAAATTTCGGTGGTATCGAATTGTTTAAACCACTCGGCCCCGACTTTATTTTTAAGCTCTTCTTCTCGGATATTTTTGTACTTCATTAATTTTTAGAATCGAAATCGATAAATTATGAAGCGAAACTAAAAATAATTAATTGTAAATAATAAAATTGTTGATAAGTGGAGAGGCATTGTGTTTTTTAGGAAAATAATATTAGTTAAGTGTCTGATTATTAAGTTATAAGATATTTTATTTTTATAAAAATATAATTTATGATCTATTTGAAATATAATTTTTAATAAAATCAAAATTTTGAACAGTTTTTTTTAATGGAATTTGAAAACATTTTCCAGTGTTAAAGGCCTTAATATCAACTACATTAAGTTTATTTTTATCCAAATTTTCGAGTGAGAAAAAGTAGGGAGTATCATCAATAACTTTATCTCCATCGCGTTTATAAACAGCAATTAAAATAGGTGTTTGAGTCTCTTTTTGCATATTTAGATGCTTCTTATAATCGGCATATTTGAAATTAAATACAAGATCATCGTTGGTATTTTGGTAGAATGAACGGCATTTAATATCTATTTCTAGGTTTCCATAATTTCTAATTAAAAAATCGCCTCTTTTGAGTTTATCTTTTTTGTTTTCTAAATTATACTGCTCAAAACTTTTAATATCTTGATTTAACTCTTCAAGTATTAGCTTATGATCTTTTGCATGTTTTTTAAACAATTCTTGAGCTTTTAAACCCGCTCGAAACCAATCTTCAGCATAGTTTTTAAAATTTGGGTCATTACCAAGTCTTATAGGTTTCCATTCTTCATTACCTTGATATATAATTGTGTTTTCGCTTATATTATCTAGATATGCGATATCGAGTTCATTTTTAACGTATTGATGTTCAATTTCAGAACCGAAGATATTTATTATGTGGTAACCCATTGGGGGAGGAGGTTTGATGGCTAATTATGATTTGGAATGAGATTGATGGTTTGGATTGAGCTTTTAATTTTTTGCTAATTTCTACTCATTTATTTTGGCAACATTTCTTAAGGGAGATATTAAACTTCAATTTTGTAGATCAATTGTTTGGGACTTTGAGTTGGTGGGCTTTTGAAACACTATACTGTTTGCCAGCGCCCACTTTTATTAATTGCTCAAATGCTCCTATTCGCACTGTCCACCCACTAACGCAAAACCCCTGTTATAGCGAGTTTTTTTAATTTTTTTGGTTCTTCAAGTTTCAAAATAATTTGTTCGACAGATTTAGGATTTAGGGTCAGATTCATTTGTTTGGTCGGTATTAAATAGGTAACACTTAATAGTTCTACAACGTCCTCTTGACTGCCATTAATAGTATAATAACGTTCTATTGCTTCTTCTTCTTTATTTGTAATGATTGAATGTCCGTTAATTGAAATGTCGCTTATTGAATGAAATTTATTATCGATACCAAGGAAATCTAAATTCGTGTCTTCTTTTTCTTCATAGCCTATTTGAATTTCAATTGTTTTTGGCTCTTGTGAAGGTAGAACCACTAGTTTGTCCTTAAAAGGTTGTAGCTTTTCAATAATAAATTCAATTGAGTCCTTTAGCCTCATATTGTCCTGTAGGTCAAAAATTTGGTTAATGAACGTTGACTTGAAATTGTTCTCTCTGAATTTGTTATGTGAATTAAAATAAATTTCATAGAGCATTCCTGAATATAAATGATTTATAACAAAGTCTTTGTACTTAGTAAATGTTTTTCTAAGATTTTCAATTATATCAATTGCGGTGCCAGAACCACCACAAGCTGATTGATAAATATTCCTACCAATCACGAATAATTTATCTTTGTTGTTTTGATTTTCTTTAGTTTCAGACAAATCAACCTTTAAGAATTTTTCAAGTGCTGGATTTTGAACGTACCAATTATATGATTTAAGATTTTCTATTGTTTCTGAAGCAATACTTGAATCATTTGTAGGAAAATAAAAGTCGGCTAATGCGTATTCTGAATAAATTTCATTTTTAGATTTTTCAACACTTTCAGCAATTTCAATTTTGTCCTTTGTAATATCTTCATCAAGTATTACTTCTTCATTATTTGTTTCAATATCCTCTGAAACCTTGGTTTCTTGCAAACTGGCAATTTGTAGAGCTTTTGCAAGTTCAATAAAACCAACTTGTGATTTATTTATAAGAATTTGAGTTAGGGACTCAAAGTTGATAATATGAAATTCCTCAGAGGTAGTAATATTTTTAAACTCAAAAGTAAGTCGAGGGTCAACTACTTTAAATTGAGGGTCATTATTAGGTAAGAATTTTGAATTATCCAAAATCTTGTTTGGTGCATACACCCAATCTTTTTTGTTATCATTTGTAATTAGAATTGCCTTTTTAGAATTAGTCGCCTTGCAGAATTCTAAAATTTCCAACCAAATTATCAAATCCCCGAATAAGTTCAATTCCTTTTTCTCATCTTCAAATCCTGGAGGTAATTTATGATTATATCTGACTTGCCCATATTCAGAGATATACTTCAAAATACTATTCAAATCACTTTGAATTATTGTCTTTTCAAAAACATTTTGAATTTCTGCATGTACGATATATTTATAGGTTTCGTCTTTGGCATTTGCTTTTCCTGCTCCTGATACCTTTTTTAACTTCTCTTCTATTTCTTTTAAATCATTTTGGTATTCTTCTACATTATTATAAGTAGTACCATACAGGCTCTTAGAATCAATATTCATTTTTAGAAATGAACTGATTTCTTTAAATTCTTTTTGGGTAGTGTTTACCTTTTTTAATGGGCTAAAATAATCGTCAATTTGATTTCGGATAAACCTATTTGAATATTCATTACTTGCCCAAAGGGGTGTGTTAACTCTCTTTTTTTCAATTAATGGCACAATCCAATCGAAAAATTCTTTCCGAGCAGAAGAATAAACTCTGAAGAATAGACCAAAAATATTCGTGTCAATAAATATCTGGCATTCATCATCCTCAAGTAAAGCTGAAATTTTTTTTAGGTATTCAGTCTTGTCAATTACAGCTAAGGGAAATTTCATTTTTATATTGTTGTTTCTTTAAAATTGGCTAAAAAATATAATTAAGAGGCCAATAAACTCAATTTACTTTTTTTGACTAAGTTCAATTTTGGTTTTAATTTTATTGTCGCTAAACTATAAATAATTAATTATTTAATTAGTTTACTCTACCAAAATGTTGAAAAATACCATTTAAAGTAATTCAATAGAAATTATTTATCTTTTTAATAAATATAAATGACAATTTTCGAAAACGCTGTTTTTCAGGAGATTAGAGGCAATTTTTTAAAGTTCTGGCTGTGTTTTAAATTGGGGAGGGGATTCTATTTTAAGAAATGGGTGTCTTTGTTGTCAAAAAAATAGAAATTAATGGATTTATAAGGCAATGGATTGTAGATATTAGATTGGATGAAATTTATATTGGGTATTTAGGGGGATATAAAATCGTTAACTTCTTCTATTTGTTTTGATTTAGCTATTCTTCAAAAAAAATCTCACCGAAATCTAATCTCACAAAAAAATCTCTTCCATTTGCGTAGGGTAGTAATTCTTTTTTCTGTAAACGACCGATAATCATTGCGGGATGAGTATTGAACTTTTTGGCAAAAGTCAGAATTCCTTCAGTACTTAATGGAAGAGCATGTAATACTTCTTCTTCTTGTTCTTTTGAAAAAGTCCATTCTATTGCAAAATCATTCGCCTCGGCTTCTTTTTGTAGGTCTGCATCAGAATAGTCAATATCTTCCAAAAAAATATCCTTTTTTCCATGTAATAAAATATGCCCTGCTTCATGGAAAAAGGTAAACCAAAAGCGGTCGTTTTGCTTGTACCTTCCTGTTAATTGTATTAGGGGATTATCGTCTATCCAACGTGTTGCCCCACTCAAAGGTGCTTTTTTAATGCAGGGAGTATAAACCACTTTAACGCCACAAGTCAAACATATTTCTTGCAATTGTTCAAAGAAATTATTGGCTTGCGTAGCCATGATGTTTTTAATTCTTATTAATGCTTTTTTGAATTGAGCTTCTGAATATTCTCCACATTGTATTTGTTTGGCTTGTATTTCACCTTGTCTTATCCATGCAGAAATTGCGTAAGGCTCTTTTGTATGTGCTAATGAAATACGGAATGCTACTTTTAACTGTTGATTGAAAAAATAATCTTTCCAAGCATCGGGCGAGCTTAGTCCAAAAAAGTAAAATAGTTCAGCCACTTTTTCTTCTGCCTTGGTTTTTGAGTTTAGCCATCCACACTTCACCATATCGGTAAAGGGGAAATTTTTAGCCCAATCCTTTGCTTCTTCAAATGCTTTAGCTCTTTTTTCTCTGGCTTTATATTCATCAAAATTGAATTGCCTTTTAATCCAAAAATTAGCTGGTATTTTTAAAACACTTTCAAAAAGGACCGCCATTTCAGGTGTGATTGAACTAGTGCCTTTGAGGATGGCAATAATTGTTTTTTCGGGTTTGCCTGTACGTATTGCAAATTCTTTGGGACCCATTTTTAGCTCTTCCAATTTCTCTGCTAGGGTTTCCCCTGGATGGAATGCGATTTCTGTATAAAATTCATTTATACTTGCCATGATTGCTATTTTATTTTATGGTAATCAACTATTTCAATAATCTCTACACCTTCAATTTGCAACCAAATATATTGCCCATCATCATTGGAGGGTATAGGATTTTCTTGTGGTATAAAAATAAGGCGATAAGGTTGGTCGAGGTCGCATGACCACTGAACCTTTACGTGTGTTTTTAAGCTCGTGGTAATGTCCCGGAAGATATCTCACATCTTCTAGTGTTTCGGCATCTCGCAAATCAGTTAATCTTCTCAAAAAGAGATCAGCTCTTCTTTTGCCCATTTCTTGCACACACTTTCTCACGTCTAGAGCTAATTTTCTTAACTTCTTATCTCCAAATTTTATATCCACTGCAAAAGTATTATTTTTATTTTAATTTACACTAACTGTTAACTATTTATTTATAATTTAAATATGTTTATTAAAATATCTTATTTCAATTGGCCCATTTAAATGCTCGATTTTCTAAATAATTCGTCTCTAAACCATATATTGATATTTTATTTAAAATTAAATTAATTAATTTTAAAATTGTGTTTCTTTATTTAATTGTTGAAAAATTCTATTAATTATTTAAAAATGGAAATTATTTATCTTTTAAATAAATTAAAGCAGCACTAATCGAAAACGCTGTTTTTCAGGAGATTAGAGGCAATTTTTTAAAGTTCTGGCTGTGTTTTAAATTGGGGAGGGGATTCTAATTTAAGAAATGGGTGTCTTTGTTGTCAAAAAAAATAGAAATTAATGGATTTATAAGGCAATGGATTGTAGATAAATAGGGAGGAGAAGGATTCAATGATATGTGGCTTAAAAACTTAAAAACTCAAATTTTTATACTCATGGATTTAGCATTTAATTAGCCAATCGTTAAAATATCATTTTCCCAAGCCCAAACTCAAAAATTTGAAATAATATAGAAGGCTGGATGTCGCATTTACGATTTTCAATACTATAATTAATGCCAAATATTTATATTGAGGTTTGATAGTTCTACTTGAAATTTTACTTTGGCTTTCAAGGCGGTAAAAACTCTCAGTAAAGTTTCCATAGTAACATTACTGGCGTTATTTTCAAGTCTTGAAATTTGAGCTTTTTGTACGCCAATAAGTTTTCCTAATTCTTCTTGTGTTAAATTACGTTCTTTTCGAGTCTGTTTAATTGCTTTTCCAATTAAATCCATTTGAAGTTCATACTCAAAAAGATTTCTTTCCACAGACCCGATTTTACCAATAAGCTCATCTTGAACTTGATCTAATGTGTATGTTTTCATTTTTTCTTGTTTATTTATTGATTTAATTCGAAATATTTTGTTCGTAGTTTAATTGCTTTCTCTATTTCGTTTTCTGGGACTTTACTTCGCTTTTTTATAAATCCATGTGTAGATATAACTAATGTTTGTGTTGGAGAGTTTTTGTCCCAGAATGCTAAAAGTCTATATTGATTTCCTTGATACAAAGTCCTAAATTCCCAAATATCATTTGTCAATTTTTTGAATAAGTCAGAATCATTTTCAGTTTGAGCTTTGCGGATATTGTAAAGGATTTTTTCATAATGTTTTCGTTCTAACCCTTTTAAAAATTCAAAAGCTTCATCTAAAAATATGATTTCGAATAGTTTAATCATTTTTATTCTTTGCTAATTTACTAAAAGTTTCTTTAAAACGAAACTTTTAATTGTTTTAAATACTTATTTTTTATTTTGGCTAATTCAAAGCTTCTTTTTAACCTTAAATGGATTATTGTTTCTGATTGATTAGATTTTGAATTGCGTATTTGGTTCTAAGCCCACCGTTTCACCACTAAATACACCTCAGCATTTAGCTTTAGCACTCCATAATCATAGCAGAAAAAATAGGTATTACCCGATTGTGTTTGGTGCAGGTGGGTGTGATAATCGGGGTTGAAGCCATTGAGGAGTAGGACTTCCTTTTTGATGCGTACTTTCTCGCCGGTACATATTTTAGAAAGCACGCTATGGTTTTTCCGTAAAATATTGTTTACTGGCCTTATGCAGCATTGCTGACCAGCCTTCATGCGATTATTATAATTGCTGCGACATTGATCATCGCAAAATTTCTTGTCGCTACGCCCTCTCAAGGTTTCACCACAGTCTAAACATAATTTTTCCATTTCAATGCTTTTTGATAGCATGAATCTACAATTAGTCCTGCAAAACGGATATTACCGTATCTATCCGTTTAGTTTACGGTAAATTTGAGGCTTTGAGAAGGTGGGGATTTGGGAAATCAAGCAGCTTTCTCCTGCAAATGTTAATTATCTTTATTGAATGTTTCATCAATATAAGGATACACCTAATCCCTTTTAAGAATAGGTGCAATCACATGTTCTTTTGGTGTTTTTAGGAATTATGGCTTTTCTCCCATGAAAGATCAAAATATGTCTTTTTTATAGCGAATAATATGTCTTGAATATTTTAAGATGGTCTGTTTATCTATTTGCTCTTCCATTTCTACCCTAAATAACAAAGGAAGTTGTGTGTATTGGAGTATAAAATTTTCGGTTTGTGGATTATGTTCTCCATTAAACACAATTCCTATTATTGGAATATTTCTATTTCTTAACTCTTGAATTGTTAGGAGCGTATGGTTTATACTGCCTAAATAATTTCGTGATACTACAATTACACTTGATTTAAAATGTGTTATTAGGTCGGCAATAAGTACTTTGTTATTCAGCGGGACCATTAAACCACCGGCACCCTCAATCACTAAATGATTAGTGGTACTCGGTAATTTAAAATCTTCCAATTCGATTTCAACACCATCAATTTCTGCCGAAGCATGAGGCGATAATGGTTGTACTAATTTAAATTGTTCGGGATGAAAAACAGTTTTAGAATTAGAAACTAAGCTTTTCACTTTCATAGTATCTGTATTATCAAGTTCGCCAGATTGAACAGGTTTCCAATAATCTGCTTCCAAATGCTCTGTGATAATTGCTGATATTATTGTCTTTCCGATGTCGGTTCCATTTCCAGTAATAAAAATTGTTTTCATCCCAATAGTCTTTTGTAATATCAATTATAATTTAATGTTAAGAATTATTTTTTTGTAGCTCTTTCCAACCTATCATTTATTGATTTCCCTAATCCAATATCAGGCAATCGTTCGGCTATAATCACGTCTAAATTTAATTTATCTAGAACATGTAAAGCAGCATACAGATTAGTTGCCGCCTCTTGTAAATCACCATGTTCGGTTAATATTTCTTGATGTACAATTTGCGGGTTGTTAATTTTTTTTGAGAGTAATAAAAGGCCAATTTTTTTATTTGAGAATGATTTTATAGCTGCTTCTATATCAGATTCTAAATAAGTACTTGTTAATGGTGCGTAGTGCTTTTCAAGCATTCCGGGAGCATCAGGTGCAATATTTTCTCTTGTGTTAATTATTTTAACTGTTCCGATAGCTTTTTCTATATCTTCAATAGATATTGCCCCCAATCTATATAAAACAGGCATATCGCTTTCAAAACCGATAATGGTTGATTCAATCCCATTTTTGCAATCGCCTCCTTCTAAAACCATTTGCAGACTATTGCCAAAATACTCTTCAACGTGAATTGCTTTTGTGGGACTAATACAGCCAAAAGGATTTGCGCTCGGTGCTGCTAAGGGAAAGTTTAATTGTTCTAATAATGCTAATGTTGTTGGGTGATTAGGCATTCTTATAGCTACTGTATCTTTGCCGGCGGTAATTATATTGGGCACCTTAGAATTCTTTTTTAAGACTAAAGTCAAAGCACCCGGCCAAAAAGCATCGGCTAACAATTGAGCCTTAGGGGGTATATAATTGGTTAATTCATCTAATTGTTTGATTGAGTGAATGTGAACAATTAAGGGGTTAAAAAACGGCCGATTTTTAATTTCAAAAATTTTGGAAACAGCTTCTTCGCAGTAAATATTACCGGCTAAGCCATACACCGTTTCTGTAGGGATAGCTACTAAATCATTATTATTTAAAATTTCTACTGCTTTATCTATGTTATCTGAAATCATCGTTTTTGTTGTATAATTTTCAAAGGTTTAGCTTTTTATTTTCATCAAATTTACAATCATCATAAATTGAATTCCATTTACAAATTGCAAGTTTAGCCATTTTTGTACCATTCAAATTAGAATTCTCAATTTATATTTCATCCAATAAATTTAAGCAATTTTGTTGCTTAAAGCCTTTTTAAGACGATGGTTGTTATACTTTGTAATGCAGCAATAAACCTCAATAGATGTGCATATAGTGCTTATTATCAATTCTTTATGCTATGTTTGAAAGGCGATGATGGGGTTTTTGTGATTATTAATTTAGGTGTTAAATCCTGTATATGTGCTACAAAATATTTGATTTAATTATTAAAAGGCCTTTTTGGAGTTTTGTTGATTTATGCTATTTTCAATAGCTTTTATTCTGTTATTTTTATTTCAGAGTTTAATTTTAATAAGTCAGAGATTAGTTCATTATTATTTTCGGGAGCAATATAAATCTCATCATATTTATTGAACTTAATTATGAGTCCATGTCTTGCCAATGCTGGTTTAATTCCGCTCCACATAGTTTTACCTTTCTGTATTTCTTTTATGCTTGAAATCTCAATTTTCCCTCTTATAAATCCAGAATGATAAATCAGCTCCTTATTTTCAATTTTGTAAAATGTATCAAAATAAATCCAAAATATGATAGTCAAAGGACTCAATAATGGTAAAAGAACATAGGTTTTTTCCGTTAAAGTATTCTTATCAAGAATGAAAATAACAATTGGTAATATCACAGTAGCAATTAATAGATAAGTGATAAATCCTTTTTTATTTGCTTTATAAATTTTCATTTCATTCATTTTTTGTCAAATAAATGGCAATATTTTGCTCTTTTGCGAAGCTTAGGTTTTCAATACTAAACTTCATTAGATGCACAATTTTAAATCTTTCAGTTTATTTCATAGATTATGAAATCTCTGCTTTTGTAAAACGACTTTTAGTTACTCTGGCTATTTGTCCAATCAATATAAGACATTTCAAATTTAATTTCTTCTGCTCCATGTTTCCCAACTTCTTTCCAGCCAGCTTTTCTATAAAATTTTTCAGCTCTTGTGTTAAAATCTGTTCCCAGCCAAACATTTTCTTTGGTTTGCATAAAATACCAGTCCAGCATAGTCTTGTGTAAAACTTGACCAATTCCTTTTCTTTCAAATTTAGGATCTATAAACAAAGCCCAAATATTTTTATCTTTTAAGTCAGCAATAGCAAATCCCACAATTTGATTATCAATTTCACATACCCAACCTTTTCCTCTCACTGAAATAAATTCTATACAGTCTGCGACTGTTACCAAATTTGGATCTGACAAAGTATTTTCTGTAACAGAATTTCTTACGATTTGAATTTGTTTTATGTCTTCAATTTTAGCTTCTCTTATAATCATAAAAATGTAGGTTTAATTTCAAAGTTTTAAAGTGCTTGTGTTGTTGTAGCCTTGCTTATTATTATTCATTTGTTTCAAGCAACCAATTAAATACGTTCAAATGTTTCACTCCACCTCGATTTTGAGTAAATCCATCTGTGGTGAGTATTGATTTTGGATAGTTGTCTTTGATTTTTTCTAATGCTCCAAACTCACGTTCTACAGTCTTTTCATCGCTTAGTTGCCAAGCCACTTGATAATATTCAATATCGCCTGTTTTGGTTTTACAGACAAAATCCACCTCGCTGTTTCGGCTAGTGCCTGTCCAGATTTTATTACCTCTACGAAGCAGTTCCAAGTAAACAATATTTTCTAAAATATGACCTCTGTCGGTGGTGCGTTCTTTGCCCACCAAAATGTTGAGCAATCCCATATCCACCAAATAATATTTTTCCTGAGTTGCCAATTGTTTTCTACCTTTTAGGTCAAAGCGGTTTACTTTATAAAATACAAAACCTGCCCTTAAATATTCCAAATATTTTTCAACGGTAGAGTGATGTATGCTTTGCCCGTCTTGTTTTAAGGTAGTTGAAATATTGTTTGGAGAAAGTGCACTTCCAATGTTGGATGCTACAAATTTTATGATGTTTTCAAAAGCCCGTTTGTCGTTTATTTGGTATCGTTGAGTGATGTCTTTTTCTACAATTGTAGTGTAAATAGCTTCCAAATATTCGTAAATTTTATCGTAACCTTCTTCACGCAATTCAACACCTTTTGGTAGGGATGTTTCATTTACATAATCGAAAAACAATGCTTCGTAATTCAAATATTTATTGCTTGTGTCAATACTTCTTGCTGTTAAGTATTCTTTGAAAGAAAAAGGCAAAATAGAAATCTCAATATAGCGTCCGCTCAATAAAGTAGCCAATTCTCCCGATAATAAAAATGCGTTTGAGCCTGTGATGTAAACGTCTATATTTTTGCTGGCAAAAAGTCCGTCTACCAATTTTTCAAAAAAAGGAATATTTTGTACTTCATCTAAAAAAACATAGTTGTGTTTATCTGTCTGTAGTTTCTTTTTTATATCGAAGTAAATATCATCCCAATTTTTGTTGACAAAATTTTCAGGCAATTCAAAATTGTAAAATTGAATTTGTCTTTTTCCTACACCAAGTTTAAGCAGAGCTTCGCGATATAATTCCAAAAGTGTGGATTTACCCGACCTTCGTAAACCGCTAACCACTTTTATAAGGTCTTTATCTTTATATGATAGTAGTTTGCTTATGTATTCCTTTCGGTTCGTGAAATGTTCCATTAGTCAAATATACAAAATAGAATTATCGAAATTTGCAATAAATACAAGTTTCGATAATTTTAAGAATAATTTCAACTAATTGTTTTCATCTAACGGTATGTGTATTTGTTAAAAAATAGCTCTATTGTTTTTATTACTGTGGCTTTAGTGTCGGCAAAAACTAAATGTGCTGTTTGTGCGGTTGGCTTTTACACTGAGGGATAAATTTTGCATATTTATGATTGCAGGATTTTGTAAACGGGAGTTTCATTTTAGCACTAAGATTCTTAGATAAATTAAGCTGCCTTTAAGCACTTAAACCGCCATTCTATCAATCTGTTCTTGGTGAAAGTTATTTGTTCAAAATCTCAATTATTCTGTTTAAAGATTTTCTTGATTCATCCATAACAGGTAATAATGGCCAAATATGTGGCATTCCTTTTCCTATTTCTACATAATGTTCTACTTCAAGTTCTTTTAGTTTATGGCATAAAACTAATTGATCGGGAAATGTAACATCATTTTCTGCAATAAAAAGATAGCTAATTGGAAATCCTTCAAATGTCCCAAACAATGGAGAAATGCTCGTGTTTTTTAAATTCCCATCTTCTGTACACATCCTTAGCGCACTTAAAAGCCCTTTGATTGCTAACATTGGGTCAGATTTATCCAATTTAGTAATTTCTGAATTTTCAAGTGATGCATCTAAAACAGGAGAAATTAGAATTATTTTAGTGGGTAAATAAATGTTTAGTTTAATTTTTCTTTGAATCAAAGTCAAAATTAATGTAGCACCAGCCGAATCTCCAATTAAAACAATCTCATCAATATGTTTATCCTTTACTGCTGTTTCATATACAAAGTCAATATTTTCGTTTATAGTTGTTATTTTATTTTCAGGAGCTTTGGGATAATCACAGAGCCAAATGTTATAATTTGTTGATTTTGATAGTGTTTTAATGGTATTCCAATGATGTTTTGACGGACCAATAATAAATGCTCCACCATGAATATAAATGATAAGTTTTTTCGAATTACCCTTTATTTCAGTAATTCTTGAATCCATTAATTGAAATGAGGTAAAACTATTTTTTGGGAAAAAATTTTGTTTCGGAATATGAATATCATCCTTCCTCAATAATTGATAATTTATTGGGTCTTGACTAAATAAATTTTTTATTCCTTTAATTTTAAGGACAAATAAAACCAAATAATAGGTAAGGCTTTTAGTCATAATGTTTTCCGTAAAATTTCCACCAAGTGTTTTATTTTAGTGAAGGATAGGACTTTTAGCACTAAACCCCAACATTTGCAAAAGGACTGTTGCTAATGGTTGTTTTCATGAAAACACTAATTATTTGATTTTTCTTGAGAAAATCTTTTTAAATTATTTTTCAAACTTGATTCAATATTAACTTTTTCGTCAAAGAATATATTATCAATTTTGAGACCTCCTTCAGTTATAAATATAATTTTTTCATTCCAGGGCTTTTGGTCCTTATAAAATTTGTTTGATAAGGTTACCAATACTTCGATATTCTCGCCATTCTCTTTAATTTCTTTAATTTTAAAATCAGTAACACCTTCATAAAATGATGAAATATTACTTCCCTCTCTTTGTATAGGCTTATCAGATGGATTTTTACTAGTTGCAATTCGTTCAGAATCTAATATAGTTAGTGAATCACATTTTTTATTTAATTCAACAATTTCTTTAGAAAACAGCAGTGTATCTTTTAATGGATATTTAGATTCGAGGTCACCAACATACATTTTATTTAACATTGAATTAATTATTTCTTGAGAATAATCCTTTTCTGATTTCAAATTTTCTGTTGATTTGCTTTGATTACAAGCAATTATGCTTACAAAAAGTCCAATTAATGTTAGTTTTCTCACTTTTAAGGCTTTCAAATTATTAATTCTAGGTTGTTTGACGAAATTAGTGCTAATGTTTTTGGGGATTGGTGTAGAAGTGCTTAAGGAAGCGGAATCCTTCTGTTAAATTCTAACTTTGCAAGTATAAGATCAGCTTTAATTAAGACCTAAACCTGCTATTTTTGCAAACTGCTGTTGGCACTAGTGCTCTTTTAAAAGTTATATTTTTCTTTACAAATATGTTTTTCAACTTTTATTTTTTCACTATTATTTTTTTTTGAAAATGTGGTTTCGGTTGAACATTCTTTATGGTCATTGTTAAGCCTAATAAATGTTAAGATTGAAATTGTTGAAATTACAATTCCACTTATTACCATTATAAGTTTTAGTTTGTTCATTTTTTATTTTTGTTAAATCAATCGTTTTACTGTTTGTTTATAGTCAGCATGTTTTTTGCCGAGTTGTTCTGTTAGAAACTTTCCTTCAAATCGGATTTGAATTTGAATGGCACAAAAAATGGGGAAGATTACGCTTAGCGGCTACAAGATTTGGCGATTTCCATTCGAAGCACTGAACCGCAAATTTCTTGTAGCTGCTATTAGCATTAATTTATTCTTTTTCGTCCTCTTCTTTTTTGATTATTGCTTGCTCTTCTGCACCTTTCAAATAGGTAGGAAGATTTAGTCCAGCCATATTAAATAAGTCGTTTAGTGGTGGCACCGTTTTCATCATTCCTGAAACAAAATTGGCAGTCGAGGAATTTCCGTTTTCACCTTGTCCGTTTCCCGAATCCCAAACAGTAATCTTATCAATTTTAATATTCTTAACTGCATCAACTTGTGTTTTTACCAATTCAGGGAGTTTTTCTAATAAAAGTAATTGGAATGCTTTACTTGGGTCTCCACCAGCAGCAGCAACAACTTCTTTATAACCTTCTGCTTGTTTTGTAAGTATTTCAAATAAACCTTTTGCTTCTGCTTCCATTTTTGCAAAAATGGCGTCTGCTTCACCCTTTGCATTTTCTCTTATGGTTTCTGCTGCTGCTTGTGCTTCAATGATTGCTCTCTGTTTTGCTATTTCAGCAGGAACTACAATGTTTGCAATTTGCGTTGAACGTTCTCTTTCTGAACGTGCTAATTCAGCTTTCTGTTCGGCTACGTAAGATTCTTCTAAGGCTTTTGCTTGCTGAACTTTTTCAGCAGTTATTGCAATACGTAAAGATTCAGCTTCTTTTTCCCTACGAAGTGCTTCCGAATTTGCAATGTCAATTTTTGCTTCGTTTTCTCCCTTAATTGCGATAGCGTTTGCTTCAGAAATCTTAACCCTTGTATCTCTTTGTGCTTCTGCTTTACCAATCGTTTCATCTTTTGAAGCAGTTGCGATACTAATTTCTCGGTCTTTTTGGGTAATTGCAATTTTTACATCTCTGTCTCTATGTGTTTCTGCTATTTGTGTATCTTTTTCTCTATCAGCTAATGCCTTTCCAGTCTCTCCAATTTTCTCTTGTTCAGCAACACTAATTTTAGCTTCATTAATTGCTTTTGCTGCGGCTTCTTTTCCTAATGCTTCAATATAACCCGATTCATCTTTAATGTCGGTAACGTTTACGTTAATTAATTTTAAACCAATTTTCTTTAACTCGCTATCCACGTTCTTTGAAATATTGTCAAGGAATTTATCTCTGTCAGAGTTAATTTCTTCAATGGTCATTGTTGCAATTACCAAACGTAACTGTCCGAATAAAATATCCTTTGCTAATTCTTGAATTTGCTCGTAAGACAAGCCTAACAACCTTTCAGCTGCTGTATTCATACTGTCTGCTTCTGTTGAAATAGCAATGGTGAAACGGCAAGGAACATCCACTCTGATGTTTTGTCGGCTTAGTGCATTGGTCAAGTTAGCCTCAATTGATAAAGGCTTTAAATCCAAAAAGGCAAAGTCTTGAATTACTGGCCAAATAAAAGCACCACCACCGTGAATACATTTAGCTGATGTGCCACCTGTTCGTCCATAAATGACTAAGATTTTGTCGGATGGACAGCGTTTATACCTTGATATTAATGCTGTAATGGTTACGAATAAAACTACTGCGGCAACTACAATGATAATTATTGGGGTCATATTGATTTTATTAAATTATTTCTACAATTAGGATATTATTGTTTTCTATTTTTACTACTTTAACTACCGATCCTGACTCTATTTTAACGTTTTCGGTCATGGCATCTAACTCGTGAAAAGCACCGTTTACGCTAATCATAATTTTGCCTTTTCCTTTTTTGTTTTCTGGAATCGTCAAATAAACTTCTGCTGTTTTGTTTAGTGTATTGGAAATTTTAAAAGAATTATCCTCTGCTAATTTTTGTACTTGTTTGATAATTACAAAGAATAAATACACAAATAAAATTCCAATCGCTAAAGAAATAATGATTAGTAATGGCTTGTTTAAAATGGTGGTATAAAATGAGATACCTGTCCAGCTAAAACCCAATAAAAAATTTATCAAGTTTCTTAACGAAAAAAGTTGAAATGGAGCGTCTGCTGCACTTAAATCACCGTCAAAGTCGGCTTCAATTCCGTCTGATGAGTCTGCACCCACAAAGGTCATAATAGTCTGTATGATAAAAAATAAACTTGTCGGAATGGCTATAAACCAAAAAGTCTTCTGTAATGTGTCTAAGTTTTCTAATATTTCCATACTTGTAAAATTTATGAGCTTTTTTTTAATGACCGCTAACTGCTTTAAGCCTAGATAAAATTGGGTTCATACACCCTAATTATGCTTAGCTTACCGAAATTAGTTCCCATTTTATTTATTCTCGAATATATTATTTTATCTCATAAAGACATAAAAAATATTAATAAGAAATATAATATAATAAAAAAATAATAAATTTCCAAATTTGCAATCTGTAATCGCTTAAAAAAGAATCTATTACAAGTTAAGCCTCCCAATAAAATTTGAAAATGTTTAAGCTATTCAGGAAACATCATAAAAAAATCTGATAAACTTTTGATTTAAGACAGCTTGAACTAGCTATCTCCGAAAAGAATAGATCAACGATAGAAAATCAGGCTGTGTAATGGCAGAGTTTAATGGTTTGGGGCATGGCGAAGGTGGCGATTTCGAAGCAATCACTGTCAAGCAAGCACAAATTTTGATAGAATCACAAAGCTTGATTTAACCGCTGAGCCGCCAATTTTGGGTAGCTGCTGTTATGCACTGTATTTATCTTTCCAATCATTCAGTAGGTTTAATAATTCTGTCACTTTCAATCCATAATTACTTGCTAAGGCTCCGTGACTATCAGAAAGTGATTTGGAAACAATTTTTCCAAATTCATATTTTGTGTGGTTGTCAACGTAGTCAAACATAACTGCCTTATTTCTTCCTAAGTATCCAATTTTAAATACTTTGACGTCCGACCATTTGGTAAAGTGACTTCGAAACAAACTTGTCATAATAAATCCCTCCTTCGTTAAGGTCAGTTGTGTTGATCCAGGAATTAATTGAATTATAAAAACAATAAATCCTAATCCAAAAAATGATGCAATCAGCCAACCTTTCAGGCTTTCCTCCTCCGCAATCAATATTCCACCAACAATAAAAGCAAGGCAAACTATTCCAAGTAAAATAGTCTTAGTCGCTTTGGGCTTTAATATTTGTGTTTCGTCTGTCATTAATTTTAAAGTCTGTAATTAATATGGTGCATAACTTCTTTATACCCCCTCACAAAATCATCCCAATCCACCCTAGTTTAGGTGGATATGTCTGACAACCCATTTAACGGATATAATTTATATATCCAAAGTAAAAATAATTAATTATAAGTAATTAAATAGATTTTCAATTAGTTAAATACTTTTTGTAATCACATCCTAAAAATTTGCCTTGTTTACTAGCTTTCATACCATAAATGTCCGATTTTCTTGTTTTTTGACATAATAAATGTTTTGTTAGTTCAGTAAATCGGATATAAACGTATATATCCGTTTAGCCTTCGGTTATTATTTTGCTTTCTTCTCACCTTCGTTTTGTCATCAGCAGGTGACCTGAATTTTTGTTTAATTAAAACGTAAGAAGATGAGTAATCTTAGAAACAGTGTACGCTTATTGGGTCATATAACAGAGCCCGAAGTAAAAAAAATCAGCGAAAAAAAGAAAGTAGCTAAATTTTCAATCGCCACAAATGAATCGTACAAGAATGATAAAGGGGAAAAAGTAGAGGATACCCAGTGGCATAACCTCGTGTTGTGGGATGGATTAGCGAGCATTGCAGAATCATATCTGCATAAAGGCTCCGAAATCACGGTAGAGGGGAAGTTAACCAGTCGCTCATACGTCGATAAAGAAGGGGTGAAGCGTTATGTCACTGAAATTATAGTGTCTGAATTGCAGATGCTTGGTAAGAAAGCCGCCGTTTAATTTTCCGTTTGAGGAATCGGAATGTGATTTTTTGGTGAACCTAAGCTTGTTTTTCTCGAAACAACACCAATAGCGGTTTTTTCAATCTTGCGGTTTCTCATGTTCTTTATGAATGTGGGAACTGCAAGGTTTTTTTGTTAGTTATCAGTTGTCAGTTGTCAGTTGTCAGTTGTCAGTTGTCCGTTGTCAGGCTGGGCGGAGAATATTTGAGCTTGAATAGTACTGATGTCTCATATCTCACATCTCACATCTCAGTTGTCAGTTGTCAGTTGTCCGTTGTCCGTTGTCAGGCTGGGCGGAGATTAGTTTGAGCTTAGTACTAATGTCTCATATCTAATGTC
>NZ_JAFEIG010000004.1 GCF_017495225.1 Daejeonella sp. | reverse complement strand
TAATCAAATAAATCATGGTTCAGACAATTTAGATGGTTAGACTAATAACATCTAAAATACTCCAAAGCCTTTTGTCCTTACTCTTTACTCAGACAAGAGTTGTCAGTTAGCCGTTGTCAGGCTAGCGACATCTGAAATCCTACACCCTATCCTTAATCTTTGCTCCTAATTGTTTGGGAAATCAAATTAGCATCTCCAAAATCACATTAATCAAATAAATCATGGTTCAGACAATTTAGATGGTTAGACTAATAACATCTAAGATACTCCAAAGCCTTTTGTCCTTACTCTTTGCTCCTTATTCCTTACTCAGTTAAGAGTTGTCAGTTAGCCGTTGTCAGACTAGCGACACCCATGCTGTTTACTCAAGCCTTTTGTCCTTACTCTTTGCTCCTTATTCCTTACTCAGACAAGAGTTGTCAGTTAGCCCTTGTCAGGCTAGCGTCACCCATGCTGTTTACTCAAGCCTTTTGTCCTTACTCTTTGCTCCTTATTCCTTCTACCAACTACTGCCCTCTACTCTTATCCCCCTGAATAATCTGCTCAATAAATGCTCCCCAAGCGAAAGGATTAAGCAATGGATTTGCTAAGCGTTGATTGAAATTTCGGCTAGTTAACCTATTATGATTATTCTGAAAATTAAAGCTTTGCATCTCTCCTCCATCTCTAGGTAAGCTGGCAATCATGGATGCTAAACTCTCACGCGAAACGTTCTTTTTAGCAATTTCTAAGTCATCATCAGCAAATTTCATCGTCATAAATTCCTTTTTGAACTCATCAGTACTTGCCCAAGGATAAACCCTTACACCAGGAAGGTTAATCACCTCCTGCTTCATTTTCATTAAAATGGTGTATTTATTATCAGAAAGCCCTACAGGTATAACAACCCCCTCTTTTCTATACCCAACAGCGGTAAAAAGTAAAGTATCACCTTCATTAGCCACAAAGGAGAAATATCCCTTATAATTTGCTGAGAAATATTGATCTCTACCAGTAACATTAGCAATGGTTACATAAGGAACAACCGTATTACTGTCACGGTTCATAATCACCCCCGAAAACTGCACGAGCTTTTTATCTCTTACCTGCGCAAAGCCGGAAAAAGTACAAAACATAAGAAGAAAAAATAGACAGTTTCGCATGCTCAAATTTACTAAAATCGTAAGCGTATGGTGTTAAATTGTGTTAAATTGAAAAAGCAATATTAAAATTATACTGTAAAATTACTTCAATCGCTCAGGCAAGACCGCTTCAGGATCATCTATATCAGTCAGATTTATTGCCTCAACTGCTTCAATTTCAGGAACTGCACGCTTTATTGCCTGCTCAATTCCAGCCTTGAGAGTCATAATACTCATCGGACAAGAGCCACATGAACCTAATAAACGAAGACGTACAATATTATCAGACGTAATCTCCTCTATAGATACATTTCCACCATCAGCTTCCAAATATGGACGGATAGTGTCTAAGGCATTCTCTACTCTTTGCAACAAATCCATGTTTTTTCTTTTTATAAAGATACGAAATTTTTAAAAAATGCTATTTAACGGCATTTAAAATTGCTACTTGCTGCGCCACACGTTCAGCAATATCCATAAATGCCTTCGCCATCACGCTATTCTCCTCTAATATGATTGGCTTACCTCCATCACCCGCATCGCTAATGCTTTTCACCAAAGGTATCTCACCTAAAAATGGTGCATCAAACTGTTTAGCAAGTGCTTTTCCGCCATTTTGGCCAAAAATATAATACTTATTATCAGGGAGCTCCGCAGGCGTGAAATAAGACATGTTTTCAACAACTCCAAGCAATGGAATATTAATCGAATCCATTAAAAACATTCCAACTCCTTTACGAGCATCCGCAAGAGCTACATTTTGAGGTGTAGTCACAATTACTGCTCCAGTTATTGGAAACCCTTGAGCAACCGTGATATGAATGTCTCCTGTTCCCGGTGGAAGATCCACCACCAAATAGTCAATTTCCCCCCAATCAGCATCATTAAACAACTGTTTCACTGCCGTTGATACCATTGGGCCACGCCATGGCACAGGTTGGTTAGGGTCGGTGAAAAAGCCGATCGACAATAATTTTATTCCATATTTCTCAATAGGCTCAATTCTTACTTTTCCATCTTCCGCCTGCGATGAATTAGGCCGAGCATTCTCTAATCCGAACATCATGGGTATCGACGGACCATACACATCAGCATCAATTAATCCAACACTAGCACCCTTTTTAGCAAGTCCCAAAGCCAAATTAACTGCTACAGTTGATTTCCCAACACCGCCCTTACCCGAAGACACTAAAATAATATTCTTAATTCCAGCTAATGATCCCTCTGGCCTGCTACTCACCCTAGAAGTCATATTGATGCTTAAATCTGCATCCTTATTTACAAAATGAAGTATTGCATTACGGCATGCATTTTCGAGCATGGCTTTCATCGGACAAGCCGGCGTGGTTAAAACGACCGAAAAGCTGATTTTAAGTCCATCAATCTTTAAATCTTCAATCATGTTTAAACTAACAAGATCCTTTTTTAAATCGGGATCCTCAACATGACGAAGTGCATTATATATCTGTTCCTGCGTGATCATTTTTGAATATTAAGGAGATAATATTTTTGATTAAGTTTACCTCCAAATTTACTAAAAGTAGCTAGCTTATTTGCAGTAGATTTAGGTTTTTACAGTGGACTGACCAGCAATTACTTATCAAGCTGAAACCATTGTTTGTTTAAAAGCGTTATCTTTCTTTATTGGAGGTTAAATTACATGGAGATACCCGAGAAATATTTAAAAATTGCCAAAATCTCATTAATTAGCTTACTTGCAATTATACTTATTGCCGGTGGAATTGCCTATGCAAAACGTGAAGCTCTATTAAATGCAGCTATAAAAAGAGTGATTAATAAAGCAGATAGAGATTATAATCTAGAGCTAAAAATTGAAAGTGCCACTTTTGTAGGCCTCAGTAGCGTACAATTTAAAAATATTACAGCCGTTCCTCAAGATCGAGATAGTTTAGCGAAAATTGAAAACTTCAAAATTGGCGTTAAATTATTCCCCCTTCTCTTTGGAGATATTAAACTGGCAGAAATAAACCTAGACAGGGGTATAATTAACCTAGTAAAAAAAGATTCTATAAGTAATTATGACTTTCTTTTCCGCAAATCAAAAACAGATAGTACAAGTGCTAAATCGGATCTGGATTTAGCCAAATTTGCCAACAATCTGATTAATGAGATGCTTTATAAAATTCCTGATGATATGGATATCAGGGACTTTAGAATTAAACTTCAAGACGATTCAAACCTAGTTGATATTAATACCACAAATGCAAAAATTGATGGAGGTGAAGTAAAATCAACCATAAAAATTAATGGAAATGAATCTACTTGGCATATTGAAGGCAGTGTAGATCCGGATGATAAACAACTAGATTTGATGCTCTTTGCTGACAATAAAAAGGTTGAATTACCATATCTGGAGAAAAAGTTCGGTTTAAAACTGAACTTTGATACAGCAAGGACCGAAATGAGGGGACTTAAAAAAAGCGGGGATGAGTTGAAAATTAGCGGACTCTTCGAGGTGAAAAATATGCTGGTAAAACATCCCAGAATATCAGCTGCAGATGTGATTATTGAACGTGCTTCTATGGATGCCGAAATGCTTATCGGTGAAAATTTCGTTTCCATTGACAGTGCTTCAACCATTCACTTAAAAGATGTTGATATTCACCCTTTTATAAAATACACTCTTTCTCCCAACAAAATTTATGAATTAAAAATACGTACCGATGAACTAGATGCTCAGCAGATTTTTAATTCATTCCCACAAGGTTTATTTGAATCACTGGAAGGTATGCAAGTAGCTGGAAAACTACAATATAGCCTGGATTTTTATTTGGATTCTGAAAAAGCAGATGATGTGATTTTTAACTCAAGATTGAAGAATAATGGCTTCAAAGTTCAAAAATGGGGTAAAACAAATCTGCAAAAAATTAATGGGGACTTTGTTTATACTCCCTTTGAATATGGAAAGCCGATGCGGGATATAATCATCGGTCCCGAAAACCCAAATTTTACACCTATTGATCAAATCTCTCCTTATCTAAAAAATGCACTATTAACGGCCGAAGATCCTTCTTTTTATAGCCACAATGGCTTTGTGGAAGAATCGATTAGAAAATCTATTGCTACTAACTTTAAGGAAAAGGCATTCAAAAGAGGGGGCAGTACCATTTCGATGCAATTAGTAAAAAATGTGTTCTTAAATAGACAAAAAACACTATCCCGAAAGATTGAAGAAATTCTAATCGTATGGATCATGGAAAATGGCCGCTTGTCTAGTAAACAACGAATGTTTGAAACCTATCTTAATCTAATTGAATGGGGGAGGAATGTTTATGGCATCGGTGAAGCAGCTCGCTACTATTTTAGTAAACACCCCTCTGAACTTAATATTGGAGAAAGTATCTTCCTCGCTAGCATCGTTCCAAAACCCAAATCAGGATTATATCGCTTTGAAGGAGATGGGAGTTTAAGATCGAGTTTAGCATCTTACTTTAATTTTATTGGCGGAATTATGGCCAAACGTGGCATGACTGCTCCCGACAGTACAAATTATGGTTTCTATTCAGTACGTTTACGAGAAAGTTTACGATCGGGATTAGCAACCGACTCATTAGTTGTTGACAGCTTATTGAAAAATAGCGATTTTGAAGAAGATGATCTAGTCTTACAACAACTATCAATAATCAGGAAAATTGATAGTCTTCAGCTCAAACAAAATTCAAAAGTTAAAACTATACCAAAAGATACCAGCATAAATACCATATTACCAAGTCGGAAGGAAAAAAGAGAACAAAGAAAAATTGAGCGGAAACCACCCGATAGAAAACAATAATTTAATAAAATAAGCATGAAAATAGAAATTGATGATAAACACTTTGAACTTTTGTTTGAATATGAGCAAATTAAGAAGCGAATTCGTTTATTGGCAATACAGCTAAATATTGATTTTGAGGATAAAATCCCCGTATTTCTTGGTGTATTAAATGGTAGTTTTATTTTCCTTGCAGATTTAATCAAAGAGATTGACATATCTTCTGAGATTACTTTTGTGAAGGTTTCGTCTTATGAAGGCGATAAAAGTAGCGGAAAAATCAAAGAAGAAATTGGTTTGCAAATGTCTTTAAAAGATAGAGATGTAATTATTGTAGAAGATATTGTAGACAGTGGAAAAACACTTGAATATCTCCTGAAAATGGTTGAAAAACAAATGCCTGCCTCTGTAAACGTATGCTCACTCTTGTTAAAACCCAATTCTTTAAAGGTTGAGCTTGATGAGATTACTTATGTTGGTTTTGAAATCCCAGATGAATTTGTTGTTGGCTATGGCTTAGATTATAAAGGTTTAGGAAGAAACTTGAAAGATATTTACAAAGCTGTTAAATCGTAATTATTCAAAAGCCAACAAACAGTTTAATTCAATTTTGTACTTTTGCAGAAATTTAATTAATAAATAATGACCATTCATAAAGAAGGATACACATCCATAGCGCTCTGCATTCTATTTGTTTTTGTACTAAATGCAGTTGTACAATACCTTCTACCAGATACAACATGGTTTATTTGGACCATTTATATCCTTTCATTTGCACTATTCGTAATCATTCTTCAATTTTTTAGAAGTCCGGCAATTAACGTAACCCGAAATGACGACCATGTTATCTGTCCGGCAGACGGAAAAGTAGTTGTGATCGAAGAAACTGAAGAAACTGAGTTTCTTAAAGAAAAGCGAATTCAAGTTTCGGTTTTTATGTCGCCTATTAATGTTCATATTAATAGAAATCCAATCTCAGGCATCGTAAAATATTACAAATATCATCCAGGCAAGTTTTTATTTGCTTGGAATCCGAAATCATCTACCGAAAACGAAAGAACCACGATTGTAATAGAAAACAAATCAGGCGTTTCGGTATTATTTCGTCAAATAGCAGGAGCCCTAGCTAGAAGGATTGTTTGCTATTCAAAAGAAGGGCAAGAGTCAATTCAAGGTGAAGAATTTGGATTCATTAAATTTGGGTCGAGAGTAGATCTTTTCTTACCTTTAGGTACAGATATCAAAGTTGGACTGGGTGATACCGTTAAAGGTGGAATTACTGTACTAGCACATTTAAATAAACCATAAAAATAAATACGATGAAAAAATTAAGCGGATTTTTAGCAATTGCATTCTTTGCTGCAACTTTAACACTTAGCGCTCAAGAGCCTAAAACTAAGTCACAAAAAGGTGAGAAAATGGAATGTAAAATGGGAAAAGATTGTAAAATGGACTGCTGTTCAGATAAAGGAAAAACTAAAAAATCTTCAAAAAAGAAAGATTAATTAAAATTATAAAGCCGGTTTAAAAACCGGCTTTTTTTATGCCTCGAAAATGGGACTATAGAATTAATAAATATTACTCTGCCTTTGTTCCAATATATTCATTATAAACCGTTTGAGAAGGGAAAGCAAATCCTGCTCCATTTTCTGTCACAATCTGCATTATGCGATAATTAATATCCTCCCTGATGTGCATATATTCGTTGTAATCAACGATCTCAATAAAATAGAGTACTTGTATGTTTAGTGACGATTCGCCAAAGGAGTCGAAGCTAACAAGGGTATCCGGACTAGTAGCAGGATGATTGTTTACAAAATTTTGAATCTCAGTCGAAATTTTTTTCATCGTGTCCACTGGAGTTTCATATTTCAATCCAATATTAAACTTCATTCTTCTGAGGTTTCTGAGGCTCAAATTTTCTAGCGGACTATCAACCATTTTCTTATTGGGAATAACAACCAATGTTTTGTCGAGCGTTCGAATGAGGGTACTTCTAAAACCAACTTTTTCAATTGTGCCTTCAAATTTGTCGATTCGAACAAGATCGCCCACAACAAATGGTTTATCAGCAAAAATGGTAAACGAGCCAAGCAAGTTTTGTAGCGTATCTTGAGCTGCCAATGCAACTGCAATACCCCCAATTCCTAAACCAGCAATAATAGTGGCCACATTTAACTTAAAAACGGCACCTAAGATCACAAATACAGCAAAAACAATAGTTAATATCTTGGATAGTTCCTTAATAAAAGGTACCATCTGACTATCGGTTTTTGATTCAGAGAAAGTTGCTTTGTATTCAAATACATAAGCGATGAAATCAATAATTCTTAAAAATATCCAAAAAGAAGAAACGATAAAGAGAAATAAAAATACATTGTCGATTATTTCAATCAGAGTGATTTCAAATACGGATGGTAAGGAGTTTACCAAGGTACTTCTCCTAAATATGACCTCTTGGAGTGGATAGTCTAATTGATTGATAGCTAAATATACTACCACAAAAAGTATAAGCACTTCAACTGGCCGCATCAAAAGATCTATAAAGATTTTAGGATCTGCACCTGTTTGGATTCGCATAAACAAGCGAAACATAAGTCTGCTTAAAAGCCTCGAAAAAATACGCTTAAATAACAAACCAAACAGAAGTATAGCCGCAAAAATGCAATAGTTTTGAATGCTATTTCCTAAAAATTGTTGAGCAAAAAATTCAGCGTTTACCATCTTTTAAAAGAATATTAACTCAAATTAGACCTTAAAATAACCAATTTATATAGGATTAATCCTATGAAAAAGAACTTACGAATGCTTTTAAACAAAAAAACCTCCTAGAAAAATCTAGGAGGCGGAAAATTTTATAGTTTAATTATACTCTTTTTGATTTAATACGAGCAGCCTTACCAGTTAATGCACGTAGATAGAATAGTTTCGCTCTACGAACTTTACCATAGCTATTTACTTCGATCTTTTCGATATTCGGTGAATTTACTGGAAATATACGCTCTACACCAACTCCATTCGACATTTTACGTACTGTAAAAGTCTCATTTACACCTACACTATTACGCTGAATAACAACACCCTGATAAATTTGGATACGTTCTTTATTTCCTTCGCGAATTTTATAGTGAACACTAACCGTATCACCGGCTTTGAATGCAGGAACTTGCTTTTTTACTACTGCCTGCTCTTCAACAAATTTTACTAAATCCATGATTTTAAGCTCTTAAATCGATTTTTAGCCCGTAAAAATCGGACTGCAATATTAGGAAAAATTTTTTACACAAACAAGGTTTTTCCACATTTTCGCTTTTTTAATTTATTTAAAACTGTTTTTTTATAATTATTCCAAAAGATCTGGGCGTCTTTGCTTTGTTCTTTCTAAGGCTTGTTCATGCCTCCATTCATTGATAGCTGCCTCATGGCCACTAAGCAAGATATCGGGTACCTTATGCCCTCGCCAGTCCGCCGGACGGGTATATACTGGTGCATCAAGTAATTCTCCTTGAAATGAATCTGATAATGCCGAAGTTTCATCATTCAAAACACCAGGTAATAATCGAACAATACTATCAACCAAAACCGCTGCGGGTAATTCACCACCCGAAAGAACATAGTCCCCAATTGAAATTTCCCTACTAACGAAAATATCTCGGATACGCTGATCAATACCTTTATAATGCCCAGCCAATATCATGATATTTTCTTTACTCGATAACTCATTGGCCATACTTTGATTCAAAGTCTTTCCATCAGGAGTCATAAAAATAACTTCATCATAATCGCGCTCAGCCATTAATTTTTCAATACAATTGGCAAAGGGCTCAATTCCCATCACCATTCCACTTCCTCCGCCATACTGATAATCATCTACCGATTTCTGCTTATTGGTGGAATAATCTCTTAGATTATGGACAAAAATCGCTGCAAGTCCCTTTTTTTGAGCACGTTGCAAAATAGAGTGTGCAAAAGGACTCTCCAATAAATCGGGTAAGACGGTGATGATATCGAAACGCATTCTACAAAGATAGGCAGGAGAATTGGAAATTGAGAACGGAGATTAAATACATTGAATAGCATCAAGCTAATCTAGATTATTCTTAGTCCCCTTCTTCAAGAGAAAAAATCTCATCAACTGACACGGCAAACACCTTAGCCATTTTTAATGCTAAAACAGTTGATGGAACATATTTTCCAGACTCAATTGTATTTATAGTTTGACGCGAAACTTGTATTTTTTCAGCAAGCTCTGCCTGTGTGATATCCAGAATGGCTCTTTGAATGCGCAAATTATTTTTCATCTTCTGTCCTCTCTCTCCTCAGTAAATGCAAGCTAAAATTGAATTTTACAATGAAAATTAATGGTACAGTAAACATATTATAGACTAAAAAACTATAAAACGTAGTGCCATAAAACACAAAATTAAGAATAAACAATACCCCGAAACTGATCAAAACAGACCATTGCCAGCATTTTAATCGTATCAAAGTAAGGTATTCATCCTCCATTTTCTCTTTGGCAAATGAAATCATCATCAAACCAATAACCACTCCAGCTAAAGCCAATTCATTGGTAAGGTTATAATCGGCAAATAATCCTGGAACCTTAAACGGCAAAGCAAATCCTGGAATCTTATATTCCCAATATAAAGTCGCTATGCCTAAGCATGCAGATAGAATAAAAATTATCCAGCCAATTACCTTGTATTTGCCCGGAATTAATAATGAATTTTTCATATCAATTTTATTTTACTAAATGTAAAGTTTATTTGACACAAAATCCAAATAAATTTTACATTTTTTAAATTTTTACTCTCAAAATGTTGAAAATTATTTAGGAAGGGCAAATGAAACAATGTTCTTTATGTGTTTAATACACATTGCTTTCACAATAAAGACCGCCGTAAAAAGGATTTTGCTTGATTAGAGCAGTTGCTTCAATTTATTAATGTTCCTTTAGCCGCCTTATTAGCGAGGAAAACTAATCTTCCCCATCGAAATAGAGGGAACGCCAGGATGGGCGCCAAAATTTGTATGGCCACCTGCAACAGCTTCATTTCCTAATAAAGCAAAGAGAACCGCCTCCTTAGCATCGGGAGCAATACCCAAATCAGAACTAAATTTAAGTTTTTTACCCAATTGCTCTTCAATCAGGTGTAACAGTAAAGGATTGTGCATCCCACCGCCACTGATATAAATTTCATAAGCTCCTTTTGATCCTACACTTGATCTAACCGCATCTACTATACTCTTAGCTGTAAAAGCGGCTAAAGTGGCCAGAATATCTTCATTTGAAAGCTTTTCCAAGCCGGTTTTGCTAATTGCATTGCTTAAATAAGCTAGACTAAAAAGCTCCGGACCAGTAGTCTTGGGATAATCCGATTTGAAGAAATCATGAGAAAATAGAGAATCTAGCAGTTCAGGATTTACAGTTCCGGAAGAGGCAATTCTAGCATCTTCATCAAAATATTTACCGGGATAATGCTGCTGTACAAACTGATCCATGAGGGTATTCCCGGGACCAACATCCGAGGAGAAAAAATCAGTTGAATGCTTAGCAGGAAGAAAGGTGAAATTGGAAATTCCTCCTATATTAAGCATAATTCGATTTTCTTCGGCACTCGAAAAAAGTAAATAATCACCATAAACCGAAAGTGGGGCACCTTCACAACCTACAGCCACATGCTTTTGCCTAAAATCACTAATAGTAATTATCCCTGTAGCCACGGCAATATGATCACCATCGCCTATTTGAAGCGTTGCATTGGGATAGGAATCTGCTGCACGCTGATGTTTAGGCGCATGAAAAACGGTTTGACCGTGACTAGCAATCAGATCAATTTCATTTACAGCAATTCCCCAATCACTTAAGTTCTTGAGAATAAGCTCTGCATAATATTTTCCTATAAAAGCATTTAAAATGGTAAGCTTCTCAAAATCAACATTTTGCTTAGCGAAAATCGATTTAAGATCTTCTTTAAAGTCGGATGGGTAAGTCTCACTTGAAAAGTTTAAAACCTTAACCTGAGTCTCTAATCCGCTATCCCTGAATTCACAAAGAGCAATATCTAAGCCATCAAAGGAGGTCCCAGACATTAATCCAATAATTTTTCTGTTCGGTTTATTGGCGATTTCGTGAAGGGAAGTAATATTCGGATTCATAATTCTCTATAAAAATAGAAAATTAATTAAAAATTAAGACTCTAAATAAAGATCAATTAAGCCCTCTGGAAGGTTAACTTTAAGAGTTCCATTTTCCTCATCAATTTCAACAATGAGATCATCATTTAATGGAAACATGATTTCCTTAAATTTATAGGGAACAACAGCCACAAATTGCTGTGGGTACTCATGAATTTCAATAATTTCACCAAGCTCACCAACTGTTTGATCGTGAACAATAAAACCCTTAAGGTCAGTAATTAAGAATTCATCTTCATCTCTAACAGGCTTCAATTTATTGGGAAGATAAAGCTTTTTACGAATGAGTGTTTCCGCCTTCTCAATCGTATCAATATCATCAAAATAAAAATTTCCAGTCTGGTTATTCTGAAGTTTATAGGATGAAATAAAAAATGGGACTAATTTGCCATTAATCTCTGCAAAAACGGAATCAAGAGGAAGATCTGCGGGTTCATCATATTCAAAATAAACCTGAACCTCACCCTTTAAACCCTTGGTTTTGGTGATGTAGCCTATATAAAAACAGTCCTCAATCTTCATTTTTTTAAAACAAGAACGTCATTGCTAATGTGCCTTTAATTGCTTTCTATTAGAAAACTTTAGGGTACATCGGCAATGACGTTATTAATATAATTCTTTTGAATTACTCTGCCTTTTCGTCAGATGGAGCTTCTTCAGTTGCTTCAGCTTCTGGAACAGCTTCTTCAGCAGGAGCAGCTTCTTCAGCTACTGGTGCGTCAACTTCCTCTGCAGATGCTTCAACTTCAGCAGAAACTTCAGCCTCTGGAGCTTCTTCAGCTACAGTTTCTTCCACTTCTGGAGCAGGAGTGTTTTTTGCAACAATTGCTGCTGCAATTTCTTCCTTCTTCTTAGCTTCAGCTAGCAAAGTTGCTTTCTTAGCTTCTTCTTTTGAATTTTTAAGGTTTTCTTTCTTTCCTTCAATCTTGCCTGTTTTTCCTTCTAACCACTGAGCAAATTTAGCTTCAGCTTGTTCTGGAGTAAGGGCACCTTTTTTAACACCACCTTCAAGATGCTTCTTGTATAAAATACCTTTGTATGAAAGTATCGCACGACAAGTATCTGTTGGCTGAGCTCCTTTGTTTACCCAATCCAATGCTTTTTCGAAATTAATTTCAATTGTAGCCGGATTTGTGTTTGGATTGTAAGAACCTAATCTTTCGATGAATTTACCATCTCTTGGAGCACGAGCGTCTGCTACCACTACGTGATAAAAAGGTTTTCCCTTCTTACCGAATCTTTGCAATCTGATTTTAGTTGCCATTTTTCAAGTTTTATGTATTCAACATATTCCCGGAGTCTATTCTGCGGGGATGCAAAGATATTAAAAAAATAACATTTAAAAAATGGATTTCGCTATTTTTGAGACATGTCTGAAAGAAAACTCCGAATTGCAGTGGATATGGACGAAGTTATTGCCGATCCAATATCCAAATTTATTAGTCTTTATAACCGTGATTATGGTATTCCCCTCGACCTTCAAATTCATCCGGGAAATGAAGTCTACCACCATGTTCCCGAAAATATTAAAATGAAATTATGGGATTATATCAATGAAAAGGGCTTTTTTAGAGATCTCGCTGTCATGCCCAACAGCATTGAGGTTTTACAAAAACTTCAAGAAAAGTATGATATCTTCATTGTTTCTGCAGCCATGGAATTCCCTAATTCTCTTCAAGATAAATATGAATGGTTAGCAGACCATTTTCCATTTATTGGATGGCAGAATATTATCTTTTGCGGACATAAAATAGTGAATGTGGATATTTTAATTGACGATCGCATTAAAAATTTCGCCGAATTTAACGGTAGAAAATTACTTTTCTCATCCCCACATAACCTTTTAATCACTGATTATGAACGGGTAAACAATTGGAAAGAGGTGGAACAGAAATTGTTATAGCTTAAAGTTTTGACTCTATATAATCAATCAGCGAATGAATAATTTTTATATGGATTTCCTGCGCTCTATCAGCATAATTTGATTTAGGGGCACGGATTTCCACATCACAAAGACCCGACATTTTACCACCGTCTTTACCCGTAAGTCCAATAATTTTCATGCCCTTAGCTCTAGCCGTATCAATAGCATTCAACACATTTTCAGAATTGCCACTGGTGCTAATCGCGAAAAGCACATCACCTTCTGATCCAATGGCCTCCACCATTCTTGAAAAAACGAAAGCATAGCCATAATCATTTCCCACACAGCTAAGATGTGTAGGATCAGAAATAGAAATTGCAGGGAGTGCTGGTCGATCATTTCTATATCTTCCAGAAAGCTCTTCGGCAAAATGCATGGCATCGCTCATAGAGCCACCATTACCACAAGAGATAATTTTTCTGCCCGATTTTATAGCATGAACAAGTATTTTTCCAGCCGTTTCAATGTTTTCGAAATTAACAGGATTAGAAATAAATATTTCTAAAACCTCTCTAGCTTCTGTAAAATGTTGTTTAATTCTTTCCATTATGGCTTTACTAATTTGTAAACGGCTCCATTGGTGCCTTTGGGACCAACCTCTTGATTGCTTAGTACATATATTTCCGAAGCATCATCTTCGGCAAAACCCAATATTTTTAAATCACCAGAAGGTTTATCTAATAACTCAATCGTACCTTTCTGCCAGGACTTTCCGTTTTGCTCTAAAAAAAACATGGGTCCGGTCCAGTCGGCAAATACATATTTTCCTGAAAGTGCTGGAATCGACTTCCCATTATAAACATATCCTCCTGTTACACTGATACCCTTATCGTGTTCGTATTCATAAATTGGGAGCTTTAACCCTTCGGTTTTACAATTATTTTCAGGATCAAAACAATGGCTCGCTTCCATAATTTTCCAGCCATAATTGCCACCCTTTTCCACAATATTTACTTCTTCAAACTTGTTCTGACCAACATCAGCTACAAAAAGTTGCCCAGTCTTTTTGTCGAATGAAAACCTCCACGGATTTCGGAGTCCGTAAGCCCAAATTTCAGCTTTCACCGATTTATCAGATACAAAAGGATTGTCCTGTGGAATAGCATAAGGTAAACCTGCATTGACATCAATTCTTAAAATTTTACCCAGAAAAGTGCTCAAATCCTGCCCATTGCCGATTTTCCCATGTTTATCACCAGCACCACCTCCATCACCTAAACCAATGTACAAATAACCATCGGGACCAAATTTTAATTCGCCACCATTATGGTTACTTTCTGGTTGTTGAACCTTCAATAAAATTCGTTCGGATGAAACATCAGCTCTAAGCGGATCGTTGCTTACTTTGAATTCTGAAATGATTGATTGATGATCACTACCTTTTACATCAGTAGGTGCGCTATAGTAAACATAGAATTTCTTGTTCTTCTCAAAGTCGGGATGCAGGGCAATACCCAATAAACCCCTTTCATCGTAGGCTCCACTCAACTTAACAAGCTTATTTTCTAAATCTAAAAGGGGCTCTTCAAGCAAAGAATTGCCCTTAATGATCCTAATTTGCCCAGTTTGCTCAGCAAGTATCATGCTTCCATCTGGGGCAAATACCGCCGAAACAGGTGAATGTAGTCCGCTAGCAATTTCCAATAATTTTACTGAAATGCTTTTCTCATTACTCGTATTGGTCTTGGAATCAGCACAGCTCACTAATAATGAAAAGATTAAGACAATTAGGATATTAAATCGATTCATAGGCTTCATAATCATTATAATTTGAGCGGCTATTTTATTCAATAACAATTGAATTGTCATGAACCAAGTTTTACCATTTACAGCGATAAAATATCTACAATCTTCAATAATTCAGAATTTACATCCTTATTATGCTTAATTGCACTGCTAAATGGTGTAAAATGTATTTTCCCATTCACAATTCCAATCATTTCACTCGTTCTGCCTTCTAAAAGTGACTCAACCGCTGCTACTCCTAATCTGCTTGCCAAAACTCGATCCATGCATGATGGTGAACCACCTCGTTGAATATGTCCCAAAATTGAAACTCTGGTATCAATACTTGGGAACTTCTCTTTTACAATTTTAGCAATTTCAAATCCACCACCCGCATCGTCACCTTCAGCAACAATAATAATTTTTGAAGATTTGTCTTTTCTACTAATTTCTAAACGCTTTAATAAAGCATTAATATCTGTTTTTGTTTCAGGAATTAGAATGGCTTCGGCACCTGAACCTATTCCGCTTCTTAATGCAATTAATCCCGAATCTCTACCCATAACCTCCACAATAAACAAACGATCATGAGATTCAGCAGTATCACGAATCTTATCTACCGCATCAATAACTGTATTGATAGCAGTATCATAGCCAATAGTATAATCGGTACCTTGTAAATCATTATCGATAGTACCCGCCAGACCAAGAATTGGAATATTAAATTCTTCATGAAAAATATTGGCACCTGTAAAGGTACCATCACCACCGATGGCCACGAGGGCATCAATACCATTTTTCTTTAATTGCTCATAAGCTTTAACTCTACCTTCTTTGCTACGAAACTCTTCACTGCGAGCTGTTTTTAGTACCGTTCCCCCGCGTTGGATGATATTTGCAACCGATTTCCTTTCCATAGGTAGAAACTCACCACTAATCATTCCATCATAACCCCTCAAAATACCGGTTACCTTGATATCATGGAATAATCCAGTTCTAACAACCGCACGTATCGCGGCGTTCATACCCGGAGAATCACCCCCGGAGGTAAAAACTCCAATATTTTTAATATTTACTTTAGTCATCTTATTTCTTTTTATCGAAAGCAATCTTGCCGCTTTCTAAAAATTTCCTATAATTATTAATATCTAGATTAAAAGCCTGAGGGGCAATCAATGTATTTCCCTCATGGTCAGCTATCACATAATAAGGCTGAGAGTTAGTCCCAAATTTAGAAGCTTGAAAATCACTCCATTTTTGTCCTATTGAATTTACCTTTTTACCGCTAAATGCAGATTGGTATTTCTCATTTTCACTAAGTTCCGTTTTATCATCAACATACAAAGATATCAAAACATAATCTTCTTGAAGACGGCGTAAAACCTCTTTATCAGGCCAAACACTAGCTTCCATTTTACGACAATTTGTGCAACTCCAACCAGTAAAATCTATTAAAACAGGCTTATTTACCGTTTTAGCATAGGCAAGACCTTCTTCATAATCATAAAATGCATCTAAACCATGTGGAGCATGAAATAAACCTGCATATTTTTTCTCTTGGGTTTCGGTTTTAGCAGCGGGTGATGTTGCATTCGAGTACAAATCAAAATCCTGAGTGGTTTGCGGTGGTAGCCATGCACTAATTCCTTTGAGTGGTGCTCCCCATAAACCTGGTATCATATAAATTGTAAATCCTAAAATAAACATGGCAAAAAACAATCTAGGTAGCGATAGGAAATTGATTTCAGCATCATGCGATAAACGAAGTTTCCCCAATAAATAAAGTGCCCACATGCCAAAAACCACAATCCAAATAATTAAGAAAATATCCCTATTAAATATCCCCCAATGGTAAGCCAAATCTACATTTGATAAAAACTTAAAGGCAAGCGCAATTTCTAAAAAGCCTAAAGAAACCTTCACTGTATTTAACCAACCGCCAGACTTCGGCATCTCTTTTAACCAAGATGGGAAAATAGCAAATAGGGTAAAAGGGATGGCCAATGCCGATGAAAAACCTAACATTCCTATTGCCGGACCGAGGTAAGAACCTTTAGATACCGCATCCACCAACAGTGTTCCAATAATTGGGCCAGTACAAGAAAATGAAACTAATGCCAAGGTGAAAGCCATGAAAAACAAGCCCATAAAGCCACTTTGATTCGACTTTTCATCCATTTTATTTACCAATGATGATGGTAAAGTAATCTCAAATGCTCCAAGAAAAGATATCCCAAAAATGATTAATGCGACAAAAAATAGGAGATTAAATGTAGCGCTACTTGCTGCTTCATTAAGGGCAGATGCTCCAAAAATCAGGGTAATTAATAAACCCAAAGCCACATAAATAATAATGATAGAGATACCATAAATAATAGCACTTCTAATTCCTTTAGCTCTTGAACCAGATTGCTTTGTAAAAAAAGAAACCGTCATTGGTATCATCGGATAGATACAAGGCATAAAAAATGCCGCAAGTCCGCCAATAAATCCAGCCAGAAAAATTGCCCAAAGCGAACCTTCTGATTTAGAACTGTTGTTAGATGAACTAGGAATCAGACTAATAGCCGCCTCTACAGAATCTACAATAGGAGCAGAGCTTACACTATCCTGTGTTTGTGATTCAGTTATAGTTGTAGAAGCCGATGTTGTACCTAGTGGAATTTGAAATTCAATTTCTGTTGGTGGCAAGCATCGCTCATCATTACAAACCATAAATTCAAGCACTCCAGAAATTGATTCTAAAGGGTTTTTCAAGCTAATGCCTTGTTTAAAAACTACTTGGTCTTTATGCCAAGCAATTTCCATATCGAAATTGTTATCGAAGGCGGTAACAGCTTTCGGACTTTCAGAAACCTTACCAATTAGCTTAAAATCAGCAGATTGTTTAAATTTAAATGAGGTAGGAACGGGTCCACCCTCCTCTATAAATTGTGAATATAAATGCCAACCCTTTTCAATTTTTGCTGTAATGATTAGATTAAATTCTTTATCATTTATTTTTTCAGACGAATAGCTCCATTTTACAGGATCGTAAATCTTAGCTTGTGGATCTGAAAACTGTGCCTGTGCGTTAAAGAAAAACAGTGCTAACGCTAATACCAAAAGTCTCTTCATGTGTTATTGATTTATAAATTCTATTTCTTTGTTGTTAAAATACTTGATTTCTTCGTTAATTTCCAAAATAAGCTGACCTGTTTCGGTAATTCCAATGATTTTCCCATTTTGGATACTTCCATCAAATTTAAATGAAGCTATCTCTCCTATTAGATATATACGATTTAAATAGTCTTCATTGATTTTTTTAAATAAGCCGGCCTTTAGTTGAAGATATTTAGCCTCAATAGCACTACAAATTTCGCCTAATAATCCCATTAAGTGGTAATCCTGATGTAATTCTTGTTTTAAAGAGCTTATATTTTTAAGATTATCTGCAAAATTTACCTGATTCACATTCAAGCCTATTCCTATTATGGCATGTTTAAATTTTTTCCCCTGAATTATATTTTCTATTAAAATACCCCCGATTTTTTTATTGTTAACATAGATATCGTTGGGCCATTTTATATAAACACAATCACCAAGATATTTAGTTAAAACATCGTTTAAAGCAATACTAATGGCTTTGTTTAGTTCAAACTGCTGCTCTATCTTAAGAAAAACGGGATTTAAAAGAATGCTAAAGGTTAAGTTTTTACCCGCTTCACTTTGCCAAGAATTGGCCGCTTGTCCTCTACCAGCAAATTGCCTATCTGCCATAATAACAGTGCCTTCCATTAATGGCGCAGATTTTGACACAGCATCCTTAAGAAAGGTATTTGTTGAGTCAACCTCTTTTAAGGTAATTAGATTGTGACCAACAAATAGTCCTGAAAAAGTATTATTTTGCAATGAATATTTGCTTTATATAAAAACCAAAACTAAAATTTTTTAATGGTAAAAAATAAAAATGCTAAAGAATCAACTTCAATCTCTGAAATTGTTGTTCATGGCATACAAGAAAAAAAGGGGAATGAAGTTGTACGTCTCGACTTAAGAAATATTCATAGCTCGGTTGCCGATTATTTTGTGGTATGTCATGCAGAATCATCCACCCAACTAAAAGCAATTGCACAAAGTGTTGAAGATGAGGTTTTTAAAGCCCTAAAGCTTGAGCCTTATAGGAAAGAAGGATATCAACAATCCGATTGGATTATCATTGATTATGTGGATGTAGTTGTTCATATTTTCAAAACTGATAAACGCGAATATTACGGAATTGAAGATCTTTGGGGAGATGCAGAAATGCAATCATACAAAAGCGCATAAACATTTTTAGGCTTTATGTTCGTTATTATAAAAATACTTATTGAAAGAAAATGAAGGAAAATAATTCAGATAGCAAAAAACCGATTAAAAAAGTTCCGGGAAAAAAGATTGTACCAAAACCGCCCAAATTCAATATTATGTGGCTTTATGCAGTCATTATTTTGGGCTTATTTGTTGTTCAGTATTTGTTTAGTTCGAATAATGCAAAGACTGTTAGCTACCAAAATTTTGAGACAGAAATGTTAAAAACAGGTGATGTAGAAAAGTTGGTTACTTATAAAAATGGTGATCTATATAGTATCGATGTTTACATTAAAAAGGATCGCCTAGATCAAAAAAAATATGAAGATGTAAAACCTAAGAGTAGTTTTAACGCTTCACCTACGGGACCTCAATACACCTTTACTGCGGCAACTTTTGAAAGCTTCGAAGAAAAAATTAAAGAGGCTGAAAAAGATCTTCCCGCTAATCAACGTACACCAATTGTTGCCGAGACTAGAGAAAGTCCTTGGGCAGGTTGGTTTATGTCATTCATTTTACCAGTTCTCCTTTTAATTGGTTTCTGGGTATTTATCATGAAGCGTATGGGTGGTGGCGCTGGTGGTGGCGGCGGCGGACAGATATTCAATATCGGTAAGTCGAAGGCTACTCTTTTTGATAAAGAATCGCAGGTTTCAATTACATTTAATGATGTTGCAGGTCTTGAAGAGGCGAAGCAAGAGGTGATGGAGATTGTAGATTTCCTAAAAAATCCTAAAAAGTATACTAATCTGGGAGGTAAAATCCCGAAAGGTGCGCTTCTTATCGGTGCTCCAGGTACGGGTAAAACTTTGATGGCTAAAGCCGTTGCTGGTGAAGCTCAAGTACCTTTCTTCTCGCTATCTGGCTCCGATTTTGTCGAAATGTTTGTTGGGGTGGGTGCTTCACGTGTACGTGATTTGTTTAAACAAGCCAAAGAAAAAGCACCTTGTATTATCTTTATTGATGAGATTGATGCCATTGGTCGTGCCCGCGGAAAAAATAATATTGTTGGCGGAAATGATGAAAGAGAAAATACATTAAACCAATTATTGGTTGAAATGGATGGATTTGGTACAGACTCTGGAATTATCATTTTAGCGGCAACCAACAGACCAGATGTTTTAGATGCAGCATTGCTTCGTCCAGGACGATTTGACCGTCAGATTTCTATAGACAAGCCAGACTTAGTGGGACGTGAGCAAATATTCAAAGTGCATTTGGGTCCATTAAAACTTGCCGAAGGTGTTGATGCTAAGAAATTATCTGCACAAACCCCTGGTTTTGCGGGTGCCGAAATTGCCAATGTATGTAATGAAGCAGCTTTAATTGCAGCACGCCGAAATAAAGAGGCTGTTGATATGCAAGATTTCCAAGATGCTGTAGATCGTGTTATTGGAGGCTTAGAAAAGAAAAACAAGATTATTTCACCTGAAGAGAAGAGAATTGTAGCCTATCATGAAGCTGGTCACGCAATTGCAGGATGGTTTCTTGAACACGCCGATCCTTTGGTAAAAGTTTCTATCGTGCCTAGAGGGGTAGCAGCATTGGGTTATGCTCAATATCTTCCTAAAGAGCAGTTTTTATATACCACAGAGCAGTTAATTGATGGTATGTGTATGACGCTTGGTGGTCGTGTAGCTGAGGATATTGTGTTTAACAAAATATCAACTGGTGCACAAAACGATTTGGAGAGAATTACTAAACTATCTTATGCCATGGTAACCATTTACGGTATGAATGATAAGGTAGGTAATGTATCCTTCAACGATACGCAAGGTGAATACCAGTTCAATAAGCCATACTCTGAAAAAACTTCAGAAATGATTGATATTGAGGTTCGTAGCCAAATCGACAAGGCTTACCAACGTACAAAACAATTACTAACCGACAAACGCGATGGCTTAGAAAAATTAGCAGAAAAGCTTCTTGAAAAAGAAATTCTTTTCCAATCCGATTTGGAGGAAATTTTGGGTAAGCGTCCATTTGATAATCGCACAACTTATGATGAGTTTGTTAATGGCACTGAACCAGAAGCTGAAAAAACTCAGCCGAAAGAACCCATTGAACATGAAGGTATGGTAGATCATAATATTGATCTTCCAGAAAACAGATCAACACAAGATTAATATCAAGCATTAAAATCAAGAAGCCTAATTCAATTAAGAATTAGGTTTCTTTATTAAATATCATTGTTCATGAAAGAAACAACTTCTAAAGAAAAGATGTTGAAGAAGATCAGAAAAGCTCTTCTTGAAAAACACGACAACCCCTATCCCAATTTAGAAGAAACTCCGCTATACCAAGATTATACAGACCATTTAGACGTTCTATTTGCTGAACAACTTAGTGCTGTGTCTGGAGCTTTTGTTTTTTGTGAAGATGAAATCCAATTGATAGAAAACCTACTAGAACTTGCTGAAAAAAAGAGCTGGCGTAAAATTTATGCTTGGGAACCTAAACTTCAAACGCTTCTTAATAAATACGAGTTTCCAAGTTATAGTACAGATACTGACTTTTTAAATGCAGATGTAGGAATTACATTATGTGAATCTTTAATTGCCAGAAATGGAAGTGTTTTAATTTCTAATGGGTCTGAAGCTGGTAGAAGGTTGAGCATTTATCCTCATATTCACATAGTTGTAGCCTATACTTCTCAATTAGTTCTCGACTTAAAAGATGGTTTCAAGAAATTAAAAGAGAAATACCCAGAGGCTATACCGAGCATGGTTTCAAATATCACGGGACCAAGTCGCACGGCAGATATCGAAAAAACACTGGTTTTGGGAGCGCATGGTCCTAAAGAACTTTATGTATTCCTTCTTGAAGATTAAGCATTTTATGATAAATTAAAATGCCTGCTACTGAATTAGATTAGATACAATGTGTATAGAAAAGCTAACAATTATTTAGCTATTGCTAATCATTTTCACCCTTATTGGATTGGGCTCTTCTACAGGAATTAATATGGAAATTCTTTGGGCAATAAAACCGGGACAAATAACATCAATATCGTATTTTCCGGGCTTGAGATCAGTCAAGCACAGCTCTCCGTCAGTATTACAAACAGCTGTTTTACCAATGCACTCAATACTAATTAGCGCATTACCAATAGGACGTTCATTTTCAGAATGAATTACGCTTAAGTTCAAACTATTTACTATTTGATTTTCTGGAACATCCAAAGAATGATCATTTCCAATAATAGTGCCTGAATTTCCCAACTCTTCTTCTATAGTGAGCATTTAAAATCTTGATAAATTATATTGACATTTTTCACAATTTTAAAGCAACTAAATAGTCTATCCATTGAAAAAATAAATAATTATTTAAACAGAAGTCTTCTTACATTTTGGTGGAAAAATGCCCAAATAAACCTTATTAGTAATTTTAAAAATGTTTTAAAAATTATGCTGGTAAATAGATGTCTATCAAATTTAACTCATAACGGGCGTTTGAGTAAATTAAATCGTGTTATTTAGGTTACAGTAACGCATTAGTAACACATTTTTTATTTTAAAACCTTTAATATTCACTAAAAACAGGTTGATTTTTAAAAAATAAGGTTAAAAGCAAAGCGTTTATGTGAGTTTCACTTAGATCTGATTTTAAAGGTTTTTTATGTGGGATTTTAATATGAATCAAAAAAATAAGGACCTAAAAGCATAAAGAAAGCTTATACATGTACCATATAATATAACGAAAATTTCATGAATTTCAAAATCGGAGCGCTCTTTTTTAAAAAGATTACGTATCTTTAATACAATAAACCAATATAGTATTCAGTATAAATTCTTTTGATGAGCACTAGTATCAAATCTGTAATTATAGCTACAGGTAGTTTTATCCCCGAAAATATTATTCCCAATAGCGACTTTTTAGAAAATCGTTTTTACGAAAAAAATGGAGAACCCATAGTTAGGGATAATTCAGAAATAATTCAGAAATTTCAAGATATCACCGAAATTGAAGAGCGTCGTTATGCCAATACAGAGCATAAAGCCTCAGATTTAGGATATTTTGCGGCCCTAGATGCCATCAATAGTTCTGGAATTGACCCAGAAAGTCTTGATTATATCATTGTAGCACATAACTTTGGGGATATCACCGCAGGAAGTACTCGTGTAGATGTCTTACCTACGCTAGGATCAAGAATCAAAAACAAATTGGGTATACAAAACCCCGATTGTGTAGCATATGACCTTCCTTTTGGATGCCCAGGTTGGCTACAGGGAATGATTCAAGCTGATTATTTCATCCGCTCTGGTGATGCTAAACGCATATTAGTAATTGGTACAGAAACCTTATCGAGGGTAACCGATCCACATGATAGAGATAGCATGATCTTCTCAGATGGTGCTGGTGCAACAATTTTAGAAGCTAAAATAACTGATTCAGAGGGAATAATATCTCATAAAACGCAAACACATACGGTCTCAGAGGTTAATTATTTGTTTTCTGGGGGATCAAGCAATCCTGACTTTATCACAGAAGAGCAATATATTAAAATGGATGGCAGGAAAATATATGAATATGCTCTAAAAAATGTTCCACTAGTAATCCAGCAATCGCTAGACAAAGCAAAAATAGACGTTCGCGATGTAAAAAAAGTGCTTGTTCATCAGGCAAATGGTAAAATGGACGAAGCCATCTTAAAACGATTATTCAAGCTTAATGGAATTACAGAGGCGCCTACAAACGTGATGCCAATGACCATAGCAAGCTTAGGAAATAGTTCAGTAGCAACCGTTCCGACTCTTCTTGACTTAATATTAAAAAACAAGCTGGGAGATCATCAAATTAACAAAGGTGATATTGTTGTCTTTACTTCGGTGGGAGCAGGTATGAACATCAATTCCATGGTGTATAAATTCTAGTTTATACGCTTTAATCCTTCTTTTGCACGATTTTCAATGCTATTTTCATAGTCATGATCTTTCATGCTTATGGAAAGAGTGTAAAACTGTTTTGCGCGAACGAAATTTTTATTCTTTTCATAAATAATTCCACTTCGCAATGCCGAATTAGCAGCAAATGAATAGGGCTGATTCTTACCCAAATCAATAGCAGCTTGATAATACTTCAATGCTTGGTCAAATTTAGAACTGAGATCGTAAATTCTACCCATTCGATAATTAAATTCAATTTGATGCATCAAAACCTTAAAGTCTGATGTGCTTTTACCCAATAATTGGGCAAGTGCTTTGTCATAATTACCTCCATCAGATAAGAGCTTTGCTTTCAATAAATTTACATCAGGAATACCGTAATTAACTTCCTTCAATGCCTGAATATCACGATTATGGCTATTATTACCCTTCGTTTTTACTAGTGAAACAAACTGTTGATAGCCTTGACCATTCCCCTTAATTAACTCTAGCCAAGCCAATTGTAAATAAGTATCCTTGATTAGGTTAGTCCCGCGATTTAACTTAAGATAAGCCTGAAAATTACTAGCCGCGCTTTGATCTAGGTTTTGCAATTTGGCAAGTCCCGTTAAATAATCAAGATAAGGATAGCTAACATAAAACGGTTCTGTAGGCCTTTTACTTAATTCAAGCAGCGCATTTCTAGAGTTGCCTAATTTAGTGCCGGCATAGGCCCTGATATAGGTCCTTAGCAGACTTTCACGGTCTATTTGCTCTGTAATTTTTATGATTTTAGCATAATTCGTAGATTCAGAAATAATATCTGTTTGAATTATAGCATAATAAAACACTGTTTCATCATAGAAATGGGAATAACTTGATTCAGGTAATTTTTCAATTAGGTTTTCTAAAAGTTTTACACCTGTACGGGTATCTCCACGAATTCCGAATGCAGATAAAGCCTTTGATAATCCTTCGGGGAAGGAACCAAAAACAGCCTGAATCATGCCCAAACTTTTTTGATTAGGTAAAAAATTAGGGAACTTTTTAGAGTTTTCTTTTAATTGACTAAATGCTTTATTGAATTCTATGGAAGCTAAAAAATATTCTTTCTCTTTACTGCGACTTAGAGCTAACTGAAGATTAATTTCTGCTAGAGCGTACAAGTAATAAGGTGAGCTCTTATCGTCCTTTTCAATTCGGCTGATGCGGAGGTTTTTGCTTTCTTTAAAACGTGCGTAGTCGGATTGATTTTCACTCGTAATCAGATTAAAATAATCAACGTAATTATCTAGTAAATAAGGGATTGAGTTGTTGGGATTCCTCTTTTTCTCTGCACTAATGAGGGTTCGAGCAGTATTTAGCTTTAATGCCATGATATTTTGATAGGCTTTAATGCAATTAGCATTAAAATCAAAATTCGCATGTGCCTTTGGAAGGAGAGCTAAAAGCAAGAATGTGAGAAAAAGCCTTCTAAATAACATGATGAGAGATTAAATTATACAGGCAAAAAAAAAGCGACCAGGAGACCTGATCGCTTTCAAAGATTATAGTCCTTAAATTGTTCCTGCTTCTTCTCCAGCAAAACCCTCATCAACAACAATTCTGCCGCAATGCTCGCAAACAATAATACGCTTACGTTGACGGATATCTAATTGTCTTTGTGGTGGAATTTGGTTGAAACATCCTGCACAAGAATCACGCTTGATGGTTACAACTGCCAATCCGTTTTTAGCATTTTTACGTAAACGGTGATAAGCAATTAATAGGCGCTCTTCAATATGTTTTTCAGCTTCTTCGGCTTTAGCAAGAATACTAGCTTCTTCCTTTTCAGTTTCAGCAGTAATAGTTTCTAACTCAGCTTTCTTAAGCTCAAGATCCTTTTTACGTTCTGTAATAACTTCTAATGCTTTTTCATACACTCCAGTTTTGTTCTGAATGTCGAAAGAAAACTCTTTAATTTTTTTCTCAGAAACTTGGATCTCCAAACCTTGAATTTCAATTTCCTTAGAAATTGCATCATATTCACGGTTGTTTTTTACATCGGCAAGTTGAGTTTCATACTTCTTCGTAGCAGCAAGAGCATCTTTAATCATGTTCTTACGGGTTACGATTGAATCTTCAAGCTCATCAAGCTCAGACTTTATTTTCTGAATTCGGGTTTCTAGACCTGCAACCTCATCTTCAAGGTCTGAAACTTCCATTGGAAGCTCACCTCTAGTCTGACGGATCTTATCGATCTGCGTGTGAAGCGTCTGAAGTTCGAATAATGCTTTTAATTTATCTTCTACTGATTGTTCCATTAAATCAAATAATTTATGGGGTTTGTGTTCTGTAACGTTAAACGGAGGGCAAAGTTACTAAATTTTTCTGTAATTAATTCCAACAATAATTCCTGCGTAAACTGCTCACTTTCAAAATGTCCCACATCGGCAATAATTAGTTTTTCATCCGCATCAAAAAACTCATGATATTTATAATCTGCAGTAATAAATATATCGGCACCAGCTCTAATCGCATTCTTCAATAAAAAGCCTCCAGAACCACCACAAACGGCAACTTTACGGATTTTTTTTGATCTAAGATTGGTGTGACGAATCAACTTTGCACCTAATTTTTCTTTTACAAATTTTAAAAATTCAAGCTCATCCCAATCCCGATCCAATTCACCAATCATACCCGCACCAACCTCTTGATAAGCATTACTTAAAGGATAAGTGGAATATGCTACCACCTCATAGGGGTGTGCTTCATGTAAAGAACGTATAATTTTCGCTTCAATATTAGTTGGGTAAATAACCTCTATTCTCACCTCAAACTCCTGATGCTGCTTTCCTATTTCTCCAGTAAATGGATTTGCACCTGGTCCTGCTTTAAAGGTTCCCATGCCCTCCGAGTTGAAACTACATTCCGAATAATTACCTATGGAACCTGCACCCGCATCAAACAAAGCTTTGCGAATATTCTCGGCATGTTCTGTGGGACAAAAAGTGACTAATTGCTTTAATACGCCAACTTTGGGACTTAAAATTACAGGCTTCTGGATACCTAATTTATCACAAATTTTCTTGTTTACACCATTCATCACATGGTCTAAATTGGTATGGATAGCATAAATGGCAATATCATGCTTAATGGCTTTCATCACCACACGTTCCACATAACTACTGCCATTAAATTTTTTCAAACCCTTAAAAACAATGGGGTGATGGGAAATAATCAAGTTAAATCCAAGATTAATGGCCTCATCTACAACAGCCTCTGTACAATCTAAAGAAATAAGGGCACCCGATATTTCCATATCAGCTTGCCCAACAATTAAACCTGAATTATCATAATCTTCTTGATAAGCCAAGGGTGCAATTTCTTCTAGAAAGGAGGATATTTCTCTTAATTTCATAGTCAAAGATAATCTATAAGTTTAACCAGCTCCAAATTCGTAAAAGCAAACTAATCAAAAGACTAAATAAAATCATGGTTGTGAATGGAATATAAAGTCTAAAACCTGGCTTTTCAATCCTGAGATCGCCGGGAAGATTCCCTATCCAATGTAGTTTATCATGAAAAAAATAAATCAATAGCCCTAAAATTACAGTTAGGAGGCCAATTACTATTAAAATTTTTCCAGTACCACTATTCATCATATTAAACATTTTGGCTGGTTTAAAAATGATTTTATCTCTAAAAATCAGCATTTGTTCGAGCCTTAAATATCGCGTCTTATTCCTATATTTGTCTTGAAAATCAGGGCGTGAACATTCGGGATATTTTAATTCAGTATAAATCGGACCCTCGTATTGCCATTCTGGCAGAAGCCCTTAATAAAGGTAGGAAAAAACGGGTTCATTTAAAGGGTTTAGTCGGATCAAGTGATTCGATCATTGCCATAGCTACGTACTTTTTATTGCATAGGCACATGGTTTTTGTTCTTCCAGAACGTGAAGAAGCTGCCTATTTTTTAAGTGACCTTGAAAACCTGCTCGAAAAAGAAGTCTTATTTTTTCCTTCCTCATTCAGAAAATCTTTCGAATTTACTCAAGTTGATAGCAGCAATGTGCTGCAACGCGCCGAGGTTTTAAACGAGTTAAATCACGCTAGCGAATACGGAAAAATTATCGTTACCTATCCTGAGGCTTTGGCCGAAAAGGTAATCGACCGACAAGCATTAGAAAAAAATACGCTAGAAATAGCTGTTGGAAATAAGCTGAGCATCGAATTTATCAACGAGTTTTTAATTGAATATGATTTTGAACGCGTTGATTTTGTGTATGAACCTGGTCAGTTTTCTGTACGAGGTGGCATTGTAGATATTTTCTCCTTTTCGCATGATCTTCCTTATCGAATTGAATTTTTTGCCGATTTTATTGAAAGCATTAGAACTTTCGAAATTGAAAATCAATTATCCGTAGAGCAGGTAAAAAGCATTACCGTTGTCCCAAATGTTCAATCCAAATTTTTAACCGACCACAATATTTCGCTGCTAGAGTATATCGATCAAGATAGCATGATCTGGTTTAAGGATGTAGAATTTACCTTAGATGTGATCAAAACAGGCTTCAAAAAAGCGGTAGAGTTTTGGAAGGCATTGCCAGCAGAGGATAAAAAGCAAAATCCGCAATGGATTGATCCTAAATTCAATTTTACCGATCAAAAAATGCTTGCCGATCAACTCAATGATTTTGATGTGATTGAGTTTGGAAAGCAGTTTTTTTATAGTGCCGACGAAACAATTGTTTTCGATACCAAGCCTCAACCTTCTTTCAATAAGGATTTTAACCTGCTGATTCACAACTTCAAAGAAAACGAAAAAATAGGCACCGAAAACCTAATCTTTACGGACTCTACCAAGCAGATTGAACGTTTATACAGCATTTTTGAAGACCTAAAAGCTGGAATTCAATTTAAGCCTATCCACCTTTCATTGAGGGAGGGCTTTATTGATCACGGACAAAAACTGGCTTGTTATACCGATCATCAAATCTTTGATCGCTATTATAAATACAAGTTAAAAAAAGGTTATATCCGTAGTCAGGCTATTACCCTAAAAGAGCTTCGCGACCTAAAACCAGGTGATTTTATCACACATATTGATCATGGGGTTGGAAAATATGCAGGCTTGGAAAAGGTAGATGTGAATGGCCGCTCGCAGGAAATGATACGTTTGGTTTATGCGGACAATGACCTCCTCTATGTAAATATTAACTCACTCAACCGAATTTCAAAATATTCGGGGAAAGAGGGAACGGTTCCAAAAATGAATAAACTTGGAACGGATACCTGGGAGAAGTTAAAAAAGACCACTAAAAAAAAAGTTAAGGATATTGCTCGCGATTTAATCAAGCTTTATGCTTTGCGCAAATCTCAGACCGGAACCTCCTTTTTACCAGACACTTACCTACAAACAGAATTGGAGGCATCTTTTATTTATGAAGATACTCCCGATCAGGTAAAAGCAACAGCTGATGTAAAAAAAGATATGGAATCGCCGCATCCTATGGATAGATTGGTATGTGGTGATGTAGGCTTCGGAAAAACAGAAATCGCAATTCGTGCAGCCTTTAAAGCTGTTACCGATAGTAAACAGGTGGCTATTCTTGTCCCGACTACCATTTTAGCTTTACAACACTTTAAAACTTTCAGTGCACGCTTAAAAGATTTTCCTTGTAACATCGATTATATCAACCGATTTAAATCGGCAAAGCAAATTAAGGAAACACTTGAGAAACTTGCCGAGGGCAAAATTGATATTATCATTGGTACTCACCGCATTGTGAGTAAGGACGTTAAGTTTAAAGATTTGGGTCTCCTCATTATCGATGAAGAACAAAAGTTTGGGGTTGGTGTAAAAGAAAAATTAAAGCAATTTAGGGCCAATGTAGATACCTTAACGTTAACTGCAACACCTATCCCAAGAACCCTTCATTTTTCACTGATGGGGGCACGCGATTTAAGTATTATCAGTACACCACCGCCCAATAGGCAGCCAGTTGTAACCGAACTTCATGTTTTTAATGAGAAACTGATAAAAGAAGCTGTTGAGTTTGAGATTGAACGTGGGGGACAAATATTTTTCATTCATAACCGGGTACAAGATTTAATGCAATTGGGCGGATTAATAAATACCCTAGTCCCAAAAGCCAGAATTGGAATTGCACATGGTCAACTAGAAGGTGATGCTTTGGAGGATGTTATGCTCAAATTTGTGGCTGGCGAATACGATGTTTTAGTTGCTACAACAATTATTGAAGCGGGATTAGACATCGCCAATGCGAACACCATTTTAATCAATCATGCACACATGTTTGGCTTGAGTGATTTGCATCAAATGCGCGGTCGTGTAGGTCGTTCAAACAAGAAAGCTTTCTGCTATTTATTGAGTCCGCCACTTTCTACCCTAACCAATGAAGCGCGCAAAAGGCTAAGTGCCATTGAAGAGTTTTCAGATTTGGGTAGCGGATTTAATGTTGCGATGCGCGATTTAGACATCCGCGGAAGTGGAAACCTTCTTGGAGCCGAACAAAGTGGATTTATTGCCGAAATCGGCTTTGAAATGTATCATAAGATCCTCGATGAAGCCATTCAGGAATTGAAAGAAGATGAGTTTAAAAATCTATTTAGTGATGAAAAACCTCGTCCTTTTATCTCCTTTACCCATGTAGACACCGATTTAGAAGTGATGATTCCCGATGAGTATGTCACTAATATTGCCGAACGCTATAATCTGTACACGGAGCTATCAAACATTCAAGATGAACTAGCTTTGGATGCCTTCCGACAAAAATTGGCAGATCGCTTTGGTCCAGTGCCATATCAAGTAATTGAATTAATTAATACCTGGCGACTCCAATATTTGGGTAAAATGATTGGTTTTGAGAAAATATCCTTGAAAAAAGGTGTTTTAAGGGGATATTTTATAAGTAATAAGCAATCCGCGTATTACGAAACTGAACAATTTGGCCGTGTTTTAGCCTTCTTACAAGCACATCCACGCATCTGTAATTTGAAAGAGGTAAAAAACACGCTACGTCTAGCAATTGAACATGTAGATAGCTTAGATGTGGCCATTGAAATGCTTCAAGAAATAGCTATCCTTCCTGAAAAGGTTTAATTAGCCAATTGGAAACTTACTGGCAAAATATAAGAGGTTCTAACAGGAGACCCCTTGACAGCTCCAGGTTTCCAATTAGGGCTTAATTTCAATACGCGTATAGCCTCTTCATCGCAGCCAGAACCAATTCCTTTAATAACTTTAAATTCGCTTAGGCTGCCGTTTTTTTCAATCACAAAGCTAATATAAACTTTGCCCTGTATTCTGTTTTCTCTTGCTTTTGCAGGGTACCTCAACCTAGAACCTATAAACATGGCCAATGCTTTTGGTCCGCCACGATACTCTGGAACAGACTCCACATTTCCTGAATCGTAAAGCTTAGCATCATCAACAACTTCTACTTTTTGTGATTCTGTGCCAGATTGAACATCCTTAGCACTTGTTTTGTTCTCATAAATATTATTGCCATCCACCAAAGAGCTTGTATCAGCTTGATAAGAACGTGGCGACTCCACCAAATTCAATATTTCGGTTTCCCTCAATGAGCTAATTTTACCCTCCTCATTAATAATCATTTCATAACGAACATCTGCACTTACATCCTGGTTTTTTGATGGTTGGAAATAATTAAGGCGAGTCAAATAATTTACAACTATTTCATTGCCATTACGCTCAAATTCTAGCGAAGAAACATCCCAGCTTAAATCAAGGTCTTTCATATCGGCTAAGCGCTTCCAGTGAATTTCCTTAATTCGTTGATAGGTGAGATTATGAAAATTATAATAGGTTTGAGTAATTGGCGGGAAATAACTCGGAGGGTCGAAATATCCCTTTTTCTGATCATTATAAAAAACCTCAATAAACTTGATGAGTGAGCTTTTAACCTCTTCATCACTCATGGCCAAATTATCAATCAATACATCCGAATTATCTTCAATTTTGCTTATTGGAGCCTCTTCTTTGGATGAAAAAATACTCGATGCATCGTCCACATAAAAGGTCAGGTAGCCCATGATCAAAATGATGAGTCCCAAACCAATAGCCATGTACCATAATGAACGATCTGGTTTAGGTTCTATTTCAGATCCAGAATAATGTGGTGTGTTCTCCATAAATTTATTTCGGGGTTTTAGATTAAAAACCGTTCCAATTTTGAAATCTTACAGACTAATTAATTGTAAATAAAAATAAACCAAGGGGGCGGCAATCAATAAACCGTCAAAACGGTCTAAAAATCCTCCATGGCCCGGCAAAAAGGTTCCAGAATCTTTAGTTGACAGACTACGCTTCAGCATAGATTCGGATAAATCGCCCAAGGTACCGGTAACAGCAATAATTGAGGCGATAACTAACCAATTAACGAGCGAAAGCTCAGTAAAATAAAGACTCAAAACATAAGCTGCTAATGCGCTACAGATTAATCCACCTACAAAACCCTCCCAACTCTTTTTGGGCGAATGCCTTTCAAAAAGGCGATGTTTCCCAAATTGAACGCCAAAAATATAGGCTCCAGTATCACTTGACCATAGCATCAATAAAAATGCCAATGGATAATGAAATGAATACTGTCCATCACGAAAAGCCATGGCATAAAAAAAACAGAAAGGAATGGCCGCATAAACAAGTCCGAAAAGCGTGTAAGCAATATTATGGAACGGGTTTTTATGATGTTTATATAGTTCTGAAACAATCAGTAAAATGCCAAAAGGGATACAAAAAACTAGATATTTAAAGTCTTGATTAGCTAAAAAATGTGCTATTAAGGGAATGATTATGCTGAGTAAAAACAATAATCCTGTGCTTAAATTAGGCCTTACCTCCTCCGTTTTAACCAGTTTATAAAATTCAAGTGTACACAAAATTGAAATCAGAATAAAAAATAGCGTAAAGGTATTGGCATCCACCAAAACCAATCCTAAAACCACTGCCGCAAAAATAAAACCCGTAATTGCCCTTGTTTTCATTTACAATTCGTTTTCTTTTATGATGCTCTTAGCATTTGCCAAATTGCTCTCATGAATATAAACCTCCACCTCGCCAATACGATATGGAAAACCTTGTTTATTGATAATTATGGCATCAATTTCATGATCAATTAATACCTGCCGAACCAATTCTGATTTAAAAAAATCTGCTGAGGTGTAAACCTTAACCCAATCTGCTTCCATCCGATAATTCTATTTTATTTTCATTTATTTTAACTGTGTAATTATGAAAATACCAAATAAGGCCCACAAAGGCCACGGTACTTGCAATTAAAACTGGCACATTCACCGGATCTGGTTCAAATGCCTGATCAATTGATTTACCTTCTAGCTGTAAAACATAAGCACTCACTGTAGCCATTGCATTATTTAAAAAATGAGCCAAAATGGGAAGCCAAATACTACCACTCCAAACCAATAAATAGCCAAATAAAGCTCCTAAAAACATGCGTGGAAAGAAGCCATAAAATTGAAAATGAATGCTGCTAAATATTATTGCACTTAACCAAATTGCTAAATGATAATTACCTGTCCAGCGCCCCAAAACCTTTTGCAAACATGCTCTAAATATCAATTCTTCGCCTATGGCAGGAATAATAGCCAGCATTAACATATTGACAAGCAAAAGATTAAATGAGTCCATCACCAGAAATTGTTTAGTCATTTGAGTCATTTCAGCCTCTTTCAGCCGCATCCAAGCCTCAATTTCCTTCAACGCCTCCGGTAAAACCATGTTTTTATTTGTTTCGTTGATGAATTCCATCAAGGGACTCATACTAAACATAATTGCTATAGTTAAAACAAGCAAAAGGGGATTAACCTTTTTAAAACTCAAAAATCCAAGCCAATTATTACTTTCAGTCTTTGCAAAAATGATTGAAGCCACCACAAACATCCCAAAAGAAGAGAAAATTTGAATAATTCTGAGGATTTCAAGCGAAAAGGCCCCATTAATAGATCCTTGAGTAATAGAATCTACTCCGTAAACTGCAATGGAAATAACAAGGGCTAATATGCTAAAAACAATTGCACAGCCTAGAAACAATAAAAACAATATAAGCAATGACCCTAAAGGATGACGCTCTTCTGACCCTGATTTAAACATGCTAATAATTTATTTGTAATTTTGCATTTACATGAGCTAATAAAATCATGTAAAAATACAAGTTTGAAAGATAGCTAATGTCTGTAAAGATAGGAAATATAGATTTAGGGGAATTCCCACTTTTACTCGCTCCGATGGAGGATGTAAGCGACCCCCCATTCCGTTTTGTTTGTAAACAAAATGGTGCTGATATGATGTACACCGAGTTTATCTCTTCCGAGGGATTAATTCGCGATGCAGCAAAAAGTCGCGCAAAACTCGATATTTTCGAGTATGAACGCCCAATCGGAATACAGATTTTTGGGAGTGAAATTGAAAGCATGAGCGAAGCAACACGTATTGCTACCTTAGCCCAGCCCGATTTAATTGATATAAATTATGGCTGCCCCGTGAAAAATGTGGCCTGCCGTGGTGCTGGAGCAAGCTTACTCCAAGATATCGACCGAATGGTTTTAATGACCAAAGCTGTTGTGGATGCAACACATCTACCGGTTACAGTTAAAACAAGACTCGGTTGGGACGACAATACCAAAAATATTCGTGAAGTTGCTGAACGATTGCAAGATGTTGGTATTCAGGCACTAACAATACATGGTCGTACACGCGCTCAGATGTATAAAGGAGAGGCCGACTGGACATTAATACGTGAAATTAAAAGAAACCCAAGAATAAAAATTCCAATTTTTGGCAATGGTGATGTAAATTCAATTCAAAAAGCTGCCGATTGGCGCATGGAATATGAAATTGATGGCATCATGATTGGCAGAGCAGCCATTGGTTATCCATGGATTTTTAGAGAAATAAAGCACTTTTTTAAAACAGGCGAATATTTAGCGGAACCAACCATTGCCGAAAGGGTAGATGTTTGCAAAACGCACCTAGAGAAATCAATTGCCTGGAAGGGTAATAAAACCGGTATTTTTGAGATGAGAAGGCATTATGCTAATTATTTTAAGGGAATTCCTGATTTTAAAGAATATCGAATGAAATTGGTTTCTCTCGAGAATATTAATGATATTTATTCTGTTCTGGAAGAGATTAATGAGCGTTTTCAGACAGAGGCGGTTTAATTTTATCGTTTATAAAAAATAAGATGATGGTAACCAAGATTACTGAAGGTGTTAAAGTATCGGTAGAAACTATTTACCAGCCGGAATATTCAAATCCGGTGAATGAACATTTCATGTTTGCCTATCGTGTGAAAATTGAAAACATGGGCGACTACACGGTGCAATTAATGAGTCGTAAATGGAGCATTTTTGATTCTAATGGTACAAAACGCCAAGTAGAAGGAGAGGGTGTTGTTGGACAACAGCCCATTATCGAACCTGGAGAAAACCACGAATATGTTTCAGGATGTAATTTAAAAACTGACATTGGAACCATGAAGGGTTCTTATGAAATGATTAGAGTGGTTGACGGACAAAAATTTCAAGTTAAAATCCCCGAATTTCAATTAATAGCACTTTATAAACTGAATTAGAATTTTCCCCATAAAAAAAGCCCCGAACAGATTTTTATCCATTCGAGGCTTTTTATTTTAGAGCAAATTACTCCTCTCTTCTTCCCATTAACATGCTCGCATAATAAACTAAAGTAGCTAATGAACTTAAAGCCGCAACTACATAGGTCATTGCTGCCCACCATAATGCATCTTTAGCTTGATCATTTTCCATCTCAGTTTGCATAATTCCGCGATTAGTTTGCAGCCAAGCTAATGCGCGATTACTTGCATCAAACTCCACCGGCAATGTGATAAAAGCAAACAGGGTAACTACTGCTAAAGCCACAACACCAATGGCAAGGACGGTAATATTACCTGAGAACATTAAAAGCATCACGCCAATCATTAATGCCCACTGCGTAATTTTTGAAGCCACATTTACTGCAGGCACAACAGCAGATCTAAACTTTAACCAGCTATAAGCCTTCGCATGCTGAACCGCATGTCCACATTCGTGAGCGGCAACAGCTGCTGCAGCAACGCTTCTGCCATGGTAAACCTCCGGACTCAAATTTACTGTGCGATCTGCAGGGTTATAGTGATCGGTTAATTGACCTTCCACGGAAATAATCTGCACATCAAATACGCCATTATCCTTTAACATTTTATCTGCGATATCTTTACCACTCATACCCGATAATAAAGGCATTTCGGTGTATTGCTTAAATTTACTTTTGAAACGCCATTGAACTGCAAAACTTACCACAGCAATGACTATCATTAAAATTATTCCCATCGTTTTTGTTTTTTAATAAATATCTGTCAAAAATTATTCCGAATAAAAATAATCACAAAAAATTAAGCTTCAAGAAGATTTTTAAGATGTTTTATGAGTTTTGGAAGGCAATAACCACCATAACAGGAAAAAAGCAAAATACAATTTATAAGCTAATTGCCTTAAAAAGGCATTTTTTATGGGTTTTAATTAACCAAACTGACATTTATGCAGGTTGAAATGTTAAAATTACAGATTTACGATTTTGAAATAATTTACATGCTATCAACAATCTTTCTTGTGTAAATACTCCATTCAGCAAGCATTTTCTATTAAAAAAACTCATTTAAAATGATTTGATAATTATTAAAAGCACAGATCAAAAAATATCTATTTTTGATAAAATTCATCAAAATGGAACTCTACATAATCTTATCTGGCTTTTTTATTGCCATTTTACTCTTTTTATATTTCAGAACTAAATCGAACTCGGGCGGTATTAGTCAGGACGTATTAGATGAGTTAAAAATCAATAAAGCTAAAGCAGAAGAACGTGCCGAAAACCTCAAAATAGAGTTATCATCGCTTAAAAATGAATTAGATATCACACGTGAGCGACTTAATGAAACGGTTAAGGATTTAGAAAGTTCACGCTCTTACTTAAAAGCGCAACAAGAGAAAATTGATGAACAGAAGGAGGAGATTAGAAATAATCAAGAGAAATTCAATAAAGATTTTGAGTTAATTGCTAACCGAATTTTGGATGAAAAAACGAAAAAGTTCACCGAAGAAAATCGCCAAAATCTAGATATCATTTTGAACCCTTTCAAGGAGAATATTAAAGCTTTTGAAGAAAAAGTGGAGAAGGTTTACAAGGCAGAATCGGATGAAAGAAATGTGTTAAAAGGCCATATCAATCAATTGATTGAGCAATCGAATCTTATGAACTTGGAGACTAAAAACCTCACCAATGCCCTAAAAGGCGATAATAAGAAACAAGGGAATTGGGGTGAGATGATTTTAGAAAGGGTTTTGGAAAGATCGGGCTTGGTGAAGGACCGCGAATATAGGACACAGGCTACACATCAATCTTCCGAGGGACAAAACTTTCAGCCAGATGTCATTATTGACCTTCCCGACGAGAAGCATCTCATCATCGATGCAAAAGTATCATTAATTGCCTATGAGCGATTGGTAAATTGTGAGAGCGAAGAGGAACGTGAAATATATACCAAACAACATATTGCATCAATCAGAGGGCATATTCAAGGATTATCTTCTAAGAATTATAGTGAGCTCTATAAAATAAACTCACCCGACTTTGTTATGCTATTTATTCCCATCGAATCCTCTTTTGGTATTGCGGTGCAAAAAGATGCGGACCTATTCAATTTTGCTTGGGATAAACGCGTAGTTATTGTGAGTCCATCTACACTTTTAGCCACACTACGTACCATTGCCAGTATGTGGAAGCAGGAACGCCAAAACCGGAATGTGATGGAAATTGCGCGTCTAAGTGGCGAAATGTATGATAAATTTATTGGCTTTATGACCGATATGGAGGGTATCGGTAAAAACATCCGACTAAGTCAGGATGCTTATGAAAAAGCTTTGAACAAATTATCCAGCGGTAGAGGTAATCTTAGCATAACCGCCGAAAAAATTAAGAAACTGGGAGCTAAAACTGGGAAACAACTGGATCAGAAGTTTATTGGAGAAGATGAAGAATAGATGGCTTAATACTAATCAAGCTGAGGGAAAAAGCATAACGCCTAAAATCCTAGTTCATTTTACTTAGGTCTTAAAATCGACACTATAAAAGCTATATTAAATCATTTAGCAGGATTAGCTTGCACTGTCCTTGCACCACCTTTCTTCCGCCTTGGCTGGTGCGGCAATGATTTACCCTGCCCAAGCACTGCCTTTCATAGCATCAGACGCAGCGGTGGCTTTTTGTTTCTTTTCAGCTACAGGAAAAGAAATAGGCCCCCGCGGCTATGAGCGGAAACGTAATCTTACCGCAAACATGCTATAAAAAAACTACGAATGTCCCTCACCTGCTCAAGGGCAGGTTACGGGATGACAGTTTAACAGCTGCACGTGTCATCCCAAACGAAGTGAGGGAACTAAGTAAATAAAATCAGAATTTTTCTAAGAACTACTAAGGTCCCTCACCTGCTGAGGGAAAAATCATAACGCTTTTCCCTCTATGGGTTTAATCTCTTCTAACTCATTCGCTTTTTGAATTTTTTCTTCCTCAAGATCATAATCATCCTGAAGTCCCAACCAAAATTTTGCGCTAGTTCCAAAGTATTTGGAAAAACGTAATGCAGTATCAGCAGTAATTCTTCTTTTACCTTTTACAATTTCCGAAATTCGTGTTTGTGGGATAAATGTTTCCTTCGCTAAACGATAAGCAGAAATTTCCATTGGGATTAGAAATTCTTCCAATAGAATTTCACCAGGGTGGATGTTTTTAATGGTAGTCATATCTTTTTATTAATGGTAGTCAACAATCTCAACATCGTAAGAATCATTATTAAGCCAACGAAAAATAATTCTCCATTGATTATTAATTCTAATACTATAATATTCTTGAAGCTTTGCTTTTAATTTTTCCAATCTATTTGCTGGTGGAATTATTAAATCATTGACATCCTGAGCATTATTAAGCATTCTTAATTTTCTCCGTGCAATATCTTGTATCTCATATGGCAATTTTTTAGAACGAATTCCAGTCCAAATTTTTTCACTTTCCTTATCGCCAAAAGTTTTTATCATTAATACCGTATTGCGTTACTAACGTTAAAAGTAAGTATATGTTTTATATTGAACAAATCTTTTTGGGGATAGATTATTAAAGGATATCGGATGGTTGATGTATAATGAGGTATGTTTTATAGAAGAGTCTGGAGAACCTAACTATTTCTTAATCCTTAGAGACGCTGGGGCTTAAACTGTACAACAGCCTTTCTGTTAAATAGAAAATCAATTTTGATAATCGATGGAAAAGTACGGACTGTGTGGGGCTGGTACGGACAACACCGACCAGAGGAAGCTTGAAAAATAATTTTTCTTAATTTCTTAATGGTTTCATTGAATTTGAAAAGGACAGGTCGCGACCTGTCCCTACGTGTATAAATTATAAACATTAAGGAATTAAGGTTTATTAAGGAAACTATACAACAGCCTTTCTGTTGTGACAGAAAACCAATTTTTGTAATCAATAGAAACTCTATGGTCCGGCAGAGGACAGGCAGGGAAAATGAGATTGCTTTGCTGAGCGCGCAATGACAGGTACTAAAAAATCCCCACTCTTTTGAAGCGGGGATTAAATTCAATTTTTTAAAAATTAATAAACCTCCAAATTTGAAATTACTGGAGATGCTTTTGAATCTTCAATACTTACTCTAATTTTTGAGGTTTGAACTGGATCAATTTTAAAAATACGCTTATAACCTATAGTGGTTCCATTAGCTACATTTGTCCATTTTCCATCTTTCCACACCTCAACAGAGAACTTTTTTACACGTTGTCCCAGTTTAATGTATTCTTGAAGTGTTACATATTTAACTGTTGAAACTTTTCCTAGGTCCACCTCAAAACTTCCTGTTAACTGTCCGTCGTTTGTTGCCCAATAAGTTTCCTTATTGCCATCGGTAAGGTTTTTAGCTGCAAATTGAGCTGAATTTCCTCTAAATGAATCGGCTTTAACTTTTGCTTTAAGCGCTATATTTTTAGAAAATTCGGTATCTAATAGTTTTTTATATCCACGCAAAGATTCTACATCCTTCTCATGGAAAAGTCCGCGTTGATCTGGTGGAATATTCAATAATAAAGTCGATCCTCTTCCTACCGAAGTCAGGTAAATATCAAAAAGCTGTTCTGCGGTTTTTACTTTAGCATCTTCATTGGCATGGTAAAACCATCCCGGTCTGATTGACACATCTACCTCGGCAGGGATCCATCTTTTTCCGTCAATAGATCCTGTATTTAACAAATCGGTAATTCCTGCTTTTCCAGCGTATAAAGTATCAGTAGAAATGGTATTCCAATTGGTTAAGCCCGCAATTCCGCGCTCATTTCCAACCCATCTTACTCCGGGACCAGAGTCGCTAAACACTAGAACGTCTTTTTGGATAGAATTAACGATTTCGAGGGTCTTAGGCCAGTTATAATAGCTTTTTGAATCGATTTTTCGCGTTTCGCGAAATCCACCATAGTACCCATCACCGCCATTTGCACCATCAAACCATAATTCGAAAATCGGTCCGTAATTAGTGAAAAGCTCCTTTATTTGATTTCTATAATACTCTATATAAGCAGGTTTGCCATATTCGGCATGGTTTCTATCCCATGGAGAAAGATAAACGCCAAATTTTAAACCGTATTTTTTTACAGCATCAGCTGTTTCTTTAACTACATCGCCCTTTCCATCCTTGTAAGGACTATTTTTTACGGAATGTTCGGTGTATTTACTTGGCCATAAACAAAAGCCATCGTGATGTTTAGTGGTTAAAATCAGTGTTTTAAAACCAGTTTCTTTTAATGTTTTTGCCCATTGTTCGGTATCAAGAGCTGTGGGATTAAAGGTGCTTAATTTTTCATCGCCAAAGCCCCATTCCAAACCAGTAAAAGTATTGGTAGTGAAGTGTACAAAAGCATTGGTTTCCATTTCATGCCATTCCATTTGCATTTTATCTGGAATGGGGTAGACTGGCGCCGGTGCCTTGCTATTGTTTGTTTGAGAATTCGCACTTATTGATGTTGCAAATAAGGCTAAAATTAAAAAGAGTGATTTTTTATTCATGGGATAAAACATATTTAAAATAAATATAGTTTTTTATAGCCCAAAAGAAAAAATATTCTATTCTTGATTTCCTTTTAAAGAGTTCCAGCCCTGTGCTTGAATTGGATGTACTTTTTGCGATTTTGAAATTAAATTACATCCCGCAGAAGCTTCTGTAACATGCCCAATAATAGAAATGTCGGGATTGTTTTTAATTTTTTCAAAATCAGACTGTTTGATAGTGAAGAGCAATTCATAATCCTCACCACCATTTAAGGCACAAACCGTTGGATCGATACCAAAATCACGTGCGGTATCATAAGTCATTGGGTCGATGGGAATTTTTTCTTCGTATAAATTACATCCCTTATTTGATTGCTTGCAGATATGCAGAATTTCGGAAGCTAAACCATCCGAAACATCAATCATGGAGCTAGGCTTGATTTTCATCAATTTTAAGGATTCAATGATATCTTTCCTCGCTTCCGGCTTTAACTGACGTTCAACGATATAATCTTTACCCTCTAAATCTGGTTGAATATTTGGGTTTTCTAAAAAGATATTTTTTTCTCTTTCCAGCAATTGTAAGCCGATATAAGCACCACCCAAATCGCCAGAAACACAAATTAAATCTCCTTCATTAGCAGTATTTCTATAGCAAATATCTTTTTCATCTGCTGTACCGATACTCGTTACACTAATAACTAAACCCTGTTTTGAAGAGCTGGTATCGCCACCCACCAAATCAATACCATATTTTTCACAAGCAATACTAATTCCCTGATATAATTCTTCAATAGCCTCTAGCGGAAATTTGCTCGATAAGCCAATAGAAACAGTGATTTGGTGTGCCATACCATTCATGGCATAAATATCGCTTAGATTGACTTGTACGGCCTTGTAGCCTAAATGTTTTAAAGGGGTATAGGCTAAGTCGAAATGAATGCCTTCCAATAAAAGATCGGTTGAAATTAAAGTTTTTTTGTCCTCAAAATTTAAAACTGCAGCATCGTCACCAATTCCCTTGATGGTGCTTTTATTACTGATGGCGAAATTTTTTGTAAGATGATCAATTAAGCCAAATTCGCCTAATTGTTCAATTTCCGTACGTCCCTTATTTTCAAACATGCTAATTATTTAGTTACAAAGGTGCTAATTTTTAAGGCAAGACCGATGAAGGAATTATGGTAATTTATAAAAACGCTTCATTTTTTCATATTCGGCAAGTGGCGCTTGAACTAAAATTGGATTTTTATTCTTATCAAGGAAATTTATCAATTTTAAAATATCACCCTCTTTCATAGCGGTGCAACCGGCTGTGGGACTATTGCTTCCGCTCCAAATGTGCATAAAAATGCAGGATCCTGCCTGTGCCTTTGCAGGATTCACATTATAATCCACAAATATTCCGAATTTATAGGCATCACTTTTCATGAGCATGGTTTCTGCCGAATCCCAATCTTTTTTTAAAGTATCAGTACTTACTATTTGATTGTAATAAACCGATTTTGAATCATCTACACAGAAAGTCCGCTCATTAATTTTCAAAGAATTCATCTTCGATTTAATGTCTTGATATCCGAATAGTCCACTAAGCCGAAAAATTCCAGCCGGCGATTTACCATCACCTTCTTTCTTCAATATTCCGGAATTTAACTCATCCTTGTGTAAACCATTTGCCCAGGCCATTCCTGTTCTTCCGGTAACAATTGGAATATCGTTCATCACTAAATTCCACCGCCCATTTTCATATTCATAAACAGCCATTTTACCTTCAATTTTATTCCAGCTATCACTTGTTACAACAATAAGTTGGGAAGTTTCAAATTTTAGATTTAAATCTTCCGGCTGATTAAATAAAAACAGGGCTAGTAATACAGAAATGAAAGAAAATGGATTCATATTTTATTAAAATGCGTTTTTTAACCAATTTTTACCTTCCGAAAATCTGGTAATTAGCATAGCCGAAACGGTATCACCGGTCGCGTTTAAAAGGGTAGCCATGGGATCAACTAAAGTTCCGATAATCATCACCACGGGAAGCATCTCTACCGGGAAACCATAAACGGTCATGATCATGATTTCTGCAATGTATCCGCCATTGGGAATTCCGCCTTCAACCACACTTAGAATAATAGTTAAACCCAATGCTATCAAAATAGTTTCAGGATTCATAAAATCTTTACCCATAATGGCAAAAACGGCCGCAATTTTAATAATTGCCGAGATGCTGGATCCATCTTTATGAAGCGGAGCACCCAAAGGAATAGCTAAATTGGCAATATGATCCGGGATTTTCATAGCCCGCGCAGCGGTCAAATTTGAGGGAATAGTAGCAATACTGCTGCAGGTGCTCAAAGATGTAAAAGATGGGATTATATTGTTCTTCCAATAGATTTTTATAGCCGGAATACCCCCAGCGATATATGCAAATAGAGAATAAAAAACAGCAAAATAAAATAGACTTAATCCGTAGTAAATAGCCATTGAATGACCGTAAGTACCGAAAAGCTGTGGACCGAAAACACCTATTTGATAGGCAAAATAGGCTCCGAGACCAATTGGAGCAATTTTCATGATTAAAATCAATAATTGCTTCATTACCTCATCTCCGGCAAGGAGAAATTTTTTGAAAGCTTCACCAGACTCACCCGCACGAGAAGTAGCAAATCCCACAAGCAAAGAAAAAATAATAAAAGCCAACATGCTTTTGCGAGAGAGTAATTCGTAAAATTCATTTACAGTTAGTAAACTCGTTGCTTGTTGTCCCCAATTTTGACTTTTAATCTCCTCAACAATTGGAGCACTAGATTCAAGGGTTTGAGGCAATGGAAATAACCAAACAGCTAAAACAGTTAAAGCAGCTGATATTAAAACTGTTCCAATAAAAACGAAAAGGGTAATAATCATCAGTTTACCCATTTTTTTACTTCTGTCAATATTGGCAACAGATGAAGAAATTGCGAAAAAAATGAGGGGAATTACAGCGGTAAAAAGAAGGTTCAAAAAGATATCACCAAGAGGTTTAAGTACCTCTACTTTTTTACCCAATATTAAACCTAATAGGGTTCCAATACTAATTCCGATCAGTAATTTGATAATACTGCCATAATTCTTTAAAAATCCAGCTGATTGTTCAGTCATAAATTATAAACCAAGTTTTGCGGAAATCTCCAGCATTTTTTCAATGGGTTTTTGCGCTTGTAAAATAATATCCATAGGAACATTAACCTCTGGGAGTTCATTTTTCATGCATAAATATAACTTTTCTAAAGTATTTCTTTTCATATGCGGACAATCATTGCAAGCACAAGAATTATTCGGTGGAGCAGGTATAAAGGTTTTATTCGGACTCGCCTTTTCCATTTGGTGGATAATTCCACTTTCTGTTGCTACAATAAATTCATTTGCGGGATTATTGATCGTATATTTCAATAAACCTGTTGTTGAACCAATATAATCCGCCATTTGTAAAATCACATCTTCACATTCTGGATGCGCTATAAATTTGGCTTCTGGATGTCTGCTTTTTAATTTCACAATTCTTTGTTGCGAAAATATCTCATGCACCATACATGCACCATTCCAAAGGACCAAATCTCGGCCTGTTTTCTTTGCCACATAGGCCCCAAGATTTCTATCTGGACCGAATATAATTTTTTGATCTTTTGGTAAGCTTTCCACTATTTGAACTGCATTTGATGAAGTACAAACAATATCACTCATTGCTTTTAATTCTGCCGTGCAATTCACATAAGTTATTACCATGTGATCAGGATATTTTTCTTTAAATTTTGCAAATAATCGTGGCGGACAACTATCTGATAATGAACATCCTGCTTTTAAATCTGGTAATAAAACTTTTTTATTTGGAGATAAAATTTTAGCCGTTTCAGCCATAAAATGAACTCCAGCAAAAACAATTATATCTGCATCTGTTTTAGCGGCTTCCTGAGATAATCCCAAACTATCGCCAATATAATCTGCGATGTCTTGGATATCTGGTTCCTGATAAAAGTGCGCCAATATAACTGCATTTTTCTCTTTTTTTAATCGTTTAATTTCGGCAAATAAATCAAGTGATGGATCAATCAATTCATCTATAAAACCTTTGCTATTTAATTCTTCGAAGGTATTCATTTATCAACTATTCAATAAATACTATTTATTATTTAAATAAGAATCTTATTGTTTATTAGTGTGTTGGTAATGTTTAAAAATTGGATATTTTTTTATCCTTTTTCTTGTTTTTAATTATTTATCAACAACTTCTACACAGACTCTTGATACTATGTATTTGATTATCAGGTATTTTATTTTACCTAATTTTTTTTCATTTATTTATATGTGGATTTTTTTCAATCGTTAAAAAGTGGATTACTTTGTCATAATTGATTAAAACTTATTCAAAAATAAGTTAATTTAACCTTACTCGAACTATTTTTACTCTTCTTTGTTTTTTATTCAACGTGTTTTGCTACTAAATTAACATCTTTGAATAGCTTATTAACATCTTTGTTAATGGCTCTATTCTATTATATTTTCTTATGAGAAATGTCGATTTTCTAGTTGTTGGTTCTGGTATTGCTGGTTTAAGTTTTGCTTTAAAAGCTGCGCAATATGGTAAGGTTCTGATAGTTACAAAGGCAAGTGAAGATGAATCTAATACTAAATATGCCCAAGGTGGTGTAGCAGTTGTTGTGGATAAGGAAGAAGATTCTTTTGATAAACATATTGAAGATACTCTAATTGCTGGTGATGGTTTATGTGATCAAGCTATTGTTGAATTAGTAGTTAAAGAAGGTCCAGAACGAATTGATGAAATTATTAAATATGGTACATCTTTCGATAAGACTAAAAAAGGTGTTTTTGATTTAGCTAAAGAAGGTGGTCACTCTGAAAGTAGGGTTCTACATTATAAGGATATTACTGGTTTAGAGATTGAACGTTCTTTATTGCAACAAATTCACAATAATCCTAATATTGAAATTCTTACACATTACTTTGCTGTTGAATTAATAACACAGCATCATATTGGTGTTTTTGTTGATAAAAATTCTGAAGATATTGAATGCTATGGTATTTATGCCTTGAATACTGCGACGAATAAAGTTGAGAAATTTTTATCTAAAGTAACTTTAATGGCATCGGGAGGTGCTGGACATATTTATTCGAATACTACCAATCCAGTTATTGCTACGGGTGATGGTATTGCTATGGCCTATCGCGCTAAAGCAAAAGTTCGTAATATGGAGTTTATTCAATTTCATCCTACTGCACTTTATAATCCTGGTGAATATCCTTCTTTTTTAATTTCTGAAGCTGTTCGTGGCTTTGGTGGTGTTCTTAAAACAAGGAATGAGCAAGAATTTATGCATTTGTATGATGAGCGTGGTTCTTTAGCTCCACGTGATATTGTAGCTCGTGCTATTGATGCTGAAATGAAAAAATCTGGAGATGATTTTGTGTATTTGGATATCCGTCATCGCTCTAAAGCTGATATTTTATCGCATTTTCCAAATATTTATGCCAAATGTTTAAGTATTGGAATTGATATGACTCATGATTTAATTCCAGTTACTCCTGCAGCGCATTATATGTGTGGTGGTATTATGGTAGATAAAGATGGTAAATCATCTATTCATCGACTTTATGCTTGTGGGGAATGTGCTAGTACTGGTTTACATGGAGCTAATCGTTTGGCTTCTAACTCTTTATTAGAAGCTCCTGTTTTTGCACATCGTATTTTTGAAGATGCAATAAAGGTTTTTAATAGTTATACAATTCCTGAACATATTCCTGAATGGGATGAAACTGATACTAAATTATCTAATGAGGATATTTTGGTTACTCATAATTTACGTGAGACTCAAAAGGTTATGAGTGATTATGTGGGGATAGTTCGCTCCGATTTTAGATTAGATCGTGCCATGCGTCGTTTAGGTTTATTATTTGAAGAAACTGAATCCTTTTATAAAAAGACTACACTTTCTGTTAAGTTATGTGAATTAAGAAATGTGATTCAGAATGCCTATATCGTAGTTAAATCAGCTAAATTGCGTAAAGAGAGTCGTGGTTTACATTTTAATACCGACTATAAATCTCATGCCCAAAAACCACATGATACTGTATTTTAAATTTAAATTATGCCACTAATATTACCAGTTAAAGGAGTTTATCCTACTATCGGAAAGGATTGTTTTTTGGCCGAAAACTCTACTATTGTAGGTGATGTAACTATAGGAAAACATTGTTCTGTATGGTTTAGTGCGGTTATTAGGGGAGATGTAAATTTTATTACTATTGGTGATAATACTAATATTCAGGATGGGGCGGTTATACATTGTACCTATTTAAAAGCCCCAACCATTATTGGCAATAACGTTTCTATTGGTCATAATGCTTTAGTGCATGGCTGTGTACTTCAAGACCATGTACTTATTGGTATGGGAGCTATTGTAATGGATGCTGCAGTAGTTGAAGAGTTTTGTATTATTGCTGCAGGTGCTATAGTTCTAGAAAATATGCGCTGCGAGTCTGGTTTTTTATACGCTGGTATTCCAGCTCGTAAAATTAAATCATTAACTGATGAGCAAATTGCTTTGTTGAAAAAGCTTCCCGAAAACTATAAAATGTATTCTAATTGGTTTATTCCGGATTCGGAATAGTAATTTTTTCTTCTAAATCCCAATTTGGTCGAAGGGTAATTGTTTTTTCAAAATTCCAAGTGTTTTCTGGTTGTATTCCTAATATGACATTACCCGTATCCCATTCCTTATTTTTATTGTAGTCGTATATTACTCTTATTTTATATTTTCCTGTAGGATATCGTGTATAATTTAATACTTGATTTTTACTTATATTATCTTCTTTTAGTACCTTATAATCTTCTGATAACCATTGTATTATGTAATTTTTACTTGTATCTGGAACTGTTATATTTATAGATATGCTTCCATAATTGTCTTCAACATCTAATTCAAATTTTCTGTTATAAACTTTTGATTTATTTCCTCTTATATCTTCTATTGCATTATTGTCTATTTTTAGTTGGTATTGTCTATTAAGTCGCCATGGATATTTTATCGTATAGCCTCTTTGTAGATTTATATCTTCCAATAATGTATAATTTTTTAAGGGAATTGAATCTTCCATTATGCTAATTAGTTTTTCATTTACTGATTTTATTGGTGCCGAGAACTTAATCTTTAATTCTGATCCAGGTCTTAATTTTCCATTACTTGTATTATCGGTAATACCTATTGTTTCTGTGTAGTTATCCTTCTTGTTTCTTCTTAAATTGACTGTATCTAATGCTATGTTGGATGAATTGACTGCCACTTTTATTGAATCAAATGTTAATTCTGGTAGCCAGATTCTTACTGAATCACGTGTATTTGAAAATTCTACTGTTTTTAGATTATTTAGATTTAGTGGTTCTATTATTTCAACAGATGGATCTTTTATTGCTTTATTGAAGGTGAGTAAAATTTTTCCATCTGCTTCTATTTTTCTATCTAGGATTGAAAACTGTTTTGGTACCTCTTTAAAAAGGCTTAATAAAATATCTGTTGTGTCTTTATTTAGTTTAATTGGATTTTTTAGAAAAGCTATTTCTTCTGATCTCCCATTGTAAATCCGATCTCCTCCGCCTTGTTCGTTTAATGCATAAATTCGATAAGTATCCTCTCTTAGGTTCGATAGTTTAAAATTTCCCGCTGTATCAGTTGTTGCAAAAAAGTTTGGCCTTTTTTTACCAAATAAAGAATCCTGACTTATTGGTAAAATAAATACGGTGACCTCTTTTACTTTTTGTTTTGTTAATGAGTTAATTACTTTACCGGATATTGAAAGTGAGTCGATTTCATTTCCTGTTGAAAATACGTAGGTATAGTTTTTCAGAATGTTTCCTTCGTTCACATCTAAAATTGCTTTTCCAAAATTTATGGTATAAGTTGTATTTGGTATTAGTGCTTCTTCAAAATTTATTTCAAGTTTTTCTTTTTTTGCCTTGTATGTTGGTGGGATATCCATACTTGGCGATATACTAATTTCCGTAAACTCATTACTCAATTTTATAAACTCATCGAATTCAATTTCTATTTTTTTGACATTAAAATTTTTTGTCAAATTTTTTGGAAGCTCTTTAATGATTACCGGCTGGATCGTGTCTTTAGGTCCGCCAGTAGGTGCTTGCACACTTGCACAGGATGAAATTAAGAAATTTGATATTATTCCTAATATCACAATGGTTAAACTTAGTGTTCTTTTAAAATTGACCATTTTTAAGCCCCGTATTAAATTTTATTCATTTTTGGACTAATCACTATATCCGCTTCAAGAAAGTGTCTTAGAGCGGCTTATTTAAAGCCCAATAAAAATTACTTAAGTTGTTGTAAATCAGTAATTTATGTATTAACGACTCATATGTACCATTAAAACTGAAATATCTGATGGTGAAACTCCAGAAATTCTTGAAGCTTGACCTAAAGTTCTTGGTTTTATTTTCATCAACTTTTCTCTTGCCTCTTTTGATAAAGATACGAGTTCCCGATAATTGAATTCTGGATTTATTATTTGATCTTCCATTCTTTTCATTTTATCTACGATCTCTAATTCCTTTTCAAAGTAGCTTTCGTACTTTACTTTTATTTCAGCTTGTTCAACAGTTTCAAGATCGTAATTCTTTAAGAGTCCATCGAATATCAGATCTGCTTTTCTTAAATCTTCAAAACCTATTTGTGGTCGTGTAATTAATTGGAACATTTTCATATTTTGTGAGATGCCGGGTGTACCTTGACTTTCCAATATATGATTTACCGCTATCGGTCCGATTGATGTGTTTTTTAAATAGCTTACAATCTTATCAGCATTTGCGATTTTTTGATTTACCTTTTCTAAACGTTCATCACTAATCAATCCCAATTCATGTCCAATTCCGCTAAGTCTGATGTCTGCATTATCTTGTCTCAGTAACAGACGATGTTCTGCTCTTGAGGTAAACATTCTATATGGTTCTTCTGTTCCTTTGGTAACAAGGTCGTCAATTAATACTCCTATATAAGACTCTGCTCTTTTTAAGATTAACTCTTCTTTTTGATTGATTTTTTGATGAGCGTTAATGCCCGCCATAAATCCTTGACATGCCGCTTCTTCATATCCCGTTGTACCATTTATTTGTCCCGCGAAATATAGGTGCTCAATTTTTTTAGTCTCTAATGTTAAGTTCAATTGAGTAGGTGGGAAGAAGTCGTATTCAATAGCATATCCAGGTCTGAACATTTTTGCATTTTCAAAGCCAGGTATTTTTGTGAGTGCTCTATATTGTACATCTTCAGGTAAAGAAGTTGAGAAACCGTTCACATAAATTTCTACTGTATTCCAACCTTCTGGTTCTACAAATATTTGGTGTCTATCGCGCTCAGCGAATCTGTTTATTTTATCTTCAATTGATGGACAGTATCTCGGACCTAAACCTTTTATTCTTCCTGTAAACATTGGAGATTTTTCGAATCCTTCCTTCAATGTTTCATGTACTTCAGCATTCGTATAGGTTATCCAGCAGCATCTTTGTTCGGTAGGAAGTTCCACATCTGTGTATGAAAATCTTCCACGTTTTTCATCTCCCCATTGTTCTTCCATTTTGGAATAATCCAATGAACGACCATCAACACGTGGGGGAGTTCCTGTTTTCATTCTTCCTGCTTCGAAGCCTAACTCGACTAATTGTTCTGTTATACCAGTTGCAGATTTTTCTCCAGTTCTACCACCACCAAATTTTTTTTCTCCCACATGTATTATTCCGTTTAAGAATGTCCCATTGGTTAAAACAACTGCCTTTGATTCGATCTTGATTCCCAAAGATGTTCTTACTCCACAAACCTTATTATCCTCGATAATTAGAGAGGTAGCAGTATCTTGCCAGAAGTCGACATTGGGTGTTTGTTCTAATGCCAATCTCCATTCTTCAGCAAATCTTTTTCTATCGCTTTGTGCTCTTGGGCTCCACATCGCTGGTCCTTTAGAACTATTTAGCATTCGAAACTGTAGTGTTGTTTTGTCTGTGATTATTCCAGAGTATCCACCCATGGCGTCAATCTCACGCACAATTTGTCCTTTCGCTACACCACCCATTGCCGGGTTACAACTCATTTGTGCGATGGTTTCCATATTCATGGTAATGAGCAAAACACTAGAACCAAGGTTAGCCGCTGCCGCCGCTGCCTCGCATCCGGCATGTCCGGCACCTACCACAATTACATCATATTTTTTAAACATAATCTTTGATGTTCCACGTGGAACAATTTAAATTTAATCGTTAAACGTTTCTGTTTTTCTTTAATGTTCCACGTGGAACAATTTATTTTTTTATTGTTTTAATCTCCTTTTTTTACAATTGTTTCACGTGGAACATGTTTAATAAAAGAGCTTAATGCAGCTAATACCCAAACACCCTCCAATATTACAAAAGGGTAAAATGATATCAGGTAGGACGAATAGCCACAAAGTCCAGCCCCAACAATATTGAGTCCGCTATACCATTTATTATCTGTACTCATTATCTTTTTCAGGTTTAAGAAAAAGGCAATGAGTAGGAGTGTAACACCTGCTGATGCGATTATATCCGACTGACTCATATACTTATTTTATTTCTGAGAGTTCAAGCCATCTCAAGGTTTTAATATCTATCTCGTCTTTTAAAGACTGGATTTCTAATGCAATTTCTGAAAGCTTTGTGTGATCCGTAATACCTGAATTTAATTCCGTCGTTAAGGTTTCAATGTTTTTTTCAAGCACCTTTGTTTCAGACTCCAGATCATCTAATTCCTTTTGTTCTTTAAAACTAAGCTTTCTTTTTGGTGTTTCTGGCTCAGACTTTTCAATTATTGGTTTAGCTTTTACGGCTGCTTTTGGCTCATCTTGTTCTAAACGATAGTCGGTATAATTTCCAGAATAAATACGAACATTTCCATCACCTTCAAAAATAAATAACTGATCTGTTAAACGATCAATCAAATATCTATCGTGAGAAACAAGCATTAATATACCAGGGAAGTTCAGTAAAAAATCTTCCAAAACATTTAAGGTATCAATATCTAGATCGTTTGTGGGCTCATCCAATATCAGATAATTGGGGTTTTTCATGAGTACACGCATCAACTGTAGTCGCTTTTTCTCGCCACCGCTTAGCTTATTCACCATGCCATATTGTTTGGCAGGCGGGAAGAGGAAATGGGTAAGTACCTGACTTGCTGTTAGGGTTTTTCCATCAGCCATAGTAATGTATTCGGCAATATTTTTGACTACATCAATTACACGCTCGTCTTCTTTAAACTCTAGTCCACCTTGACGGTAATAACCAAACACTGTAGTTTCACCCACCTGTACGCTGCCTTTGTCAGGCTGAATGGCGCCCGTTACTATATTGAGTAGGGTAGATTTTCCTGTACCGTTTTTGCCCGCAACACCAATCCTGTCGCCTTTTTTAAAGACATAGCTGAAGTTATTTATAACCGCTTTTCCATTAAAAGCCTTTTCAATATTGTCAAGTTCCAATATTTTATTCCCTTGGCGCGCTACGTTTACACTTAATTCTAGAGAAGATTTAATCTGGCGACCTTTTGTTTTTTCTTCTAATTCATAAAAAGAATCAATTCTTGATTTCGATTTGGTAGTACGAGCCTTAGGTTGTCTGCGCATCCATTCCAATTCTTTCTTAAGGAGGTTGGAGTTTTTGCTAAATGAGGCATCTTCCGCAGCGTTTTGTTCTGCCTTTTTCTCTAAGTAATAGCTGTAATTGCCATTGAATGATTGAAGTTTTCCGCGATCAAGTTCGATAATTCGAGAAGATACATTGTCTAGGAAATAGCGATCATGCGTAACCAATAATATTGTTTTTTGTCCGCTAGTCATATAACTTTCCAACCATTCAATAGTTTCAATATCTAAGTGGTTGGTAGGCTCATCTAAAATATATACGTCTGGATCGTCAATAAGTAGTTTTGCAAGAGCCAAACGTTTTCTTTGTCCCCCAGATAATGTCACAATCTTTTGTTCAAGATTCTGAATGCCCATTCTTCCCAAAATGGTTTTTATTTCATATTCATACTCCCAAGCATTAGCATTGCTTAATTCATCCATTAGTTTATTGAGGAGCTTTTCGTCTTGAATCTCTTTACCTACGGCCTCCTCGTATTGTCTGATTAATTGTTGTTTTTCATTACCAATGGAGTAAATAAAGTCGCTGATGGTTTCCTGATTTTGAAATTGTGGATCTTGCTCTAAATAACCAATTCTGAGATCACGTTCTGTTACTACTTTCCCTAAACTAGGAGCAAGCAAACCTGATAAAATTCTCAGCAAAGTTGATTTACCTGTACCATTTATTCCTACCAATGCTACCCGGTCGCCTTTATTGAGACCAAAATAAAGGTCTTTAAATAACCAGTTATCATTAAATGAATGTCCTAATTGCTCTGTTGATAGTATGCTCACGCTAATTCTTTTATTTGTTTAGAAGGATAAGTAAAAGTCCCGGTTAGTTCTTTTATAGACTGATTCATCATTGCTTTTGCCACATCAGACGCCTTAATGCTTCTGTAATTTTCAAGTGAACCTAAAAGGATCGGGTTTAATAATTTCATGACAGGCATCATTATCTTTTCTAAGGGACGATTTTCTTGTCGTTTACCCTCTAAAAATGATGGTTGATAGATATGCAATGATGGAATATTTAGTTTTTTTAATTCATTTTCTAATTCTCCTTTGAGTTTTAGATAGGCATTTTTAGATTGGGAACTTGCACCAAGCGAGCTAACCACATGAAATTGGCTCATTCCATTTTGAAGCCCAATTTTGGCTAGATTTAATGGATACTCTAAATCAACTTTTCTGTAATTATTAGGGTCTGGAGACTTACTTTTGGTCGTTCCAAGGCAGCAATAAATTATATCTCCATTAATTTTTGATGCGTAATTATCTAACTCATCGAAATTAATTACTATTTCTTTGACTTTAGAGTTTGAAATAGAAAGCGAATTTCGCAGCAATAATGTAATTTCTGCAATCTGTTCTGAGCGAATTAAAGCCGACAATAAACTGCTGCCTATAAGTCCGCTCGCCCCAACAATTATTACTTTATACGCCATTCAATGAATAATTAAGCTGCAAAGGTACGCATATTAGCATTGGAATTAATATTACATGTTTAAACATCTAAATAAATAACAATTTAATGAAAATAGGAGGGTGTAGGGTGAGTGGAGTGATGAGTGATTTTGGCGGACTAAAAGCCTCTTTTTGAAAGGTAAAAATCTTCTTTTTGGGTCATGATTGCTTTTGCTTCTTTCCCTTTATCTGGGTATCCAAGCAGGTGTAAGGTTCCATGAATCATAACGCGCTGTAGTTCATCTTCCAGCTTTGTTTTAAAGCTTGCAGCATTCTCTTGAACGCGATCTACACTAATGAAAATATCACCTATAATGAGTCCCTCTTTATCGCTATTATCAAAAGTTATGATGTCGGTATAGGTATCGTGATTTAGGAATTGCTGATTGATGGAAAGCAGGTATTGATCACTGCAAAAGATAAAGTTTAGCTCACGTAATTTATGAGATTCATCGATAATTGTTTGCTTAATCCACTTTCTGACAAGAGCTTTATTTTTAAGGGAAAACGAAATATCTTCAGTAAAAAAGCGAATAGCTAGGTTAGACATTAAATTTTAAAATGAAGTTCCAGTTCGTTTCCTTTGGAATTAAAAATGCATTGATCAGCCAGTTTTTTTATGATGAAAATACCTCTTCCACTGAGATTTTCAAGGTTTTCTGGAGCTGTAGGATCTGGTATATTGTTAAAGTCAAAGCCGTTTCCCTCATCGGTAACGGTGAAAACCAAGCGTTTATTTTCTATTACCTCAAGGTTTATGTAAACCTTTTTTTCTGGGTTTTGGGCGTTTCCGTGTAAAATAGCATTGATAAGCGCTTCACTTAAGCAAGTAAGAACATTGGCATACACTTCATCGCTGAAATTATATTTTACATTCAGCTCATCGATAAAATTTTCCAATAGCGTAATACTGTCAATCTTTGAAGCCAATTGCAGTGTGTACAATGAAGTATTATCAGAATATTCTTTTTGGTTGATCATTTATTGCCCGAATTTAAAAATTTAAAATAATCTAACACCTTTATTTTATAAAATGAATTAAATGATGGTGAGATTGTTTTAAGTAAATCAGTCTCTTTTTCTTTGTTTTTAAGGTAATCAAGCATCAATTTCGAATTTATAGGTGCCTGATTTTTTCCCTCAGTACTTTCTCTTTTTTCTTCTTCATCGCGTTCATTTTCAGCTTTTTCGGCATCCAATAGTTTGCTCAGAATTTCTTTTTGTCTTTCTAGTGTTTCCTCTTTAATTCTCTTGTTTACGAGATCCGTCTCAGTTTGTTCCATCTCTTTTATTATTTTTTCCAAATTCCCGAGACCGCCCTGTCCATCTTTATTTTCTAATCTGTTTATTTCTTGCATAGATTGCCTAATCATTTGCTGTTCTCGGGCCATTTTAGCAAAATTTTCACTCATATTTCCTTTCTGATTGCCTTGTTTTTGCTGACCTTGCTTTTGCATTTCATCACGAGCCTTTTGCATGTTTTTATTTAATTGCTCCTGCATTTTGCTGAGTTGCGACAAACTTTGTTTCTTTTTACCCTTTCCTCCCGATTTCCCATTTTGTTGAGCTTTTTCTAATTGATCTAATACTTCAGTAAGCATTAAGGCTAAATTATTAATGGAGGTCATGGCATATTGCTGGTCGCGATTTGCTTCGGCTGTTTTACGATCAGCTAGGTTTTCAAGTGCATTTTTTACGTTTAGATTTATTATTTGGACCTCTTTATTGGCTGTTGATTGAATTTGAGGAACTCGCTTACTAAGAGAATAAAGGCTGTCTTCAATTAGTTTAAAATTGACTTGTATGTTTTTTTGTTTTTGGATTTTTAATACATAATCTGGGTTAATAGTGCTTATACCACGCAACTCTTTCATTATTTTTTCTTGTTCAAAAGAGACGCTTAATAAGTTTTCTAATAATTGCCTTAACTCACTGCTGTTTATCTTATCCTCCTGTTCCTCTTCCTCTTCTTGCATTTTTTTAAGCTTATTGGAAAGCTCTTGCATTTTAGCTCCCGCTTGTTTCTGCTCTTCTGCTGCAGCTTTTTGCTCTTTTTTGTTTAGTTTATCCAGACTTTCTTTAAGCTCTTGATTTATTTGATCTAAATCTTTTTGTGGCTCATCGAAATTGTTTTTTTCTTCTAAATCTTCATTTTTCTGACTTAATTCATTAAAATCTTTTTTTAATTCATTGAATTTTTCATTTAAGTCATTTTGCTCATTTTTGAGATTATTGAGGTCGGCATTTTTTTGTGTGCTCTTTTCGGCTAGTTTATCTTGTTCCTGCGCCAATAGACCTAGTTTTTCAATGGCTCCACTTAGTAATTGATCAAATTCAAGCTGCTTGTATAGTTCTAAAATTCTATCAAGCTCTTTTTGTAGCGATTTATTATCCATTTGAATTTTGGATAAATCCTCACGACTTTGCTCCTTCATGTTTTTTTGAAGCAGTTTTTCGATGTTTTTTAAAATTTCTTTTGTCTTCTCGTCTAGTACATTATTGAACAATTCTTCTATTTGCCTTTTTTTCTCAAGAATTTCTTCATTTTCTATTGATTTTTGGCTTAAACTATTCTCTTTGTTTTCGTTTTGTATTTCTTTTACCAGATTTTCTAAGTCATTTTGCTTTTCCAACAGCTTTTCAAATTGTTTTTTCTCTTCATAGCCCAGCTTGCTTTTGTTGAGAAGTTCTTGGTTTAGCTTTTTGCTTTCTTTTTCGAGTTCTTTAGCCTTTTTAATGGCCTCCTCCATTTTGTCTTTGATTTTTTCTGATTTTGCTTCAAGAATCCGATCGATGTCTTTTTGAGAAGGAACTTTTAATTTTTTACTAATAGTTTTACTTGATTTAGGTCCATTAACCCCATCATTATCAAACACTTCGAAATAATATTCAATTTCATCACCTAAAATTGCTGATATATCCCATGCATGGATAAAACTGCTCTGATTGGAGTTCTTATCAAATTCGATAGTTTTTGTGATCTCTTTAGCTTTTTTATTTGGATCTAGAACTCGGTAATTGAATGTAAGCTTCGAAATACCGTGATCATCGCTAATCTGGCCGGTAAAGTATAAAACCTGTTTATTGATAGAATCTTGACTTTCACTAAGCTCAATTTGAGGTAAAAGATCCGGAATTACTTGAATTTGATAGTTTACCGATTGGCTTGAATTAATTCCGCTTTTGCCTGGACTTACACGATAAGTAGAGCTCTTTAATGCTTGGTAACTGAATTTAAATAGATTAGAATTAGTCTGGCTAATCCGATATTTTTTTGTATTTATTTGAATATCAATTAGATCACTATTTTCAGCATTAAACTTCCAATTTATTTTTGAACCCTCAGGAACCAATAAATCGCCTGAGTTTTTTAAATTCTCACTTTTCTTTTGGAGGTACTTAGGGTATTCGATAAAAACGTCAAAGTTTAAAATACTTGGTTTCGTTTTTACTTCAAGAGAATACTCATCCGATTTAAAATTACCTGCACTTAGTCTGAATTTTTGGTTTTTTTGAACATTCTTAAAGGTATAATTGAAACGAATAGTGTTTTCTCGCTTTAGCTTAAAGCTATTCTGGCCGCTTTCAAGGTATAATTCGGCTGGTATTTGATTGCCCACCATTTTAACTAGCACAGTAAAATCACTTCCTTGTTCTGCGGAAAGGCTTTCGTTTAAAATTTTAAATTCAAAGGGCGCCTTTTCAATAAATTGCTGGTCATAGTTGATTAAACGGGTGGTGCTATCGCTTAAAATGCTTGGTGCTGCAAAAAACAGGAATATCAGAACAGCTAAAGGGCCGAGCACAAACTTAAAGTATTTGATATTATCATTTAAGGTAATTGCAGATGTGAAGGGAATTGGCTTTAGTTCTGCAATTTTTTGATTAACGCTGGCATCAATTAATTGGCGCTGCTCGGGGTTTGAATCGTAAAGTTTTTTTAGTTGGAGGGTATTGAGAAGCTTATCTTTTATGGGTGCAAAATGTTGTCCGATAATGTTTGATGCTTGTTCATGCGATATAGTATTACCCAGTCTGAAATAAGACAATATTGGGATCAAAATATATCCTGCCAATACCCAAAGATTGATTAGAATAAATGAGTAGTATAAAAAAGCTCTTATAATTGAGTCAAAGCGTGCGAAATGCTCTGCGGTTATTATAAAGATAAAAGCGATTAAAGCCGAAGCAAAAAGAAATAAAAGTCCTTTTAAGATCTTATTGAGGTAATATTTCCGAATAAAACCATCAATTTTAGCTAATAGATAGATATAATTTTCTTCGGAAGCATTCATTGATAATCTAGTCTTAAAAGAATTAGAGGTTTATTTTTCTACAATCCTTAAATATAAGAATGGCTTATTTAAGTTTTCTTACAAATTTAGACTCATTTTTTCTTTAGGAGGAGCACATTTGCGACTTTTCTTTGTCCCTCATGATCCCATTTTCTATTGTCTGTGGGATAGTTTACGATCCCATTTTCACCCCAATTATTTATCCAAAGAGCGGTAGAACCACCACCATCAAGGTTTATAGCATCATCGGCATGAAGCCAGCGCATCAACTTACTTAATTCAAATAAACTCATACCACCCGAATTGGCATTGCGTCCATCCACTGTAATTAATAAAACTTTATTGTTTTTTGTGATGGCTACAGCGGTTCTTGGATGTCTGGTTTTGTTGAAGACATTTGCGGTGTCTAATTTTTCTTCGCTTTGGTTCAAAATTAATAGGGGTCCGCTAACCATGATATCATCAGCCACGAGTGTTTTTTCCCAATCAGCTTTCCCGTCCCACTTTGCTATACTTAATTTACCTTCTTGAAACAATAGAGCTGATTTTTGGTGATTGGCTCTTTTCCCATTTTTTGAAAGTCGGTTTTCGTTAATTATCTCACCATTTGATTTAATATAATCAACCGAACCCCCATTGGCAATATCAAAAAAAGTACCATTTAGGGCAGCTATAGCATTTGCTTGTTTTCCAAAATCCCCTGTTGTAATTAGCTTTTTAGCATCAAAACCAAGGTCAAACACATATTTCCCCTTTCTGTTTACTTCCAAAACACTTACGTTTTGATTGGAATTGAATAAGGTGTTTTGAAACCAGAAGGTTTTTAATATAATGCCCTTAGTGATTTTTTCTTTAGTCCATTGAGCATTTATAACAGCAAGCGAATCACTTTGCGCAAATAAACTAATTGAAATAAAAATCGAAAACACTGAGCTTAAGAAAAATGCTTTCATAGATTAAAATATGATACTAATATATTGATAATGAACGGGATTTATTCTAGCTTTTTTAAAACAGTAAAAACAAAAAAGCCCCGAATCTTTTCAGAAACGGGGCTTTTAAAATTGATTTTAATTATTTCTTTGGATTCAATGCTTCGTCGATACGAACAAGCACATCATCTAAGTGTGATTTAATTACTGGGTTAGAATATTTAGCTAGAGAAGATCTAACTTGAGCTGCCAAAGTTTTCAATTCTTGACGTGCCATTGGGCGAATATCTGATTGAGAAACATCAATTTGTGGACCAGCCATAGCGGCAAATTGTGCTGGTATTTGAGCCTCGTTTTCATTTAAGAGATAAGACATTCTTTCAATGTACGCTCTTTGTAAATTACGACGATAAGTATCCACATTTGCACCCGTATTTAGCTCAGTCCAGATACCGTTTCTAAGATCAGAGAACAATTCTGGCATTGAATAAGCATTGGTACCATTTTTCACAGAGTTATCTATAACTCTGCTAAGGCGAGAAAAATCAAGTATTCCGTTAAGAACACCAACTTGAGTTCTTCTTAAACGATCAACTATCCCAGCATTATCAAATTTATTTAAAACATTCTGGTCAAGCATCCAATTAGGTGTTGCGAAGGCTTGATCATTAATAAACTTAACAGCGGTTTTTTGCTTCAATTTTTCAACGTGCGTGTACACAGGCCCTTTTTGCTCATAAGTTTTATCATTCTCATAGATACCACCAATATTAGAGCGTACATGTCCCATATAGCGGTTCCACTGACCTAAAACTTCACCATAAAGCTCTCTAAGGTTATCATATGGTTTGCCCTCTTCATAAGTCCACTTTTCAATATTAGGCAGGATACGCTTTAAATTAGCAATACCATATTGAGAAGCTTTTACGGCATCATCTCCAAGATCTTCCGATTGAGAACGTGGATCAATAGGATTTCCAGTTTGTTGACCGTAGAAATAATTAGGATTTCCAGCTCTTTCGATAGTCCACTTATTTAGTGTTTTAGCTTCCTCTTCTGGAGTTTGATTATCAAACCAAGTATATCCCCATTTGATAGCCCATTTATCGTACTCACCCACTCCAGGATATAGAACAACACCCTCATCACCCGGTTGAGCGATATAGTTAAAACGAGCATAATCCATGATTGATGGTGCAGTACCGCCCATTCTCTTAGTGAATGCTGCAGAACGTAAAGAATCAACAGGGTAAGCAACACTTGAACCGAAATTGTGAGGTAAACCCAATGTATGTCCAACCTCATGAGAAGAAACGAAACGGATTAATTGACCCATTACTTCATCCTTAAACTTAGGAGTACGAGCATCAGGGTTGATAGCTGCAGTTTGAACAAAGAACCAATTACGAACAAGGTTCATTACGTTGTGGTACCAACCAATGTCTGATTCCATAATTTCGCCAGAGCGTGGATCAGAAATATGTGGACCATAAGCATTTGCAATATTAGATGCAAAATAACGAATTACCGAGTAACGAGCATCTTCAGGCGACCAATCAGGATCGTCTGTTGGTGGTTCAAGAGCTGTAATTGCATTTTTGAAACCAGCCGCTTCAAATGCTGCATTCCAATCTTTTACTCCGGCAATTAGGTATGGTCTCCATTTTACTGGAGTTGCTGGATCGATATAGTAAACGATTTGTTTTTTAGGCTCAACCAATTCGCCGCGCTTGTATGCTTCAGGATCTTTTGGCTCTAATCTCCAACGGTGTACATATCTAGTAACCTGTGCTTTTTGAGCATCAAGTCCGTAATCGGTCTGACTTTGACCAAAGAATCCAACTCTATCATCCGAGAAACGAGCTTTATATGGCACTTTAGGTAAAAGAAGCATAGAATTATGAATCTCAACCGTCATAGAACCAATTGATTTATCACCAGGAGCATCAGAAGCACGATAAGTTTTTAAAGAACGTACTTCGATATTAATTGGGAAAGATTTGATGGTGTCAATATAGCTACGTGCCTCATCCATTGTGCTGATTTTGTACTGAGTACGAACACCTTGAGGAAGACCTAATGACTGTACATCTTTTGAGAAAAGTTCTGTAACATCGATTACAACTGAACTCGAATCTTTATTGATTGCCTTGATATCAAATGCTGATAAAACTGCTTCAAGATTAGAGTTTTTTACCGATTCAAACATATCTGATTTTTCATCAGCAATGTTTCTGTAAGATGGGATTCTGATAAAAACTTGTTTATCACGTTTTTGCCATTTCCAAATCTGCTCATTTAATTCCTCACCACCATAAGTTCCATCTACGGTTGGGGTTTTTGCATAGCGAGTAACCACCAACATTTCACGGTTAAACAATGAATCAGGTATTTCATAGAAATATTTTCCATCCAAGCGGTGAACTTTAAATAGTCCATTGTCGGTCTTAGCCTTGTCGGTTATTACCTCTTTGTATGGTTTTATACCACTCGTACTCGGTTTTGCCGGAGGCGCCGGAGTAGTTGTTTTGGCGGGGTCCTGAGCCGGAGCTCCACCATTTCTGCGATCTTGGCCGTTTGCATCATTTAAGCCAATTGCAATTACCAGCGCTGCTACTGCAGCAACTCGTAGGTTGCGGTAGTTTTTTGTCATAGTTAATTTATATAATGGTTTAGGTTTTAGTATTCTACAAATTTAAAATTAGAACTGACTTTTGAGCATTTTTTATTTATCTATCATAATAAAATTACAATATATGAAGCTTTTGTTTTGCTAATTAAGTAGAAAAACTTTGTTATTAGACCAATAAGCATCGTAATTGGTAATTCTGTGATTTATAAGAATTTCGCTCATAAGCTTATAATTCTTTACTATTTTTATAAAAGTGAACATTCATTGTTAAATATTTAAAAATAAGCTAATGAAAATTAAAATGTTAATCTGGGCGCTAATTACTCTTTTAAGTATTGAGTATTTAGCCGCTAAAAACATTCCCCCACGTAAAATTCTTAAAATGTTTAAGAATTCAGAAGTGCTTAAGCAACAGTTTACTGGCTTTGCCCTTTATGATCTAGAAAAGCGTAAGATGCTAGTTGAACTTAACAGTGATAAATATTTTACTCCAGCATCAAACACTAAACTTTTTACATTTTATGCTGGATTAAAACTTCTTAAAGATTCTATAGCGGGATTGCATTATGTAGAACGTGGCGACTCATTAATTTTTTGGGGTACAGCAGATCCTTCTTTTCTAAACAGGGAACTAAGGGAGCAAAGGGTTTTGAAAAACCTAAGTTCTTCAAAGAAAAAACTTTATTGGTCAAATGGTTTATATAATGGTGATTTTTATGGAATGGGTTGGTCTTATGATGATTATAACGATTATTATCAGCCCGAAATATCTGAACTTCCTATTTATGGAAACGTTGTCTTCTTCAGTAAAAAGAATAATGCATTAAGTACTTATCCGGAGATTGTTAATGGCGGACAAATTACTCTTCAAACAGAAAAGACAAGTTCCTCTACTCGTTTCAGAATTCGTCGTAATTTATTCAACAACGAGTTTCATATACCCAATTCCGCTATTCCATCTAATTTTAATCAAACTGTACCATTTAAAGTATCGGACCAAGTGGTGAGTGAATTATTGAAACAAAGCTTTCCTAATTTTTCGGGAATCACTTCACAAAAAAAACCATTGGATGCTAAAACATGGTATAGTGTACCATCAGATACTCTTTTCCGTGCGATGCTTTTGCCTAGTGATAATTTTATTGCCGAACATATTTTGTTAAACATTGCAGCTACAAAGGGGATGGAAATGAATACATCTCTTGTTATAGACCATGTTACAAAAAACTATCTTTCAGATTTGCCAGATAAAGCACTTTGGGTAGATGGATCTGGACTGTCTCGTCAAAATCTCTTTACCCCACGCACAATGGTTAAGCTTTGTGAAAAGATATATGATGAGGTTTCGGATGAAGAAAGATTATTTGATTTATTGCCCCAAGGTGGCAAAACGGGTACCCTTAAAAATATCTATAAATCGGATAAGCCTTATGTTTTTGCCAAAACAGGAAGTCTGTCAAATAACCATAACCAGAGTGGTTACCTTATTAGTCGCAAAGGAAAAAAATATATTTTTTCGTTTATGAATAACAATTTTACTGAGCCGACAGCCGTTATTAGAGCAGAAATGGAAAAAATAATTAATACAATCAATCAAAATTATTAAAAAATGAAAAAAACCATCGGTTTGTTTTTGGTTCTAGGCTTCTTAATGCTTTCTTGTTCAGACTCTGTTGAGTGTGAAGATATTGTGTGCACAAAAGAATTTCGTACTGTAAGTCTTAGGTTTGTTGATGCTAATGGTAATCCGCAAATAGTAAAAGATTTTACCGTTATAAATAAGCGAACAGGCGAAACAATGACCCCTTTAAATGATATGGCTAACCAGGGTCTTTATATAGTAGCCAGCGATTCTGATAAAACAAAACTCTCAGAGAAAGGAGATAATGTGCAGGTTACAGCTACCAATTCGAAAACAAATGTTAAAATACAAGCAGATTTTGTATTAAGCGGAGGTTTATGCGCTTGTCATATCAATAAAATTTCTGGTCCCGATACCATACAACTTTAAAAATTATATGGATTTTAAATAGTTTAGATAATTGGTCTATTTAAACCATTGAGCTATATTTGATTCTGGGCTTGCCACAGTATTGAGTATAGCTCATTTATTTTAGTACAAAATGAAAAAGACCATTCTTATTTTAATCCTTACAATTATAAGTTATGCTTGTAGTAATGCGCTACCAAGTACCACAACTATTTACATTGTGAGACATGCCGAGAAGGATATAAGTGACCCTAAAAACCAAGATCCCGAATTAAATGATATGGGTAGAGAAAGGGCTAAAGATTTAAATGAAAAATTAAAGAATCAACAAATTGATGCTGTATTTTCATCAAAATTTAAACGTACTAAGCAAACAGGTGCTGCTGTTGCAGAACGCAATGGACTTAGTATTATAGAGTATGATGCTCATAATTATAAGGCCATATCTGAACTTGTAAAAACAAAGTATAAAAACAAAAAGGTTTTGATCATAGGCCATTCAAATACGGTGCTTGAACTTATTGAATCATTTGGTGCTACTCGTCCTTTAGCCGCTTTAACGGATGACGATTATGATTTTTTCTTCGAAGTAAAAATTGACCATATGGCAAAGGTTGCATTGAGAACCAAGCAATATGGATCACCTCATCGTAGTTCACAAATTAAATAAGGAGGCAAATAAAAATGGCTCCTGCTAATCAGATTGATTTGTTTTTTGGTGGTACCGCTTACCTTGGGATGCCATTTAATGAAAGTTTCAGAAAACTGGTTTTTAAGGGTATGGAGATTTATGGTATAAACCATGGAGCTTCGCGGAATAATAACATCACCCTTGATATATTTTCTAAAGCAGAGGCGGTGGCTGCCAAAAGGTTTTTATCAGACGATTCTATAATTGTTTCAAGTGGATATTTAGCTGCTCAATTGGTGATCCAACATTACTATGCTAGTCACCAATTTATTTATGCACCCGACTCACATCCGGCTTTACATATTGGAATTCCTTCAATTCCTAAGATAAATTATGCTGATTGGGTAGAACAAACCGTCAAAAAGATAAACCAGTCGAAAAGTCCCACACTAATCATAACTAACGCTTTAAATAACCTAGAACCGCAAATTTACGATTTTTCATGGATTTCGCGAATTGAAGAATCTTGTTCAGTTGTGATTTTAGTCGACGATTCACACGCACTTGGGATAATTGGTGAGCAGGGTGAAGGCACTTATTCTAAAATACCGGATCTTCCCAATATTCAGAAGATAGTTATCTCTTCGATGGCAAAGGCATTTGGACTGGATGCGGGTTTAATTCTTGCTAATTCGTCTATCATTAAATCGCTTCGAGGCTCAGCAATTTATGCTGGAAGCTCGCCACCCTCACCAGGAATTCTTTATGCATTTGTTCATTCAGAAGAAAACCATCACCAAGAACTTAGTAAGCTAAGAACAAACATCAATTATTTTATAGAATTACTACATTCTGAAAAGGGCTTATTTTTTATTAAAGATTTCCCTGTTATTCTTATAAATGATGAGGCATTGGCTGAAGGTTTATTAAATAGGGGGATTAAATTCTCTTCTTTTCCTTATCCAGACCCTCAGGGAAAAAAGCTCAATAGAATAGTGCTAAATAGCGCTCATAAAAAAGAAGAAATTGAAACATTAGTCAATTTGGTTAATGAGCTAAATGGAAGAGTATCTTAATTATTTAGAGATCCTCAAAAGGAATATCCATTAGTTCGAAATTTTTCCAACCATTAAAATCAAAATGCCACCATTCATTGTTTAAAACCTTAAATCCATTTTTTTCCATGGTGTTTATGAGCAATGCTCTGTTTTTTAATACCTGTTCAGATAGTTTGTCAAAGTTTGCAGCAGCTTCTGGGGCGAAGCTATCATAAGGAGTAGGCATTTCAAGCTCTTTTCCTGTTTTTAAATTTATTAAAGTGAGATCAATGGCACAACCTCGGTTATGTCTTGAACCATCTTTGGGGTTGGCAACAAAACTTTTATCGCTTGCTAGTTCATAAAACTTAACGGTTACACTATATGGGCGGTACCCATCGAATATTTTTAAGCCAATTCCCGATTTATTTAGCTCATTTTGCACATTTCTAAGCGCTTCAACTACTGGAAGTCGCGCAAATGCCTTAGCTTGTTTATAAACCGCAATTTTTGCGAAATTGTTTTTTGTAGCATAGCGGATATCCAATTTGATATTGGGTATCCATTTCTTTATTTCTACAAGCTCTTTGTTTTTATCAGATTTTACTGATGATTGATATGCATGCATATCATTTATAATTAGCAGCTGGGACGCTTTATTTTGTTGTGCTCTCGCTCCAATTGTTAAAATTAGAAGGGAAAATAAAATGAACTTGCGCATTATCTTTGAGATACAATTAAAAGATCAAGGTCTTTCATGGGAATATTAAAACGTTCGGAAAGATCTTTATTCGTTAATTTTCCTTGATAAAGATAAATGGCATTTCTGATTCCGGGTCTATCCCAAATCAGATTCATCATGCCTCCCATTTCACCAATATCAAGAATGATGGGTGTAAAAATATTAGTTAAGGCGTAACTAGCTGTTCTTGAAACGCGCGAAGCAATATTGGGAACACAATAGTGAATTACATCATGTTTCCTAAATGTTGGAACTTTATGATTGGTGATTCTGGAGGTTTCAAAACATCCACCCTGATCGATGCTAACATCAATAATTACCGAGTTGGGTTTCATTTTACTTACCGTTTCTTCTGACACGATACAAGGGCTTCTACCATGCTCTGCACGAATTGCACCGATGGCTACATCACCGCACCAAAGCGCTTTTTCAAGAACGGCAGGCTGAATAACTGAAGTAAAAACGCGGCTGCCAATATTGTTTTGTAATCTACGTAGCTTATAAAGAGAACTATCAAAAACTTTTACTTCGGCACCTAGTGCAAGTGCTGTTCTTGTGGCATATTCGCCAACTGTGCCAGCACCTAAAACAACTATTTCTGTTGGAGGAACACCCGTGATGCCACCCAACATTAGGCCCTTCCCTTCAAAAACATTGCTTAGGTATTCGGCAGCAATTAATACGGAAGTTGCCCCAACAATTTCGCTCATTGCTCTTACTACGCTTAATACATTGCCCTCATCTCTGAGGTATTCAAATGATAGAGCCGTAATATTTTTCTTCATTAATGACTGCAGATAATCCACCTTGGTGGTCGACATTTGAATGGCTGAGAACAAGACCTGACCCATTTTCATCATAGCAATCTCGTCATCAGTTGGAGGAGCTATTTTAATGATGATGTCAGATTTAAACACCTCTTTTTTATCGTAGGTAATTTTCGCGCCTTGTTCGCTAAAGTGATTATCAGGAAAATTTGCCGCTAAACCAGCACCCGATTCAATCACAACTTCATGTCCATTTTGAACCAGCAACCCTACAGACAATGGAGTAAGTGCAATTCTATTTTCTTGAAATGATGTTTCCTTTGGAATACCAATATGGAGGCTGTTTTTTTTGTTTTTCACTTCCAACATCGCCTCTTGCGGACGCATCATAGCTTGTCTTGCAATGTCTGACAATTCACTCATTGTTCTGTTTTTTAATAAGGTTTAGGAAGATACGAATTTTTTGAAAATTCGCCTAGGTTCAAAATCAAGATTCTGAATATTTTTGAGCAAATATTTTTCGAATTCCACTTTCGGTTTCAATTATTTTTATTTCTAAAAAGCTATCTGGCCATAAATTGGGAATCATTTCCGGCCATTCAATAAAACAATAATCGCCCGATGTAAGGTATTCTTCAAATCCGAGATCAAAAGCTTCTGATTCATTTTTAATACGAAAGAAGTCGAAATGAAAAATTCTCCCCTCGTGGAAAACATATTCATTAACTAGTGAGTAGGTTGGACTGCTTACGTTTTCAAGCATTCCCAATTGTAAGCATAAAGATTTAATCAATGTTGTTTTTCCGGCACCCATTTCCCCTTGAAACAAGAATATTTTTTCATTTTCAGCGAATTTGAGTAGCGACTCTGCCGCATCCTTAAGTTTATTTTCGTTTTCAACTAGAATTTCCATAGCTCAAAAATACAGGAAGAATTATTTAGGACTATAAGTTACAAAAGGAACAATCATCTCCTCCATCGAGATGCCACCATGCTGGAAAGTCTCATTAAAGTAATTTACAAAATGATTGTAATTGTTCGGATAAACAAAATAGCCATCTTCTTTTGCAAAAATAAAGCTTGAGCTCATGTGCAATTTGGGAAGCATCGCCTCATGTGGGTTTTTAATATGGAAAACCTCTTTCGGATTATAACTCAGATTTTTACCCTGTTTATAACGCAAATTTGAATTGGTATTTCTATCTCCAACCACTTTACTTGGATGTTTAACCCGAATGGTACCATGGTCGGTAGTGATGATAAGTTTTATGTTTTTTTGAGATAGTTTTTTTAATAGTTCGAGAAGTGGTGAATGCTCAAACCAAGAGAGCGTTAATGAGCGATATGCTGCTTCATCATTGGCTAACTCCCTAATCATCGCCATATCTGTACGTGCATGAGATAACATATCCACAAAATTGTAAACGATCACATTAAGATCATTTGCCATTAGATTGTTGATGTTTTCACTAATGCTTTTACCCTGTTCAAAGGTTAAAATCTTATTATAAGAATACTTACAGTCTTTGCGCATTACCCTTTGAATTTGATCGGCAAGAAACTTTTCTTCAAATAGGTTTTTTCCACCCTCGTCTTCATCATTTTGCCACATTTCTGGAAAGCGGCGTTCCATTTCTAAGGGTGTTAATCCAGAAAAAATGGCGTTTCTAGCATATTGAGTGGCAGTTGGTAAAATACTGTAATAGGTATCTTCCTCTTCCACACGATAATAATCTACCAAAATGGAATTAATCATTTTCCATTGATCGTATCTTAAATTATCAATTAAAATGAAAAATGTTGGTTTTTTTGGCTCCATGGCCGGAAAAACCTTTTTGGTAAATAATTGGTTGGAGGTAATGGGGCCAGATGAAGGATCCTTCATCCACTTTAAATAGTTTTTTTCAATAAACTTCGAAAATTGAACATTAGCCTCTGATTTTTGCACGGTTAATATTTCGTGCATTCCTTCGTCTTCTAATTTTTCTAGAGATAATTCCCAGTAAACCAATTTTTTGTAAAAATCTATCCATTCCGAAAAATTAAGATTTTCATTAATGGTCATTCCCAATGTTCTAAAATCTTGACGATAAGCCATGGATGTTTTTTCACTCACTAGGCGCTTATTATCAATTAGCTTTTTTATAGTCAGAAGAATTTGCTTGGGATTAACCGGTTTAATTAGGTAATCATCAATTTTAAATCCGATGGCATCCTCCATCATATATTCCTCTTCATTTTTTGTGATGAGCACAATTGGAATATCTGGATCTATTGTTTTTATTTTGGCTAGAGTTTCAAGTCCGGTTAAGCCCGGCATATTCTCATCTAAAAAAACTAAATCAAAATTCTCCTTTTTGAAACAGTCGAGCGCATCATTTCCATTAGTTACAGTCTTTATTTTGTAACCCTTTTCGTTCAGAAATAGTATATGTGGTTTTAAAAGGTCGATCTCATCGTCGGCCCATAATATTGTTGTTTCCTGCATTTCACAGTAAAATTAGCAAATATTAGACCATTGAGATTAATTTAACGTTCAATTGTCATTAAAAATAACAATTTTTGTAAATAAGGTTTGAAACTTGAATAAGAAAAAAATTATAAACGACCCTGTTTACGGTTTTATCACCATTCCATCTGAATTGGTGTTTGACCTCATTCAGCATCCATATTTTCAGCGACTTCGTTATATAAAACAGCTGGGAATGACCCATTTAGTTTATCCTGGGGCACTTCACACACGTTTTCATCATGCATTGGGTGCAATGCATTTAATGGGACTTGCCTTAGAGACTATAAAAAGTAAGGGGCAAGCTATATCTTTTGAAGAAGAACAAGCAGTAACTATTGCCATTTTACTTCATGATATAGGTCACGGACCATTTTCACATGCCTTGGAACATACCATTGTAGATGGCGTTTCACACGAACATATTTCCACCTTATTGATGGATAATTTAAACCACGAGTTTGATGGAAAGCTGGGATTAGCACTTGAAATTTTCAATAATCGCTATCATAAAAAGTTTTTATACCAATTGGTTTCGGGTCAATTAGACCTTGATCGAATGGATTATTTAAACAGGGATAGTTTTTTCACGGGAGTATCAGAAGGAGTAATAAGCTTCGACCGAATTATTAAAATGCTTGATGTAGTTGATGATCAGTTAGTTGTAGAAGAAAAAGGTATTTACTCGATTGAGAAATTCTTAATTGCTCGCCGCTTAATGTACTGGCAAGTTTATTTGCATAAAACGGTTATTGCTGCTGAGCAAATGCTTGTTAAAATACTGGAAAGAGCAAAAGAGTTAAGCCATGAGGGCAGAAACCTTTTTGCAAGTCCTTGTTTTTCATATTTCTTGAAGAATTCGATTAGCATGGAGGATTTTAAAAATAATCCCCTAAACATTGAGCGCTTTACAAAACTTGACGATAATGACATATTTACCTCAATTAAGGTTTGGGTAAATGATGAAGATCTAATTCTATCAACGCTTTGTACGCACCTAATTGATAGAAATTTATATCAGGTTGAGATAAGTAATGAGCCTCCATCGATTGAGAGAATTAATAATTTGGCCGACAAAGTAACTGATGAGTATGAAATTTCTGACGATGATACCTCATATTTCGTATTTACTGATACCATAAAAAACAAGGCATATAGTGTGGGAGATGGAAGTGTTAAAATATTGATGAAAGATGGTTCTATTCAAGATATAGCCGGTGCTTCAGATTATTCGAACTTAGAGGCTTTGGCCAAAACAGTTCAAAAATACATACTATGTTATGTAAAGGAGTTGAAAAATGTCAAATAATAGACAAGCAATTAAACTCAAAATTTGTTCGTTAACTAATAACACATAAATTTGCAGCATGCGATTAACTGCACATCAGATTGGAATATTACTTGAGGGAACCGTAGAAGGGAATCCTGAGGTGACAGTGAATCAACTTTCAAAGATTGAAGAGGCGGGTGAAGGTTCTTTATCCTTCTTAGCAAACTCAAAATATGAACAGTATGTTTACACTTCGGGTGCTTCTGTGATTATTGTAAATAATGATTTTTCACCTACTCAGCCCATAAAAGCTACCTTAATTAAGGTTAATAATGCCTACAGTGCATTTTCGGTGCTTTTAGAAAAGTATGATGAGCTAATAAAATCAAAGAAAAGTGGTATTGAGACTCCGAGTTTCATTCATCCAACTGCAAAGATTGGCAAGGATGTTTTTGTTGGAGCTTTAGCCTATATCGGTCCTAATGTTACCATTGGTGATGGAAGTAAAATCTATCCGAGTACCTATTTAGCAGATAATGTAGTAATAGGTAAAAATGTTACCCTATATGCCGGAGTGAAGGTATATTTTAATTGCACTATTGGCGATAATGTCATTATTCATTCTGGTGCCATTATTGGTGGCGATGGATTCGGCTTTGTAAAAGGACCAGAGGGTGCTTACAAAAAAGTAAGCCAAATTGGAAATGTTGTAATTGAAGACAATGTTGAAATTGGATCAAATACTACCATTGATAGAGCTACAATGGGATCTACAATTATCCGAAAAGGTGTTAAACTAGATAACTTAATACAAATTGCTCATAATGTTGAAATTGGAGCAAATACCGTAATTGCTGCACAAACAGGAATATCCGGTAGTACAAAGATTGGGGAAAACTGTATTATTGGTGGGCAGGTTGGAATTGTGGGCCATATTAGTATAGCTAATGGTAGTAATATTGGTGCAAAATCGGCGGTGAACAATACCATAAAGGAAGAAAATCAAAGTTGGAATGGTTTTCCTTTGAGCCCTTTGCGTGAATCTTTAAAAGTACAAGTGGTAACCAGACGATTACCTGATTTGGAAAAAAGAATCGAAGAACTCGAAAACATTATAAAAAATCGTTTGTTATGATCAGTTTCAACCTGAACAAATCAATACTATGAATGTAAAACAAAGAACAATTAAATCTGAAATATCTGTAAATGGCGTTGGTTTACATACCGGAAAATCGGCTACGATGACCTTTAAACCAGCTCCAGAGAATCATGGATATAAATTTAAGCGTATCGATCTTCCCGGTTCACCCATTGTTGATGCGGATGTAGATAATGTTACAGACACTTCAAGAGGAACAACAATCACTCAAAACGGTGCAAGTGTTCATACAGTGGAGCATGTATTGGCTAGTCTAGTAGGTACAGAAGTAGATAATATAATGATTGAGCTTGACGGACCAGAAATCCCAATCATGGATGGTAGTTCAATTATGTTTGTTGAAGCTCTTGAAACAGCTGGATTTGTGGATCAGGAAGCATATCGTGAATACTATAGTATCCCTTCCAATATACACTATTCTGAGCCTGATCGTAAGGTTGAGATGGTAGCAATGCCTTTGGATGATTATCGATTTACCTGCATGATCGACTATAATTCGCCAGTTTTGGGAAGTCAGCATGCTGCTATAACCACACTTTCAGAATTTAAAAAGGAAATTGCTTCATGCCGTACCTTTTGTTTTCTTCATGAATTGGAGATGTTATTAAAGCATGATTTGATTAAGGGTGGTGACTTAAACAATGCGATAGTAGTTGTTGATAAACAGGTTAGTAAAGATGAGTTGAAGAATCTGGCTAAACTATTTAACCGCGATGATATTGATGTTGCTAGAGAAGGAATATTAAATAATATTGAACTTCGTCATCAAAATGAGCCAGCCCGTCATAAGCTGCTTGATATGATTGGCGATTTAGCCCTTGTGGGTGTGCCTTTGAAGGGTCATATTATGGCTGCCAGACCAGGTCATGCCGCCAATGTAGCCTTTGCAAAGAAAATTAAGGCGCAGATTAAGAAAGAAAAATCCAAAAAAAACATTCAGGTTTATGATCCAAACGCTACACCTCTATATGATGTAGTTCAGATCATGAATATTTTGCCTCACAGACAACCATTTTTGTTCATTGATAAAATCCTTGAACTTTCAAAATCGCATGTTGTTGGGGTCAAAAATGTCACCATGAACGAAGAGTTCTTTAAAGGTCATTTCCCTGGCGCGCCTGTTTTACCTGGAGTAATCCAGATTGAAGCTATGGCACAAACCGGCGGAATATTGGTCTTAAGTACTGTTCCTGATCCACAAAATTATCTCACCTACTTTTTAAAGATTGATAAGGTTAGATTCCGTGCTCAAGTTTTACCTGGCGATACGATAGTTTTCCGTTGCGACCTAATGGAACCTATTCGTAGAGGTATTTGCCAGATGAGAGGAGTGGGAATGGTTGGAGATAAAGTTGTGGTTGAAGCAGAGATGATGGCCCAAATAATCAGAGTAAAAGAAACCGAAGAAAGCGTATGATTCAACCCTTAGCATATATACATCCTCAGGCTAAAATAGCCGATACTGTAGTTATTGAACCATTTGTTACCATTTACAAGGACGTTGTAATTGGTGAAGGTACTTGGATTGGATCCAATGTTACAATTATGGACGGTGCCCGAATTGGCAAGAATTGCCGCATTTTTCCTGGTGCGGTTGTTTCGGCTCCACCACAAGATTTAAAATATAAAGGCGAACCATCAACGGTTACTGTCGGTGATAATACCATTATCCGCGAATGCGTGACTTTAAACCGTGGAACGGCGCTTGACAAAAACACTACCACTATTGGAAGTAACTGCTTGTTAATGGCTTATGTGCACGTGGCGCATGATTGTGTTATTGGTAATAATGTAATTATTGCTAATTCGGTTCAGTTAGCCGGACACATTGAGGTTCAAGATTTTGCTTTTATTGGTGGGGCTTCGGCAGTTCATCAATTTGTATCTATTGGGGCTCACTCTATAATTTCGGGTGGTTCATTAGTCCGCAAGGATGTTCCACCTTATACTAAGGCTGGACGTGAACCATTGTCTTATGTTGGAATTAATTCTGTGGGATTACGTCGTAGAGGATTTACTTCTGACCAGATTAATGAAATTCAAGATATTTACCGTACCATTTTCTTAAAGAAATTTAATGTTAGTAAGGCATTAGATATTATTGAGACCGAGCGTGAACCTACTGAAATACGTGATGAAATCCTTGATTTTATCCGTAATTCAAATAGAGGTGTTATGAAGGGTTTTGGTAATTCTTAAAAATAAACCCTTGGATTTACATTCCATATGAAAATCAGCTTAGAGCATATCGGTAGACGATTTAATCGCGAATGGATTTTTAGGGATGTGAATTATGAGTTTATAAGTGGTCAAACCTATGCCATTTTAGGTGCCAATGGTGCCGGAAAATCAACATTATTGCAGCTTATATCTGGGAGTCTTACTAATTCTGAAGGTACCATAAAGTATTTTCAGGGAGATACATTACTTGATCAGGATCAGGTTTTTATCCATCAAAGCATGGCGGCCCCTTATTTAGAATTAATAGAAGAATTTACTCTATCAGAAATCATTGATTTCCACTTTCGCTTCAAGAAATACCGAGAAGGATTTGATAAGCGAAGTCTGATAAACTTACTTGGTTTAAAAAATTCAGAATTTAAGGCTCTTAAACATTTTTCCTCGGGCATGAAGCAAAGAGTAAAATTAGCCTTAGCCTTTTGTTCAGATACAGAATTATTATTGCTAGATGAACCGAGCTCCAATTTAGATCAACAAGGGCTAGAATGGTACCTGCAACTAGCATCAAGTCAATGTGCAGATCGTTTGGTAATTATTTGCTCCAATCAAGAGCAAGAATACAGTTTTTGTCGGCATAAGATAAATCTTGCCGATTATAAATAGCCTATCTAGCACCTAAACTCCATAACATCAAGCGTTTTCCTTTGGAAATTTAACAAAATGCCTGTATCTTTGCACCTCGAAATAATTCAATAAATCATGGCAAAAGCGTCAGAAATTAAATCAGGAAACATTTTACGTTACAACGGCGAATTAGTGACTGTTGATGAAATTATTCACCGTACACCCGGTAAAGGGGGTGCATTTTACATTGGTAAATTGCGTAATATTCGTAGCGGAAAAATTGTAGAGGCTAGAATGGGGACTGATGAGCAAGTAGAGATTTGTCGTGTAGAGACAAGTGATTACCAATATCTTTATGAAGAGGGTGATTATTTTGTGATCATGGATAATACTTCATTCGAGCAATTTAGCGTTGAAAAAACTCTTTTCGGATCTGCCGCTAGATTTTTGAAAGAAGGAATGAATGTTATTGTTTCTTTTGAAAGTGATGAGCCAATTATGGCACAAGCACCTGCAAGTGTTGAATTAGAAATCACATATACCGAGCCTGCTGTTAAGGGTGATACCTCTACCAATGCATTGAAAAATGCAACTGTTGAAACAGGTATTGAAATCCGTGTTCCTTTATTTGTTAATCAAGGAGATAAGGTAAGAGTAGATACGCGTACTGGCGACTATATTGAAAGAGTAAAATAGTTTTGTTTTTTTTAATATGACGGCCTTTTCAGAATTGGAAAGGCCGTTTGTTTTTTATAAGCTTTTTTAATTCAGGATATTATCTCTTTTAAATCATAATTTCCTCGATTATTTTTAATATAGTTTCATAAATTAGAATCGTGGATAAAGCTTCTTTGCGAAAACAATTTCTAGAAAAGAGACAGGGCTTATCAAGGTCTCAGTATTGGATCTTGATGGATAATTTATTGGATCAAATAAAATCATTTGATTGGTCTAAATACAAGGTGGTTCATATTTTTTTGCCTATCAAGAAGCATCAAGAAATTGATACCTTCTCTATTCTTAATTATTTTAAACACAATTACCCTCAATTACAGATAGTTATCCCAAGAACAAATTTCGAAACCTTTGAAATGGAAAATGTTCTTTATGATCATGATCACACGGTTTTAGTCCGAAATAAATTTGATATTCCGGAGCCAATTCATGGCAGAATACTAGCAAATGATCAGATTGATTTAGTTTTTGTCCCCTTACTAGCATTTGATAAGCAGGGGAACCGTGCCGGTTATGGAAAGGGCTTTTATGATCGATTTTTAAGTAAATGTCGCTCAGATGTTCAAAAAGCAGGAATTTCATTTTTTGAACCCGTAAATCAAATCAGCGATTTAAATGAGTTTGATACCAAACTCGACCTCTGTATTTGTCCGGATAAAATTTGGCGTTTTTAATTATAAATCTAACTCCAACAATATTGGGCAATGATCAGAATGTTTAGCTTCAGGTAAAATTGCTGCCCGCTTTAGCTTATTTTGAAGTCCCTCCGACACCATATTATAATCGATTCTCCAGCCTAAGTTTTTATTTCGTGCACCTGCGCGGTAGCTCCACCAAGTATAATTATGTGGTTCGGCATTAAAATGTCTAAAGGAATCGATATAACCACTTTTTATGAAATTTTCCATCCATTCTCTTTCTTCAGGCAAGAAGCCAGACGAATTAGCATTCGATTTCGGATTATGGATATCAATCGGCCTATGACAAATATTATAATCACCAGAGATTACCAGATTGGGGAATTCAAGCTTTAATTTATCGGCATATTCTTGAAAATCGTCTAAAAAGCGATATTTAAATGCTTGACGCTCATCACCACTTGATCCAGAAGGAAAATAGGTACTCATTACGGATACTCCATCAAAATCAGCTCGAATAATTCGTCCTTCACGGTCATAATCATCCATTCCTGATGTGTACTCTACATGTTTAGGTTTAATTTTGGTAAAAATAGCTGTCCCACTATAACCTTTTTTCTCGGCAGGATTCCAATAGTGTTCATAGCCTAATTGCTCAAGTAAAACCAAGTCAGTAATTTGATCGGGTGTTGCTTTTATTTCTTGTAAACAAATCACATCTGGGTTGGCCGCTTTTAACCAGTCTAACCAATTTTTGCTGAGCGCCGCTCGGATGCCGTTTACATTATAAGAGATTATTTTCATAGATTCTAAAGAGTATTATTTTTTAAGCCTAGTTTTTTCTCAATTTTCTTAGCCTCTTTATTTTTAAGGATGCTGACCTCCATTTTTATATCCTCTAAGGGTCTATTAGTAGCAGATTTTTGCACAGCAGCAATAAGATCAACCATTTCTAGTCCCATTACAACTTCACCATAAACGGTATAGCCTTGATCGAGGTGAGGACTGCCTCCAATTTCTTTATAAACCTTGCGATGTGATTCAGGAATTACCCGGTTATTCATTCTTTTTTTTCTGAGTTCGTCAAGGCTATCGTCTGTCCACTTTTTACCCTGAACAATATAAAACTGGCTTGCGCTAGATGCTTTTTCTGGATTACCATCATTTGCAGAAGCCAATACTCCCTTTTTATGAAATAAACTATCTCTAAATTCGGCTGGTACGCGGTAGCCTAAATCGCCAGAACCCAATGCCTGACCAGGACTTGCGGTTTTAGAATTTGGGTCGCCACCTTGAATCATAAACTCTTGAATAACTCTATGAAATAAAGTACCATTATAAAAGCCTTCTTTTGTAAGTTTTAAAAAGTTATCACGGTGCTTTGGGGTTTGATTGTAAAGCATAATAATGCATTCACCCTTATTGGTTTTAATTCGTACAAAATGATGTTTAGGTTTTGCGAAAGCAGTGCTAACAGAAAGAAATAGAATTATTAATAGGTATTTTTTCATTGTTTAAATTATTTATAGATTTTCAAAATAGCTTATTATTAAAGATCGCATAATCATCTCTTGTTCTAAAAGAGTATAGGCTGGAATCTTTTTCACTATTTTCCAATGCGGCCAACCGTCCTGATCGATGCCTTCAAGCTCATAAAAGCCCAATTCACTAAAAATTCTGCAATTCGCGATATGCATTAATTCTTCTTTTTGGCGTTTACTAAACTTTAAAGGCCCTTTTCCGAGTTCCTGAACACCAATTAAAAAAAGCATCACTTTCATGTCGGGAAGTTCTGAATCAAAATCTTTAGCGATTCTTTCCTGAAGTTCTTTCCATTTTTTATTTATTTCTGCTGGTGTCATGATGCAAAAGTCAGTAAAAATTAGCGATTTAGAGGAATGATTTGTTTTTAAACCACTAGATATTGATAAATCAAGGATGAATGCTCTTTTTAAATCTTATGCGTTAAATTTTTAAGAAAAATCAGGATAGAACAATTAAAATCAAGCCATGAAATTGCTTTCAAATATTATATTTGTTTATGCAAAAACCAATAGTTACCGCCCTTTTAGCCTATGGCATGTCGGGTAAGTTATTTCACGCCCCATTTGTACATGCACATCCCGGATTTGACTTCAAAGGTGTTTTAGAGCATAATACCAAAAAAGTTAATGCCGATTATCCAGCAATAAAAAGCTACGATAAGCTTGAAGAAATTCTAAATGATCCAGAAATTGAATTGGTAATAGTTAATACGCCAAGCAATACCCATGTAGATTATTCAAAAAAGGCTTTATTGGCGGGTAAGGATATTTTGGTTGAAAAGCCTTTTGCTCCAACTGTTAAGGAGGCTCAAGAGATATTTGATTTGGGTAGAAAGCTTGGCCGAAAGGTTATGGTTTATCAGAATAGACGTTTTTCAAGTGATTTTGCGGTTACAAGAGATACCATAAATAGTGGAATTTTGGGGGATATTATTGAGGTACATTTGCGTTATGATCGTTATCGAGCACAAATCGGACCTAAAGTTTTCAAAGAAACCCCATTACCTGCTGCGGGAATTGTTTATGACCTTGCTGCTCATTTATTAGACCAAACGATTTGCATTTTTGGGCAGCCAAGTAGTTTTAGAAAGGTTACTGGCGTTTATCGTAAAAACTCGCTTGTTGATGATTATGGGCATATTCACTTAAGCTATCCTAAACAAGTTAATGTATTTATTACGACTAGTTTATTGGTGGCTGATCCGCAGCCTGGAATAATTATACATGGTACAAAAGGCTCATTTGTTAAGGCTTTTTGCGATAGGCAGGAAGATCAGCTTATTGCAGGAATGAAACCAGGTGATATTGGTTTTGGCGAGGAGGAAGCTGGTAAGGAGGGTCGTTTAACTTTAATGACTGATCAGGGAGTTAAAACTGTTGACTTGGTGCCTTCAATTAAAGGTAAATACATGGATCTTTTTGAAGCTGTTGTTCAAACGATTAGAAATGGAGCGGATTTTCCAATTAAAGAAATCGAGGTATTAACTCAAATTGAAATTTTGGAATCAAAGTAGATATTGATGCATTCAATTCTTACATAGCTTATTTTCAGATATTTAATAAAACATTAAATTGTTACAATCTCAAATTTCATGTATTAGGTAATGCGAAGGCTTTTGTCTAATTTTGTAATTAGATATTTATGAAAAGAATTAGAAAATCATTAAGCCTTTATCTATCAGTATTTCTACTGATGGCCTTTTCGGCTGTTTTTCTGCCTTTAGATGTTTTTCATAATCACGCTCCAATCCCACCAGTTTCTAGTGCCGAGAAGATCAATTCTAGTACTAAGCAAGATGTAAATGTTCATAACCAGACCGATTATTGCTGGGTTTGTGCAGTTCATTTTGATAAAACATTTACCAAATCATCTTTCATTGAAAAAATTAGGCTTTCGCCTATTATGTCTGTATTTCTCAACAATGAGGTTACAGGATATGTTGTAGAATTACTCCTCACTAGTTTAAGAGGTCCCCCTTCAGAATAAATTTTTCTTTTTCTTTTTTTGAGCTATCACAATTCTTGTGATGCTTTTATTTAATTTATTTTTTAATTAATCTTAAATCATAGAAATGAAATCTATTATTCTATATCTACTATTATTTTTATCAGTTTCTAGCGCAAGTGCTAGATTAGTATCGCTTGAAGGTAAGGTTATCGATGGCCAATCAAAAGAATCTTTACCGGGCGCACTTATTACTATTCCGGATTTAAAAATCTCTGTTGTTAGCAATAGTAATGGAAAGTTTCAATTTAACAATATTCCTGAAAAGGGAAAATTCCTTGTCGAAATTAGATATATTGGCTATAAAACTCTTATTGAGACCATTGATTTTTCTTCAAGAATGCCACTTGTTTTTGAGTTGTATCCTAGTATTATTGAAACTAAAGAGGTGGTAATAACGGGAACGGCGTTTAGTTCTGATAATCGAAAAAATAGCACATCGGTTTCGGCAGTAAATAAAGATCAATTAATAAACCGTCCTTCTGGAAACCTAATTGATGCAATTGCTAAGGTTCCTGGTGTTTCTCAGGTTACTACTGGGGCAGGTATTTCAAAGCCAGTAATTCGTGGATTGAGCTATAACCGTGTAGTAACATTGGTTGATGGAGCGAAGCAAGAAGGACAACAGTGGGGAGATGAGCATGGAATGGAAGTGGATCAATACAGTGCCGAACGTGTAGAAATATTGCGTGGTGCAGCTAGTTTATTGTATGGATCTGATGCTCTTGGAGGTGTGATCAATGTGGTTGATGCATTGCCATCGCCCGAAGGTCAGATTAAGGGAGAGGTATTGAGTTCTTATCAATCTAATAACGGACTAAGTGGTAGTTCTGTAATGCTTCAAGGAAATAGTAATGGATTTGTTTGGCGCGCTCGAGGATCTGTAAAAAGTGCTTATAGTTATAATGCACCTGGTGGCAGAATTGCTAATACCGGATTTAATGAAAGAAATTTTAGTGGTCAGCTGGGACTTAACAAAAAGTGGGGTTATGCGCATTTAAATCTTTCAAGTTTTAAAAACAATATCGGTCTGCCAGATTTTTCAAGAAATGATGATGGTCAATTTGAAGATGAAAATGGTGAAATTTTGACTGATAAACAGCTAAAAGATCGTACTTTATTCTTGCCTTTTCAAGATATTCGACATTATAAAGTTGCTTTAAATAGTCACCTTTTGTTCAACAGTGGAAGATTAAGAACTACCATAGCTTATCAGAACAATCAGAGAAGAGAGTTGGAAGATGATCGTATTAACCCATCTTTATTTTTTGATTTAAAGACTTATAGCTCCGATTTCAAATACTATTTTAATGAGAATAATGGTTGGGAGCCTGTTATTGGATTATCTGGTAGTTTACAAGATAATAAAAACAGAGCCGAAGAATTATTAATTCCTGATTATAGCTCTAATGAATTAGGTCTTTTTGCTTATGCTAAAAAATCTTGGAACAGCAGCACATTTAATGTAGGTGCACGTTTTGATTATCGCAGCATCACAGCAGAACAGATGGAGGAAGACGGTAATCCTAAATTCAATAATTTCACCAATAATTTTTCAAACCTCAGTGGAGCTTTAGGTTTTACAAAGGAGTTTACGGAGCAGTTTAATTTTAAAGCTAATCTTGGCTCTGCTTTCCGTTCGCCAAATATAGCTGAACTAAGCTCTGATGGGGTACATGAAGGCACATTTAGGTATGAGATTGGAAACAATAACTTAAAGCCTGAAAATAGCTATTATGGTGATTTTGCATTTGAGTTTAACAATAATGTGGTAAGTGCTAGTGTAGGTGCATTTAATAATCATATTAATAATTATATCTACAATCGTCAATTGAGCAATGAAACAATTGTGGTTGATACCGAAACGTTTCCTGTTTATAGATTTGTTCAAGATAATGCAAATCTTTCGGGACTTGAACTCGGATTTACACTTCACCCTGCTGAGTTAATTCACTTTGAAAACAGTTTTTCATATACTAAAGGAGTAAATCGTGCCACAAATAAGGCACTTCCATTTATCCCAGCAGCTGTATTAAGAAATGAAATTCGACTTGAACCAGAATTTAAAAAAGGCTTGAAAAACACTTATTTTTCTCTTGCTCTTGATAATGTGTTTAAGCAAAATAAAGTTGACGTTTTTGAAACATCAACAGCTGGTTATACATTGGTTAATTTGGCAATGGGGACAACCTTCATGCTTAAAAACCAGCCATTAAGATTAAATGTTTCAGCAAATAACCTATTTGATAAGGCCTATTATGACCATTTAAGTAGGTTTAAACCTGGTCGTTTAGATGAAGCTGATCCAACAAATGGATATTATAATCAAGGAAGAAACATTTCAGTTGGTTTGTACTTACCTTTCGTATTTAAATAGAATTACTTAGCTAAATTGCATAAAAAAGCCCTTTTAAGGGCTTTTTTTATAAATAAGGAATGTGTTTATTTTTTACTCAAAATATATGTTACTCGTGCAGATACAGCTATTTTTTCAGCTATTTTCTTAAACACAAGTTTTGGTATATCGATTTTGTGGTCAATTAATAAAACATCAAACTTAGAGTTTAGGTTTATTATTCCATCGCCAACAGTTAAGCTCCCTTTTATTGTTCTTTCCTGATTCACACCATGAATATTTAAAATTCCGCTTGCGCTAACTTCATATACACCAGTTTTAGTAAAATTTATCACTTCATTTATTTTTCCCTTGAAAGTAGCATATGGATATTTTTCACTTTCAAGGTAATTTTCGTTAAAATGTTGTTGCATCAATTTATTACTAAATTGAAATTGGTCGACAGGTATTTTCACTACAATTTCGCCATTAGCTGTATTAATAATAGAGCTAGATTTTGTATTTAAAGCTTTAATATCCTCTATTGGTGTTTTTGAAAAGAAGTCGACCTCACTATTCTTGGCAGTATATAATTGAGCTTCAACAGGTAAAATACTGCCCCCAAAACAGAAAAACGCTATTATAAATAGTTTTTTTACCATTTGTTTTTGTTTTTCTTTTCGAACGAGAAAGTCCTTGAGATATTAAATCCAAAATGTATATCTCCCTTACCCCAGCCTCCATTCGTTTCTGTGATGAATTGTCTTTCTGTCATCCCAAAAGAATTGGTAAACAATAATTGAAAAACATGTCCTCCCGTTTCTAAATCTAGGCTAAAAGAGAAGTTATTGGTATAACTGTCATCAATCTGGTTCGGTAAAACATAATTATACTCACCATTTATTGAAGCTCTTTTAGATATTTTATACATACCAGCAAAACCTGTTGAAAACACTGTTTCGGAATCATTAAAAGTATCCGGACGATTTCTATGAATTAGCGTTGGCGATACTTGTAGAGAAAATCCAGCGTCAAACTTCCTTGCTAATAAAAATTGCCCGAAGTAACTGCTTCGATCGAATGATGAGAGACTCGGATTAGTTTTTTGCGTTCTTATGGCATAGCCAGATACTAAGGTTAATGAAAGCGGTATTTTTTCACTATTGGATGTTTGGCGAAGTAATTTGTATTTACCAAAATAGTCATATACTTTCTGATAAGAGCTTCTACCCATTCCTACCATTAATCGATCATTGATCCCATATTCAAGACCTAATCTTATAGTTGCCGCATCTAAGCCAAAAAACTCATCAAAACCTCTATTGAGCCTATCAAAGCGATGTGAAATTACAAAGTCTAGATTTTTTTTACCAACGGTTTCAACTGAATGTCCGTTTATAATTCTATTAGCTTTGAATGTTCCACTCTTATAACTCACTTCTGTGCTATCGGAAAGCAAATCCATCAGCTCATCTTGTGCTTTTAGTGCCTGTGGAATTAGGAGTAATAATATCAAATATATTCTTTTCATTATATCTGATTATTAAGCTTCAAATACGCGTAATGTAGTACCGCTTAATGAGGTATTATATTTTTTTAAATTAGAGTTGGCTGGACCCTGAGTTCTATTTCCGTTTGCATCAAACACTGAACCATGTGATGGACCTGTAAGTGAGCAGGGAAATGTATTATTTGCAGAATCGTACGTTAATGGATTATTTTGGTGTGTACATGCACTTGAAAGTGCAATATAATTTGAACCATTTTTAGCAATAATTATATTGTTTTGAATTGTCCAACCTTTTGAATTGATGTCTGCATTCGTACCTACATTGATTGTGAAATCAACTTTGGTATTAGTGCCACCTGTTGAGGTTGATGGTGTTGCTGAATCGCCTTTACCACATGCCCCTAAGCATGAAGATACTATTAATGAGCCAGCTCCTAATCCAAGTGCGGCAAGAAAATCTTTACGTTCCATAAATTTAATTAATAAGTGATTATATAATGTTTCTTTAAAATTAATTAATCAAAACAATTAATCAAATCGATTTCTATGTTTTTTAATTGTATAACCATTGCGATACAATTATTGTTTTTAAAACACAAACAACTGATTTACAATAAGGTGTATAATAAAATTACAGATTAAAAAGCTCAAACAGATTGTTCTAGAAATTTAATGACAATATTATGAATATTCAACAAAAGGATTTTGCTTGGATATGGTGACCAATTTGATAGCAGGATTTATTATTATTAACAAATAATAGAAAATTTATGCTGTTTAAACAATAATTGTTTAAGCGTATAAATTGGTGATGTATTTTACTGAGCTTATTTATTTAGTAATAATTCTACTATTTGATTCGATGAAAGCATTTGCTGCTCACCGCTCTTCATATTTTTTAATGTTAATAACCCGCTTTCCATTTCATCGCTTCCAATTAGAATTACGAAAGGAATTTTTTTATCATCTGCATAAGTCATTTGCTTTTTGAGCTTTGTAGATGAAGGATAAATCTCAGCGCTAATTCCTTCTGCTCTTAGTTTTTGAAGTAAAGGCAATGCAAAAATTTCAGCTTGTTCATCGAAATTACTAATTAACACCTTGGTACTTTCAGAAGTGCTCTCTGGGAATAGTTTTAGCTCTTCTAACACATCATAGATGCGGTCGGCACCAAATGATATCCCCACACCTGTTAAGTCGCTTAGGCCAAACATACCAGTTAAATCGTCATAGCGACCACCGCCACCGATGCTACCCATAGCAACCTCATTAGTTTTAACTTCAAAAATTGCACCGGTATAATAGTTTAAGCCTCTAGCTAATGTAATATCTAATTCAAGATTTTGTTTTACTGAAGTTTTAGTCTCACTTGTTAGCACTTCTAAATAATTAAAAATACTTTCTATTTCAGCAATTCCCTTTAGTCCAGTTTGAGAAGAAGAAAGTACCTCCTTCAGACTCTTTAGTTTTTCTTCATTTGAACCATTGAGCAAGATAATTGGCTTTAGTTTTTCAATATCTTGTTCCGTAAAACCACGTTCTATCAATTCTTTAATTACGCCATCTAAACCAATTTTATCTAGTTTATCAATGGCAACAGTCATATCTACAATGAGTTGCGGCTTACCAATAATTTCAGCTATGCCAGATAAAATCTTGCGATTATTGATTTTAATGGTAAAATCTTTGAGTCCGAGTTTGCTTAAAGCTTCATGATAAATTAAAACAAATTCAGCCTCATTAATTAAACTTTCTGATCCAACAACATCTGCATCACATTGATAAAATTCGCGGTATCTTCCTTTTTGTGGTCGGTCGGCACGCCATACCGGTTGAATTTGAAATCTTTTAAAAGGGAAAGAAATATCATTTCTATGCATCACCACATAGCGTGCAAAAGGAACGGTAAGGTCGTATCGAAGTGCTTTTTCACTTATTTCTGAGATAAGTGCTTGAGAGTTTCGACTTTCTAATTTTTCGGATGGGATGTTGGATAGGTAATCTCCAGAATTTAAAACCTTGAAAATTAACTTATCACCTTCATCGCCATATTTTCCGGTTAGGGTGTTCAGATTTTCCATTGTTGGAGTTTGAATCTCTTGGTAGCCATATTTTTTAAATACTGAACTGATCGTATTAAAAATATGGTTCCGTTTTACCATTTCGCTTGCAGAAAAATCACGGGTTCCCTTAGGAATTGATGGTTTAATAATTGCCATGTGTCAAATGTACAAAAAGAGTAGAAGCTTAACGATTTGTGTCGAGCTCCTCAATAAGTTCTAAACAACGCTTTTCGATCATGTGATACACCGGATCAAATTGCTTGTCGTCATGATATGGATCTGGAACGATGCCATTTTTGAGAAAAAGCCTAACTTTCCCAAAGTCAGCATCCCTTTGTGCTAAAGAAATTACATCCGAAAGATTATTTTGATCCATTACTAAAATATGGTCAAAATTTTCAAAATCATCAGTTTGAAACTGTCTGCAAGATTGATTGCTAATATCCACGCCATATTTTTTAGCGACAGCAATCGATCGTCTGTCGGGTTGCTCACCAATATGCCAGTTACCAGTGCCAGCCGAATCAATCTCCCAGTTTAGCTTTCTTTCTTTTACCATGTGTTCTAAAACACCGTGAGCTAGTGGCGAGCGACAGATATTACCTAAACAAACCATTAAGATCTTCATAGATTTTAGCGGTTACTTTATTAATTTTTAAAAATATCATTTAAAAGTGCAGCTAAATGTACCCCACCTTTTAACATTTGTTGATTGGCGATATCGATATGATCATAAATGTATCTATAGCTCAATTTATCATCTGTTTTTACTCCAGAGTATAATTTCTCACTAATTTTATAAGAATCGATAACCCATTGTGATGCAGCTTCTTGCTGAAGAGAATGCAATCTATTTTTATCAAGGAAATTGATTGATTGAGCGTATTCTGTATAGCTAAGGTTTTGATAGTCAATTAAATCACTATCCCAAACACGGTGAAGATTTGTGTTTTGACCAAACCATTTAAGCTGCACTTTATTGCCACCTAAGTCTTCAAAACGCCCAGTATGCATTGGTTGATGAATATCTCCCACTAAATGAATTAAGATTTTAAGGTACATCGCCTTTTTTTCTTGTTCTAGGGCTTTGTTTTTAAGCTCTGAACTCAAAAAATTAATTCGAGTGTATGCATTGGTTGTAGTATCATTTTGAAGGTGATTTTGGAGCTGTTCGGTGCTCATCCCTGCTGGTAAATTGATATAATGCCAATTTCCTAAATAATCGTATGCTGGTTCAGATTTTATAAAATCAGCCCAATTACTAGCCATAGCCAGGCTCTCGTTGCCAAGGATGTTTTTTACTTCGCGACTAGCCTTTTTAGTTAAATAGCTCTCGGCAACATGTGCAACAACACGATGACCAAGCATACCCCATGCCATACTTTGAAAGGGAATATTGAGTAAAATGGCTGCAAAAAATAGTTTTTTTAGGGACCAGAATTTCATAATCAATTAGTTTAGGGGTTTTTGAACGCAAGTTGTTCTTTCTTTTAATGCTAATTTTAATTGTAGATGCTGTTGAATACTCTCCAAATATAAGCTATCCTTACTTGTTTTTCTGATAACAAAAGCAGGAAGATATTGTCCGATACGATAGCAACCTGAAATTTTTTGTTTAAAATTCGGCTTTGTGAAAGTAGCTGTTAGCATCAGTGTATCCTCTTTGGTTAAATAAGTTCCTTTTGCATATTCGGTCCATTTACCATTGTTGAAGCATGAATCTGGGTACATATTGACCTTGGCAAAGGTTTCGATAGTTACATAAACCGAATCGCAGGTAAATCGAAATTTATGTTTCGAATATTGCAATTTTTGATCTTGGTAATCAACAGAATCTTCTTCCCAAACACCCTGAATACTATCATTTCCCTTTCCTTGAAGGTTGGGATTAAATTTACAAGATGTAAAAGCAAGGACGCTTAATACGAATAAAAACCAATAAGCGTGTTTTGCCATAGCTAATATTTTAAAAAGCCCTCCGAAATAAATCCGGAGGGCATAGTGAATTATTTTAAACCACCAATCATATCTTCAGGACGTACCCACTGGTCGAATTGTTCGTTTGTAAGTAAACCCAAATCAAGGGCAGCTTCTCTGAGCGATTTATTTTCTTTCAATGCTTTTTTCGCAATTTTTGCTGCATTTTCATAGCCAATATGCGGATTTAAAGCCGTAACAAGCATTAAAGAGTTTTCAAGGTGTTTTTTAATACCCTCATAATTTGGCTCAATACCTGAAACACAATTATCTGTAAATGAAACACATGCATCTCCAATTAAACGTGCTGATTGTAAAAAGTTAGCAGCCATTACTGGCTTAAATACATTGAGTTCATAATGACCGTTTGAACCACCTATGCTAATTGTTACATCATTTCCCATAACTTGTGCAGCAACCATGGTAATGGCTTCATTTTGGGTAGGATTAACTTTTCCAGGCATGATAGAAGAACCGGGCTCATTATCAGGAATATGAATTTCTCCAATTCCAGAACGCGGACCAGAAGCTAATAATCTAATATCATTTCCGATTTTCATCAAAGAAACAGCAATTTGTTTGAGTGCTCCATGGCTTTCCACAATTGCATCATGTGCAGCAAGTGCTTCAAATTTATTTTCTGCAGTTATGAATGGAAGTCCGGTAAACTTAGCAATATAATCCGCCACCTTAACATCATAACCTTTTGGGGTATTAATTCCTGTACCTACGGCAGTCCCGCCTAATGCTAACTCCGATAAATGGTCAAGGGTATTTCTCAATGCTTTTAGTCCGTGGTTAAGCTGTGAAACATAACCCGAAAACTCCTGACCTAAAGTTAATGGAGTAGCATCCATTAAGTGAGTACGACCAATTTTTACTACATCTTTAAATTTTTCCACTTTTACCTGGAGTGCATCACGAAGTTTTTCAACCCCGGGAATAGTCACTTCCATCACCATTTTATATGCCGCAATGTGCATTGCTGTGGGATAAGTATCATTAGAAGATTGAGATTTGTTAACATCATCATTTGGGTGAATAAAGGTTGTTCCTTCACCCAATTTATTTCCTTGTAAAACATGAGAACGATTTGCGATAACCTCATTTACGTTCATGTTTGATTGAGTACCTGATCCTGTTTGCCAGATTACCAATGGAAATTCTGATGCAAGTTTACCTGCTAAAATTTCATCACATACTTGAGCGATAAGATCACGTTTTTCGACTGATAAGATTCCGCTATCTGCATTTGTAAATGCAGCAGCTTTTTTAAGGTAAGCAAAAGCTTCAATTATTTCTTTTGGCATTGATGCTTCGGCACCAATTTTGAAATTATTTCTTGAGCGTTCGGTTTGTGCTCCCCAGTATTTATCTGCGGGCACTTTCACTTCGCCCATCGTATCGTGTTCTAATCTGTAAGTCATTGTAATGGAATTATTTGTTAAACTGCAAATTTAGATTTTTTTACCTAGTCTTAGGGTCAAAATTACAGATTTTACAATGTTTCTATAAAAAATAACAATGCTCAGATTGTTTATAACTCTTTTGTGATGCTGCGCATAATATTTTTTAATTTTCCACATTATTCTACCAAGAACATTTATAATGAACAATTTCCTACATCGCCTACTTTTTGTTTCAGCTTGTTTTATTTTTATTCAAGGCTGCAGTTCCGAACCTGATAAAAAACGAAAGGAGAGAACCCTCACAGATGAGCAATTAGATAGTATTGCTTTGGTTTATGATCCTAAGAAGGCCGACAAAAAGATTGATGATATTATGATGAGATTACATCAGAAATCTGGCTTTAATGGAAATGTATTGGTGGCCAAGGATGGTAAAATTATTTATGAAAAGGCTATTGGCTGGGCAGATTATTTACATCGCGATAGCTTAAAAATAAATTCTGTTTTTGAATTAGCCTCCATCACTAAGACTTTTACCTCTACAGCTGTAATGATGCTTGTTGAAAGTGGAAAGCTCAGACTTGACCAAGATGTGAAAGAGTTTTTCCCAGATTTCCCATACGATGGAATTACGGTTAAGCTATTGCTCACCCATCGATCGGGTATGATGAATTATGTTTATTTTATTGATGATTTATGGAAGTCTCAGAAAAAAAATGAGCGCATGGGAATCACCAATATGGAGGTGATGAAGCAGATAGCGGAGCACAAACCCAATCCATACATGAAGCCAGACCGAAAATTCCACTATAATAATTCGAATTATATGGTTTTGGGGGCTATTATTGAAAAGGTTAGCGGACAAAGGTATTCTGTTTTTATGGCCGAAAATATATTTAAGCCCCTTGGGATGAAGCAAACGGCGGTTTACTCGAAGGCCGAATATGAAAAAATACCGGTTGATGTGGTAGGTCACGATCGTACTTGGCGCCGTTCGGTGGCGCAAAACTTTTTGGATGGCCCTGTTGGTGATAAAGGAATTTATAGTACCATTCATGATCTTTATCTTTTTGATAGAGCGATGCGGAAGGGCAGATTAGTTGATGATTCAACTCTAGATTCAATGTATGCCCCACATAATGAAATGCAAAAAGGTCATTTTAATTATGGCTATGGCTGGCGGACTTTTACCGATGCTAAGCATAAAGTTGTTTATCATACTGGTTGGTGGCATGGTTTCCGACATATCTATTTACGTCAGTTAGATAAGGATGTGACTATAATTTTGTTAACCAATTTGACCAATGGTAGTCTGCTGAAATTAGATGAACTTTTTAATGCGGCAGGTATGCCAGTAGTTAGAAGAAGTGCTTATAGTGGCAGTGGACAAGCGTCTGACGAGGAAGATTAAATAGCTTTATTTTAAAGCTTTAGCGGATATGATTTATGTATCCTAAATTTGCAAGATTAAAATTTTATTATGTTCGATAAATTAATGCAGGCTCAACAAATGGCCGGAGAGATTAAAAAGCGTTTAGATAATATTTCTGTTGTGGCAGAAGTAGAAGGCGGCAAGATTAAGATTAGCTCAACAGCAAATAAACGTATTACGAGCGTTAGTATTGACCCACAATTTTTGGCTTCTGCCGATGCGGAAGAATTGGAGGATTTACTTTTAACTGCTATGAATAAGGTTTTGGAGCAGGCAGATAATGTGCATCAGACTGAAATGCAGGCAGTTATGAGGAATATGATGTGATAAATTGTTGTTGAAATTGTCTGAACGGTGATTCTTGAGATTTGTATGATTTTCAAGAATATTGTACCTCGTATCAACTTTTGCACTGGGTTGAAAGTTTTGTGCTTCGAAATCCGCTTTTTCGCCAAGTGGCGAAGCTTTATAAGTTAATGGCAATATGACCGAAATAACTTCAATAAACTGGTAAAAATAATTTTTCAATATGTTGTCTAAATAGTTAACTTTGTATTGTGACTTACGACAGGCATTAATAGCTTATAAAAATTATTTTCTCGACTTCTACGAGGAGCAGTCTGATAACGTTCAAGCAAAAATTGAATGGACCTTAAATCTAATTCGGGTAACTCGGCAAGTTCCAGAAAAATATTTTAAGCACTTGGAAGGCACGAAAGGCCTTTATGAAATTCGAGTTGAAGTAGGAAGCAACATTTATCGTATCTTCTCATTCTTCGACAAAGGAAATTTGGTAGTTCTGGGAAATGCTTTTCAAAAGAAAACCCAAAAGACACCTAAACAAGAAATAGAAAAAGCTCTTAAAATAATGGAGGAATATCAAAATGAAAACCAAAAGTAATATAACAACATTAGATCAAATACTTGACAAAAAGTACGGTAAAAAAGGACAAGCTAAACGTGAGCAATGGGAACAAGAATTTGAAGCTTTTAGACTTGGTGTTTTGCTTGAAGAAGCAAGGATAAAACTTGGAATGACACAAGAGGAACTTGCAACCAAATGTGGGACAAACAAATCTTACATTTCACGCATAGAAAACAACTCATCGGACATACGACTTTCAACGCTTATGAAAATAATTCAGCAAGGTTTGGGCGGACACTTAAAATTGACACTAGAACTTTAACGACTGAAATAAGCACTCTACCACTGTCCGTTGGAGTTTAGCGCAGCGATCTCCTACGTATATATAAATATTAGGACTCTTTAAACTCCTGCTAATTTTCTTTAACGTTTAAAAAGCAATGTCATCCCGAAACCTATTCTTCTGCAGGTGAGGGACCTTCGTTTAACACAAAAAACATCTTTAAATAAGTTCCCTCAAACGTTCGGGATGACAGGTGCATGGCGCATAAAAATACAATGTCAAATTAAAGCAATGTCATCCCGAAACCTGCTCTTCCGCAGGTGAGGGACCTTCCGCAGGTGTAGCTTTTCCGCAGGTGAGGGACCTTCTTTAAAACTGTAAACTCATTGCAGGATTAAATCAAAAATTTTAAAATTTTTTAAGACGTTACAGAGGCCTCAGCTAGCGCTTGTAAAGAGGTCGCGCAAAGTGGACAGGTCGCGTAAAGTGGACAGGTCGCGACCTGTCCCTACGGGGTCGGGGATAAAATTCAACAAAATCGTAAAACAAAAATTGATTGTTATTTAAATCATAAATATTATATTTGTTTATAATAACAATCAATTTTATGAATAGTAGGAGGCAATCAATTTTTCCCAAGTATAATTCTCTATTGGAACAAATGGGAGAAAATATAAAATTGGCCCGTAAAAGACGTAAGCTAACAACAACACAAGTGGCTGAGCGTGCAGATATTGCGCGGTCAACCTTATACCTCATAGAGTCGGGTAATCCTGGTGTGGCCATGGGTGCTTATTTTAATGTGTTGAGGGTATTAGGATTACAAGAAGACTTCCTTAAGTTAGCCGCTGATGATGAATTAGGTAGAAGGTTACAAGACCTTGAGCTTCTAAATTAAGAATTATGGCACTAAACAAAACGGATATTTACGTTTATGCTGATTGGTTAGGTATGGAAGAACCCCAGATTATTGGAATTCTTTCAGCCCAACAAGCAAAGGGTAAAAAGGCATTTAGTTTCCAATATGATAAGATTTGGCTCAAAGGTGGTCTAAAATTTTTATTCGACCCCGACATAAGTTTTTATGCGGGTGCACAATACCCAAATCAAAAAGAAAATTTCGGAGTTTTTTTAGATAGTATGCCTGATACTTGGGGTAAAACATTGATGAAACGAAAAGCTACCCAAGAAGCAAACGAAAAAAAAATAAAAACAGCAATACTTTATGATATCGATTTTCTTTTAGGTGTTTATGATGAAAGTCGAATGGGAGCATTGCGTTTTAAAATAGATCCAAACGGAGATTTTTTAGATTCGAATAAAACTACATCTACTCCGCCTTGGTCGTCGATTAGAGAACTGCAATACGCCGCAGAATGTATTGAGGAAGATAATGACAATGACGAAATTAGAAAATGGCTTTCCATTTTAATAGCACCGGGTTCTTCCTTAGGTGGAGCAAGACCGAAAGCTAATATTTTAGATATAGATAAAAGTCTTTGGATAGCCAAATTCCCTTCCCAATCAGATACTACGGATAAAGCTGCCTGGGAATACTTAGCTTATGAATTGGCGATACAAGCGGGTATAGAAATGGCACCCTGTAGGATAGAGCGAATTAGTGGCAAGTACAACACCTTTTTCACAAAACGTTTTGATAGAGACCAAGGAAAAAGAATTCATTTCGCATCTGCCATGACCATGACTGGGAATAACGAAGAAAGCATCAAAGATAAACAGCCTAGTTATTTAGAAATAGCCGAATTTATTAGTAATTATGGTGTTAATATTGAAGCCAATTTACATCAGCTTTGGCGTAGAATAGTTTTTAATATTGCAATTTCCAATACAGATGACCATCTAAGAAATCATGGTTTCATTTTGACTAATGAAGGTTGGATTTTATCGCCTGCTTATGATTTAAATCCATCAATAGATAAACATGGACTTTCATTAAATATTGACATGGACAATAATGCCTTAGATCTTAATTTGGCAATGAGTGTAGGTGAATATTTTAGATTGGATCAAGAGAAAATGATACAAATAAGCATGGAGGTAAACATTGCTGTTGCTCAATGGAAATTTGTTGCCAATAAAATTGGTATTTCAAGAAGTGAACAACTTATTATGGAAACCGCTTTTAATATATTATAAACAGTCATTCTAACTATTTTACCAGCATAAATTGTTAGCTCTAATAAATAGCGGACAGGTCGCGACCTGCCCCTACGGGGTTTTCAAATTAATTGATGTTTATGCCCGATAATTCTCCCTCGATTTTAAAACTTGATTTTCTAAACAATAGAAGGGCTTTGTAAAGTGTTAGCCTCAAGCAGCGGGGTTTTAATGAGTGGGAAGACGATAATTATTGAAAAAGGGTTTAATGAGTCTGAAGACTCCAATCATTGAATAATCCGTAGAAACCGCTGCGCTGAAGTCTAAGGACAGTGGGCAGAAAGTTTAGTGCTTCGAAATCCGCCTCTTCGCCAAGCCCCAAAACGTTACCAAGTATAAAAGTAAATACTTAATAGAATACGGTTTCCCGTAAGTTATTTACCCCGATTAGCAATATTTTTAGAATTCTTATTTATTTGTGATTTAAAGCTAATTTACTTGAAGGTAAAATTTTAGAGAGCTTTTTAAATGATGGTGTTTGTAAAGCAAAAGATTAGCCGCTATTGGAATGTATTGATTTTGAATCGTTTAGTACTTAATGCAACTTATTTTTTATTTAAAAAATAAATTTTTTTGATTTTTGGGCATTATAATTGTTGATTTTAATTAATTATTATAGTTTAGAGAAATTATATTTTATGGGATTAATTTGACTTATATATCTTATTATGAGTGTATAAGTCTGATTTTTCAACTATCTAATCAAATTGCAAATCGAAAATAGCGATTTTGAATATTAAATCAGAAATCGAATTGGAAAATTGTGTAGGTAAATTAATAGACTTTAAATTGTATGAAAATACTTTTATTAATCTGTGCAGGGCTATTGTTTATTGGATTATTAGACTTGCCGATAGGGTATTATACTTTATTGCGAATAGCAGTCACAATCGGTTCAGTTATAGTTGTTGTAACGGAATTCGAAAATGGACTAAACTTTTGGGTTATTACTTTTGGCCTAATTGCAATTTTATTTAATCCGCTAATCCCAATTTATCTAAATGATAAATCAGCTTGGATGCCACTTGATATTATTAGTGGCTTATTTTTTTTAATTAAAACATTCACTCTAAAACAAAAATAAAATGAAAGTAAAAAATAGTGTCCTTGGATTAATTTTATTGGTTTGTATTACAACGTTTTCTTCTTGTGCGCCGAATGGCTATGAATCAAATGAAGCAGGATTTTTCTCTGGAATTTGGCACGGATTTATTATCGCATTTTCTATAATAGGCAAGCTGTTTGGTGCTGATATTGGCATTTATGCAGAACACAATACAGGCTTCTTCTATTGGTTAGGTTTTATTTTTGGAATAGGTGGTTTTGGTGGCGGTGGTTCAGCTGCAAGAAGATAAAACTACTTATAGACCGGATAATGAAAAAGTGAGGGTTAAGTGTTTTTCAAAGACATTTGTGGTTAAGTAAACATTATCACTTCTCTTCAATATTTGTGGCAAAATCTCTACTGCATGAGAGGCACTAATCGTTGTTGTTGAGTTTGAATAGATAGTATATTAAATAAAAACTAAATAGAAATAAAATATGGCAGAAAACATTTTTTCCCGACTAGCAAAACTTTTAAACAGAGTAGTTGATGTTGTTTCTCAAGGTAATCTTGAAAGAGTAAGGATAATAAGAGAATTTAACTTAGTTTTCAAAGAAGCTTATTTTGGTCGTGATATTGACCGGCTTTGTACAGTAACAACATCACCTGGGAATCCAAATTTTAAACACGAATTAAGCACATTTTATTTAAGAAGTGGTTTTAAAATAACAATTGAAAACGATAATAATTTACAAGAAAATGATTTTGTAGAAATCTCACGTTATGTTATTGAAAGTGCAGCTTTTGTTAGACAATTAATGGCATTAGGTTATGATACCTTAATTATCAAAGGTAAAAATTCATACATGGGCGTACACATACCACTAAAAGAAATTGCTAATCTTCACAGTTATATGTTAAATAAATAATATATGAAATCAAAAATTTTAAAGGTCCTTTCAATTATCACAGTTGTACCTTTCATCATACAAATAATTATTAGTCAACGAAAAAAATCCAACCTAAGGAAAAAAGTACTAGCAGATGGAACTAACGACTACATTCGTACTGCACAAAACATAGCAAATAGTATCTCTAAGAGCAAGGCATTGTATAAGGAATTAATAGTTAAAGTGCATCCTGATAGATTTACACATGATAAAAAAGAGGAGGCCACAGAATTAGCCGCAAGAATTACAAAAGCAAAACGGAACTATGATGCACTAACTTTACTAAAGAAAGATGTTGAAGATTTCTTAAACGTGGTTAATTCGTAAAAAACCTATAGCTATTGCTGTAAATGTCAGGAGTCTTCAGACTCCTCTTAATTCTTTCACTATCCCCTATTTTTAGCACAGCGGTCTCCTACAGATTTATAAATATCAGGAGTTTTCAGACTCCTTTTAATTTTCCCAGTGCCCGATAATTTTCCTTCGATTTTTAAAATTGATTTTCTAAACAACAGAAGGGCTTTGTAGAGTGTTAGCCTCAAACAGCGGGGTTTTCATGAGTGTGAAGACGATAATCATTGAAAAAGGGGTTCATGAGTCTGAAGACTCCAATCATTGAATAATCCGTAGACACCGCTGCACTGAAGTCGGACAGTGGGTTAATCGTTGGGCAAGATATTCTATTGAGTAGATTATGTTAGAAAAACAACAAATACTCAATAGAAACTCAATAGAAATTAATAGTTTATAAATATCAGGACTCTTCAAACTCCTCTTAATTTTCCCAGTGCCCGATAATTTTCCCTCGATTTTAAAAATTGATTGTCTAAACAACAGAAGAGCTTTGTAGAGTGTTAGCCTCAAGAAGCGGGGTTTTCATGAGTGTGAAGACGATAATCATTGAAAAAGGGTTTAATGAGTGTGAAGACTCCAATCATTGGATAATCCGTAGACAGCGCTGCGCTGAAGTTTACAGTGGGAAGGCTTAGCTTGTAATGGCGTCTTTTTTAGGCGATTACAGATTGCATATTTTGAAATTTATTAATTTTTTAGTATATTATGTTTCTTATTTATTATTTTTTGTGTCTTTTTGAGATAATATTATATATTCGAAGCTAATTAAAACGATAAAAATTTTCGTTAATATGGTTAGATTTGGGTGGATGGGTGAAATTTTTTATCGGGTATAAAGGAGTTATAAGCCATTTTAAAAAACAGAACATATGATAGCAAAGAAGTTAGAATTAACAAATGAACAAAAATCCCCTTTATTTAGAATAATGTGGATACAAAATCCTAACGAACCAACAAGGAGACAATATGACAATAATATATGTGCATTTCACATTGGCAATGGATTTATTTTAAGCGTAGCACATAATTTGAGAACTGAAGCAACTGCGTTCAAATCAATTACTGAAACTTCATTTCAAGCGGACATCATTTCTAAAATTGATCCGACATTAGTAGCATTGTTTGACTCTTCATATCTGCTCGACCCAGCAACTAATAAAAGATACATAACGCAAATAAATGAAACAGATGCACAAAAAATAATTGGAGAATTAAAACGGATTAATTACGATACACGTTGGATTACTTTGGCTCAAAATAATATTTGTAAACCTCATTTAATCGTTCAGTTTAAAAACAATCAATTTTACAACGACCCTATACTAACTGCCCATTTCAATGCAAATACGTATTTGGCAGAACCAGCAGCAAATAGACATACCTATTTCATAGAGGTAGAATTAGTTAAAGCATTTTATAATGAGGATATCGCATTGTACAAAATTGTAAATACTAACAAAGATATTATTGATCGCCTACCAAGTGTTGAAGTTGATTACACAATATTTGATGACGATAAACTGAACTTCTATTGTTTACAAAGTTCTCCTAGTAGTGAAGTTGGCAAACTGTTGAACAAAGCACAGATTGAGGGGTTTATTGATCATTTTGGAATTTTCCCCGACAGAATTGGAGGCAACTATACATTCGAGGGCATTCGATATTTAATAAAAGGATATTTTAGGTTTGGTTCATCCGGTGCACCGTACGTTTTTTATGACAGCGAAACAGACAAATTCAAAGTCAATGCAATTCAAAGTCAAGCTTGTCCGATTCAGCTTTCTATTGACAATAAAAGGGATGGTAATTTTCAATATGTAAATGCAATTGCTTCACCTTTAAATATTATTGAAACCAGACTTCAAGCACATCTGACACCTGCGACAGTTTGAAATGAAAAACAGAAAAACGGCTTATAACAGCACCTACTCAAAAGGCGGGGTTTCGTTTTCCAAAGACAGTTTTGTGGTTAAACGAACATTAGTTTTTCAAATCAAGTTTTGTGGTAAAAGTCCCGCCCTTCGGGTAGCTGCAAACCGTTAGCTGCAAGCATAACGATCGACATAACAACATAAAACGACAAACAAAATGATAGGAATAGCGATTTATCTTTTACTTTTTTTAGCAGGACTATTTACTCTTGTTGTTTGCTTACTTAGCGGACAATTTCCAGACTGGACAACACCTTTTCAGTTACCAATTACTTGCGGACTAGCAGGTGGCTTTGGTGGTGTGCTATATTGCTTGCGAGGTTTGTATCTAAATTATAGTGTAAAAAAGCAATGGAGCAGCGAGTGGTATCCATGGTATATTATCCGACCACTTGTAAGTATTTTGACGGGTGGAGTTAGTTTTTTATTCTTAAAAGCAGGACTGTTATTTCTTGAATCGCAAACAGAAGCAACCTCCTCAAATTTTGGGTTCTATGCACTTGCTTTTATTGCAGGACTTAATGTAGATAAATTCATTTCAAAAATTGAAGACTTAGCCCAAGCTACTTGGGGCATAGAAAAATCAAGAGCATCAAAAGACAGTAAATAAAATATAAAATATGGACTTCAGTATAGATATGTTAAGCGTTGGAGACGCAGACGCAATAATTTTATGGTTAAAGCAGGACGGTGGTGACTTTATCATTTTTCTTGATGGTGGCAAACCTGGAGACGGAAATGAAGTTGTAAAGCATTACAACGCTTATATAAAACCACATTTGATAGCAAAGCCAATAATGATTGTAATAAATTCACATCCGCACCGTGACCATATTGGTGGATTACCTGAAATTATTAATCATTTCGGGACTGACATTAAAAGAGTTTATTTCAATGACCCTCTTGCTTATATTAATTTAATACAGAGAAATTTAATAACCGAATACCATCAAAAATATATAGCAAACAGACAAATTAATGGATTGTATGAATCACTAAAAGATGTTGATGATTTTAAAACGCTACTTAAAAATTATGGACTAACACCGCAGCCAATATTTTCAGACACAAATCTTGAACACAGTTTGTTTAAGGTGTTAGGACCAAGCGAAGCTTTTTATAAACAGAAAGTTCAATTTTTTACTGACAAGACTTCATTAGAAAGAATGCACCAACTTAAAGAAGCAGAAGAAGACGTTAATGAGGTTGAAGAGGGAAATAAACCTTGTGTAGTGGTGGATGAAAAAAATGATACATCAGCTGAAAATCTAACAAGTACAATAATACAATTAACAGACAGTAGTAATAGACGCTATTTGTTCACTGCTGACAGTGGCGTTGATTCATATGAATCAGCACAAAACAATGGGTTTAATATGAAAGACTTTCACATTGCCCAACTTCCTCATCACGGCAGCAGACGAAATGTTAATACTAATTGGATTTGCAATTTTAATCCAAAACAGTATTGGGTTTCAGCAGCTGGAAATAAAAAACATCCAAGAAAAGCTGTGATAGAATGTATCAAAAAAAATCTTCCTAATTGTAAAACATATAGCACACACAAAGGAGGTTCAAAACATATTAACTCGACAACAAATTTATTTCCAGAAAGAGGATGGGGAAGTGCAGAACCTTTATAGACAGAAAACCAGCCACCAACAGCACCTACAAGAAATTGGCGGTTCAGCGGATAAGTGAAGCTTTGTTCTTCGTATCAAGTTCAGTTCTCGCAGCCAGTTTTGTTCTTCGAAATCGCCAACTACTTGAAACTGCAAAACTGTTACCTTTAACTCTATGACGACACTGCAAAACCTGAACGAACAGTAAGAAACAAACAAATGCAACTGACAACGCAAGACATACAGAAACTTATTTTAATAGGCAAATCGATCGACAAACTTCACGAAACCGTATTGAAGTATTTCATGCCGAGAGACTATATAAATCGACAACACGGTAACACTTGGAGAGAACTTGTTGCAAATCTTTCTCACAATAATTTAATTTCTGTTTTTAAAGCACTTGTTTGTATTGAACGAGAATTAAAATGGATTGGTGGTTCAGTTGCTGGTGCAATTTGGGTTTATGGAGTAATACAAAATCGTGGCTTAGACAGAGAATATAAAATTGCTGACTTTGGACTACGCAATTGTGATAATCCTTGGGTTCCATTTGGTGGTTCATATTACGGCAATAGGACAATTGAAGACTACTTTTCTTTCAGAACTGCAAAGGTTAGTGAGAGCAAAGTGAAAGCTGACCGGTATGAAAAAGTTATAAAGAGAGTTGAGGGCAGAAAAGAAAAACGAGCAGAAGCAATTGCTGAACTTAGGAAATTAAGTCCTGAAAGGCGAGGAGAAATTCGTAATGAACTTTTAGAGAAATATAAAAACTCAACAACAATTGAAAAACTTGAAATACTGGCTTCGGACACTAAGTTTCCACCAGAATATTATCCTTTAGAATGGATTTTAATTCCTAAAGACGAAATTGAAAATTTGCCTTTAGAATTGATAAAAAAACTTTACGACAAGCTATCAACAAAGACCAAAGGGGAATGGAAACGATTTGCTCAAGAACTTGAAAAAATTGATGACGGGATTTTAATTAGTCCTAAGAGACTAATCATTGAATAACTCGCAGAAGCGTTGCGCTAAATTCTAAAGACATTGATTATATAGATTGAACGGAGTAATAAGCGACATTTAATTCTTATCTTGTCAGGTAGAATTGAATTATTTGAGCTCACTCTATGGTTTCAAGACCTGATAAAAAGATATGTCCAGTTTGTGGTGTGGTTATGGATCCAGTTTCCATGGAACAACATTTAAATAAACGCCATGGTCATAAAATTGATTCGCTACAACCGACTTTATCCTTTCCAGAGGATAAGTATCAAGACATTCACGTAGTGTGGGCAGACATTTGGTTTGAAAAAGATAAGCTGATATTTAAAAATTCGAAATATAGTTTAAAACCTACTACCCTAAAGGGAGTACATAGTGGATTAAATACTATTCGAGAAGATTACTTTTTAAGGGTTTATAAGGGAAAAGCCTATCGGCTTTGTCATGCTAAAGGAGTGGTTAACCAGGAATTTTCACGTGGTTGGAAAAAGCTAACTGAGGCAATAACAATCGCCATCCATAGGTACGAATTCAAAACATCTTCAAACTCTAAAATTGGGGTCACAATTGCAAGGGAACAAATATCTGACTTTTTTAATGTAAGTCAGGAAAAAGAACCTTTTATTAAATATCTAGCTAGCCTTCAAGATCCCCAATTCCCCATCATACCGATTTTGGAGGTTAATAGTATTGGAAGGGAAGAGAGTATTATATTTCGTTTCTTAACAAAAAAGGACAGTGTTGTGGTGGTTTGGGAAAATATTAAGCAAGGTAGAGCATCGCATTTATCCTTAACTACTATTGAAAATCTCCCAGCTGTAATAGCTGAAATCGAAGCCTTAATTTTAACTAACATTCAAAGGAAAAGATCAATTTTACATGGAGGGTATACCAACAGTTCTACAGTGAAAAATCGAGTTTCTTATCTCGACAACCTTCAGCACAAAACAGTTGATAGTTACAAGGAGCGAATTCAGTATATAATTGACTGCTATTAAGCTATAAATGTGGAATTAAGATTTGGTGAATTTATTAATGTACCATCAAAATCCCACTGAGCGCTAGTTTTAGCGCAGCGGTCTCTACAGATTTATAAATATCAGGAGTCTTAAAACTCCTCTTAATTCTCCCACTACCCAATAATTTTCCTTCAATTTCAACAATTGATTGTCTAAACAACAGAAGAGCTTTGTATAGTATTAGCCTCAAGCGGCGGGGTTTTAATGAGTGTGAAGACTCTAATTATTGAATAATCCGTAGACACCGCTGCGCTGAAGTCTACAGTGGGGTCAAAATATACCTAAAGGTGACGCAAAAAGGTGACGCAATGAATGTTGGCTTTGGTAAATTTTTAATTGGAAAATATAAGTCAGAAGGGTAAATCGTCGTCATGGGCTTCTTCACTTTGTTTTTGAAGATTTTTATTATCAGGCGAAAAAAAGTCATTTATCTCTGATTCTTCTTCGCTGTATAGATTATTGTGAATATTATTCATAAAGTAATCGACCGTAATTGAGTTACAGAAATCTAAAAACTCATTTTCTATATTTCCTATGTCATACAAATTAAAATCAGCGGATATTTGATTTAATCGATTGCTGAAGATGGTCGCATTGATTACATTTCCTGAACAAGCAAAACAAACTCCATTTTCATAATAGGCATATTGCGGTAGATATCCTGTACCATTACATTTCCAGCATATGTAGTAAGCATGATTTGATAGTTGTAATTGATTTCCTACCTTTTCGTAAATATTAATAGTTTCTCTTAAATGTCGTTGGCTATGACAGTTTTTACAAAGTGAAACTAATGCTGAATCATCAATTTCCCATGGTAAAAAGTTGCTTAAATAATATTTATGGTGAACATGTAATCTATCACCCTTTTCTTGACAATCTTGACAAGTAAAATTATCTCTTACCAATATCTTGAATCTTTTAAATTGCCATTCAAAACAATTTAAAAGGTTATAATATCTGATATTATTGATTGGTGTATTTTTAAGCAAATTTGGGACATTGCTAAAATTTATAATTTCATTTAATATTTTTTCAACCCATTTATCTTTCAGTAAATTATTTCTTTTTTCATTTTTTTTGGAGACCGTAGGGATTGTTATCGGTGCATTTATTGGTTGTTCTTTGGGTACTGGTACTTGAGTAACTATTTTTACTTTAATGGGTTTTGATTTATTCGATTGATAAAGGAAAAAAATAACCACTAGGAAAATTACAATAAATTCTATTTCAAACATTCGAGGTAAAAAATTATTTCATTTCCCGAAATTAACTAGTTTTTTGGGATGTTTTATTATTTTAAAGGATAATCAAAAATCGTTTTTTTAATAATTAAGAGCTTGAATAACTTGTATTAAAATATCTATCTCAAAATAAAGGTTACCAATAGAAACCTTCTAAAAACGACAGATTACCGATTTAATTTAAACTAAATCTGTATTGAATAGTACATTCGTTTATTTTGATGTAAATCTACGGTTGGAAATTTTTAAGTATTAAATTCCTATAACTAAGCTGACTTACTAAGTAGATAGCAGAATATGCTTATAATAAAGTTTTGACGACTGGCGAATATTGAAGTACGAAAAGACAGTTTTTGCACAAAAGTTTATTTGGGGAACTACCGTTAAACTTAATATTACATCTGTTATTTTGCTAAGATGATTTTGGTATAGGATTCCTATCTCCTTTGTTTATCCATTTCATCCATAAGAAAAATTGTTTCAACAGGTGTAATGTCTTTATACATAATATTTCGGCCATTAAAAGTGGAGTCATACTCTAATGAACTCCATGAAACTTTTGGAGAATTTGGATTTTCTATCTTTATTTCCCCTCCATGAGCGAAAGCATTTCTTATAACTCTACCAAAGTTCCAAACCGCTGGCCAATTCATCGTATTTTCTCCAAATTTTAATTTTACTTCAGATACATACCTCTCATAAAAATGTATAAATGCAGATTGTATCATTGAACCATGCAATTTTTGTATACCATTTAAAACAATAGGGTGTTCAGGTATATTCTTTGTTAAAGGAGCTTTTTGTAACCTGATTTTATTTGGCCAACTATTAATTGAAATTTCATTTAATGTATCATGTGGATAAAATCTAATTTCACAATTTGTAACTGATTTTATTCCTTCGATAGTTAAATAATGTTCCGGTAACCATTTTTCTGCTCTTCCCGTCTTTTGTAGTTCGAAGTTTGTTCCTAATGAAGATATTGAGGCAAAATAGCTTACTAACTCATCAAAAAAACCATGCTTCGGCTTTTCAAATATAAAGTCTTCCATATAATTAACTTTTATTCAACTAACTTATCTATCTCCAAAAAATCACTCACTGTCCGCAGCTAAAAATAAATTATCATCTCCTTTTAATGGATAAACTGTTTGAGTCCTTGAAAAATCATTTGCCAATAATTTAGCCTGCTCAATAACCGTCTCTGTAGCCTTCAATTCCATATCAGGTGGATAGCCGTGTTTACGAAGTATCTTCTTGACCGCAAGCCTCATCTTGGCTTGTACATTCTCTCTAACCGTCCAATCAATTGAAGTGTTTTTTCTTACGGTATCAACTAAGTCACGGGCAATATGTCTGAGTATTTCATCCCCCAAAACTGCTACCGAATTATCATTAACCTCTAAAGCCGAATAGAATGCATATTCCCTGAAATCAAGACCTAAATCCTCTCCACGTCTATCGGCTTCTTTTATTTCCTTGGCAAGTCGAATCATCTCATCAATAACCTGTGCGGATGTAATCAGGTTATATTGATAATTTCTTACAGAGCTATCTAACATCTCAGAGAATTTCTTGGATTGAACCAAGTTTACCTTGTTTCTTGTTTTTATCTCGTCATTTAACAACTTCTTTAGTAACTCTAAAGCGAGATTTTTATGTGTCATTCCCTTAACTTCAGCAAGGAACTCGTCAGATAAAATGGAAATATCAGGTTTTTTTATACCTGCAGCATCAAAAATGTCAATCACCTCATCGGATACAATAGCGTCAGACAAAATTTGTTTAATGGCTGTTTCTAGCTCTTCATCTGACTTTCCTTTACCACTTTGGGTAACCTTCACAATTCGAGCTTTAATGGCTTGAAATAATCCAACCTCATCTCTAATATCTATGGTGTAGGGGTGGGGGACAGATATGGCGAATGATTTAGACAGCGCAGTTACCGAATTTACAAATCTGTCTTTTCCATTCTCCAATCCTAAAATATAATTGGCAGCCTTAATCGGGAAATATAGTTTTTCCTTTGATGTTAAGGTGAAAAATGATTTATAGTCCAGTCCCTTTTGAACGGTTTTATCAGTAGGTTGTTCTGAAAACATTTGAGCCACAATTTCATATTTTCCCATCATTACTGATGCGGCTTCTTCTTGGTCGAATGCAGGTTTACCTTTCCCTCCACTTTCGGTGTACAATGCCAAGGCTCGTTTCAAATCGTTAGCAATACCAATATAATCGACTATTAAACCACCTTCTTTATCCTTATAAACCCGATTTACCCTTGCAATGGCTTGCATCAAATTATGTCCTTGCATAGGTTTATCAAGATAGAGGGTGTGCATAGATGGGGCATCAAATCCCGTTAACCACATATCCCTCACAATAGCAAGTTTTAATGTGTCCTTAGGGTCTTTAAGCCTTTCACCCAATGCTTTCCGTTTCCCTTTGTTTCTAACATGTGGTTGGAAATTTAAGGGGTCAGAAGATGAACCCGTCATAACTACTTTAATGGTTCCTTCATTATCATCATCGCTATGCCAGTCGGGTCTAATTTTAATTATTTGGGCATACAAATCCACGCAAATACGTCTACTCATACACACAATCATAGCCTTACCGTCTAATATTTCATTACGAGTTTCAAAGTGTTTGACAATATCGTTGGCAATTAGTTCCAGTCGGTGTTCATTACCAACTATGGCTTCTAATCTTGCCCATTTAGATTTTAGTTTCTGACGGTCATCTTGTTCTTCACTCTCGGTGAGTTCTTCAAATTCAGCATCTACTCTCGGTTTATCTTCCTCTCTGATACTAATTTTTGCCAATCTGTTTTCATAGAAAATCCGTACAGTAGCCCCATCTTCTACAGCTTGTTGTATATCATAAACATCAATATAATCTCCAAATACGGCTTGTGTATTCTTATCGGTATTCTCAATCGGGGTTCCTGTAAAACCTATGAAGGACGCATTTGGAAGTGCATCCCTCATGTGTTTAGCAAATCCGTCCATAAAGTCGTACTGACTTCTATGAGCCTCATCGGCAATAACTACAATATTTCTTCTGTCTGATAGTAATTCAAATTGACCTTTAATATTTTTGGTTTTCCCTTCGCCGATATCAATTTTCTCAATTACCTCAGGAAGAAATTTTTGAATGGTTGTAAACACGATGCCTCCTGATGTTACACTTAATTTCTTTTTAAGGTCATCACGGTTTTCTGCTTGCACAGGTGTTTGACGAAGTATATCCTGACTTTGTGAAAAAGTATCAAATAACTGGTCGTCTAAGTCATTTCTATCGGTTAAAATAACAAGTGTTGGGTTATTTAATGCCAAAACTAATTTTCCCGCATAAAAAACCATACTCAAACTTTTACCACTCCCTTGCGTATGCCAAATTACTCCTGCACGTTGGTCTCCATCAATAGCTGTAGCCGTTTTTGTAGTTTCTACAGCCTTATTTACTGCAAAGTATTGGTGGTAACGTGGGACAATCTTGGTGATTTGTTCTTTATTTTGATGGAAAAGGATATAATGTCTGATAAGGTCAGTCAGTACTTTTTTATTCAACATGCCCTTTGCCATCACCTCCATTTGGGGGATGTCTTCATCTGCGACTATATTCCCATCTATGGATTTCCAAGGCACAAAAAATTGCTTTGGTGAGGTTAAAGAACCATACATAGCTTCCCAACCATCTGAGATAATGAGTAGGGCATTGTAAAGGAATAAGGATGGAATTGCCGATTTATAGGTCTGTAATTGATTGAATGCAGAATGTATCGTCGCATTCTCATCAACCGCGTTTTTTAGTTCAATAACAACTAATGGAAGACCATTTACAAACAAGATGATATCAGGCCTTTTATTGATATTGTTTTCAATAATGGTAAACTGATTAACCACCAAGTATTCATTATTAGATGGATTTTCATAATCAATTAACCAAACTTTATCACCTGCAATACGGTCTCCTTTTCTATATTCTACATCAACACCGTCGGTTAGGTATTTATGAACCTGATAGTTATTCTGAAATAAATTGGGGCTATCTGTTCTAAGAACTTTCTTAATGGCTTCTTCCTGTGCTTCAAAAGGCACATTCGGATTAAGTTTAGCAATTGCAGTTTGTAATCTTTGTTTCAAGACTACCTCATCAAACTCTCGTTCTTGGGCAATACCATCAGGTGAAATATCTGCTCCATTGACGTAGGAATACCCCAATTCAATAAACTCTTGAATGACGATTTGTTCTATATGGTCTTCGGATATTACTGCTGCCATTAATTGTTGATTTCGTTAATTTCTAATTCACCTGAGATTAGTTTTGGAAGAAGAATATCACGGATGTTAACTAATTCTTTAATTTCCAAAATGTTATTCCGAATGAGATTGTAATATTCTGTAATTAATTTTTCAAGGTCAGATATTATTAATAAATCCTTAGGTAATGGGATTGAAATTTTATTCATATTACCTTGATTTAACTTTGGTTGTACCGCGCCTGTTACTAAATCACTTATGTTAGTGTTTTTTAATAAACATAAAACAAGTTCAGTTGATATTTTTCGTCCTTTCAAAACATGTGCGTGATTATTTACCCAAAATTTTCCAAAGACATATTGTAAAACAGGATACCCTGTGTTGTCGGTAACTGAACCATCTTCTCCCATTAGAATATAAACACCATCAAACAGATAATCATCAATATAGTCCATTAGGGATGCAGCTCCGTAATATGGGTAATTACCTTTTCTGACATTTCTTTCCATTGAAGACAATGGTATTCTTTTATTATCAAAACAATCAGCAATATCATTTAATCTATTCACTTCCCACCCCTTCGGAATCTCCCCCAATTCACTCTCCACCATTTCACCACCTGATGATTTATAGGGTTCTCCATTTTCATTTGGGAACTCAAAATCAATAAACCATTGTTTGAAAAGGGTTTGAGCAAGGGTCTCTAATTCATAATTGATTTTATTGTTGAGTTCAATTTTATCATCAAGAGAGGAGAGGATTTCTGCGATGGCGGTTTGGGTTGGGATGGAGGACGGTATTTCAACTTTAAATGGATGAATAAAGTTTCTATTCAAACTTGGAACAGCGCTCCCTGAATTTAATTGTGAAAAATCTAAAGTTTTAAGAAGATAATAAAAGAAAATAGGGTCTACATTCTTAAATTCTTTAACAAACAGAGTTGTATTATGTGCCCAAAATTTAGTTTTGTGTAACTGTGGATTCCCAATATTTCCGCTTCTCCCAATGGTTATACCAGGGAAATCGGATGTATATTTATTATGATAACCTATAATTGAATTTGAGCCAGCTACAGGGTATACACCGTCCTTCATATCATCACGAGGCAAATCATGACCCCTTTGAAATGTTACCAAATCCCCTAATTTATATTCTTTCCACTCACTCATAATCTTTGACTATTTATTTTAAAAAACAAGGACGTAATAAATGACATAAAATTCTGTATGTTAGTCAATTGAATATTTTTGTCGTTGATTTTAAATTTCATTTATTTTTTAAAGAACTGTTGTTTTGTTTTCATTTGCTTTTAGATGAAACGAAATTAAATACCTCATTATCAATAACTTATGTTATTTTCTTTTTAGATTTACTTTTCATTTGCTTTTTTTATGCTTACAAAATATGCTCTTTTTTTATCTGCTCCTTCTTTCTCAATAATTCCCTTACGAGCCATTTTGTACACTATTTTTTGAATATCATCAGGATAAACTTCGTTTAATCGTTCTTTAATTGCTACCATACCGCTTTTGCCATTGTATTTTAAATCTTCTAAAATCAAAGCCTCTAATTTATGAGGTTCAATGGTTTTAAGACTTGGAGTAAGGTTTAGTTTTGCTTGGGAGAATAAATCGGGATTGAGTAAATATTCCGTTCCTTTTTTTACACCTCTACTAATTAATATATTTTTATCTAATAAAGAGCCTAACCAATATTTGAGTTTGTCTTCTTGGTTTAATTGCAAAGCCACAGATAGCTGTGTAGCTAATATTTTCTTTCTTGTAGCAACTATACCTAAAGTGATTGTTTCCTTTTGCGTAAGTTGAAAATGTTTTTTGATATAATCAATGACTGACAATGCCTCTTCGTCAATAATTCCAGACTGTACAGTAACAGACATTTTATTAAATGTACTCTCTATTTCAGGGAATGGTTTTGCATCCAAACTTAATTTCTCATACACAAGGTCATAACCAGAGCCTTCACCCTCCATTAATTTTAGGTCATGTAGTGTTTGTATTAAGTGAGGATTTCGTCTTTGTCTTTCGTGCAAGATATTATCCTTTGAAATGCCCAAAGGTAAACCGCCAGGGTTTGTAAATACAATTCTATCAGGATAAACCTCTAAAAAAATATCGCCTGAACTTGTGTAGCGTTTATGAGCAATAGCATTTATTAAAAGTTCTCTAATCACTTCTTTTGGATAGTTACGGATAGTATCTCTAAATAAGCCATTGCTTAATTCAGATGAGTAGGTAAGTTCTACGGCTTCTTTTTCAATTTCCAATAATAACTGCATAGGGTTATATTGATGAAAATGATATTTTTTTTCTCTTATTTTTTCTTCACGTTCGTTATACACCAAATATTGAAAAGTGATAGGATAACTTAATCTTGCTCGTTGAGCTGGTGTACCCAACCAAAGAATGCCTAAGTTGGTTAAATAACCATCGGGAGAAAGTAGTTGGTAGTGTTCTAATATTTCAATATCTGATTTATCTTTAATAAAATCAGATACTTTATTTGATTTACGAATTTGATTAATGAAAAAATTAAATTGCTCTGCATCTGCTTGTTGTATAGTTATTTTTTGAGCAACTACCAATTCCCATTGAAAGGCATTTTTTTCAGCTGCAAGGTCGGTTAACTCTTCACTTTTGACAGCATAGCAGTTGTCAGTAATACGAACAAATACTTTTCCAGATGATGTTGTGGCAATAATACGAGTTGAAGGTAAAATGTTAATTGCAAAATATTCACCTCCATTATTGTGTTTAATAATTTCAGGATTAACTAAGCCAACACCATCTGTCAATGAACGAAGTCTGCTCACTACTTTATTCATTTCTTCAATATTTATCTTCTGATTAGCTGGTGGTTCTGATTCTTTGTTTTCTATACCAATAACCAACTTGCCGCCTTGAGCATTTGCAAAACAAACGCAAGTTTCAGCTAAGGATTCAACATCTGACTTAGGCCCCAATGCTTTTTTTAAGCTCTTGAAATCTATGTTACTATCTTCCTGCCAATTATTCATATCTCAATCCCCACTTTTTTTAGGTTAAGTTTAATGCGTTCTTGCAGTTCAATGGATTTCTCAAAATGAGATTTTAGGTTCTCAGAAATTACTGCAACCTTATCTTCAAATGAAACCCCATCATCTTCTACGTCTTCAGTTCCTACATAACGGCCAGGAGTTAAAACAAAGTTGTTCGCTTCAACTTCTTTTAATGTGGCTGATTTGCAGAAACCTTGTATATCTTCATAGTTTCCATCTTTACTTCTCCAATTATGATACACCTCAGAGATTTTGGAGATATCCTCATCTGTAAACGCTTTGTTTTTTCTTGATACTAATGCCCCTGATTTACGAGCATCAATAAAGAGTATTTCATCTTTACGATTTCTGAATTTACCGTTGGTTCTATTGCGTGCCAAAAAGAATAAACAGGCAGGAATCTGAGTATTAAAGAATAATTGGGTAGGTAGGGCAACCATACAATCAACCATACCATCCAAAATCATATTCTTTCTTATTTCATTCTCTCCACCAGAGTTTGAAGTCATGGCACCATTTGCAAGTACAATACCTGCCATTCCACTTGGACTTAGTTTGTTAATCACTAATTGTAACCATCCATAGTTAGCATTCCCTGAAGGGGGTACACCATATTTCCACAAGTGAGAATCCTGTAAGGTTTCAGCACCATAATCGGAAACATTAAATGGGGGGTTCATGATGGCATAATCTACTTGAAGGTCTTTATGTCTATCGTTATGAAAAGTGTCACCCAATTCAATTTTAGCATCAATTCCCCTGATAGCGAGGTTCATTTTTGCCAATTTATAGGTAGTTGGGTTACTCTCTTGCCCGTAAACAGAAATATCATCTAATCTTCCACCGTGTGCTTGAAGGAATTTTTCACTTTGCACAAACATTCCACCACTACCACAACATCCATCATAGATACGGCCACTGTAAGGCTCCAACATTTCAACCAATAACTTTACAATACTTTCGGGAGTATAAAATTGACCTCCCCGTTTTCCTTCGGCATCAGCAAACATCCCAAGGAAGTATTCATAAACTCTACCCAATAGGTCTTTGCTATTTAGACCAGGTTCATAAAAACCAACATTTCCAATTAGGTCAATCAATTCACCTAATCGTTTTTTATCTAATGCAGGACGAGCATAATCTTTCGGTAAAACACCTTTCAAATTGGGGTTTTCCTTCTCAATGGCATCCATCGCATCATCAATATCTTTTCCGATGGTTGGGAGTTTGGCTCTCTCAAATTGTAGATATTTCCATCGAGCTGTTGGAGGTACAAAGAATACGTTCTCTGCCAGGTATTCATCTTTATCCTCAGCATCAGACAATTTATCACCCTGTAATCTTGAATGAAGTTCTTCAAAACTATCAGAGATATATTTTAGAAAAATTAAACCGAGTACAATGTGTTTGTATTCGGCAGCATCCATATTGTTGCGGAGTTTATCTGCGGTTGCCCAAAGGGTCTTTTCTAAATCTTGAGTCATTAGGGGTTGTTTAGTTTTCTATAATTTATTTAACCTTAAACACATTCCACATTAGTTTTCTAAAATCATCCGCTTCAGATTTTTTTACATAAAAGGTTACTTCTTCTAATTCAACCATTAAATCCAACTTAAATAGAAATAAAAATTTGTTTTGACGTTTTATTTTTAGCTTATGAATTTCTTTGTAGGGTAGAATTAAATCTCCTCCCCATTCTCCATCAAATCTTTGAGCTATTATTACTTTCTCAACGGTAAAAAATATTTCAGAGGTGAGTTTGTTTCCGGGAATATAATAAACTACCCTATCTCCCTCACTCAATAAGTCACTTATTAAACTTGTAACTTTTTCAAGATTAAATCTTACCGTTAAATTATTTTTAACGTAAAATTCAATAACAGAATTATTTGTTGAATTCATATCTTTTGGTTATTATAATTTATCACTCTTTGCTCTATTAAAATATCTAAGTACTAATTGAGCATTTGAAATTTCGGTTTTTCCACCTTTAGAATAAGGTACAATATGGTCAACTTCTGCATCCTCAATTGCTAAAATCTTTTGTCCTGAAATGGCACAATAAGGATTATTATTGAAGAGTTGTTCTTTAACTGAATATGAAAATGTTCTTTGAGAATATTGCGGGTCACCTATGATTGAATCTAACATATCCATATACGTTCTGAATCGTTTTTTAAGGACTTCTGTATCTGAAGTTTGCCAAATTAATTGTTCTTTAAATTGTTGGTTGGTTGTCATTAAATCTAACAATCCCTCTCTAATTAAATCTGCTTTCGCCAGCACATCATTTTTACTAAAATTAACAAAACCGACCATTTGAATGTCGTAAAGTGCCATATTAATTTGAGTTTCTCCCCATTTTCCTGACTCCCCATCATTTCCTGGCTTATATCTTCTAAATGCCATGTCCCCAAAAACCACCTTAACAAGGTCTAAACAATGTTCAAATCGTGCCCTATATTCTTTCACCTTATTTAGCGAAAGGTCTCTGTTATCTCGCAATTCTTTGTTTGAGAACTGTTTCATTGAAGACTTGTAATTGATATATGATTTTTCAGATAATGCAAAGAATCGAAGAATCATACCTCTATAAATCATCCTTTTTTTGAAGTTGTCCTTTTTAACCAGTCCATGAAACACCGCATTTTCACTTAACTCTGATAAAAGTTCAATATAACTTCCCCTATAAACAGTATTTCTGATTTCATCCTCGTTCAATTTTGTAGAACCTGTATTTAATCTTTCAAAAATCTCGAACTTGATATCAGGATTAGATTCCTTTTTAATAATGATTGAGTGAATTGTGGTACTTCTTATCTTTTTTTGAAGTTCATTATCTAATTCTGTAAATGATTTACGATTAAGCTCAGGTAATACCTTTAATCCCGATAACTTAAATGGCCGTGTATCAGGAAACTTTCCTTCAAGAAATGAGAGAAATGACGTTAATCTTTGTTGACCATCAATAACAGAATAACTTCCATCTTGCTCCTCGGCTAAATAAACAACGGGGATTGGGACATCTAATAAAATTGACTCTATAAGTTTGCTCGCAATCGAGTCTGTTGCGACGAAATTCCTCTGATACAACGGCTGCAGAACTAACTCTCCGTCATTTTTCATCGTTAAAAACTCACGAATTGAAAAATCCTTGGCTTGCCAAATTATTTTCCTTTGGCCTGCCTCAATATCTAATTCAGCATCATCTTCTCCAACTTCGTCAATTTCCAACTCTTCATCAGGGGTTAAGTACTTTTCTTCCATTTAAATATTATTTTAGTTTTCTACAATTAAATCAGCAATTCTAACATTCAACACCTTAGCAATTGAACCCAATGTTTCAATACTCGGCATTGTTTGGTTACTACACCAATAGGACATAGTTACTTTAGACACACCCACTTGTTGGGCTAAATCTTTTTGATGTATCTTTTTTTCTTTAATGATTTCTTTAATGCGAAGTGCAACAGACATAGGAGATAAATTTGTGTCGTTAAAGTTAATGTAAAATTTTAATTATTGCTTGTTTTTTAATTATTAATGAAAGGGCAAACTGTACCTCTGATTTCGTTTTCACTGTCCGTTAGAGTTTAGCGCAGCGGTCTCCAAGAATTTATAAATATCAGGAGTTTTCAGACTCCTTTTAATTCTCCCAGTACCCGATAATTTTCCTTCGATTTCAAAAATTGATTTTCTAATACAACAGAAGGGCTGTTGTATAGTATTAGCCTCAAGCGGTGGGGTTTTAATGAGTCTGAAGACTCCAATCATTGAATAATCCGTAGACACCGCTGCGCTGAAGTTTACGGACAGTGGGGATTGAAGAATGCAAAAAATTGAATAGATTGTGGGAAATTTTATTAAAACAATTAAAAACAGCTAAAAAATGATAAATAACTTAATACAAGCGTATAAAAACACTAAATACAAGGTGTTTAATCCCAATTTGGTAATTGAAATTGGTGTGATAAATAATGATCTTAACGATTTAATGGGTAAGAATAATGCTTCTGAATGGGCATATATTACGGCATTTAATCCCTATTCAAAGGCATTGACGGAAATAGAGAACAAAGACCGACATCTTCAACTTAAAGAAGTTACTAAATCATTTTTTACATATGAAGGGCATGGAGTTGGAACCGATTCATCTTGGGAGCCTGAACTAAGTTTACTTGTAATTGGTATCAGTAAGGCAGAAGCAATCCTGATTGGGAAAAAATTTGAACAAAACGCAATAGTTTATGGAAAAATTGATAGTACTCCTGAATTATTAATTTTAGTTTAAACCATGTTCAAATTGCTAGATTATTACGAAACAGTACATAAATTACACTTGAATATCAATATGTTAAAATCTAAACATTAGTACTGTTCTAAGGGTTTTATGAAACTGAATATTAGTTTCTACTGCTTATGTAGGATTTGTAGTTATATCCTTTTTTACTATTTATAGTAATAAATTAATATATTAGATTCCTAAAAAAGTAAAACAATTTCGCCAATATTATTAATTTTAAGTGCTTGAAAGAAATTTTGTTTCTTATAAAAATGACTTGTTTTAAAGAAAACTAAATATGGAGATATTATTCTACGTTTTGACACCAATTGGAGCCTACATTATTAATTTATTGCTGAGTTTTGCTACACCGCTTATTACTTTACCAATAACATGGATAATTGCGAAAGTCGAAAATAATCCCATGATTTATAGATTTAGACCTGATATGTTAATACAAGGAATAGTAAGGGGACTTCTTGTTGTTTATTCAATTTCCTATCTGTTATCATTATTTGAAACTAAAGTAAGTTTTTGGTGGATTGTAACGACAATCGTTTTATTATCCTATTTGAGTATTACATCTTGGGACAAAACAAAACCTGTTGCATATGAGTTTAGCCTTAATTTTTCGCCAATCATTGGTTTCATATTTGGCCTATTTATTATCTAAATAAACAAAACTATGAATATCAGACAGTACATATATGAGTTTTTTGGCTTTGTAATATTTTATAGCATTGCAGGTCTAATATTTGGTTTTGAATTTACAATAATTAGTGTCATATCAGGTATAATTGGGGCATTTATAGGTAAGTTTATTAGCAAAGTGAACGGGTTCTTTTTCGAAAAAATAGTGAATTACAATCAAGTGCCTTTGAAATCAGATACTGGAGAATTAAATGTACACTTTGAAATTTTGGCCAAATATAAAGGTAATCAAATTTCAATTTGGGCGTGCTACACTTCAAAAAACATAATTGATTTAGAAACTTTAAATGTATTATTATACAACAAAATCACCTCAAGTCATTACAAAAAAATAGTTGAACAAGGTTTTGTCACAGTAGAAATTAAACTTAAAAGTGAACCTATTGAATTGTTGTTAACAAATAACTAAAGCTAACGGCGCGTAAGAAATATACCACTGTTGCAGACGCAACATAGGTCTAACTCTTCTACACATAAAACGTTATGAGCAAGTTTAACATAACAATTATGAGTAAAGAGAGATATCTATTTATAAAAAGTACATCTTGAGCAAGCCTTATTAAATATTTAATTTGCTATTTTTTTATAACTAGCCCATAATAAAATTTTGTAAAGTAAAAAATCTTTCCTATCATTACACAGTATTTCGAACCCATTTAGGGTACCAACCGAGTGAAGACACCACGGTGGTAAAACAATACGGACAGTCTAGTCAAAATAAACGTTATTTACCCAGACACCTTATTTATCGGAATACAAAAAATATTATTCATTTAATTTGTTTTTTGTGTGAAAAAATCCGTTCAAATTACAATGAAAGACCGAACTCAAATTCAGTCTGAGGCCACGTTTAAAACAATATCCGACACTTTTCTTAAAGTGCATGAACTTCAAAATGGTACTCTACCATTATTTCTTGAATTCAATCATCAACAAGTTATTACGTATTTAAAACAATATTCAGCTTAATAAATATGACAAACATGAAAGAAATCTATGGAAAATTCATAAATAAAATGTTGAAAAATCTTGACGAACTAATTTTAAGATTAATTAAATATTTCAAGAATTTTTCGAAAAGTAAAACTGGGATAGATTATGGAGGAATTAAACAAAATATTAAAAATAATGAAGATGGAGGCCTAACAATTACAGAAGCGAGACGAATATCGTCAGAACTTGGCTTCACGAATCGGACAACAAAAACACAAGGTCAAGAACCAGACCTTAAGTCAAAAAAAATAGACAATGGAAAAATTGGACAGGATATTAAAATTTCTTCAATGGAAAAACTAACTATTTCAGTGGCTAGGCAAGCAGAGTTAGATCGTGGCTTTACGCATCGGCCAACAAAAACACAAGGTCAAGAACCAGCCCATCAGTTAAAAAAAATAGATAATGGAGAAACCAGACAAAATATTAAAAATAATGAACATGGAAGTCTAACACTTTCAAAAGCAATACAAATCCTGTCAGAACTTGGTATCAATCAGCGGCCAACAAAAACACAAGGTCAAGAACCTAGAACTCACTCAAAAATAATTTTGAAAAAAGATATGGCGAAAAATAGAGACATGGAGTTCAAAGAACAAATTATACAGGAAATAATGGAAAACAGGAAGGTAAGTAGAGAAGAAGCGGCGAGAATATTGGCTAATCCTTGGTAATAGTTGTGAGATTTTATATCGGGTCAGTAAAAAAACTTGATAAAAATCACCACTATCCTATAATTTAAAAAATCATCTTATAAATATCAGTACTCTCCAAACTCCTCTTAATTCAAATTAATATTTTTTAACTCCGCGCCCCCCTAAATAATCGTCCCATTTGCAATCACCGCCATTTTTTTGACCACGATAATACCATTTTTAATGGTATGAGTTTTAAAATCGCCGTCGTTTAGATGCGTACCCCCATTGATGCGGACATCGTTGCCAATGAAACAGTTTTTATCAATAATGGCATTTTTGATATAGCAACGTTCGCCAATGCCCATGATGGGTGTTTGTGACTCTTCAGACTCTTGTAATTCTTTGAGGGTTTGATAGCGATCGCCACCCATTACATAAGTGTTTACAATGGTGGTACCGGTCCCGATGCGGGTTCTGATGCCAATTACGCTACGTTCAATGCGGCTGGCGTGAATGATGCAGCCATCGGCAACAATAGTTTTTTCGAGGGTGGTACCTAGAATTTTTGAGGGGGGAAGCATCCGAGCTCGGGTAAAAATGGGCTTTCTTTCGAAGAGGTTAAATTCGGGGATATCATCTGTTAAGCCAATGTTTGCTTCAAAGAAGGAGTTGATATTTCCAATATCCGTCCAGTATCCTTCAAATTGATAGCTCAGTACTTTGTGATAAGCGATGGATTGTGGTATTATTTCTTTCCCAAAATCAGTTCTCGTATTATTTTCGAGTAGCTCAAACAGTAAATTTCTATTGAATAGGTAAATCCCCATGGAGGCTAAATACTCTTTGCCCTTCGCTTTCAATGTTTCGCTAACGTCTGATTTCCAATCGTGGAGTACTTCTTGTTTGGGTTTTTCGATGAAGGAGGTGATGATGTTATTTTCGTCTGATTTTAAAATCCCAAAATCGCTGGCATCATTTTCATGGACTGGAATGGTGGCGATGCTGATGTCGGCCCCATTTTTCTCATGGTTTTTAATCATCTCATTAAAATCCATCTGGTATAATTGATCGCCAGAAAGGATCAAAATATAATCACATTCATGTTGCTCTAAGTGATTAAGACTTTGCCTTACCGCATCGGCCGTACCCTGAAACCAAGTGCTATTTCCGGGAGTTTGTTCGGCCGCCAGGATATCTACAAATGCTTCGCTAAAAAAGCTAAAATGATAGGTGTTTTTGATGTGTTTATTGAGGGAAGCCGAGTTAAACTGGGTTAAGACAAAAATCCGTTCGATTCCAGAATTAAGGCAGTTTGAAATAGGAATATCCACCAAGCGATATTTTCCAGCTATGGGTACTGCAGGCTTTGAACGGGTATCTGTTAATGGATACAAACGCGAACCTTGTCCGCCACCTAACACTACTGTTATCACTTTCGAATTCATTTTACCCGCTTAATAAATTTTCATATAGTTTGATGTACTCCTTGCTTGACTTATCCCAAGAAAAGTTCAATGCCATCATTTTTTTCCTTGTTTTTACAAGCTTTTCGCGATTTGCAAATAGCGAAATAGCTCTTTCAATGGAATGGACGATGTTTTCGATGGATAGTGTTTCGAAGCTTAATCCATAGCCCTCTTTGTTTTCTATATCAATTACTGTGTCTTTTAATCCTCCAGTTTTATGAACAATAGGAATTGTTCCATATCGGAGGGCATAAAGTTGGTTTAAACCGCAGGGTTCAACCCTTGATGGCATAAGCAAGAAATCTGCTCCAGCATACATTTGATGCGCTAGTTCTTCATTATAACCAATATGAAGGCCATAATGTTTGCTATGTTTTGATTTAATTTTACTTAGTTCTTTTTCGGTAATTGGGTTTCCTGAGCCAAGGACAAGTATATTTAATTGGTCTTTCAAGGTTTCCAAGCTGGTATTTATCGTCTCGGCTAAGAGGTCTGCGCCTTTTTCTGTTACCAATCGCCCGATAAAAATAAATAATGGTTTTTGGGGCTCTAATCCAAAACCTTCACATAATTGTTTTTTATTTTGTTCTTTACCTTCAATAAGCGTTTCGATAGAATAGTTTTTATAAATCAAATGATCTTGTTCTGGATCCCAAACCTCTGTATCAATCCCATTTATTATTCCTAAACCTTTCTGCTTTTGCTCTTTAAATAGTCTTTCAAGTCCGCTCGATTTTTGCGAAAGTTCTTCAAGATAGGATGGGGATACCGTAGTGAATTTTTTAGAACATTTAATTGATGTAGCAAGTGAATTAATGCAAGTATCCCAATTGAGTAAGTCGGATTTGCTACGGTCAAATTCGGGCAATAGGTCTATTTTGTCCCAGCCCAAACAGCCTTGATATTCTGCATTGTGAATGGTACAAACCGTGGCTATGTTTGCAAGTGATTTGAAGGGATATGCATGTAAAATTAAAAATGGTACGAGTCCGGTGTGGTGATCATGACAGTGAATGATATCTGGCTTATTTCCCGATTTAACGATCCAGTCAAGAAAGCATATTTGAAAAGCTATAAACTGTTCAATTTCATCGGGGTAGGAATAAATTTCGGGGCGGTCGAGTAGTCTGGGGATATAAATTAAGAATAAATCAAAACCGAGTTGCCCTTTGCTTTCTTTTAGAATTTGGTAATCAAAAACTTGCTTTCCAACATTTATGCTTGATTTAAACTCGAGGTCGAATGAGTTTTCTTGAACAAATTTGCGATTATAATAGGGTAAAACTACTGAGGCATTTACTCCTGCTTTGCAGAGGTATTTTGGTAGGGCACCGACAACATCTCCTAGTCCGCCAACTTTGGCGACTGGGTAGCATTCTGCGCTAAGGTGGATTACATTCATGGTATTGGTTTGGGGGTATAACAATTTTTTGGGGGATTTGTTCCGGGTCGGGGCCCTGGAAGGACAGGATTGGAAGGAGAGGGTTTGGGTAAGGGGTGTCTTGTGCTAAGAAAGCGAAGGTCCCTCACCTGCTGAAGGGCAGGTTTCGGGATGACAGTTTAACAGAGCTGTTGAGGGAAAAAGCATGACGCCTAAACCCAGGTACATTTGAAGTTAATTTATAATAGCATGAGATTTCTCCATGCCACACGTTAATCTTAAATAACACATCTTGACTCGCATGTTCGAGATGACGCGGTGGTGGCTTGACTTTAGCCCGTCATTTCGAACACTCCGCTGGCACCGTGAATCTAAACAAGAACGTGATGAGTGGAGAAATCTCATTCAGGTATCTAAAAAATCTCATTATTTAGCAGGAATAAAAGCACTGTCTTTTCCCCACCTCTCTTCCGTTCCGGTTCAGGCCCGGAAAGACAATAAAGGCATTCCCCTGTCTTACCAAACTTTACCCTTCTAGACTTGACGCTGCTGTGATTCCGGACTTGATTCTTTTTGTCATTCCGGACTTGATCCGTTTTGTCATTCCGGACTTGATCCGGAAAGGCCCCCGCGGCTATGAGCGGAAATGTCAATAACAACTGTATCGTGCTGTTAATACCATTTGTGTTCATAGCATTAGATTTCTCCATGCCACACGCTTAATTTATGAATGCGATGCCTTTGGCTTTCTAGCTCATTAAATTCAAATTCGTTTAATGTGCTTCCAGCCAGTTTGAACCTTCTCCAATCTCTACTACAATGGGCACCTTCATTTGAATTGCATTTTGCATTCTGTCTTGAATGATTTTCCTCATTTGTTCAGTTTCCGATTTCAGTACATCAAACACTAATTCGTCATGAACCTGCATGGTCATTTTAGAGTTCAGCTTTTGATCAATGATGTCTTGATGAATACGAATCATCGCAATTTTAATCATGTCTGCCGCCGATCCTTGAATTGGTGCATTTATTGCATTTCGCTCTGCAAAACCACGTACCGTTTGGTTTGCCGAATTTATATCTCGTAGATAACGTCTGCGACCCATAATTGTTTGCACATATCCATTTTCTCTTGCAAAGTTCATGGTATCGCTCATGTATTGTTTTATTCCAGGATAGGTATTGAAGTAGTTCTCAATGATTTCTGCAGCTTCTTTTCGTGGTATGCCGAGGTTCTGCGAAAGTCCGAATGCCGACTGCCCATAAATAATTCCAAAGTTTACTGCCTTTGCATTTCTTCTTTGTGTGGAGGTCACTTCTTCCAGACTAACACCGTAAACCTTGGCTGCAGTGGCGGTATGAATATCATGGCCTTGAACGAAGGCTTCCATCATATTTTCGTCTTCGCTGATTTCTGCAATAATTCTTAATTCAATTTGTGAATAATCGGCAGAAAGTAGAACATGGTTTTCATCTCTAGGAATAAAAGCTTTTCTAACTTCTTTTCCACGCTCTGTACGTACAGGAATATTTTGCAGGTTAGGATTGTTTGAACTCAATCTTCCAGTAGCTGCAACTGCCTGATTATAAGAGGTATGGATTCGCCCAGTTTTCTTGTTTATCATTTGTGGAAGTGCGTCCACATAGGTTGATTTAAGCTTTTGGATTTGTCTGAAATCAAGAATATCGGCAACAATATCACTTTTATTAGCAAGCTTACTTAAAACATCCTCACCGGTTTGGTATTGTCCGGTTTTTGTTTTCTTTGCTGATGGATCAAGCTTTAGCTTATCAAATAGCACTTCACCCAACTGTTTAGGAGAGGCGATATTAAATTTCACACCCGCCTTTTCGTAAATACTTTGTTCTAACTGTCTTAAATCAATTTCAAGAGTTTTTGAAACCTCTGCAAGTGCGTTTTGATCAATTTTTACACCTTCCCGCTCAATATCTGCTAAGACATAAACGAGTGGATTTTCAACTTCCATTGCCAACTTCCAAGCATTTAATGTTTTAAGCAATGGCTCAAAAGTATTTTTTAATTGCAGCGTAATGTCTGCATCTTCTGCAGCATATTCTTTCACCAATTCCACGTCAATATCTCTCATGCTGCCTTGGTTTTTACCTTTTTGTCCGATAAGGCTTGTAATACTTACCGGAGTATATTGAAGGTAATTTTCGGCTAGCAGATCCATATTATGTCTAGAATCTGGGTCGATAAGGTAATGGGCAAGCATGGTATCAAATAGTTCTCCTTGAACATGAATACCATACCAGTTTAGGACTAAAATATCATATTTGATGTTCTGTCCAATTTTTGCGATTTGAGGATTCTCAAAAAGCGACTTAAACTCATTGATTAATTTTTTACAATCTTCTTGATCAGCAGGTAGGGGGAGGTACCAACCCTCACCTGGTTTTACGCTGAATGAAAGTCCCACAAGCTCACAATCATTAGCGTCTAATCCAGTAGTTTCTGTATCAAAACAGATGGCTTTTTGTGAATTTAGTTCTTCAATTAGCGCGGCTCTTTTTTCGGAGCTATCCACTAAGACGTAATGGTGTGTGGTATTATTTATGTTTTTGAAGCTTACAGGAGTATCGTTCTGCTTTGTATCTTCTTGATTTGAGTCTTGGCGCCCAGGATTATCATTGTTTGATCCAAAAAGATCCATTTGTCCGTTCATGGCTGCCGCCGATTTTACCTCGGCAACTTGGAAGTCTTCACCAAAAACACGACGGCCAAGTGTACGAAACTCAAGCTCTGCAAATAAGGCTTCAAGGACCTCGCGATTAGGTTCATCAATATGTAAAGCATCTACATCAAGTTCTACTGGGGCATCAAGCAGGATGGTGGCAAGTTTTTTGGAAACTAGCCCTTGTTCAGCAAAATTTTCAACGTTTTCTTTTAATTTACCTTTCAGCTCGTGACTGTTTTTGATGATATTTTCAATGGAGCCATATTGCTTAATGAGTAGTTTAGCGGTTTTTTCACCAATTCCAGGAATTCCTGGGATATTATCTACGGCATCGCCCCAAAGGCCTAAAATATCTATTACCTGATCAACACGTTCAATTTCCCATTTTTCAAGTATCTCTTTCACTCCTAAAATTTCCATTCCATTTCCCATTCTTGCGGGTTTGTAGATGAAAATATTTTCAGAAACTAGCTGTCCAAAATCCTTATCGGGAGTCATGCAATAGACTGTAAAACCCTCTTTTTCGGCTTTTTTAGCTAATGTTCCTATCAAATCGTCGGCTTCGTATCCATCAGCAAAAACTACAGGAATGTTAAAACCTTCAATTAATCGGATGATGTATGGAATTGCGGCCGATAAATCTTCTGGCATTGCTTCGCGATGTGCTTTATAATCGGCAAAATCGGTGTGGCGCTCAGTTGGTGCTGCGGTATCAAATACTACGGCCATGTGACTTGGATTTTCTTTTTTGAGAACCTCAAGTAAGGTATTTGTGAAACCCATTATGGCTGAAGTGTTTAGTCCGCTAGAAGTGAACCTAGGATTTTTACTTAGCGCAAAATGTGCCCGATATATTAGTGCAAAAGCATCTAGAAGAAATAGTTTTTTCATTGGTGTTTTTATTTTGGGAATCATCCCGTTTTTATCTGGCTATACAGCCTTCAATATGATCATTTATCATTCCTGTAGCCTGCATAAATGCATAACAGATGGTAGTTCCAAAAAATTTAAAGCCCCGTTTTTTCATGTCTGAGCTGATGCGGTCAGAAATTTCTGTACGAGCGGGCATAGATTTATGATCAGAAAAATTATTTATAATTGGCTTTTTATCAGGTAAATATCCCCAAATAAATTCTGAAAATGAACCATATTCTTTTTGTATGTCTAAAAACAATTTGGCATTTTTTATGGATGAAATAATTTTTAATCTATTTCTAATGATCCCTTCATCTTGCAATAATCGCTCTACATCCAATTCGGAAAAGCTTGCAACTTTTTGAGCATCAAAACCAGCAAATGCCTTTCGGTAATTTTCACGTTTTCTTAAGATTGTAATCCAGCTTAATCCCGCCTGTGCGCTCTCTAAGATAAGAAATTCAAATAAAGTTTGATCATCATAAATAGGCTTGCCCCATTCCTCATCATGGTATTTTACATAAAGAGAATCAGAACCGCACCATGTGCACCTGATTGATTTTTTATCCGATTCCAATTTAATATTTATTATAGGGTAGAAAGCTAATTGAATTTACAGCGCGTTCAAATATCGGTTTTTTTAAGCTTCGTGAAGTTCATCCCAATATTCGAGTGCTCTACGGTAGTGGGGAATAACAATTGATCCACCAACCAAGTTTGCAATCATAAATATTTCATTCATTTCCTCATGGCTAACTCCTTCTTCATGGCATTTGCCGAGGTGATATTTTATACAATCGTCGCAGCGTAAAACCATAGATGCAACAAGACCAAGCATTTCTTTTGTCTTTACATTGAGTGCGCCATCAGCATAGCAAGTGGTATCAAGTGCTAAAAATCGCTTGATATTGGTGTCTGCTGTTTCCATGATGCGGTCATTCATTTTTGTGCGATAAGCATTGAATTCTTCGACCATTTTTCCCATATCCTTATAATTTTATTTTTTATTTGTTCATGTCAAGTTCAATTGAAGGATCCCAAAAGATATTTTTGAAATCTACAATTTTATCATTTTCAACCCGAATACCCTCATTTTCTAATAGTTGCTGCATCAAATTTTCAGAGCCAAAATGGAATTTACCAGTTAGTAAACCATTTCTATTCACTACTCTTTGTGCTGGCACCGGTGGGAAGACGCTGTGCGCTGCATTCATGGCATAACCTACCATTCTTGCTGAGCCTCTGCTGCCTAAATACGATGCAATGGCACCATAGGAGCTCACCCTTCCACTGGGTATCAGCCTAACTACCTGATAAACCTGATCATAAAAACCAAGTTCCTCCATTTATTCGAAGCTAAACTTTAAATAGTTAATGTTCTTATCATGAGCAAGATACTTCTTCTCATAATATGTTTTGATTGAAAGCACTTCATCTACCAAATCAGATTTATAAAGATCGTTGGTAATTACATGTACTTTTAATCCTAATTCTTCAATTTTTTCTTTTGTATAGGCATATAAAAGGTCGCTATCCGTTTTTAAGTGAATAGGTCCCCCCTTTTTTAAGATTGTTTTGTACTTCTCTAAAAATCTTGGGGATGTGAGTCTTTTCTTTTCTCTGCTAATTTGAGGTTGAGGATCGGGAAAAGTAATCCAGATTTCAGTGATTTCTTTTTCAGTAAAATAATCCAATAGATTTTCTATTTGGATTCTTAAAAAGGCAACATTGGGAATATTCTCTTCAATGGCTGTTTTGGCTCCCCTCCATATCCTATTTCCTTTATAGTCAACACCAATAAAATTAATTTCCGGAAAAAGACGTGCCAGATTTACGGTGTATTCGCCTTTTCCACATCCCAATTCAAGAATTACTGGATTGTTATTCTTAAAATGCGTTTGTGCCCATTGGCTTTTTAATATTTTTCCATTATCAAGCTCGATCACATTATCAAAAGTAGCGATCTCAGCAAAGCGTTTTAGTTTGTCCTTACCCATTTCATGTCTTAAAGCCTGTAAAAATAATTTATCTTTGCTTCAATACTCTATAATATTGGAAAAAGGACAAAAAATATATATTGCAGGGCACCGAGGGATGGTGGGTTCTGCCATACTACGTAAGTTGGAAGCCGAGGGCTATACTAATTTACTGGTTAAAACTTCTGCGGAGCTTGATCTTAGAAATCAGCAGGCTGTTGCCGATTTTTTTGCGATGGAGAAGCCCGACTATGTGTTTTTGGCCGCTGCAAAAGTGGGTGGTATTTTGGCAAATAGTACCTATAAGGCTGATTTTATCTATGAAAATTTGGCTATTCAAATGAATGTTATTCATCAGTCGTACGTTCATGGAGTTAAGAAGCTTATGTTTTTGGGATCGAGCTGTATTTATCCTAAAATGGCACCACAACCCCTAAAAGAGGAGTATTTACTTACCGGTTTACTCGAGCCTACCAATGAGCCTTATGCTATTGCCAAGATTGCGGGAATTAAAATGTGTGAAGCTTATCGCGAACAGTATGACTGCAATTTTATTTCGGTAATGCCAACCAATTTATACGGTTATGGTGATAATTATCATCCTCAAAATTCACATGTTTTACCAGCCTTAATTCGAAAATTTCACGAGGCAAAGGTAAATTCTGCTTCGGAGGTCACAATTTTAGGTACTGGGAGTCCGAAGCGTGAATTTTTATTTTCTGATGATTTAGCAAATGCCTGTTTCTATTTAATGGAAAATTACAATGAGACTGGCTTTATAAATATTGGTACAGGTAGCGATATCTCCATAAAGGATTTGGCTTTATTAATTCAGAAGGTTATTGGCTTTGAAGGCAATTTAGTTTTTGATACCACAAAGCCTGATGGCACACCTCGCAAGCTGATGGATGTTTCAAAACTTCATGCTAAGGGCTGGAAACATCAAATAGAATTAGAAGAAGGAATAAAGCTTGTTTATCAAGATTTCCTTAAAAACCATGCATAAAAAAACCCCTTTTGATTCATCAAAAGGGGTTTTTTTAATATGTTTCACTATCTGGTGGAATTCCATAATCTGCCATTTCTGGATCTTTTTTACTTTTATCACCACGCTTTTTTAGCCAATCACTTAGTTTATCTATCATTTTACCCATGAAATCTTTGTTAAAAGCTTTTGCCGCATTTTGTGTGACTAATGCTAAAAGCGCTTTCATGAGAAAACCAGATTTCGGAAAAATAAATTTATTCATCAATACAGGTAATCCGATACGGAAGATACTTGATACCCAATCGCCATCATCTTTACCATCTTCTTTTCCTTTGCTAATGCCTAAAAACTGACTTAACTTATTTAAAAGAAGGAAAGGGGCCTTGATTTTGGCCGTGATTTTTTCTGCTTCAATTTTAAGGTCAGTCTCCATTTCTACCCGGACCTGACCTAAACGCTGAATCTCCGCTCGTAAATCGTCTATGTTTTGAATTTTAGCTCTCATTTCCTATCTCTGAAAAACTTTGCGATGATGACATTCATAATCTTCTTTTCGAGGTATTTGTCTTTAATGGAATTTAGAATAATCGCCACTAGCAAATAAAATCCGGCAACAATTAGGAATCCACTGTATGAGTTTCCCAAAATCTCGGATAGGTAAAAACTTAAAGCAAAGCTACCAAACAAGAATGCTAGGATTGCAAATACCAGCACGAGGATATCGCTTAAGAAATTGGCAAATATTTGCGATCCTTTATCAACAGTCTTGAGTAGTGTTAGCTCTTTACGAACGTTTACGTAGTCGGTAACCTTTTCAATAAGCTTTTGATGTTCAAATTCTTCTTCCATAAGAATTTAAATTTAAGATTTTATTATCGAATTTAAATCCCCTTCTGTTTTATCTAAAGCCGAATCAAAGTCGTGGCGAGTTTTTGAGTACTCCTTTTCTGCTGTTTTTATGGTTGATTTTATGCCGTCAACAACTTTTTCTTTGAAATTACTTAAATTATTTATTTCATCCGCTGCTCGATCTTTTATGCTATTTCCCAGATTTTTTAGAGAATCTGTTAATTTATCGCGGGTGTCTGATCCCTTATCTGGGGCAAATAAAATTCCGATTGCTACTCCTGCCGCTACTCCTGCTAGCAAGGCTGCTAAAACTTTTGTGTTATCGCTCATGATCTTCTTTTTGGTTAAAAATTATAAAATTTACTATTTCTCTCTAAATCTAAAATTATAAACCTTAGGCATAATTAATTTAGTAAATGCATATAAACCAAGTAATTAGGGATTGATGTTCGTAGCTATATGCAATTATAAATCCTAAGATATTAACCCAATAATCAAGCCAATATTGTCTGCCACCTGATTATCATTCAATTTATACTATTAATAGAACAACAAATAAATGATTAGGTTTTAAGGCTTTTCGGTTTTATTCCAGATTTATTAATTTCATTTTATTGTAGAGGGTTTTTCTATCAATATTTAAAATTTTGGCAGCTTTTGTTTTGTTGAAATTTACCTCTTTTAATACTTGTAAGATGGTTTCGTATTCTGCCTCTAATGCGGCATTTTTGAGGTCGTACTTGTTGGAGTTTTTAGCAATTTTTGCTTCAAGTGTAATTTCTAGGTCTGTACCTTTCGAAAAAGTAGAGATTTCGAGTGGTAGGGCCTTTAACTGGACTACATTTCCCTCGCTTAATAAAGCCGCACGTCTGATTACGTTTTTAAGCTCGCGAACATTACCCGGCCAGCTATAGCCTAATAAACATTCGCTAACCTCAACTGAAAAAATGGGCACTTTTCTATTGAGCTCCTCACAGGTTTGCTCTAGAAAATGTTCCGCAAAAATTAAAATATCCTTACCTCTTTCACGTAGTGGAGGCACAACAATGTTAAATTCATTGAAGCGGTGGAAAAGATCTTCTCTAAACCTACCTTTTTGAATGGCATCACTCAGGTTTTCATTGGTTGCAACAATAATGCGAACATCAAGGGGTATTTCGCTTGTGCTACCAATTCGTTTAACTTTTCGTTCTTGGACAGTTCTAAGAAGTGCGGCCTGAATTTCATAGGATAAATTTCCAACCTCATCCAAAAACAGAGTACCGCCATTTGCCATTTCAAAATGACCAATTTTGGTATAGAGCGCGCCAGTAAATGAGCCTTTTTCATGACCAAAAAATTCACTTCCCGCAAGATCTTTTGTTAATGAACCGCAGTCCATAGCAATAAAAGGCATATCTCTACGTTTACTATTGAAGTGAATGCTTTTAGCAACAGACTCCTTACCTGTTCCGCTATCTCCATTTAAAATCACACTAAAATTTGTAGGAGCAACAAGCTTTATTTGTTTTAAGAGTTCTTGCGATGCGGAGCCTTTACCAACTACAAATTCTTCTGGCATTACAGCCAGCTCTACTTTGCCATCTTTTTCTGTTTCTAGAGGCTCACTATTAGCCTGATTAATAAGCCTTTGTGTTTCAATAGCCTTATTAATGGTATTCAGTATTTCATCTGGATAAAGAGGCTTGGTGATATAATCATAAGCTCCCATTTTTATTAGTTCAACGGCTAGCTTGATATCTGAGTATCCAGTTATTATGATAACTCCTGTATTAGGATAGGTATTCTTAATTGTTCTTAATATTTCTCTCCCATCGGTATCTTCAAGCCTATAATCGCATAAAACTAGGTTAAAAGACTCCTTAGTCATTAATTCAAGGGCATTTGTACCGCTAGTGCTTGTACTAACCTCAAATCCATTTCTTGTTAAAAACTTAGAAAGAAGTATGCCGATGTTTACCTCATCGTCAATTATTAATATTTTATTCATAGTAAATGCCTAGCCTTTAATTTGGGATAGACTAAACCAGGTCGAATTTATAAATTTTATTAACAATTGGGAAATATTTTCTACACTCGTAATAAAGAGTCTTGCCTAGAAAAAAGACAGAAATACTATTTTCCTTTAAATTCGGGAGCTCTTTTTTCTAAAAATGCAGAAACACCTTCCTTAAAGTCGTCGGAACCAAAACAATTTGAAAACTCAGTAATTTCTGCTTCAAATCCATTTTCACCTTCAATAAAGGCAGCATTTACTGCTCGAATGGCTGATCCTATGGCAAAGGGTGAGCGACTCATCATTTTCTTAAGTATTTCCTCTGATTTGGGGATTAGTTGATCGGGTTCAACGGTATGATTTACCAAACCGGTTCTGTAGGCTTCATCCGCTTTGACCATATCCGCTGTTAGAATCATTTCTAAGGCTCTTCCTCTGCCAATTAGCTGACTTAATCGTTGAGTGCCACCATAGCCGGGTATTAAACCTAGGCTGACCTCTGGAAGTCCCATTTTTGCTGTTGTAGAGGCTACCCGAATGTGGCAGGCCATGGCGAGTTCTAATCCCCCACCAAGGGCAAAGCCATTAATTGCTGCAATAATTGGTTTTTCACTGTTTTGAATTACGTCAAACACTTTGGTTTGACCTTCGCGTGCCAGTTCTCTTGCCTCATCCGAATTGAAATCAGAAAATTCGGAGATATCTGCACCTGCAACAAATGCTTTGGGACCAGCACCAGTGATGATGATTCCTCCAACAGCATCATCATGAAAAGATTGTGTAATTACATCATGAAGCTCGGCAAGAGTTAGTTTATTTAAAGCGTTTAATTTACTTTCACGATTGATAGTAATGTATAAAATGCGGTCGCGTGTTTCTACAAGTAGGTTGGTCAAATCCATAATATAATTGATTTAAATGAAGGGTTTTAGCTATTCGAATTTTAAAAATTTCGGTTTTCTTTCACCCAATTGCTAATATAAGATACGATTTCTTGAGTATTTGTGCCAGGTTGAAAAAGCTTACCAACCCCCATTGAATGGAGTGCGTTCATGTCATTTTCAGGAATAATCCCACCTCCAGTTACTAAGACATCGTTTAGACCTTTTTCCTTCATAAACTGCATAATTTTGGGGAAAACTGTCATGTGTGCACCAGATAAAATGGAAACGCCAATAGCATCAACATCCTCCTGAAGAGCGGTATTAACCACCATTTCAGGTGTTTGTCTGAGGCCTGTATAAATTACTTCCATTCCCGCATCTCTTAGTGAAGTGGCTATGATTTTTGCTCCTCTATCATGGCCATCAAGGCCAACTTTGGCAACAAGTATTCGTATTGGACGATTCATTTTTCCATCATAATTTATACAAAGTAAAAGTAAGAAGAAATTTGCATTGCCGTTCGTATTAAAATATCAGTTTTATTAAGCGGGCCTCTTCTGAAAGTCAATAGAAGATACGATTTGACTGTTGTACTGGAAAATCAATTTCGTTAAACGAAAGAAAATCTAATAACAGTAAAGTAAAAGATATATCTTTGAAATGATAAAGACTTATTTTTAAATTTTATGAGCAA
>NZ_JAFEIG010000022.1 GCF_017495225.1 Daejeonella sp. | reverse complement strand
GATTTATTTGATTTTCATGATTGCGGAGATTAGAAAAAGGATTAAGGAGCAAGGAATAAAGAGCAAGGAACAAAGAGTAAAGACAAGTAAAAAAATAATAGCTAATATCCAAATACTATGTACTAATTCAGATGTCGTCTGCCTGCTAACTGACAACGGTCAACTGCTAACTGACAACTGACAACTCCTCCCCGATTCAAATCAACCTATCCTTCACCACCAGTGTTCCAGCAATTAGATCGTGTAAACATTGCTGCTTTTTGTTGAAGAAACCCATAAGATATCCTAAACCGAGTGTGCCAGTACTTATGATCTTACTTAGGTTTCTTGCCAAAGCGCGTGCAAAGCTTATTGGATTGCCCTGCTCGTCGCAAATTCTCAATCCCATCAAAACCTTACCCCAAGTGCCTTGCCTAGCTGAAGCTTCCATAATAATGCTATAAACCAATTTCACAATTGGAATTATTGCTAAACCAGCAAGTGAAACTTTGATTTTCAATTCTCTTTCCTCAAGAAACAGAACGATAATAAGCGCAATAACGCAATAAATTGCGAAAATAATGAAATAGTCAATAATTACAGCTAGAAGTCGCACGTCAAGTCCCGCGAAGTACTGAGGCAATGTTTTTTGATGCTTTAATCCGAGGTAATTGCATAATTCAGGAATTTCATGTACTTCTTTATAGTCGTCCATTTCCTCTGTTTTAACAAAGGTGCCTGCTTTTATATTCAGAGTTTTTAAATCCTCCAGAACATAAGGGGCACTAGGCTTTCCATTAATGACTACAATATATCTTTTCATTTAACATAATAAAAGCAAATGCATCCTTTCAAAATAAATTTGTGTAGGATGCATTCGCTAAAATAAGCACAAAATATTTAATATCTTATGACCTCAAAGGAAGATATTGCTCCTTCAAAATTAATATTAATCTTATTCTTTGCAGTGCTATAATTACTTGTTTCATAAGAGCCATCAGACTTTTTAATGAAGTCGGTAAAATTATTAGATGAGATCACCACATCTCTCAGTTCAATGCGGCAGCCGGAGTCAGTCGGGACCTCAATTCTAATGCTTGCTGCACCAGCTTCTACTGATACATTGGTTAATGGTAAACGATTCCCAAGTTTTGCTTGGAGAGAGGCTGCTCCGCCCTCAAATTTTAGTGAATTTACTTTGTAAGGAGTTAAATCAAATATCCCCTCACCAGCGCCCATTTCCAAATTAATATCCCAAATGGGTACCAAATTCAAGCGGATAGTAGATTTATTATCATCCCAATCATCCAGATGAATATTCTGTTTACCATCCCTCATTTTGAAATTCAATACTTCGAGCGAATCAGACTTGCTTTTTTTAAGCGTGTACTTCCCAAATCGTTGATTTACATCTGCCTCAAAAAGATTTGTTGTACTATCAGCCAACCTAAAACTAGCCGCTGCACCAAAAAGATTTAATTCAACCCTCTCAGAACCCTGATAAGGCTCAATAAAATAAGCTTTATTATAAGCTAGGGTATCATTGTCGTTATCGTCATTATTGATGATAATCCAGCTACTTTCACTTGGTTGTAAACCTTTATATCCAACTACTCCGAGCACTAAAAAAGTAATTATTGCAACAAGGGGGGCGACTAGCTTTTTATTTTCCAACCTACTAATTAGCAAATTCACACCAATCAGAATAAATACGACAGGCCAAAAGCGCCAAACTGATCCCCAATAAAAGTTTATAATATCCAGGTTATCCAAAAGGAAAACCAAGCCTAAAAAAATGAGGAACATGCCCCAAACTATTTTACCTGTTTTCATAATGGTTTTTCTGTTGTATCGTCAGTATTTGGGTTAATTTGCTCATTGTTATTGGTATCAGTCGCAGTCGACTCATTTTCAGGCTCATCTGTTTTGCTCACTTCAGGCTCAACCACATCAACTTTATTTTTATCTTTATTAACACCTGCCGAGAGAATATAAAGTCCCATACCAACGAGTATTAGCGGCCATAAATTTTCGAAATCCATCCAATAGGGGATTAAATCCAACTCATCCATAAGGAAAATTAGCCCAAAAAATATAAATATAACACCTGCAATTAGTCGGAAATTACCTCTATCCTTTTTCTTAAGATTATCAAATCCCTGAGAAGTATTCCCAGACATGCCATTCACCGTAGTCCCGGCATTAAACTGACCAAAATCAGGGGTATAGGGCTTTTTGGGTACAGCAATCCAAAGAATTAGGTAAGCCAGAATACCTGGACCGGCAACTAGCGCGACAACAAAAGCAATCCTAACCCAGGTTACATCAATATCAAAAAAATCTGCTATTCCAGAGCAAACACCAGCGATCCTTTGATCCTGTTCATTGCGTTGAAGTTTTTTTTCCATGTTTTTAATTAATTTTTCTAAATACTTTTAAATAATGATTCAAAACTAAGCCTGAACCTTTAAACACTCAATAGCAAATAGGTAAATCGTGTGATGTTCTCGGTAAAAGCCCTTAATTTATCGGTAAAAATTTAATTAAATCTCACCTTGCTGAGGCCTGATGATTAGGTCATCTACATTAGCACCTGCACTCATTTGTAAACAAGCAATTACACTCGCTGCAACATCATCAGCAGAAACAAATCGCTCAGCTGGCAAAGTGGTTCCAGCCCAAGAATCAGTCAATGTAGCACCCGGTATAATAGCGGTAACCTTTATTCCGAAAGACATCAATGAAACTCTCAATGCCCGTGTAAGACTTAATAATGCAGCTTTACTAATGCTATAAGAAGATGCACTGGGTACAGGCTTAAGACTAGCGATTGAGCAAATATTAAAGATATATCCAGACGACTGACCTTTCATAGATTGAGCAAAAAACTTACTCAAATAATGAGGTGCTTGCACATTAACTTTCAATTGTCTTTCTAAGTCATCTTCCCCCTCTTCAAAAAGATTAGATGGAATATAAAGACCAGCATTATTAACTAATACATCAACAGAACCAAGATTTTTAAGCGAGAGAGTTGCGAAATCCTTTAAGTCTGACATATTTTCCATGTCGGCTTTTATCCCATAAAAACTCAAATTGGGATAAGATTGTTTGAGTTCAACAAGGAATTTATCGATTTCCCCTTGATTTCTAGCACAAAAAGCCACGTTATAATTATTTGCAGCGAGATGCTCCACAATAGCCTTTCCGATACCCTTTGTTGCTCCTGTTACAATTGCATTCATAAGATAAAATTAAGAAAATGAATTGTGCCTACCTATTTAATTTAAGGCATAATTTCAATTGATTACCTTTGCATAATAAATTCGTCTTAAAAGAGACGATAATTTTATATTTACATTCAATAATCAGTAAAAAAAGCGTTTTCAGATGATATTTCACCCCTTAGGTAAATATATTTTATTGTTAAAAGCTGTGTTCCGTAGACCCGAAAAATGGAATATCTATCGTAGGGAAATATTCCATGAAATGGTATCTATTGGTGTTGGCTCTTTAGGAATTATTGCCATCATTTCCTTGTTTTTGGGTGCTGTAACCACGGTTCAGACTGCCTTTCAGCTAGTTAGCGATTTTATTCCGAAGTCGGTTATTGGTATGATTGTTCGAGATTCAGCAATTTTAGAGCTAAGTCCCACAATCTCAGCCATAGTATTAGCCGGAAAAGTGGGTTCAAGTGTTGCTTCACAAATAGGCACTATGCGTGTTACCGAGCAAATTGATGCACTCGAAATTATGGGAATAAACAGTCCCGGTTACCTTATACTCCCCAAAATTATTGGAGCGGTAACAATGATACCCCTATTAGTTATAATCTCTATTGGATTAACAATTTTGGGCGGATACATTGCCGGATCGGCCTCAGGAGCGGTAAGTGCGCAAGACTTTATTGTGGGCATTACTACTGATTTTATTCCATTCACTTTTACAGTATCCATGGTAAAATCTGTTGTTTTTGCATTTATCATCACTTCCGTCTCGGCCTATCAAGGATTTTACACCAATGGAGGAGCATTAGAAGTGGGAAGATCAAGTACTAAAGCAGTAGTAATTAGTTGTATTGCTATACTATTTACCGATTATTTAGTCGCACAATTATTACTATGATAGAGGTTAAGAATATACATAAAACCTTTGGCGAAAACCATGTTTTACAGGGCATTTCAGCCGAATTTAAGGAAGGCATGTGCAATCTTATTATTGGAGGTTCGGGTTCAGGGAAGACCACCTTATTGAAGTGCATGGTTGGATTACATGAACCAGATAAGGGTTCTGTAATTTATGATGGGAGAGATTTTACGACTATGAACTTCCAATCGAGAATTGAAATTCGTACCGAAATAGGCATGCTTTTTCAAGGATCAGCACTTTTTGACTCGATGAATGTGGAGGATAATATCATGTTTCCCATCAACATGTTCACCAATCAAAATAGAAAAGAGAAGCTAGAACGCGCTAATTTTTGTTTGGAGCGAGTAAATCTGGCTGGGAAAAATAAACTTTTCCCTTCTGAGCTTTCCGGTGGGATGAAAAAAAGGGTGGGGATTGCTCGTGCCATTGCCATGAATCCCAAATATCTATTTGTAGATGAGCCTAATTCGGGTCTTGATCCTAAAACTTCTATCGTAATTGATGAGCTTATTCAAGAAATTACTGAAGAGTTTAAAACCACCACGGTGGTAGTAACCCATGATATGAATTCTGTGATGGGCATTGGTGAGAACATTATTTTCTTACACCAAGGCAAAAAATGGTGGGAAGGTTCGAACAAAGAAATTACAGAATCCAACAATACAGAACTAAATGAATTTGTATTTGCCAGTAAATTCATGCAATCACTTAAAAAATAAATTATCGGATTAAATCCATTCAAAAAACAATAAATGATTCAACTGTTAACCCCTCAACACTGGAAAGATTACGAACTGATAGACTGCGGTGATTTTGAGAAATTAGAACGATTTGGAAATATCATTCTGATAAGACCAGAGCCTCAAGCTGTTTGGGGCAAGGGACTTCCAGAAAGCGAGTGGACTAAATTACATCATATCCGATTTAAGGGAAGATCGGCAACTTCGGGCGAGTGGGTTAAAAAAGATCAAAAAACTCCAGATAGATGGCATATCAGCTATAAAAGCGGAGATATTGAACTAAAATTCAGGTTAGCATTAACCTCATTCAAGCATTTAGGAATTTTTCCGGAGCAGGCAGTAAACTGGGATTATAGCATCAATTGTATTAAAAAATTTAAAACAAAACAGCCAAAAGTACTAAACCTATTTGCCTACACAGGAGGTGCATCTTTGGCTGCATGTGCTGCTGGTGCAGAAACAACACATGTTGATTCGATAAAACAGGTGGTAAGTTGGGCAAATGAAAACCAAACACTTTCTGGATTGGAAAATATACGCTGGACCGTTGAAGACGCTTTGAAATTTGTGAAGCGCGAAGTAAAAAGAGGGCGTAAGTACAATGGAATTATCCTCGATCCACCAGCATATGGTCACGGGCCCAATGGAGAAAAATGGAAGCTCGAAGATAATATCAAAGAAATGATGGACGACGTGGTAAAACTACTTGATGATGACGAACATTTTCTTATCTTGAACACATACTCACTTGGTTTTTCATCCGTTATAGTTGAGAATTTAATACGTTCCTCCTTTCCGGAAGTGCAGAACCTTGAGAGTGGGGAACTATACCTACAAGCAAGTTCAGGTTGCAAATTACCACTAGGTGTATTTGGCAAATTCTGTAAAACCATTTGAAAGATATAAATAATAAACACATCTAAAAAGCTGAAGACAAATAATAAATCGAATGATAAAGACCAATTTTTTAATAAAAAGTATCGCAATTCTTGCTTTTTCAAGCATTTTCACCAACTGTTCTGAATCAAACAGTAAGACTGAAAATAAATCAGGAGTGAAAACTGGAGAAGCTATTTCAAAAGATTCTGAAGCTGAGGAAGATGCTTCACCAAAGCTAGAGCCCATTGATACAGCACTTTATAATCAAAAAATCAAGGAACTCGCCAATGGAGATACCACTGGTAAATGGCCTGTAAAAAATCAGCCTTACCCCCTACCAGGAGCAATTTTACCTTATAAAAGAGTAGTTACCTATTATGGCAATCTATACTCAAAAAAAATGGGTGCTTTAGGCGAGTATGCTCCTAAAGAGATGCTAAATATGTTGTATGCAGAGGTTCGTAAATGGGAAAAAGTTGACCCTAAAACTCCAGTCCAGCCAGCATTACATTATATTGCTGTTGTAGCTGCAGGTGATCCCGGTAAAGATGGAAAATATAGAAATAGAATGCCCGATAAGCATATCGACTCGGTATTAACTATTTCAAGAATGAAGAAAGACATGATCGTTTTTTTAGATATTCAGGTGGCATTAAGTACCATACAAGATGAGCTTCCACGACTTGAAAAATATCTTAAAATGCCTAATGTACATTTGGGTATCGACCCCGAATTTTCGATGAAAGGCGGAGTATTGCCAGGTAGGAAAATTGGAACTTATGATGCATCCGAGATAAATTATGTGTCAGATTACCTAGCAAAATTAGTTAAGGCAAATAATTTACCTCCCAAGATTTTTGTGATTCACCGTTTCACCAAAAAAATGGTAACAAACTATCAAAAAATCAAATTAAGACCTGAAGTGCAAGTAGTTATGCACATGGATGGATGGGGTGAGCCTGAGCTTAAAAAGGGAACACATCGTCATTTCATTTATTCAGAGCCTGTACAATTTGCCGGCTTTAAGCTGTTTTATAAAAACGATTTAAAGAAGGCTCCAAACAGGTTAATGACACCAGAGGAACTAATGAAACTAAAACCAATACCGAGTTATATACAGTATCAATAAATGTAAAAAGTGGTTATGACAGCAGAGGCGGTACGGTGACAACACCGACCGCAGGGTTAATGACACCAGAGGAACTAATGAAACTGAAACCTCAACCGAGTTATATACAGTATCAATAAATGTAAAAAGTGGTTATAGCAGTACGGGCGGTACGGTGACAACACCGACCGCAGGACCGACCACAGGACACCACTTAGTACTAATTACTAACTACTAACTACTAACTACTAAAACATGGAACAAGCAACATTCGGAGGAGGCTGTTTTTGGTGTACAGAAGCGGTTTTTCAGAACCTAAAAGGAGTTTCGAAGGTAGTTTCGGGTTATATGGGCGGCCATAAAGAAAACCCTAGCTACGATGATATTTGTGGTGGTGATACTGGGCATGCCGAGATAATCCGCATCGATTATGATCCGGAACAGATTGCTTTTGAAGACCTTTTATTAGTTTTCTTTAAAACACATGACCCAACAACACTCAACAGACAAGGTAATGATGTTGGTACGCAATACCGCTCAGTTGTGTTTTATGAAAATCAAGAGCAGAAAATTGCTGCAGAAAACATGATTGACCAGCTTGATAAGGAAATGGTATTTGATAGAACAATCGTTACTGAGGTGAGTCCGATTTCAAAATTCTACGAAGCGGAAGATTATCATCAGAATTATTTTAACAATAATCCTGATAAAGGCTATTGCGCATATGTTATTCAACCTAAGCTTGCCAAATTCACTAAGGATTTTTGGGATAAACTGAAATAAATTTTTATTCAAAACAAGGGGCTTAATTTTTCTTAATTTCTTAATGGTTCAAATTAAAAAAATTAAGGTCCATCTAGAAAAAAATCTAATTGATTTGTTGGTAGGGACAGGTCGCGACCTGTCCTTATTTAAATCCAATTATTATGGAAAAGGACAAGTCGCGACCTGTTCTTTTTAAAATCCAATTATTGCATGAGAGGGCAGGTCGCGACCTGCCCCTACGTGTTGCTTAAAATAAACCTAACTGGCCTTGATCATCGATATCTAAATCATCCGGATTTGTTATCTCAAAATCAACTTTTTTTACCGGTTTTTCAGGCTCTTTAGCGCTTTCAATGTGGACTTCAGTTATAGCTTCTGGGATTATATCCTTTTCATCCGATTTGGCATCTGAGGCACTTTCTGGCTCCTTAGAGCTATCGATTTGCACTTCTGGTATTATATTGGGCTTCTTTTTTAAGTCTTTACTAGGGCTTTCTAATGTGCTATCTTCGCTTAACTTCTGCTCAGAATCAGAATCATTTTCCGAATCTTCCAAATCGCGAGCAAGTTTTGAAACAGGCCTAGCTTCATCCAATCCAGATTCATTCGAATCGCCATCACTAGAATCATTTTGATCTATAATAATTTCATCTTCCTCCTCTTCTACAGGAGATTGAAGAATTTCAATGTTCTTTACCTCATGCGGACTCAATCTGTTGCCCATGGCTTTCATGCCCTTCACTTCAATGGCCTCTGCTAATTCAATCTCAGAGACTTCTGCAATTTTGGTTTTTCCCTTGAGCACTTCAAGCTTAATCTTTGGCTTTACATGTCCTGAAATAAAGAATAATTTGGAACCTGCCTCTTCACTTATTATGCAAGTCTTTTTGCCAATGGCTGTATTATCAAATACAAAACGTTTTAAATAATGAGTTTTAGCTTTGCCATCCAAATAAATCACAGAAAACACTTTCTCGGGATTGTATTTTTCGATTATAGTTAAATGATCATCAAAGTGATTACTCAATTCGAAGCTACTAAGCTCGTAAATACCCTGCTGATTTACTGTTAAGATTCTATCCTCACCATCAAACTCACCCAAATATTTACCTCTACTATCTACATTCAGACGCTTTAAAGTCTCATCAAACCAAATTTTCCTTCCCGATAAGGTAGAAACACCCTTACTCTTTAAAAGCACCTTTTTTACCGGATATTTGGTTACAATATTCCCCATTGAGCTTCTGCCTTTAATCACATGGTCGGCAAAATCAATATCAAATTGCAGCTTTTTAAGTTTGGAGTGAGGCTTTAACTGAACATTAATTAGTTCGGCTTCCCCATTAGGATTGGCAGTAAAGTATAAGCATTTCGATCCTTTAGAGCCTTTAGTTAAATCGTATTCCTTTTCACGAGTCACACCTAAAACAGAAAAACGCTTAATATAGGAAATACCACTTTCGCCATCCCTATAAATCATGTTATAGACGGTCCGCTCATCATTCTTTTTAAATACCTGAGCGTGTAAAATACCCTTGCCTACAAAGGTTTTTTCGGCCACTTTCGAAACGTTGAACTTCCCATCTTCCTTAAAGACGATTATTTCATCCAAATCTGAGCAATCGCATACAAATTCATCTTTACGCAAGCCTGTACCAATAAATCCATCTTCACGGTTCATGTAAAGTTTCACATTGGCTAAGGCAACTTTTGCAGCTTCTACTTTATCAAATGCCCTAATTTCAGTTTTACGCTCACGGCCGGCACCATATTTCGCTTTCAGCTTCTCAAACCATGCAATAGCATAATCCGTGAGATGCTTCAAATGCTTGTTTACTTCTTTGATTTCAGCTTCTAGCGCTAATAATTGTTCATCTGATTTTTTAAGGTCGAAGCGAGTAATGCTACTCATTGGCTTATCAATCAGCTTTTTATAATCTTCAGGAAGTATTTCGCGATAAAATTGCGGGAAGAAAGGTTCAAACAATTTATTTAAAACCTCTACTACTGTTTCAAAATTTCCAGAGCTCTCATATTCGGCATTCTTGTACATACCTTCCTGAATAAAGATCTTCAGTAAGGAGCTAAAAAATATTTTTTCCTTAAGCTCTGCTAATCTAATTTCAAGCTCTTGTTTGAGTAAGCCTTTTGTATGATGTGTGCTTTCAATGAGAATATCATTCACACTCATAAAATAAGGCTTATCACCTTTAATTATACAGGTATTGGGAGATATCGATACCTCGCAATCCGTAAATGCATAAAGTGCATCAATGGTTACGTCGGGAGATATTCCTGGCGCAAGGTGAATGATAATTTCTACATTTTTAGCTGTATTATCTTCAATTTTCTTGATTTTAATTTTGCCTTTTTCATTGGCAGAAATCACAGAATCAATTAATCCACCGGTAGTGGTAGTAAAAGGAATCTCAGTAATTGCGAGGGTCTTTTTATCGCGCTCTACAATTTTTGCGCGTACGCGGATTTTACCTCCACGCATACCTTCATTATAATTACTGAAATCGGCCATTCCACCCATCAAAAAATCGGGTAGCAAATCAGGACGATTGCCCTTCAAAACTTCAATAGAGCCATCTATTAGCTCGTTAAAGTTATGAGGCATGATTTTGGTAGCCAAGCCAACCGCAATACCATCGGCGCCCTGAGCGAGCAAAAGAGGGAATTTTACAGGTAAAGTAACAGGTTCCTTATTCCTGCCGTCATAGCTACTTTGCCACTCGGTAGTATCGGGATTAAAGACCACATCTAGCGCAAATTTCGATAATCTAGCTTCAATATAACGAGGAGCAGCAGCCGAATCACCAGTAATTGGATCACCCCAGTTACCTTGAGTATCGATTAATAAGTTTTTCTGACCGATTTGCACCATGGCATCCCCAATAGACGCATCACCATGTGGATGATACTTCATGGTATTTCCAATCACATTGGCCGCCTTATTAAAACGTCCATCATCCATCTCCTTCAGAGAATGTAAAATACGACGTTGCACGGGCTTTAGTCCATCATGAATATGAGGCACCGCACGATCAAGAATTACATAAGATGCATAATCTAAAAACCAGTTTTCATACAAACCAGAAAGTGATACCACATTGTGTAAGCCTTCCTTATTGATATTTTCGCCTTCTGTATTTTCTATTTCTTCACTCATCCTTATTAATGATCTTCTATCAAATTATCATTTATTTTGAGGCTAAAACATTAGATTTTAGCTCAATTTATTCATTTTTTGCCTGCTATTTTTTCAATCTTGTTTCTTCAAAAGCAAAGGGCAGCAGACTTTTTATTCCGCTAGTGCGGATAATAGCACCATTTAAGCAGTAAAACATCACATTTATGGGCTGCGACTGCTTTTTTTCATATTCTGCCATCACTTGAAGACAAGCACCACAGGATGTTACTGGCTCCTTAATTAAAAAATGGTCGGTTTGAGCGGTGATGGCCATACTCAAAATTTTATCATCGGGATAAGTAGTACCTATCATAAATAGAGCTACACGCTCAGCACATAATCCTGAGGGATAAGCCACATTTTCTTGATTACTTCCATAAACAATACGACCACTTTCTAGCTGCACAGCAACACCCACACGAAAACCTGAATAAGGTGAGTGCGAGTTTTCCATTGCTTTCTCAGCTTCAATGCAGAGATTTTTATCTTGACTATTTAATTCCTCTAAAGAAGAATATTCATCAAAAGCTATTGAGATGGTCTTTTTTTCCATAATCACTAAGTCAACAATTCGGCCTCAATTTCTTGTTTAGCCTGCTCTTCACCAATAAAATCAACCTCAACACGCAAATTTTTAATGATATGCTGCTGCCTGTCGGGGGTATTTTTACCCATATAATATTCCAATAGGTTCTTAATTCCCTGCTCTTTAGTTAAAATAACAGGGTCTAATCGAATATCTTTACCGATAAATAGTTCAAATTCGCTCGGCGAAATCTCACCCAAACCCTTAAATCGGGTTATTTCAGGCTTATTTCCCAATTTCATAATGGCTCTTTGACGCTCTTCATCGCTATAGCAATAAATAGTTTCCTTCTTATTTCGAACCCTGAAAAGTGGGGTTTGAAGAATGGAAACGTGTCCCGCTTTCACCAAATCAGGAAAGAATTGAAGGAAAAATGTCATCAGCAATAAGCGAATATGCATTCCATCCACATCCGCATCCGTAGCGATTACAATATTATTATAACGCAGGTTGTCTAGCCCGTCTTCAATATTTAGCGCATGTTGTAATAAGTTAAACTCCTCATTTTCATACACTACTTTTTTGGTCAGACCGTAGCAATTTAGGGGCTTACCCTTGAGACTAAAAACTGCTTGGGTCATTACATCGCGCGATTTAGTGATAGAACCACTCGCTGAATCACCCTCCGTAATAAATAAAGTTGTTTCTTGTTTACGTTCGTGACTATCCTCAAAATGAATTTTGCAGTCTCTTAATTTTTTATTGTGCAATGAAGCCTTTTTAGCACGTTCATTGGCTAGCTTCTTAATGCCGGCAATATCTTTACGTTCGCGCTCTGATTGAAGAATACGCTTTAAAAGCGCGTCTGCATCTGATGGATGTTTGTGTAAATAATCATCCAGCTCCTTCTTAACAAAATCATTGATGAAGGTACGAACAGATGGTCCATCGGGACCAACATTTTGCGAACCTAGCTTCGTTTTTGTTTGGGATTCGAATACTGGCTCCTGCACGCGTATTGAAATTGCAGCTACAATAGATGCACGAACATCCGAAGCATCGAATTCCTTTTTATAAAATTCACGAATAGTTTTAACCACCGCTTCCCTAAATGCTGCCTGATGCGTTCCCCCTTGCGTGGTATGCTGTCCGTTAACGAAGGAATAATATTCTTCACCATATTGCTGACCATGAGTCATGGCCACTTCAATATCTTCACCCATAAGGTGAATGATAGGGTAACGCAATGTTTCTGTATCGGTATTACGGGTAAGAAGATCGTACAATCCCCTTTCCGAGAAGAATTTAGTCCCGTTAAAATTGATTGTCAAGCCCGAGTTTAGAAATACATAATTCCAGATCATGCTTTCTACAAACTCTGGGATATAGCGGTAATTTCTAAAAATAGTATCGTCGGCATAAAACACCACAGCAGTACCATTTCGCTGTGTAGTTTCAATTTCAGGCATATCATTTACGAGAACACCCTGCTCAAATTCGGCTTTCTTTGTACGCCCGTCACGGTAAGATTGAACCATAAAATTAGACGAAAGCGCGTTTACAGCTTTTGTACCTACACCATTTAAGCCCACCGACTTTTGGAAGGCTTTTGAATCGTATTTACCTCCGGTATTGATTTTGGACACACAATCAATTACTTTACCAAGAGGAATTCCGCGGCCATAATCACGAATAGAAACCTTTTTATCACTTACGGTAATTTCAATCGTCTTGCCAGAACCCATTACAAACTCATCAATGGAGTTGTCGAGAATTTCCTTTAAAAGAACATAAATACCATCATCGTATGCCGAGCCATCGCCAAGCTTGCCGATGTACATTCCGGGACGAAGCCGAATATGTTCTTTCCAGTCGAGCGACCGTATACTATCATCACTATAATCTATTTCAGCCATCCTTGTATTTTTTCAATTAAAGCAATTGCAAATTTAAAAATTAGATCTGCAAAAGCCTGCTTAGATTTCCACATTTAAACAAAAAGAGTCCTGATTAAATACCAGGACTCTTTATTTAAAAGCATTTCACAATATACTTAAACTTTTCGAAGTCTGATGATCCGCAAGTGATGTAATAACTTAATCACTGGGTAGGAAGGATCAAATTCATACCATTTTAAAGCAAAATTGACATTGTTTGGTTTTTTGTGGTGATTATTTTGAAATAATTCGCCTAGCATCAAGAAATCTAAAGGCAGAGAATTTTTACTATGATCATCATTGTCATAGTTTGAATAACCGTATTTGTGCCCGCACCAGTTTACCACAGCACCATGAATTGGTCCCATTAAAAAATGAATAGGAAGCAATAAAAACATCCACCAATGCTCTGCAAACTGAACATAAAAAGTGATGTAAGCCACAATGAATAAAGAACGGGTAATCCAAAGATCACCGATACGATCAATTAATGCCCATGTTGGGTAATTATCGCGAAAAGCTGGTTCAGGTTCAATTTTGAACTTTACGTAATCGAGGTAAATATTTTTGGTTTGGATCATCATTCCAATCACATCCTTGAAGAAATGAGGTGAATGAGGATCCTTTTCAGTATCGCTATAGGCATGATGCATGCGGTGCATAATGGCATAGGCACGAGGATTTAAAAAAGAAGAACCTTGTGCTAGAAAGGTGGCCATGTAGAAAAACTTTTCCCAGAAAGGGTTCATTTTGAACATCTTATGAGAAGAGTAACGGTGAAGGAAAAATGTTTGAAAAAACAGTGACAAAAACCAGTGGCAAAGAAAGAAAATTAAAATAATCATAGGTTTAAATGCTTCGATTTTTAAAGCGTGTAAAAATAGGCAATTATTATTGTTTTAGGTCAGACCTATTGTAACGAAATGCTACATACAGCGTCTAACGGCCAAAATCATCTTGCAGCCGAACTATATCTGATTCATCGGATGGATTTGAGGCGTCGGTATGTTGCCAAATCTCAGCAACTAGTCCCCAATCATTTAAACCCACTAATCTATGACGTTCACCTTTTTGCAAAACAATTCGGTCGCCGGGATTATACATACCAATTTCAGTTTCTTGATCAGTTAGGCTTCTAACCACACCCACTTGGCCTTTAATTACCTGCCAAATTTCGGCTCTACGATGATGGTATTGCCAAGAAAGGCGTTTTTGAGGGGCAACAATTAAAAACTTGGGACTCAATTTTCCAGATATTTTAAGGTCGTTGATTTCTATACCATCAAAATAAGTATTTGCAAATTGTTGGGCTTGATTTTCATCAATCACAAAAAAACCACCCCAAGGACGAGTTAAATCTTGTTGAACGATGGCAAAACCATTTTTTTCTAAACTTTCCTTTGCTTCAAGGAAAATTTGATGAGATGCTTGAGTTAAATCCATTTAATACAATTATAAACGTATTGCTTGAATAATGCAATTCAATTTTGCTAAGCTATTAAGGTTGAGAAGGAAATAATAAGTTAAGCTACTATCTGCTTTTTGTGAGTGCAGTTTTATATAAATTTAAGGTAATTTGCTCATTCGGTAATTAAATGCCGAGGAATTGCTTATTGATCAGAAATCAAATCATTTGGATTGATAACTGGTAAGATAAAATTCCCTAAGGCTGTACCTTGTAATTTAGTTAGGAGCACTCCTCTTGATGTTGAATAAGTGATAGATGCAAGTGCATTAGCTAGATCAGGATGTAATTCAATCAAGTTATTTTTGTTAGGCTTGGCAAAGTCTTCTAGGTTATCTATACGGAAAATAAATATTAGGTGAAAGTTAGCATAAGATTCATCCTGATTATGCCCCTGACCTTTTGTGTTAATTTTAACTTTAAAATCAGCTTTTACCAAATGTTCTTCTAGGTTAAACCCTAATTGAAGTCCATTGTCCAAATGAAATCCTTCAACTTGGATGCTATCAAAATCTTGAGGTATCTCAATTTGTTCTTTTAGCAATTTAAATTCCTTAAGCCTAATTTGGCTAGGATCGAAGCATGAATTTTTATCCAACATTTGTTCCTAATTCTAAAATTTCAGCATTTTGCCATTTAATTAGTCGTGAAGGTGCAGATGTTTCTTCTTCTTTAGTGTAAGCCTCAAAAGACTTTAGCCTAGAGCTAAAAGCAGCTGAAAAAGGTGGATTTATAATGGGTTTTGGGACTTCCAATAATGTTTCACCTAATTCTGCTTGTAATTTCGCTAAAGAACGAAGTGTAAAATTATGATCGCCATTAAGCCATTTTGAAATTTCAGAAGGTTTTTTATCTAAGCGTTCGGCTAGTTCCTTTTGCGATAACTTTTTATCTCTTAAAATTTGATTGATACGAACCACCAAGTCGGCGTATAAATCAACAAAGATTTTTACATCCTCAGGAGTATTGTTGAGCAGTCTTTCTACTGTTTTACTTTTCATATTTAGAGTATAATTTGATCGTCGTTATCAAAATTTTTCAAATACCTTTCATTATCTGTTATGATTAAGCAACCTGAACGCAGTGCTTCTTCAATTCTACGTACAAAAGCTTGCGCCTCATAAAACCTTATACTAAGGCCTTTGCTATCTTGAGCAGAATATGCATTCTTAATACCACCATTAAAAAGAACGACAATTTGTTCTGAAATTCGATAGCAAAATAATCTTAATGGGAATTTACTACCCATTTCTTTAATTTCTTCAACATACATTTTCGGTTTAGGAGGTAATGCTTGAGCCTTGTTCTCTACCCTATCGAAAAAATCATCTGTTGCACCATATTTATTTGCAATAATTCTGTTATTAATCGGAATAGCTCATACCCATTGATCTGATATTGATGCTCTGAAGATGTGTAAGTATCGAAAAATTGATCAGTTTCTGAGTTGATTTCATGATCATTATCCAAATACCTTACCGTATAAAATGTACAAATACTCCCCTCATCATACCAGACCTCTAATACAAATATATTCATTTATAAATTAATTGAATAAAATAAATTCACTTATAAGTGAATTATTTAGATGAATAATAAAAAACAATATTTAGATCAATGATTTAAGCAAGAATTAAATTGAAAATAAATGCGCCATTGGGGATTTGGCATTAAATCAATAAGAATAAATTTAGAGGAACAATAGCTCTAAATTTCAATAAATCAAGAATACTATAGTTTGAATATACAAAAAATCTAATTAATTAACAAATTATAGCTATAGTTTATTCTAAAACAAATCCTTGTACTCCTCCTCATCACCAACCTTTTCTATCGACTTCAATTCTAATAAATTAGGTGATAATGCTTCGAGAGCCTTCATGCGATCGGCTAATGAAAGACCGCTATTCACCCAGATGTTAGCATTTTCGATCGTGAGCAAACAAGGCATTCGATCGTGAAGATCTTTCATATCTTCATTGGCGGGACGCGTAATAATGGTGCAGCTATGAATTATTTCGCCTGATTTATTATCCACCCAGGTATCCCATAAACCGGCCATTAATGTAAATCGCATGTCTTTCATTCGGATGAGATAGGGCTGCTTTTTCTTAGCCTTCTCATCCAATTTTTTCCACTCATAAAATCCATCTGTAATAATTACACAATGTTTTTTGCCAATTAAGTGCTTCCAGCTACCTGATTCATGCAGATTCTCTATGCGGGCATTAAAGGTGCTAAACTTAGGTTTTTCCTTCGCCCAGAAAGGGATTAGCGTCCAGCTAAAATATTGAAGATCTGAAGGTTTCTCATCCGTAAAAACCGGTAATTCCATACTTGGTGGAACATTAATATTGCCAGGCCTTTTCAAATCATCGGCTAATTTTAAATGCAAGCCTTTAGCGATACTCGTTTGATCAGAAATAGTAACTCTACCACACATAAAAAGGAATTAAAAAGACGCAAAATACAAATTTACTAAATTGAATTTGTCGAATATGAGAACACCTTAATATTGACCATCGTCATAAGAAAGCATGCCTTAAATCATATTTTAAGAGGCTCAGACTCAATAAATTTGATAATTATTGCAATTAATAAAGAATCTAACACCTATAATAAACATAATACCTGAAATGACATATGCCTACAACCATAGCACAACGCTACTTTGAAGAACTAGAAAACTGGAGCGAATCCATAAAGTTTTATTCCGTTGAGATGAATCACTTAGAATCAAAATTATATGAAGTTATAAGAAGAAATTCGGTGGTTGGAATTGCTGACAAAGTAAATACTTACCAGGTTAGTTTAAATAACCTTTCCGAAAAATTTGATTCGCTATTGGAGTATATTGATGCCCAAGAGTCGGAAATAAATATTGATGGCAAACTGCTCGACGACCTCGACATCGGATTTGAAGTAGATAAGCAGCAATCGGAATTACGTAGAAAAATGAAGGTGTTAGAAAAAAAGTTTATTGATGCCAAATATGCCTGCAATAATTTCTTAATGGGTTCGACAAAAAATAAGGAATAGGATTTTAAGAGATCGCTAAATAATCATGTTTTAAGCATAATTAATTCATATCAATGAATAATTTCTGCAACATGTCTTCTTATATTTTCGCCAATTTTATCAATTGGTAAATCATCTGGATCTAGTCCGAAGGGATCCTCAATTGACTCAGCAATAAGTTCTAGCGAAGCCATCACATAAAATATGAAGGGCACTGCTGCGATGACGAAGTATCCCATAGAAAAAACAAAGCCAATGGGAAGAGTCAGTACATAGATAAAAATGAATTTCTTAATAAAGGAACTGTAAGAAAGCGGAATGGGTGTATTTTTTATACGCTCACAAGCACCACAAACATCTGTAAAAGCATTTAATTCATTATTTATAATCAAGAGTTGATCTCCATTAATTTTTCCATCCTTATACAGTGTGGCACTGCGAGATACGATTAAAGAAGCAACTTGATTAGGACCATGTTTTTCTGCATCTAACGCCTCAAACTCAGGATGCTCATTTGAATCGAGCATAAATTGTGTTTTATTTGAGCGAAGATGAGTAAATAAAGTATCGGCAAAAAGAGGAATAGATTTTTTATAAAAACTACGATTTACTAGATCATCTTTGTCGAGGAAAGCATTCATTTTCATGGCTAAACTGCGACTTGTATTAGTTAAAGTACCCCACAGTTTGCGAGCTTCCCACCAACGATCATAAGCTGTATTAGTCCGAAAAACAAGTAAAATAGACATCACAAAGCCTAATAAATTATGGACTATTGTAATGTTTTTTACCCAAGCTACATCCGAAAGTTTGATATATTCAAGCTCATAATATGCTATTCCACCAGAATAAGCAGCCAAAGCGAGCATTAAAGGAAATAATTTCCTTGCTGTATCAGAGCGATGAAGATAAAAGGTTGAGTAAAACCAATCTTTAGGATTATAAACAATCATGTTGCAAAATAAGGAAATGAATATGAAATCAGGAAATTGTTTGTTTTAGAAATATCTCCCTAATGAATTTTAATTTAGCGTTCCTTTGAGAAAAAGCTAGAAATTACTTTCATGTGCGGAGCTGTTAAAATAGCAATTGCCATGAAAAAAATAGCTAGGAGTCGCTCTAAATTACCCTTAAACACTAAAAACAAGATAGCAATCATTAAAAAAGAAGCCCCATTAGTGATCCATGATTTACGATAGATAAACCAATAAGATTTATCCTGCCAGCCCAAAAATTTCTTAATTTCTATCATCGAAAGCCCTGCATGCCAGATGTTAAAATAGAGTCCGAAGCCCAATAAAATCGGCAGATTAAACACAATCACCATGAGCAGTGCAAGTTGTAAAATAGCTTCCATTTGCGGGAATCCTATTTGTTTGTTTAGAATAAGGTAAATGATTAAAAGTGGGACAAATACGAGAATCGAGCCAAGTAAAAATTCCTGTTGATATCCATAAAATAAACGCAATTTTTCTATCTGACTATTTTCAAATCCGGGAAAACCGAGCAAGATAGCCTCCACTTGAGGGAATTGATAGAGGAGGTAATTCAATAGAAAAAGGAGACCGTAGACCGAAAATAGCATTTTAGAACCCCAATTAGCTTTTAAGCCCATACTTTTCAGATCCATTTCGCCAAAATGATATGCCGAAATTAGGATAAATAGTAAAATTGAAAGTTCTACACTGATGATCCAAAGAATGGAATAGAGAATAGCAAAGCCGAGGTAGAAAAGTAAAAAATGGGCTATTGATCTCAAAGTCATTACTTCCTTACGGTGATGGTGATAAATAAAATGATCTAAAGAGCCGTGTGGGATACCGAAAAAAAGGACTCCCAAACCAAAAAATAGGAGTTGAATAGATTCATTAATCGGAAAAAAGTAATGCACTAAAAAAAGAGCACAAGCAAAAACCAAGTATTTAAAGCGGCTATATTTAGAATTTAGCTTGAACATAGTGTAGCACTTGTTTTAAAAACAATCGTTTGGGCAAAGTACTAAAAAGTGAGATCTCATCCAAAAGACTCGATTTTTCATCGAGGAAGGTTAAAATTTCATTGAAAGAATTCCGAGAAAAGAGCTGATCCATTATTCTGGCTACTTTTTCGGGCTTTTTCTGAATAATTTGAAGTAAAAGTGTGTCATAAAAATCGAAACGCGCCAATCCAGGCATATTTTGTACAACCTTATTGCCATTTAAAAAGCATTCAATTAAATATTCGGTATGCCTAGAAATACGTTTAAAGGCATAACCTGTACTTGGCTTAATGGCCCCTGCAGCAGAGCCAATCTGAATAACACCATGTTCATTGATTGCTGGGAAATTAAAGTCGGTCATAGGTATCTTACCCTTTTCCTCTCTTATAATTTCAAAGTGACAATTGATTTTATCAGAGATATATTTTTCAAGGTAGGAATTATAAGTATGATCGGTATAGGAGTCAACTTTTGAGAAAGAAGTAAATTCAATTAATGCTTCCGTTTCAGAGAAAGGTAGAACATACATAAAATGAGCTGCACCATCTTGTGGGACAGAGAAATCCATTATTGTTGCCTGATTGGCCTTAAATACAGGCGCATCAGTCTTTATAAACCAACCCTTAAAATGCTGCCAAAGTAATATCTTTTTTGAATTCAGGACTTCAAAATCATGCAAGCTGCTATACACATGCTTGGCTTGATAAGTATTTTGGGATGTAATTACTTGTTTAAGATTATTATCGGATTTAAACTGCCTAACTTCTTCGTACACAATTTTAACACGGGGGGATTTCGCGATAAGCTGCTGATGATAATCAAAAAACTGCTCACTATTGATGTAATTATAACGGAAGGGGGCAATTTTTTTAGTTAAATCCGATTTAGATGAGGCAAACTTCAGTTCTTCCCAATATTTACTGATTAAAAAATCATATTCTGAAGGCTTGCTAGTCCAGAAGCACCAAGATTTATGAGATTGATTTAGTTTGCTTTCAATCAATAAGATATCACCAGTTTGTTCGGCAGGTAATTTGAGCAGGGCATTAATTAATTGCATGCCTGCGCAGCCAGCACCTACAACAATAATATTGGCATCCATCATTATGTTAAAAAAGGAAATAAAAACAAAAGGCATCCATGAAGGACACCTTTTGTTTTATTGATTAAATATCAATTTATTAAGGAATAGATTATGCTTATTTAGCTTTTGCTGTTTCAGCAATTGCTACAGAATAGATAACTAAACCGAAACCAATTTTATTGATAGCATCAGCTACGTTATAGAACAAGTCGATTGAACTTACTTCAAACATACCTGACAATAGGTTTCCTGGTAATACCATGTATCCAATTGGATAGATAGACCAACCTAAAGTGATGAAGATTTTCAATAAGAACATAGCTCTTGATAAAGCTTCGCTATTTGAGTCTTTAGCCAATTTAGCTACGTCACCAGCAAACACTTCATAAACAATGTATAAGTAACCTAAGGTAGAAATTACTCCCCACATTACATTATTTTCTACACCTGAAGTTTCACCAATAAAACCAGTAACTAGCATTAATAATGAAGCAAGAATCAACTTAGTTAAAGTTGCAGTCTTAGCACCAAATGGCTTAGTTAATAAATAAAACTCTACACACATCAAAGGAACAGTAAGTGTCCAATCTACATAGCGGAAAGCTGTTGGGCTTTGTCCTGTTGCAAGATAAAAATCTCTCATGTAGTAGTAGTGTACTGCTGCAATACCAGTAATTAAACCTGATACTAAAAGAGAAATTCTCCACTTTGGATCTACTGAACCTCTTTCTACGAAGAAGAAAACTGCAGATGCAAGCATAGCCATATAACCAATGAAGAAGGTTATAGCTATTGGGTCACCGTTTGTAATTTTTGCTAAAGCATCTGAATCAGAAGCCATTGCACTTAAAATTAATGTTGACATATAAAACGTTTATGGTTTATCCTACTCATATGGCTTTTCAGTTCCGCCCAGTTTTTTTAAAGTGCAACTGCTAGCACTTTGTAATTGTAAATTAAACTTAAACATAAAAATCTGCAATATGAAACAAGTATAACTACTTAATTTATTGAAAATCAGCAAAATAACTGAGTATATCTCTCTATAAAAACAGTTAAAAAAATTTCAAAAAAGGCATTTGAGGTATCGTAGAGGCTGTAATTTAGCTGTTACATAAAAATAGGTGTTACAACATCTTTTTGACAATTTATCGACAATTAAATCTCTGAAAAACAGGGGTTTAATTTGTTAGACATTTTAAAATAAGGAAGATTACGGGAAAAAGAATTGCGGAATGGATTAAAAATGCTGATTATTGTAAAGGAAAGAAAAAAAGGAGGATTAGGTCATTTGGCTAGAGCGCTTCGATAGGCTTGAAAGGGATGATTGGTGAGGAGATAA
>NZ_JAFEIG010000006.1 GCF_017495225.1 Daejeonella sp. | reverse complement strand
CCCTCACAGCTAAAACTGATGAGGGTTTTTTGTTTGTAACATCTTCTATGTAAAAGCTGTATTTCTATAGTTTTTCGATAATTTTTTATCTATCAATCAGGCTTAATCTGTATCTTTAGCCAAATATCTAATCAAATGAATATCAATATAGGAGCCCGCAGAGAAGTACTAGTGCATATTGAAAAATATATGCTCGAGAACATGCATGAATACTTAAAACCTATTGACACCAATTGGCAACCATCTGATTTTTTGCCTGATTCCACTCGTGATACCTTCTTTTCTGAAATTAAAGATCTTAAGGAAAATGCAGAAGCTCTTTCTTATGATTTAGTAGCTGTTTTAATTGGTGATACTATTACAGAAGAGGCTTTACCTACTTATGAGTCTTGGTTGAGCATGGTTGATGGTATTTCCAGAGATGAAGATAATGGTTGGATGAAGTGGGTGAGACAATGGACTGCTGAGGAAAATCGTCATGGGGATCTTCTTAATAAATATTTATACCTTTCTGGTCGGGTGAATATGCGCCAAATGGAGATTTCTACTCAATATTTAATTGCTGATGGCTTTGATATTGGTACAGGTCATGATCCTTACCGTAACTTTATCTATACTTCTTTCCAAGAAATTGCAACAAATATTTCTCATAGAAGGGTTGCAACTTTAGCTAAGCAAGAGGGTGATACCTTATTGTCAAAAATGTGTGGTGTAATTGCTTCTGATGAAGCTCGTCACGCTAAAGCTTATAAAGATTTTATGTCTCGTATTTTTGAGGTTGATCCTAGTGAAGCTATGATCGCTTTTGAGGATATGATGCGTAATAAAATCGTTATGCCAGCCCACTTCCTTCGTGAAGTTGGTTTACAGATGGGTCAGACTTTTGGTCACTTTACAGATGCCGCTCAGCGGTTAGGTGTTTATACTGCTGTTGATTATGTTCAGATTATGAAGTCATTAATCGAGGACTGGCAAATTGAAAAATTACGTGATTTAAATGAAGCTGGTGAGCGTGCACGTGATTACGTAATAAACCTCCCTGATCGTTTGTTAAGAATCGCTGAAAGAATGAAAAATCCTTCTTTGGAGTATAAATTTAGCTGGATAGCTGGTTAATTTTATTCGTATAAAAAAAGAAACCCGACCCTATTTTATTAAGGTCGGGCTTTTTTATGAAATTTTAATTATTTCTTAACTAACTGCATCTTCTCTGGATTCCATAAAATAGCAGTATCATTATTATAACTATCATTGCATAATAATGCTGGTGCAGCTGCACGATATCCAAAAATAGCGTCTTCAGCAACTTTAGTATTTGTTCTGATAGCATTAAAGAAATTAGCGAAGTGGTCATAATGCGCTCCTAAATATCCTTTTTCAACAGCAAACGTATATTCTTCTTGAGGAAGTATTCTCTTTCGTTCTGTAAGAGGCGTCCCTGCCTTTTTCATGCTTTCTATATAAAAAGGGTCATCCTTTGAGAAATTTTTGTTTCTACGTAATGTAACACTATCCCAGCCAATATCCATAGCACCTTCACTTCCGATAAGCTTTAAAATGGTATTACCACTTGTACCATCTACGAAATTGCATCTTAATGAAAGGTTGAAGGCTGGATGCGCTTCAGCCTGTTCAGGATAGTCGAAAATGCCTAGAAGTACATCAGGAACCTCCCTGCCATCTTTCCAGTATCTTAAGCCTCCAGAAGAATAAATTTTGTTTGGCCCATAGGTGCCCGTAATAAAGTGTAAGCTAGAAAACAGGTGAACGAATAAATCGCCTGACATGCCAGTTCCATAATCACGGTAATTTCTCCATCTAAAAAAACGTTTTGCATCAAAGTCGCGTTTGGTGGTATTACTTAAAAATGCCTCCCAATCCACTGTTTGTTTTGAAGCATCTGCTGGAATTGGATAATTCCATGCTCCTCCTGGTGAGTGGCGCGCCCAAAATCCTTCCGCAAAATTAAGTTCTCCTATTGCTCCATCTTTTAATAATTCTCTTGCTTTTTCATTTCCTAAAGATGAAACACCCTGACTTCCAACTTGAAATACTTTGCCAGTTTCTTTTTGTGCTTGAATTACTGCTGGTCCTTCACCGATGCTATGTACCATTGGCTTTTCGCAATACACATGTTTACCTGCTCTCATGGCATCAATAGAAATTTGTTGGTGCCAATGATCTGGAGTTGCAATAATAACTGCATCAACATCGGCGCGACTTAAAATTTCTTTGTATGATCTGGTCGTGAAAATATCTTGTCCCCAACGTGTTTTGGCATCTCTTAAACGTCCATCGTACAAATCGCATGCAGCAACTATTTTAACTCCAGGAACCATTAAAGCGGTCATTACATCACCCGTACCCATGCCACCAGCACCAATTAATGCGATGTTTATTTGATCATTTGCACTAAATTCTGCTCTTTTTGAAATTGAGATAAATTTATTATTGTTTTCAGGACTTGCTGCAAGTACTTGGCTCCCTACCGCAACAGCAGCCGTTGAGGTAGCTAACTTTTTTATAAAGCCTCTGCGTGATGATTCTGGATTTGTTTTCATTTAATATTCTAAGATTTTTGTTTGTGCTTGATTTTTTAATGGAATCGAGCTAATTATTTTTATATGCTTTAATTTTTTATTTAATTTCCTTTAAATGGATGTTTTTCCATCTTACTTTAATGCCACCACCATCGTGGATTTGAAGTGCAATAAAACCAGTTGCTGCGCCTATTTTCGCATCTTTTATATTTGAGATTTGATTGCCATTTAACCAAGTAGTAATCTCATCATTGTTTACTTCAATTTTACCTCTATTCCAGCCATCAGCACTTAAACTACTTTCTTCTTCTGCTGTAGGCTTTGTTAGCCAGCCTCTACCGTATGATTCATAAATGCCACCTGTTCCGTTTCCTGGGGGAGCAACTTCAACTTGCCAACCGCTAATTTTTGTTCCTTCGATGGAAGATCGAATAAATACCCCGCTATTTCCATTGGCCTCTAATTTGAAATCGTACTCCAAAATGAAATTTTTATACTTTTTATCTGTAGAAAGGTATCCATATTTTTTATCGGGCCCGCTTTCGCATACTAAATTCCCATTTTCTACATACCATTTTTCGGTGCCATGGATGGTCCAGCCACTTAAATCTTTACCGTTAAAAAGTTTTTGTTTGCTCTGTGCTTGTACACTCGTAGATATTAGAATGCAAGTAATAAGAAATAGGATTTGCTTCATCTTTTATAATTTATAATTAAATATAGTTTTTAAAAAGGGTTTTCAAAAACGTATTTAATAAATTACAAAGTGTTAAGCTTATTTATAAATAGATTAATGTTGATTTAAGATTTTTTCTGATTACTATGCAAGCATTGTGATTTTAATGCCAATTAGTTCTGTTAGTCTCCACTTTATACAAAGCTATATTTTGTAGTTCTCTGGCAGCTTCCAGTGGAATATATGGTGCAATTATAGTTCCTCCAGCAGTATGAATTACTAAGTCGGCGAGAGTTTTACTCTGTTGAAATAAGTTTTGTCTAATTTTAACGGACTGGATTTTTTCCCATCTCAAAAGGCTTGTTTTCTCTCCAAATACTCCCGTATGAATATGGATTAGCTCATCTGTCCAAGAAAAGAGGAATTTTTTTCTGTACAAACCATAGTTTAGTAATAGATAAAGTGGTAGAGCTGGAACTAAGAAAAGAAAATGCTTTTCTTCTACAAAATAAAGAAGTGGGAATAATAGAATGAGTGAAGGAAGTACACCATTAATCAATGTCTTTCTAATCCAATAGGATTTGTCAATTCTCAAATTATTTTCGAATTTGATTGGTAAATGAGTGTAATATGTGCTAGCTAATCTGTTTAGAGCAGTTTCAGAAGTGATTGGCGCATTAATTTTCAGATTGTTTTTTACTTCAACTCCACCGATAGTGTGAAATTCGAAAAGGTACATTGAGATTTTTTTTCTTAACCAATTTGTTTTCCATGATACAAATTGAATCTTTTTAAAAGGCAAAACTTTTTGGGAATTATTAATTAAGCCTTTATTAATTGTAAACCCTTGGGTGTTTTTAGCAATTTGAAAGTTTAGAAATGCGATGATTGTCCGAATTAAGGAAACTAAAATGGAAATAATTAACACAGCAATTAGTCCCATGCTAATTAAAAATACGCCACTTTCCACAAATTTATTCGTGGAGTCTTCCATTAAACTTTCATAATCTTCCATTAAGCCTTTGATATTATTTAGGAATGAGAATGTTAGTCCGATAAGAATTAATAACGTTTCAAAGTGATTGGCTGTAAAGCCTAATTTTAACAGATCTTTGAAGTTTAGTTCTGAAATAATTTCATCATTATTTTCAACATCTTCTTCGCTCTTCTTTTTTTGGAGGATGAACTCCATTAAGGCTTCGGCATCTGTTTTAGGGAATTGAATTTTAATTTCTTCTTTCGTTGAGCCGGGACTGTCAAAGGATAATTCAGATAGGTTAAAGATTTTTTGCACCCAATTTTGGTTTATGTGTACAGTTTGAATCTTATGTAATGGCAATGTTATTTGCTTGCGAGAGAAAATCCCACTTTTTACTTGTACTTCATCTTCAGTGATTTTAAATCTAAAGAAGAAATAATCCAATAATGATTTAAATAAAACAAATCCCGGTAAAATTAGGTAGATAAAGTCCTCGCCCGTATCTTTTTCTCTATCTGCTTTAATGATTATATATAGGAAAAAGGGCCAAAAATTTTTGGCTAGTTGGACTATTGTTTTAAAAATAATATGTCCGAAAGCACTAATTGGCTGACGCCTAAACTCAGTCTGAAAAATATTATTCATTCTCCTGCTGATTCTTTAAAATAATCAGATCCCGCATATCATTTGCTTGTTCCTGACTTAGTCCAGGAATAACAATGTCAGAATCATTGCCTCCGGCAGAGTATATTTTCAGTTTGCTGATGCCTAAATCTCTTTCAAATACACCAGCATCAACAGAACAGTGTTGGATACGGTTAAAAGGGCAAACATGTAAGCTTTTATTTAACCAGCCTGTTTGATAGAGAATATCATGATCTCTGATGGCATAGGCCTTATTTTTAAAATTAAGATAGCTTAATCTGAAGTTTAAGAAACAAAGGATGGAATATGCGGCTAGTGTTATTCCAGCCATAATCCAGCTATGAAATTCTTCATTTAGAATCGCCACAATTAAGGTAGCAATGAAAATTATGAACCAATAAAATACTTGATAATAAGTTACAACTGTATAATATCGCTCATCTATAGGAATTAAATTGGCATCCTCTGCTTTTGGGAGTGTGGTAATATCTAGCTCTGAATTTGAAAATTGCATTACATATTCCTCCTATATTGACCTCCAACTTCATATAAAGCATGAGATATTTGACCTAAGGAACATACCTTACAAACTTCCATCAAACTTTCAAAAATATTCTCTCCTGCGACAGCTTTTTGCTGAAGGCTTTTTAATAAGCTAGCGGAATATTCGCTATTCCTATTTTTAAATGCCTCTAATGCCGAAATTTGGAATTTTTTCTCTTCTTCTGTAGCTCTTATGACCTCCGAAGGGATAATTGTTGGAGAACCATTCTTATTGAGGAATGTATTTACCCCAATAATTGGGAATGTTCCATCGTGTTTAAGTGTCTCATAATAAAGTGATTCCTCTTGAATACGACTTCTTTGGTACATGGTTTCCATCGCGCCAAGCACTCCGCCACGATCATTAATGCGTTTAAATTCTTCAAGAACCGCAGCTTCTACTAAATCAGTAAGCTCTTCAATGATAAATGCGCCCTGAAGTGGATTTTCATTTTTCGCTAAACCTAGTTCTCTATTAATAATGAGCTGTATGGCCATCGCTCTACGAACAGATTCTTCTGTAGGCGTGGTTATAGCCTCATCATAAGCATTTGTATGAAGAGAGTTACAATTATCGTAAATGGCATATAATGCTTGTAGGGTGGTCCTGATATCGTTAAAATCGATTTCTTGAGCATGCAATGATCTTCCAGAAGTTTGAATATGGTATTTTAATTTCTGAGAGCGGTCATTGCCATTGTATTTATGTTTTATTGCTTTAGCCCAAATTCTTCTTGCTACGCGACCAATTACTGAATATTCTGGATCGATGCCATTGGAGAAGAAGAAGGATAAATTAGGCGCAAATTCATCAATATGCATTCCTCTGCTTAGATAGTATTCAACAAAGGTAAAACCATTACTTAGGGTAAATGCTAGCTGAGAAATTGGGTTTGCACCTGCTTCTGCGATGTGATAGCCAGAGATTGAAACTGAGTAGAAATTTCTAACTTGATTATCAATGAAATATTTCTGGATATCGCCCATCATTCTTAAAGCGAATTCGGTTGAGAAAATGCAGGTGTTTTGCGCCTGATCTTCTTTAAGAATATCCGCTTGAACGGTACCTCTTACATTAGCAATGGCGTAAGCTTTAATCTTTTGGTACACATTATCCGGCAGAACTTGGTCTCCTGTGAGCCCTAAAAGCATTAAACCTAAACCATTATTCCCTTCTGGAAGTTTGCCCCGATAGGAGGGTTTCGGAATTCCGCGCGATTTAAAAATCTGATCGATTTTTACTTTTATTTCTTCTTCTAATCCATTTTCAATGATGTATTTCTCACATTGCTGGTCGATGGCCGCATTCATAAAAAAGCCAAGAAGCATAGGTGCTGGCCCATTTATTGTCATAGAAACCGACGTAGATGGATGGCATAAATCAAATCCGCTATATAATTTCTTCGCATCATCAAGCGTAGCAATGCTGACACCTGAGTTCCCAATTTTGCCATAAATATCTGGTCGGATGTCGGGATCTTCTCCATAGAGTGTAACCGAGTCAAATGCCGTTGATAAGCGATGTGCTGGTTGTCCCAATGACACATAGTGGAAGCGTTTGTTCGTTCTTTCTGGTCCGCCTTCACCTGCAAACATTCGTGTTGGATCTTCACCCTCTCGTTTTAGCGGGAAAACACCTGCGGCAAATGGAAATTCACCAGGTACATTTTCAGTTAGTATCCATTTTAGAATATCACCCCAAGCTTCATAGCGAGGCAATGAGATCTTCGGAATACGTAGTTTTGATAGGGATTCGGTATAAAGAGATTGCTTTATTTCTTTATCACGTACTTTGTAGATGAAATTGTCTGCTTTATATTTTTTTATGGTTTCGGGCCACTCTTCCAAGAGTCGCTTACATTCACGATCTAAACTTTGTTCTAGCTGAATGTATATTTCTTTGAGCGATTTTATCGTTTCTTCTTGCTTAAACTCTTCTGCAAGGCCTATTGCGCCATGAATTTGGAAGAGTTGTTGTGCAATTTTAGATTGCTTATTTACCCAAGTAGTATAATCTGCATTAGCTTCAACAATTTCGGCAAGGTAACGCGTGCGATCTGGCGGGATGATATAGTTTTTCTCAGATTGCTGCGAGCTTAGCTCCATTTTAGCTTTGAAATCAAATCCGGTTTTTCTTAAAATGGCTTGCATCAATTCTGCAAATAGCTTATTCATTCCCGGGTCATTGAACTGAGAAGCCATGGTACCTATCACAGGTAATTCCTCATCTGCAGTATCAAAAAGATGATGATTACGCTTGAACTGCTTCCTTACATCTCTGATTGCATCTAATGCACCACGTTTATCGAATTTATTGATAGCAACCAAGTCCGCAAAATCGAGCATATCGATTTTCTCCAATTGTGTGGCAGCTCCAAACTCGGGAGTCATTACGTATAATGAAACATCAGCGTGTTCAGTAATTTCTGTATCGGATTGGCCAATTCCAGATGTTTCGACGATAATTAAGTCATATCCAGCTGCTTTGCATATATCGATAGATTCTTGAACATATTTCGAAAGTGCCAGATTAGCTTGTCTAGTTGCAAGCGAGCGCATGTAAACTCTAGAATTATTAATAGAGTTCATTCTAATTCTGTCGCCCAATAAAGCGCCTCCACTTTTTCTTTTGGATGGATCTACGGAAATAATGGCGATATTTTTATCGGTTTCGACTAAAAAACGTCTGACTAATTCATCGATTAAGGATGATTTTCCTGCGCCACCTGTTCCGGTGATGCCAACAACTGGAATTACTTTTCCTGCATTGATTTTTTTAAGTTCTTTTAGGAATTGCTCAGTCTGCTCTGGGTGGTTTTCGGCCAATGTTATTGCTGCTGCAATGGCTTTTTTGTCCTTTTTTTCAATTCCCTTGAGTTCATTATTGAGGCTATTTCTTGTGAGGAAATCGCATTGTTGGAGCATGTCATTAATCATTCCCTGTAGACCCATTTTACGTCCGTCGTCTGGAGAGTAGATCTGTGAGATGCCATATTCTTTTAATTCTCTAATCTCTTCGGGAAGAATTACTCCGCCACCACCTGCAAATATTTTAATATGCCCAGCTCCCATTTCTTGAAGTAGGTCATACATGTATTTGAAATATTCATTATGGCCACCTTGATAGGAAGTCATGGCAATGCCTTGCACATCTTCCTGAATCGCACAATTAACAACCTCCAAAACGGAACGGTTGTGGCCTAGGTGTATTACTTCGGCTCCTGAGGACTGCAAAATACGGCGCATGATGTTGATAGTAGCATCGTGCCCATCGAATAAAGCAGCTGCTGTTACAAAACGTATCTTGTGTTTGGGTTTATAAACTTCGGTCATTGGTTAGTCCTAATTATTCTGCAAAGGTAAGAATAATTGCTATGCCGTGTGATAAAAGACAGATAAGAAACAAAATAGGGGCAAATTTGCAATTGCAATTTTTGCCCCTATTTTTTAACCTTTTTTAGGTTTGTGTTTACTTGGCATTTTGGGAGCCTTTTTTTTTCCTTGAACCATGGAGTTGATATTGCCTTTGTTGACCGTAGCTTGCTTGTTATCAGTTTGATAAGACATCTGGCCACCGCTGTTTGAGATCCCTCTTTGCTTCAGCTCCGTAATTTCTGATTTGAATGCAAGGTTAGACTTAGAACTCCCTTGTTTGTTTTCTTTCGACTTGTTTTTTGCAATTGTTTTCATCTTCACATTCATTTGTTTAGGTGAAAGCATTTTATAAAATGCCTGTCTATAAACAACAAATAAACGTTTTGAATGTTTCTGAATTTAAAGCCAATTTTTCTTTTTGAAATAAACTAAGGTTAATACCGATGACAGAATCATAAGTCCGATGGCGAATAAATACCCATAATCCCAGTTGAGTTCAGGTATAAAGCTGAAGTTCATCCCATAAATGCTCGCAATGAGGGTAGGTGGCATAAAGGCAACAGTGGCAACGGTAAATATTTTAATAATTCTATTCTGTTCAATGTTTACCAAACCCATAAATGTGTCTTGGAGGTACTCTAAACGCTCAAATGCAAATTTATTATGCTCAATAAGTGATCCGATATCCTTGATCATGATTCGCAAAACGTTCATGTATTCTTCTGGGAAAAGATTGCTTTTCATTAAGGAGGATACTAACCTTTGCTTATCGATGATGTTTTCACGCATTAAAATGTTATAGTTTTGAAAAGACGCAATTTTTAGGAGTATCTCCTCATCTGATCGTTTCCTATTTAAGGTGAGTTTTTTATTGAGATCGGCAATGTCTTTTGCTAGTCCCTCAATGATATCAGCATCCTGCTCAATTCCTGTTTCGAGGATGTTTAATAAGATGTGATAACCATTTGTAAATGCTCCAGGGTTTGATTTGATTTTTTTTACGGATTCTCTAAAGGTTTTCAAATTATCATCCCGATAGGTAAAAAGGATGCCTTTTTCTAATATTATTGAAACTGGGCAATAGTCGAATTCCTGCTCTTTTAGTGAAAGAAAATTTGAATTGATAATTAATTCATCGTCAAGTTCATAAAAGCGTGATGAACTTTCAATCTCTGTTGATTCTTCAACGGATGAATATTTGATATCAAAGTAATTCTCAATAGTAACCTTTTCTTCAACCGTCGAATTTTGAAGATCTACCCAAACAAGGTCATTTTGTGGGATTGACTCCAATAATGTGATATCACTTTCTTTTGCAAGACGCTTATCTTTTTTATAGTAAATCCTGAGCATAGTCTTATTTTAAGGGTAAGATTGATTTTTTGTATCTTTGCAAAAATATAACTTTGGGAACACCTTTAGATTACGGAATTAAAAATTATAATCATTATGGCGCTTATCTTAAAAATAAGTACAATGGCCAGCGTGTTTATAAGATTATTGCTGATGGCGGATTTACTTGTCCAAACCGGGATGGGAGTAAAGGCTATGGCGGCTGTACCTATTGTAATGTAGATTCCTTCACACCTGAGCTTTCGCGAAAATTGCCAGCCATTCGTGATCAAATTGAGCAGGGAATGGAAAGGGCTATTAAAAATTATAAAGCCGAAAAGTTTATTGTTTATTTTCAGCCCAATACCAATACCTATGCGCCAACGCATTATTTAAAAATGCTTTATGATGAAGCATTAAGTGTAAATACAGAAAATATTCTTGGTTTATCGGTTGGTACGCGACCAGATTGTATTGATTTTGAAAAACTGGCTCTGCTTGAGAGTTATGCCGATCGTTTTGATGTTGATTTGGAAATGGGAATGGAGTCGATTTATGATGAGACTCTGCTGCAAATAAATCGGGGCTGCAGTCATCAAGAATTCATTAATGCTGTCCAGCTCGCTCAAAATACTAAAGTTGATATTTGTGTTCATACTATTTTTGGATTCCCTTGGGAAACCCATGAAATGATGCTTCGCTATGCGGATGAGATTAATAGATTCCCGCAAATTAAATTTGTTAAACTACACCATCTTCATATTGTAAAAGGATCAATAATGGGCTCAAAATATGCTCGAGATCCATTTAAGGTCTTTACAATTGATGAATACACTGATTTTATAGCTGAATTTATTCCTCTTTTACGACCAGATATTGTTTTACAGCGCCTGTTTGGTCTTGCAGATTATGATTTATTAATTGCTCCTAACTGGGGAATGAAAAAATCGGAAATCCAGACTTATATCGATAAGAAATTAGAACAAAAGGGAATTGTTCAGGGTAGTAAGTATAAATCTGCTTAAAATTATTTTTTTTAGGCTCTTTTCTATTAATTTTTCTTAAAATTCTAATTATTTTCTTTTTTAAAAGACATTTTAATGTTAATTGTCTTTTTTTTTGGATCGTTTATTCTTTATTTTTTCAAAAAAGCCATCAGTTTTTTATATTAATTTGATAAAAATCTAGATATAATATTAAAAAATTTATAAATAGTCTATCATATTGGCTATTTATTAAATTATTTTAATAAAAATTGAAGCAAATTTTAAAATATTTTTAAGTTAATAAGAATATTCGATTTTATTTATCATATTTTTGGTTAATTATTAAAATAATTAAAAATATTTTAGAAAAATGGCCATAAAATTCGACATTAAGCAAATTGCTCCCTTTTTTATCTTGTGTTGCATTGCAATTTCTTCTATTTTTATTAAATCTGTTCCGAATTTCGAGGATACATCTCAATATAATGCTGCAGATATTGCATGGATGCTAATTGCCACTGCTCTTGTGTTTTTAATGACACCTGGTTTAGCTCTGTTTTATGGTGGAATGGTGCATCGCAAGAATGTTATTTCTACCATGATAAAAAGTGTGGTAGCTGCTGGGGTTGTAAGTGTTTTATGGATTACTGTCGGATTTAGTTTGGCTTTTGGTAGTTCATTAGGTGGTTTAATTGGTAATCCTTTAGATTTTCTTTTCTTTAAAGGAGTAAATTCAGGTGCTCCATGGAGTTTGGCGCCCACAATCCCACTAACATTATTTGCATTTTTTCAATTAATGTTCGCCATTATTACTCCCGGTTTGGTGGTTGGTGCAGTTGCCGAGCGAATTCGATTTACATCTTACATCCTATTTATTTGTCTTTTTAGTCTGCTTGTTTATACGCCACTAGCACATTGGACTTGGCATCCGGACGGCTTTCTATTTAAAATGGGTTCTTTTGATTTTGCTGGCGGGACAGTTGTTCATATCTCTGCCGGAATGGCTGCACTAGCAGGGGCATTAGTGTTAAAGCGTAGAAGAGTGCACGTAGAGCGTCGTGAAATCCCACCTGCAAATATCCCTTATGTTTTAATTGGAACCGGTTTATTATGGTTTGGTTGGTTCGGATTTAACGGGGGGTCTGCCTTTGGTGCTAATAGTCTAGCTGTTTCTGCCTTCGCTACTACTAATGTTGCGGCAGGCGCAGCAGGTTTATCTTGGATGTTTTTTGATGTACTTCGTGGTAAAAAGCCATCTGTATTAGGTTTTTGTCTTGGTGCCATTATTGGCATGGTTGCTATTACCCCAAGTGCCGGATTTGTGGCTATTCCTCAAAGTATTTTTATTGGTGCCTTCACTGCCTTAATTTCAAACTTGGCCGTTTATTGGAAATCAAAAACTAAACTTGATGATACCTTAGATGTTTTTCCTTGCCATGGTGTTGGCGGAATAGTGGGCATGCTCTTAACGGGAGTTTTTGCTACTAAAACTGTTAATCCTGAGGGAGTTGACGGACTTTTATATGGAAATCCTGAATTTTTCTTTACTCAGCTAAAAGCATTGTTGATAGTTGTTGTATTCAGTTTTACGATGTCTTTTATTATTTTTAAGTTCATCAATTTGATTCAACCTATTCGTGTAAGTTCTGAAGATGAAGAAGAAGGATTGGATGCTACACAGCATAATGAAAAATATTCACAAGGCACCCTCATTGTAAGTAATAAAGGAGATGCTTATGAGACTGAAACAGATAATGATTTTGGGAAATTAAATTCGATTGCTTTTAAAGCTGAATAATAGATTATTAGGAGCAATTTAAAACAAAAAAAACCTACCGCGGAATAGAAACGGTAGGTTTTTGGTATTTAATCTGTGAGTTTTTTATATCGAATTCGATGTGGTTGAACATCACCCGTTCGTTTTTTTCTATTCTCTTCGTATTCAGAATAATTGCCTTCGAAATAATAGACTTGCGAATTGCCTTCAAAAGCGAGTATATGCGTACATACTCTATCTAAAAACCAACGGTCGTGCGAAATAATTACAGCACAACCACCAAAATTTTCTAATCCCTCTTCAAGTGCTCTTAATGTATTTACGTCGATATCATTTGTAGGCTCATCTAAAAGGAGAACGTTTGAGCTTTTCTTTAAAGTTATGGCTAAGTGAACTCTATTTCTTTCTCCACCAGAAAGCACGGAAATTTTCTTCTGTTGATCTGCACCATTGAAGTTGAATTTAGAAACATAAGCTCTCGAATTTACCGGGCGATTCCCAAGTAAAATAGTTTCCTGTCCATCTGTTATATTTTCCCAAACTGATTTTTCTGCATCTAAGTCATCATGCATTTGATCTACATAGCCTAATGCAACGGTTGGCCCAACTCTAAATGATCCTGCATCAGGGGTTTCTTGTCCGGTTATTAAACGGAATAAGGTTGTTTTACCAGCTCCATTTGGTCCGATAATACCTACAATCCCTGCTGGAGGTAGTGCAAAGCTTAAGTTGTCGAATAATAATTTATCACCATAAGCTTTGGTTACATTTTGCGCTTCGATAACAAGATTTCCGAGCCTTGGTCCTGGCGGAATAAATAATTCCAGCTTATCTTCTCTTTCCTTGGTATCTTCTGAAGCTAATTTCTCGTAATTAGACAAACGCGCTTTCGATTTGGCATGACGAGCTTTAGGGGCCATTCGAACCCACTCAAGCTCTCTTTCCAGTGTTTTTTGACGTTTGCTCTCAGTTTTTTCTTCAGAAGCTAGCCTTTTTGCTTTTTGGTCGAGCCAAGATGAATAGTTTCCTTTCCAAGGAATACCTTCGCCACGGTCGAGTTCTAGAATCCATCCAGCAACATTGTCAAGGAAATATCTGTCGTGAGTAACGGCGATAACAGTTCCTTTATATTGTTTTAAGTGTTGCTCAAGCCAATCGATACTTTCAGCATCAAGGTGGTTTGTAGGCTCATCTAATAATAAAACATCGGGTTCTTGTAATAATAATCGGCATAGTGCCACGCGTCTGCGTTCACCCCCTGACAAAGTGGCAATTTTTGTGTCTGGCTCTGGGCAGCGAAGAGCATCCATTGCCCGATCTAGCTTACTATCAAGCTCCCATGCTCCGCTGGCATCGATTTGATCTTGTAATTCGCCTTGTCTTGCAAGGAGTTTATCCATTTCATCGGCATTTTCATACACTTCTGGGAGTCCGAATTTCTCGTTTATGTCTTCATACTCCTTCAATAAGGCAGTAATTGCGGCAACACCTTCTTCTACAACCTCCCTAACTGTCTTTTGGGCATCTAATTGAGGCTCCTGAGCCAAATAACCAACAGTATATCCCGGCGAAAAAACAACTTCTCCTTGATATGATTTGTCTAATCCAGCAATGATTTTTAATAGGGACGACTTCCCCGAGCCATTTAGTCCGATGACACCAATCTTAGCACCATAGAAAAATGACAAATAAATATTCTTAAGTACCTGTTTCTGTGGGGGATAAATCTTATTTACCCCAGCCATAGAAAAAATTATTTTTTCGTCTGACATTTGTGTTTATTATTGATCTACAAATATCGTATTTTAGTCAGAGACATGTCAACTTTATTATGCGATATGTTTAGAATTGCGTTTTTTATAGAATGGCTTAATTGTTGATAAATGTTCTACGAACGTCAGGTTTATTAAGCTAATAATTTTATACATTAGGGCGTTAATACTTATAGAAAGGTAATATAATGGAAGCTAAATTTTCACCACGCGTTAAAGACGTCATTTCATATAGCAGAGAGGAAGCCCTGCGACTGGGTCATGATTATATTGGCACTGAGCATTTATTGCTTGGCCTCATAAGAGAAGGGGATGGGATGGCAATTAAAATATTAAAGAATGCAGGTGTTGATACTGCTAGATTGCGTAAGTCTGTAGAAGACTCTGTAAAGGGTACATCTAGCACTACGGCTAATCTCGGCAATATTCCGCTAACCAAGCAGGCAGAAAAAGTTTTAAAGATAACTTATCTCGAAGCAAAGATATTTAAAAGCGATATTATTGGGACGGAGCATTTACTGCTTTCAATTCTTCGTGATGAAGATAATATTGCTTCTCAGATTCTTCAGCAGTATAATGTTAACTATGATATATTTAAAACGGAGGTCGAGAATAATAAAGATGGTTTCCGAGATGAAGCTCCTCAAAGTTCTGCTGCAGGTGAAGATGATTTAAGAGAAGAGGAAAGCTTTAGTCAGCCGAAAAAGGTATCTGATATAAAATCAAAAACTCCAGTTTTAGATAATTTTGGCCGCGATTTAACGCGTGCTGCAGAAGATGGCAAATTGGACCCAATTGTTGGCCGTGAAAAGGAAATAGAACGTGTTTCTCAAATCTTGTCACGTCGTAAAAAGAATAATCCTATACTTATTGGTGAGCCGGGAGTGGGTAAATCTGCTATTGCAGAGGGACTAGCCTTAAGAATTGTTCAACGAAAGGTATCTCGTGTACTTTTTAATAAGAGAGTGGTAACGCTTGATTTGGCTTCATTGGTTGCGGGTACAAAATATCGCGGTCAGTTTGAAGAGCGTATGAAGGCTGTCATGAATGAATTGGAGAAATCTCCGGATGTGATTCTTTTTATTGATGAGATTCATACAATAGTTGGAGCAGGTGGTGCATCTGGGTCTTTAGATGCCTCAAATATGTTCAAACCAGCTCTTGCTCGTGGTGAAATTCAGTGCATTGGAGCAACTACTTTAGATGAGTATCGTCAATTTATTGAAAAAGATGGCGCCCTTGATCGTCGTTTCCAAAAGGTAATGGTTGAGCCAGCAACTCCTGCAGAAACAATCGAAATTCTCAATAGAATTAAAGAGAAATATGAGGAGCATCACGGTGTAACTTATACAGATGAGGCAATTAATGCCTGCGTAAGTCTCACTGCACGCTACATTACAGATCGTTTCCTTCCCGATAAGGCTATTGACGCTCTCGACGAGTCTGGATCACGTGTTCACCTTACCAATATACATGTCCCACAAAATATTATTGATGTGGAGCAGAAAATCGAAGAGATTAAAATAGAAAAAAACAAAGTAGTTCGCAGTCAGAAGTATGAAGAAGCCGCAAAGCTTCGCGACACTGAAAAAAACTTGCTTGAAGAACTTGAAAAAGCGAAAAGTGAGTGGGAGGCTGAGACAAAAACTAAGCGCTATACCGTATCTGAGGATAATGTTGCAGAGGTTGTTTCGATGATGACTGGAATTCCTGTTCAGAGAGTAGGGCAGACCGATAGTGCTAAATTACTCGGCATGTTTGACGCTATCAACAGTAGAGTTATTGGTCAGGAAGATGCAGTTAAAAAATTAACGAAAGCCATTCAGCGTACACGTGCGGGCTTAAAAGATCCTAAAAAGCCTATTGGTTCATTCATATTCCTTGGTCCGACAGGTGTTGGAAAGACTGAGTTAGCTAAAGAGCTTGCACGTTTTATGTTTGATACTGAAGATGCTCTTATTCAGGTAGATATGAGTGAGTATATGGAAAAATTCGCTGTATCTCGTTTAGTTGGTGCGCCTCCAGGATATGTTGGTTATGAAGAAGGCGGACAGCTTACTGAGAAAGTTAGAAGAAAGCCTTATGCCGTAGTTCTTTTAGATGAGATTGAAAAGGCACACCCAGATGTATTTAATATTTTGTTGCAAGTGCTTGATGAAGGCCAGCTGACTGATAGTTTAGGTCGTAAGGTAGATTTTAGAAATACCATCATTATCATGACTTCCAATATTGGTGCACGCCAGTTGAAGGATTTCGGACAAGGTGTTGGATTTAGCACTGGAGCAAAGGCTTCTCAGGCAGACACTTATTCTAGAGGTGTTATTGAAAATGCCTTGAAACGTGCTTTCGCGCCCGAGTTTCTGAACCGTGTGGATGATGTGGTTGTGTTTAATTCATTAACTAAAGAGGATATTTTCAAGATTATTGATATTGAGTTGAAAGCTTTATTCGATAGAATTCAGAGCATTGGTTATACAATCAAGCTTACTGATGCGGCTAAAGATTTCATCGCTGAGAAAGGATACGATTCTAACTTTGGTGCTCGTCCATTGAAGCGTGCCATTCAAAAGCATTTAGAAGATCCAATTGCAGAAGAAATTTTGAAAGGTGAGTTGGCAGAAGGTGATTCTTTGGAGGTTGATTATGATAAGGAAAAGGAAGAAATCCGAATCCTAAGCAAAGCGAAAACCACAAAGAAGAAGAAAGAAGAGAAAAAAGAAGAATAGTCTTAATATTATTTAAGTAAAGGGGAATGGTTAATGCAACCATTCCCCTTTTTTTTTCGTCTTCATTATACAGGCATTTCCTGTTTTTATTATGAAAAAGTCTATTCTGTTGCTCGCTTTATTTGTTCTTGTTATGGGTTCTTCTTGTAAGAAAGAACAGATTGTCCCTAATCGTACGATTATTACCAATTTGAATGCAGGGAATTGGATTAAGTTAAATGGAGGCAAATCGTATACGGCTTCTATTAATATGCCTGAAATTGATAATTATTTCAACGATTATGGAGGAGTTTTAGTTTATGTTTCCTTCGAAAATGGGACCTATGAGCAGATTCCGCAGGTTTATGATGGGATTTCTTATAGCTATTTAACGCGTTCTGGCCAGATAGTAATTGAAATTCAAAGTTCTGATGGACTGGCAGTAATTTCACCTCCAGGATCTATAAAAGTTAAAATTGTGCTTATAGAATCTATCTAAAAAATTTTTCCAATAAAAAACCCGAAAGCGAATGCTTTCGGGTTTTTCTATTTTATAATTAGGTTTAGCTATTTTCTACACCTAATCTGTACATTACATCATCACTAACTCCTGTTGATGAGTATCCACCATCATGGAATAAATTCTGCATCGTAACCATACGAGTTAAGTCTGAGAATAAAGTGATGCAATAATCTGCACATGATTCAGCATCAGCATTACCTAGTGGCGCAATGGCATCCGCATAGTCATAAAAACTTCCGAAACCTTTAATTCCAGTCCCTGCAGTAGTTTTTGTAGGCGATTGAGAAACTGTATTGATACGTACTTTCTTATCCAAACCATAGTGATAACCAAAACTTCTTGCAATAGATTCAAGCATTGCTTTGATATCAGCCATATCTGTGTAAAATGGATAGGTACGTTGTGCAGCCATATATGTTAGTGCAACAACACTTCCCCATTCATTGATGGCATCTAATTGCTTTGCTACGCTAAGCATTTTATGTAAAGACAAGGCAGAAACATCTATTCCTTTTTGAAAATAATCGTAGTTAAGCTCAGGATAAGGGATTTTCTTACGAATATTAACGCTCATCCCGATAGAGTGAAGAACAAAATCAATTTTTCCGCCTAGAACCTCTTGCGACTGAGTGAATAAATTGGTTAGGTCTTCAATACTTGTGGCATCAGCAGGAATAATCTGAGAACCTGTTGCTTCAGCTAGCGAATTAATTTCGCCCATACGCATTGCAATTGGTGCATTGGTTAGCACAAATACAGCACCTTCTGCATGTGCTCTTTCGGCAACTTTCCATGCGATTGAATTTTGATCTAAAGCACCGGAGATGATTCCTCTTTTACCTTTTAGTAAATTATACATATAATTGAATTTTTGTTTTTTCTCTTAAATAAAATGCAAATTTATCAATAATCTCTAATTCTTAAACCCTTTAGAATTTAAAATTAGATCACGAGCATTTTGCATTGCCGATTCTCCAGGATTATCCCCACTTAGCATCTTAGCAATTTCTAATATACGTTCTTCCTGATTAAGCTCATTAATATTTGTACGGGTAATTTCTTCTTGCTCATCTTTAAACACGCGGTAATGCGAATCACCTTTGCTTGCTATTTGTGGCAAATGTGTAATAGCAATTACTTGCATGTTTTTCGATAGTTTTTCCATGATATGGCCCACCTTTAGGGCTACTTCACCAGATATTCCAGTATCAATCTCGTCAAAAATAATGGTAGGAAGTGCTGTATGCATTGCGATAAGCGATTTAATGCTGAGCATCAATCTTGAAAGTTCACCACCTGATGCCACTTTATTCATTGGCAATGGCGCCTGACCTTTATTGGCGCTAAATAAAAACTTGATTTGATTATTGCCATTTTCGTCAAATTTGCCGGTTGGAAGGGTCTCATTCAGAATCTGTAGGACTGCATTTGGCATGCCTATCTCAGCTAATGTAGCCATTACGGATGCTTCAACTTTGGGAATGCTTTCGGCGCGACTACTATTTAGTTGAGCTGAAAGTTCCTGCACTTCATTATAGAGTCTATCAACTTCAACTTTTAATTTCTCGATATCTTCATCTGCAAAAAGAATTCCATTGAGCTTATTTGAAATTTCATCGCGAATAGCAATTAGCTCCATTTCTGATGAAACACGATGCTTTTTCTGAAGTGAATAAATTAAGTCTAGGCGCTCACTGAGCTCTAATAACCTATTTTCATTCACCATACTACCTTGTTCAATATCTTCAATCTCAGATAAAATATCTTTGATTTCAATTAAAGAGCTATTAAGGCGTTCTGTAAGAACTGCGACTTCTACTTTGTATTTTTCAGCATTAGCGAGGCTAATTGCGGCCTCTTTAATTTGTGCAATCGCCGAGGGTTCACTTTCACTTAAAATTGAAATGGCATTTAGTAAATTCTTCTTAATATCTTCTGCATGACTTAAGGCATCAAGTTCTTTTACAAGTTCTACCTGCTCGCCAGCGATAAGTTTTGCCTTTTCGAGCTCCTCAAACTGAAATTGAAAATAGTCTAAATCAGCCTTAGATTGCTCACTTTGGCTTATTAAGTCTCTTAATTGAGTCTGCGCCTTTTTATAGGATTTATATACCTTTCGATAGTTGTTTAATAGATTCTGATTTCCAGCTACCGTATCAATTACTAATAACTGAAACTCTTCGTCATTAATTTCGAGGCTTGCATGCTGAGAATGAACATCTATTAATTTTTCACCTAGCTTTTTAAGAATAGCCAGATTAACAGGTGTATCATTAATAAATGCTCTGGTTTTTCCGTCAGATGAAATTTCCCTTCTCAAGACAGTCTCAAGGTCGAAATCAAGATCATTTTCAGTAAAAAACTCATTTAAATGGAAGCCGTCGAGCAGGAAAGTGCCCTCAATGATGCATTTTTTCTGCTGATTGAAGAAATATTTACTTTCAGCTCGCTGACCTAAAATTAAGGATAAAGCACCTAAGATAATTGATTTACCTGCTCCCGTCTCTCCAGTCAAAATATTTAACTCCTTGGAGAAGGATATATCCAGATTATCAATTAAAGCATAATTCCTTATGGCAAGTCGCTTGAGCATGTTTGCGTTAAATTTTTGCTAAATTAATAATTCGATTTAAATGGATTGAATTTTTAAGGTTTTACCTTGTCTTTTTCAAAGATTCGTACTTTAAACTATTGGAAGGGTCAATCTCTGAAAGAGCATCTACAGCCTTTAGTTTATCTTGACTGTCGGCCGAACTTAAAATATTGACAATTTCATCCGCCTTAGCGGTAAAAAACAATTGGTTTAAAACTGAACCTTGCTTTGATTTGTCGATTTTCTGGAGTTGCGGAATGATTGATAGAACAGCTTTTAAGCCCTTTGATTTATTATCTGCCATTACATCTAAGCCATCTCTGTGGTAGGTATATAAGCTCTCTCGGATTGGGTTATAAGACTTGTTAGTCAGGTTTTCAATAAGCCAGAAGCGATTTCTTAAGCTTTCAAATGCTTTCCATCCTGGATTTGGCGCAATTTGTGCATTGTTTAAAACCGTTTCTGCCTTCTGAAAATAAGGAGTTCCACCGAATTTAGAGAAGCTATCATAATCTAGCCCAGTAATTACATAGGCATAAAATGCCAATAAAGAGCTTAAATTTCCAATATAATTCTGGTCTGAAAAGTCTAATGGCTGTCCCTCAGCATAGTTAAATCCAAAGTCCTTATCGCTAATATTTAATAAAGTGCTATTATAACTACTATTGAAAATAGGTCTATTAGATTGAATTTGTGCTTCAGCTTTGAAACTACTCGATCCATCCCAATCGGTAATTGTGATTACAAAATTGCAATCAATACGTTCTTGAGGCTGTAATGCATCTGTTGTCCACTTTCTTCCATTTAAGAAATCCTTGATGCTGGCCTCAAGCATATCTAATATTCGTTTATTTGAATTAGAAAGTTGAGGAGCTAAAATTTGTACGCGTGCATTGAGGTCTTGGGCGTAAATTCCTGGACCAATGAATAACAATATGATGACTAGCAGTATTTTTTTCATTATATTAAATCTAGTATTTTTTTGCAAATATCTACTGCGACCTCATTTTTTGGTTTAAGTTCAAATTTCTCTTGTTTTTTATTGCGATCGATTATGGTAATCTTATTATTATCGTTCTTAAATGCACCTCCCTCATCATTCATAGAGTTCAGAACAATAAAATCAAGATTTTTTTTCTCTAGTTTTTTTATAGCATTTTCAACTTCATTATTTGTTTCGAGTGCAAATCCAATTAAAATTTGTCCTGCCTTTTTCTCTTGTCCAAGCTTTGCTAAAATATCTGGAGTTTTGATGAGATCTAAACCGAATTCGGGACTATCTTTTTTAATTTTCAGGTTTGCTACCTCTTTAGGGCGATAATCGGCAACTGCTGCACTACATATGGTGATGTCGCAATTGTTAAAATTAGATAGACAGGCTTGAAGCATTTCCTCTGCGGATGTTACATCAATCCTATTAATTCGTTTATCTGTTAAATTTAAACTTGTTGGTCCGCTAACAAGAGTAACCTCTGCGCCTAATGCGGATAATTGTTCTGCTATAGCATAACCCATTTTTCCGGAAGAGTGATTTCCGATAAACCTAACAGGGTCAATGGCTTCATAGGTAGGGCCAGCAGTAACTAATGCTTTTTTGCCTTTTAGAGGAAGCCCTTCTTGATATTTATCTAGGATAAATTGAATTATTTCTTCAGGTTCGGCCATGCGGCCTTCGCCTGTTAAGCCACTTGCCAATTCACCATAGGCAGGTTTAATCATTAAATTGCCATAGGACATTAATGAGCTAATATTTTTTTGAGTTGCTGGATGTTTCCACATGTCCAAGTCCATTGCTGGAGCAAAATATACCGGACATTTTGCTGATAGGTAAACTGCAGAGAGAAGATTATCGCAAAGGCCATTTGCGAATTTAGCTAGTGTATTTGCACTAGCAGGCGCAATAATTAGAATGTCTGCCCATAATCCAAGTTCAACATGATTGTTCCATGTTCCTGACTTGGGATCGAAATATTCGGAGAAAACTGGGTTTTTTGATAGCGTGGATAGCGTAAGGGGAGTAATGAAATTACAAGCATCCTTAGTCATAACCACCCTAACATTAGCACCAGCCTTAACTAATAGTCTGGTTAATGAAGCAGATTTATAGCTTGCGATACTACCGCAAACACCAAGCAATATATTTTTATTTGTAAGCATAGGGCATGAATATACCCATCTTAAAGCATGCATGGGGCATAGTATTTTAAAAAAACTATGCCCCTATGCTTTAGTTTTGCTCTTTAGAAGGGTTGCGATAATAAACCTTATTGTTTAAAAACTCATCAACAGCAATTAGAGAAGGCTTAGCCATACGCTCGTAGTGCTTTGAGATTTCAATTTGCTCACGATTTTCAAAAATCTCTTCTAAATTATCATTTGAAGATGCAAATTCTGCTAATTTACCGTGAAGTTCTTCCTTCAGGTTATTTGAAATCTGATTAGCGCGCTTGCTAATAATTACAATCGACTCATATATATTGTCTGTTGTTTTATCTAATTCACGAACATCACGTGTAATAGTGCTGTTTGGAATGGCTGGTTTCGTAGTGCTCATTTTATTTGTTTTTAGTTTCTTCTTTTTTAGTTTCTTCTGTTTTTTTTGATTTTGATGCAGCGGCTGCTTCTGCAGCTTTGATCTTATCCTGATAAATTTTCATTTCGGCTTCTTGAAAAGCAATTAACTTTCTAACGTCTATTATCGCTTTTTCAGAATTCTTAACAATATCTTCACCTTCTTTTAAAAACTTGCTCGAAGGGTAGTTTTTCGCAAATTCGGCAAATAAATTAATTGCTTCATTGTAGCGTTCTTCTTGTTTTATCTCTAAACTAGCTTTCGCATAAAGAGCCTGTGCTTTTACGGTAAGAAATTCCATTTCCTCGGCATATTTAGTATCTGGGAACTCACTCGCCGAATTTCTAAAGGCTATTACTGCCGATTTATAATCACCGATTTCTAAAAAAAGTTTTGCGTTAGCAAAAGATTTCAGTTCTAACTTACCACGTAAATTGCTGATTAGCTTACTTGCTTCTGTAACTCTATCGCTTTTTGGATAAAGGTTAATAAACAATTGTAAAGCTTCAATAGCCTTAATTGTATTTTCTTGGTCTAATGAATAGGTTGGAGATTCAAGATAAAAACAATAAGCAGCCATAAACCGACATTCTTCGGCTTTGGGACTAGAAGCATAAGTGTCTGCGAAATTCTTAAAATGATATCTCGCATTGACATAATCTTTCATTTTGTAATTTGTGTATGCAAAATAATAGGAAAGATCTTCTGCTTCCGCCGTGCCACGATATTTTTGGACTAGGTCATCAAATAAACCTAAGGCCTTATTATAGTCTTTTTTATCGTAAAGACGAATGGCTTCACGGTATTTTTTAGCAGTATCACTGCTTGCGCGTAACTTTTCATATTTGCTTTTGCAGCCTGCAAACGCAATAATAACTACTAGTAATATGCTTATGGTTATATTAAGCTTGTTTTTTAACATTCTGCAAAGATAAGGTAAATCAGTAAAACATCAATTTTATTTAACCACTATTATATAATGTATCATATATATAGCTACGAATGTATTTCTTTCAGTTAATTGAATTAAATCTTTAACAGAATTTAACATCTTATTATTGTACTGTGATAATTAATCATATGCACATTAATTAGGCTTCAGCTTATTTTGATTGGTTCTCTGCAATATCTGTGATATGATTATCTAGCTATTATTGTCTTATTATTTTAGATTTTGGATGTAATTTTACTCTAGAACAGTTGCTTATTAACTAAATATAATGTTCATTCACTATATAAAACCAAGATTTAATCATAATAGATATTAGATCTTGCTTAACATATCCCTTTACAATTCCTTGACAAATAAAATTTATTGATTCTTTATCAGGCAGTTAGGTTAATGTTGTGAATAAAA
>NZ_JAFEIG010000025.1 GCF_017495225.1 Daejeonella sp. | reverse complement strand
TCATTTGGCTAGAGCGCTTCGATAGGCTTGAAAGGGATGATTGGTGAGGAGATAAATTTAAATAAAACGGGATTTAATAAAACGGGGGATTAGCTCATTTGGCTAGAGCGCTTCGATAGGCTTGAAAGGGATGATTGGTGAGGAGATAATTTTTTGATAAAACGGAATTGAGTAAAACGGGGGATTAGCTCATTTAGCTAGAGCGCTTCGATAGGCTTGAAAGGGATGATTGGTGAGGGAATAAATTTTTAATAAAACGGGGGATTAGCTCATTTGGCTAGAGCGCTTCGATAGGCTTGAAAGGGATGAATGGTGAGGAAATAAATTTTAAATAAAACGGGGGATTAGCTCATTTGGCTAAAACTCTTCGATAGGCTTGAAAAGAATTAATAAATTGGGGGATTAGCTCATTTGGCTAGAGCGCTTCGCTGGCAGTGAAGAGGTGATCGGTTCGAATCCGATATTCTCCACAAAATAGGCTCTGAAGTAAATTTGGAGCCTATTTTATTTAAAAAAATACTTCTAAAGTAAATTAAACCTTCTCCAGTTTAACTTTAATCAGAAAAGCTAAAAAACATACCTCCTAAACATCACGTTTAACTGTGCAAAGTGATCTGATTTTCTTGTTAATTTTGTAATCGGTCTTTTGTTATCAAGCCAAGTATTGAAGAAAGCTCCTTCGATTGAAACATCATTTAAAAATCCAACTTTGAATGACAGTGAAGCCCTTACAGGGATATATGGACTTCGCTCTGTGAGATTAATCTCATAATACTTCCCATTAAAATATAGCTTTTCTGTTCGGTTGGTAAGTAGATATCCAAGTCCTAAGCCTAAATTTAAATCGACAGGGAATCTTTTTTTGAGATTATAGCTAGGCATTACATTAAGGCTCGGCGTAATATCCAATGCCAAACTATAACCATCAAACATCGGATCTAAAACATCCTCACCGTCTACATTACCAATAAATTCCTTTGCTGAAAATTGTTGGAAACTAAGGTTACTTTTGACACTTACATGATTCCCATATCGCTTGCCGAGGCCTAAAGTAAGTACTGGTACCTTCTGATTGACAATGTTTTCAAGTTCAACAGTGGGTCTTGGAGCAGAAAAGAATGTTCCTGCTCCTAGTCCGACTTGATAAAAAATGATACCAGGGTTTCTGGTTGTAGAGAAACCCTGGCTTTGGGTGTTTTTTGAAAAACAAAAAAATATAACAACTAGAAAAATGAAGATTCTTTTCATTGTAAAACGATTAAAAACTACTTAAAGCTCTAACATCTTCAGTATCAATATATCCAGACTTAATTTGAAGAGTTTTAACTTCACTTAAAAGCGGATCATTTTGACTTTTAATTTCTAAGATTAAATCAAATAGTTGCGAGTTAGATTGATCACAACTGTTGAATAGGGTGAATAAAGAAATTAAAATAACCGTTAATATTTTCTTTATAAGATAATTATATTATTAAATTTTATTTGAGTTTTTTTAATTCTTAATACATCTGATGCACAAACCATTAGTCTTACTTCTAGTACTTCTATAAAGTTTTGGATCAGTTGAATTAATTGTCCTATAATAAGCTAAGGAACCTGAAACTGCCCAAAAAACAGCATCACTGCCTATGCCATTAAAAAAACCTTCATTATTTCTAAGTCCACCTGGCAATGCTGAAAATCCAAATTCATTTGTAGCGTTTGAATTAGGAAAATTCCATTCATCAGTTCCTGTTTTCTTTAATTTATCTCCTGGATTTTGTCCAATAAAACTTTCAAGTATAGTCCAATCCTGATCCGTTGATACACGCCATCCAGTAGGGCAAACATTACGACTATCGCTAACTACATACCAATTATAGAGTTTACCGTAAACTTTATTTACACCTTCATCATTATTGTAGTAACTGTAGGCTGGTGTAGTCCTAAAAGTATTTGTATTTGTTGGACTCCATTGAAACCATTCCCAAACAAATCTATCTACAACATTAGGGATTAAATCACCATTCGAGAATTTAGCAGTTTTAAGATTTTCTGCCATCCATATTTGATTACCAATTTTCACAGTTTTATATACATTACCATCAATATCTGTTAAACTACCAATTGGCGCAACATTACTGCCACTATTGTTAATTAAAGATTCAAGTTGCTTTACTAACTCAGCATTACTAGTCTTTAGCAGTTCAATCTGCTTCAAAACATCACCAATTACTACACCTTGATCTCCTAACTGACTAGTTAACTGAGCAATTTTTGTAAGATTTTCTGCTAATTGCGTTTGAATAGAACTAATTTGAGTCTTAAGCGCATCTAGTAGCTGCTTATTTTGAACCACTCCAGATAAAATTGTAACATATCTTGAATCTAATTGACTTATTTGAGTTTTCATTTTCTCAATTTCAGCGAGAATCTGACTCAGCTTTTGCAATTCCTCTAATTGTTTAAATATTCCTTGATATTGAGTCTGCAAACCTGCCAACTGGTTTTTAATCAGCTGAACATCTGCATCTTGAGTCTTTAATTGCTGATTTAATGCATCTATTTGTGACAGAATTGTTGACAATTGACCTTGCAACTCAGTTACTTTTACAAGAAGCTCTTCTTGCTTTGCTGCACTTGCTCTTAACTCAGAAATCAGTAAATCAGATTTGAGTTGTAGGGTTTTAACTTCATTTAAAAGTTGGTCATTTTGGCTTTTTATCTCTAGAACTAAATCAAAGAGTTGCGAGTTTGATTGTTCACAGCTATTGAGTAGGGTGAAGGAGCAAATTACAAGTAGAGTTAATATTTTCTTCATTTTTTAAATATAACTTATGATGATATTTTATTAATTCTGTTATTTATTATATAACTGTATGTTCGTGCTATACATTCCATATGGCTGTATCATCGTTCCAATTGGGTTTGAGCTTTTAAACCAAAATTCGATAGTCATGTTTGATTCTGGTGGATTAATATTACAATCACCTCTGCCAGTAACCCCATCAAAATAGATAGCATTACCACTAATACCTTTCAAGAATTTATAATTTCCAAATAAGTTCCCAGCAGTACTACCACTTACTGAATTCGTGAAGGTTTTACTATTTATTGGGTCATCAAAGTGCCAAAGACCTACGGTATTGTTGTCTAAAGTTTGCCTTGGATTTTGATCAATACCGATTGATTTAGCATAATAATCTTGAATTTCCTTTTGCGTTCTTACAACTTTAGAAACCCTTATTTCATCAAGTAATCCATTATAAAACCCTGTAAAACTTGTATAAAATGATGCACCTAAATATAATTTACTGTAGCTGTAATTAACATTATCTCTATAAGAATCAACTTTCTTTATGCCATCAACATAGATTTCTGTCCTTCTATCACTATGAAACACTACCGATATATAATGCCATTTAGTTGTGTCTGAAACAGATGCTTTTTCACCGTCAAGATAATTGACAGCCAGATTCATTTCATATAAATTATTTCCAGCAAGTAACTTTTCCATTTGAGTTTTTAACTCATCCATTTTACCTTTGAGTATAGTAATTTGGCTTAAAATATCTTTAACATCCACATTTTGTTTACTTAAAAGAGAAGTTAATAGACTTATTCTATTTAGGTTTTCTGTTATTTCCGCTTGAACAGATGTAATTTGAGTCTTTAAAGCATCTAATTGTTGTTTATTCTGTGCTAAACCAGTTAAAATTGTAATGTATCTTGAATCTAATTGACTTATCTGAGTTTTCATTTTCTCAATTTCAGCGAGAATCTGACTCAGCTTTTGCAATTCCTCTAATTGTTTAAATATTCCTTGATATTGAGTCTGCAAACCTGCCAACTGGTTTTTAATCAACTGAACATCTGCATCTTGAGTCTTTAATTGCTTATTTAATGCGTCAATTTGTGACAATATTGTTGACAATTGACCTTGCAATTCAGTTACTTTTAGAAGAAGCTCTTCTTGCTTTGCTGCACTAAGTCTTAGCTCAGCAATAAGTAAATCAGATTTAATTTGAAGAGTTTTAACTTCATTTAAAAGCTGATCATTTTGGCTTTTTATCTCTACAATCAAATCGTATAGCTGAGAATTTGATTGATCGCAGCTATTGAATAGTGTGAATGAGAAGATTACTAGAAGAGTGATTAGTTTTTTTATTTTCATAGTAATAAAGTGTAGAATTATTGCTTTATGAATAAATATTTTTTTTTATAAAATCTGTTTTAGAAACCCTGACCAGTAAAAATCTTGGATACCTCGTCCGCACTTAATACCCTATTCCAAATACCTATATCATCAATTTTACCTTTGTACCAAACTCCTCCTTCGTATTCTCCACCTATCTGCAACAGTAAATTATTCATGAATGATCCTTCTTGACCTGTCCATTTATCCATAGCGATAAGTTTTCCATCCACATAAATTTTTCCGCCCCATTGGTCAGCAACAAAAACATAGTGATACCATTTTTGAGCACTAATATTTGTTTGAAGAAATGGTTCTTCACCGTAGTACCCAATGATTCTATTAGCAATATTTCTTAGATACCATGGGAACGTTCCAAAACCATTATTTATAATCTGTGAACCATTGGAAACATTACTGCAATCACAAATTCCTAGCATAAATCCGTTCCAACTTGCAGGCGCATATTTTTTAATCAAAGGGACTGTCGACCCTAAAGTTGAAACATTATACCACAGACTTATAGTCATAGGGTAAGGATTCAAATTTTGTGAATTTTGAATAGTTATCGATTGATTCGTATCAAAGGAATATGCACTATTCGATTTATTAGAACGATCTGTTGTCAATACAGCATTAGAGACAATACCGTTTAATTTATTCCCACTCTCATCATTCGCATTTCCATTAAAAGGCCACCATCCTAAAAGTCCGTTAGTAGGAACGGGACTTTTCCCTATCAACAAACTTTTCATTAGCTTAATTAACTCTGCATTATCTGCTTTTAGTAAGTCTATTTGCTTAAGAATGTTACCTATAACTAAACCCTGATCTCCTAACTGACTCGTAAACTGAGCTATCTTGGTAAGATTTTCTGCTAATTGCGTTTGAACAGATGTAATTTGAGTCTTTAAAGCATCTAATTGTTGTTTATTCTGTGCTAAACCAGTTAAAATTGTAATGTATCTTGAATCTAATTGACTTATCTGAGTTTTCATTTTCTCAATTTCAGCGAGAATCTGACTCAGCTTTTGCAATTCCTCTAATTGTTTAAATATTCCTTGATATTGAGTCTGCAAACCTGCCAACTGGTTTTTAATCAGCTGAACATCTGCATCTTGAGTCTTTAATTGCTGATTTAATGCATCTATTTGTGACAGTATTGTTGACAATTGACCTTGCAAGTCAGTTACTTTTGCAAGAAGCTCTTCTTGCTTAGCTGCACTTGCTCTTAACTCAGAAATTAACAAATCAGATTTAATTTGAAGAGATTTAACCTCACTCAAAAGTTCATCATTCTGACTTTTAATCTCTAGTATTAGATCAAAAAGTTGGGAATTTGATTGGTCACAACTATTGAATAGCAATAATGTAAGGACCATTAACAGCCTTAAAGTGTTTTTCATAATTTAGATAGGTAGTAAATTATTTTATTGATTACAATATTAATTGTAAATAACCAATTAGAAATAATGAATTAGTTAACGTAGTACTTAAGTGAGTTTTCGCTTGGGGAGTTTTATTAAAATAGAGATTAATAAAACAACTAAGTATTCATATTATATTTTACATAAAACAAAAAATCTGAACAGTATATGCTCAGATTTTTTGTTTATCAAATTCAATAAAATGAATCCAATTTCAATTAAGCAACTGTAATATTTAATTATCAGTCTTAATTGTAGCTCCCATAACTTTGGCCTTCAATGTAGTTTTTTGACCCCAAAGACCTTTCTTAATGTCAATGTCGTACTTAGGATTTAAAAACACATCAACATTTGGATTTTGCTCAATTAAATCGTTGTTAAGTTTCCATGCCGCTCTACTCAATGAACTAGACCATAATTGATTATTAATTGCACCAGCAACTGGTAATCCTATTAGTGTAGAAACACCTAAAGACAAATTATGGCTTTGTCCATTGTAAAATTTATCGTCTCTGTAATTTTTAAAACCTGAAATTTCTTGAATAACTATACCTGTACCAAAACTAACCGCCGCCATTGTAAAAATCGGAAAGAATCTTTTAGCCCCAACTAAATTAATGCCATTAAAACGAACCACTAATCCTTGTTTCTTGTTTAGGTTCTTATCTGTAGGGATACCAAAAAGCGCGTTGCTTTTTACATCCAATTCTGCTAATCTTTTAATACTGTGCTCTTTGGCATCACGTGTAAGACTAATATCACTATATGCTCCATTTGAAACACTAAGTTGTGATCGACAGCTAGCAAAAGAGATTGCAAAAAATGCAATCAAAAGTAAAATCTTGATTTTTTTCATTTTAAATAATTTATGTTTTTTATAGATTCCGCAATACTACACCTAAAAAATCACACAAAAACAATGAATTAGTTAACGTACTTAATTAATGAGTTAAAGCGTTTTCCACGAAGGAGAAAAACGAATAGAAATGGTAAAATACACTTACAACCCAACCCTCACCACCACCCTCGTCCCCTGCCCAGCAACAGAAGAAAATTCAACAGCAAATTTGGAGTCTGACTGCAATAATGAGATTCGCTCCTTCACCAGTTCAATGCCTTTAGATTGATATAGTTTTTGAGTTTTCTCAGCATCCATGCCTTTCCCATTATCTGTTATGGTGCAGAGTAAATAATTGGCTTCCCGACTAAAATCAATGATCAATTCAGGATTTATGGATTTAGAATTAAAGGCATGTACAAATACATTTTCTATAAAAGGCTGAATCAGCATCGGCGGAATTTCGATTTTTAATGGATCAATAGACTTATCAAGCTTAACTCTGATCTTAATTCCATTATTAAACCGCAAATTTTCTAAGGCTGTATATGATTTTAAATACTTAAGCTCATCCTCCAAGCTGATTCTTAACCTGGACGAATTATTTAATGTATGTCGTATCAATTTAGAGAACTCCCCCATGTACTGAAGTGCCTCCTCTGTGTTTTTTCCCAAAATGAAATTCTGTATCGAATTCATAGCATTGAAGATAAAATGAGGGTTCATCTGACTCTGTAAAGCCTCCATTTTAGTCTCGCTCAAACGCTTTTGCACCTCCCCCTTTTCTTGCTCTTGTTTTTTCACAAATGCAATTCGCTGTTTAACAGTAAGATACAAAATAACAAAGATAGTTAGTGCACTAACTATTATAAACCACCATGTTTTCCAAAAAGGTGGGAGTATCCTTATTGCTAATAAATTAATTAGAGTAATTTTACCGCTATTTAGATCCTTTATTCTTACTTCCAAGTCAAATTTACCGGCAGGCAAATAGGTTAAATTAATGGTCTTTGAGTCAGACCAATTGCTCCAAATAGCATTTTTCATCCCATTTAACTTATAACTATAAACTAGCTTGGAGGGATAAGCGATTTGATAAGGTTCAAAATCAATGGATAAAGTATTTTCTGAGTAAGCTAATTCCAATTGATTCGAACTAAATTGAAACCATTTAAAATTATTACTCGAGATAGGAGCAAAATTAACCTCAATATTAGAAACCTTTAATTGGGGACTTAAAGGCTCGGGGTTTAAAAATTTTTCTAAATCCAATTTAAAATAGCCATCCAATGTTCCTATATTCAAGATATTGCCATCTAAATAAGCTGTTTTTATAATTTTATTACTCAGGCCTTGTTCTTCATCTATCAATCTAATTTGACCGTTCTTATAAAGAATTACGCCCTTTTCATTCCCAATAATTATATAATCTTTATATGATTTTATAAAAGAGATGGATCTACCCATTAAGTTTTTGGCCGGAATTTTTTCTAAGACTTTGAACTTTTTAAATACATCCAGTATAAAAACATCACCTTGCGCATTGGCCACCAAGAGATTGTTCTTAGAGTTTAAGGTGCCACAAACTAATTCCTTCTCATTCCAAATAGCATTATCGAAATAAGAAAAGAATTTCCCACTTTGATAATTTATCAATCCTTGAGAAGATGTCAATAGCAAAGTCCTGTCAAAATATTTTATAAATTGAACCACGTCACTAATAGTCTCTACCCTATTCTTGCCCCAGAATTCGGAAGATTTATATTTATTAAAAGAATCTATGATATGCAATCGCCCAAAAGACTGCTGAAAAAGCAATCGATTTTCTTCGTTTAAATAATATTCATTTGTAGGTATTGGGGATGAGGATATTATCTCTCCATCCTTTGTGATATTTATTAAGCCAAAGCTTGTTGTAAGCCAAATTTGAGAATTAAATATTTTTAAATCTTTAAATTCAAATTGTTCGAATGGAATATCCTTATAAAATTCATTCCAAACCGAAGTCCATGATGGTTTTTGTGCGGACAAGAATTCGAATACTTGTCGCCTACTAATTTCCTTTACGATTTTATCATTTCTAAGAAAAAGCAAATCATCCGTACCTAATACCAATTTAATATCACCCAATTTGGAAATCTCTACAATTTCCAATTTATCCTTTGTAAAATATGAGGGATTAAAATGTGTTAATTGACTTTTTAAATCAATAGTGTACAAACCTTTATCTAAAGTTCCAACATAAAGCAAATCCAGTTGAGGGTCATACTCTAGGCTCCATGCATTAAAACTTTGGACTCCAAAATCAGCGCTTTTGGGTATAAAACCTTTTGAACTAAGCTGATAAATTCCCCCACTGGCTATATTTACCCCATTCCCGGCAGCTAAAATCACACCTCTTTTATCTTTCACATAATCCCAGTAAATGGAACTAGTTGAAAATCTTTTAATCACATTGTTTTTATAATCTCTGATTGAGAATTGATTAAAACGACTCTCCTTAACCTCAAGGTGGCTGATATAGGATTTAGAATCTACAGAGTATAAAGAAAAAACATGTGGAATTTCATGGTTTTCGAGCTTCATTTTCTTTGTTTTCAAGTCGATACTCCACTCTCCATCATCAAAAGTCACCAAATGAACTTTACCCATTTTAACATAAAAATTCATCACTTGAAAAAGGTTTTTTACTCCTTTAATCTTGTCACTAAACACAATTTTATGAGTGGCAATATCCAAAACAGAAAAACCATATTGTGTTCCAACGTACAAATAGTTTTCATGTATAAATAAGGTCCTAATTTTATCATTTACCAGTCCTTGGGCGGTATTAATAATTTTAAACTTCTTCCCATCGTAAAATGTGAGTCCGCCGCCATAACTCCCAAACCACAAATTATTATCTCTATCCTCAACAATTGCCCAGCAACTATTATGCGCTAATCCGTCTGTAGCATAAAAATTCTGAATACTATTATTTTTTATAGCTGAAAGTCCGTTAGCAGTACCAAGCCATAAAACACCTCTACTATCCTTTAAAATAGAATAAACGCTATTGTTAGGAAGACCATCAACAGTAGTTAAATTGGTGGACGGAAATTGTTGAGCGTATAAAACTTCAACAAAAAAGAGAAAAATAAGGCATAGTCTATTTTTCTTTGAGGATAGCATTAATCAAGTTTTCTTTTTGCCTAATGGATACAGGCAAGGTTTCTCCAGTAGCCAATTGAACCATTAATTCATTGGTTTTATGAACTCGGTTTACATAATTCATATTCACTAAATAAGACTTATGAATACGTTGAAAAACATTAGAAGGCAACATTTCTTCCACATGTTTTAATGTTTTAGAGAGTATGATTTTTTTACCGCCAAGAAGTACAATTTTGCAATAATTACTATCTGCCTCGCAGTATAAAATTGAATTAACTTTAATAAGTTCAAAGCCATTTTCTGTGGGGAAGGCAATTTTCCTATAATCCGATTCACCTGCCTCCAAATTTTCAACTAATAGCGCAAATTTATCGAACAATGAAGCTTTGTGGACTTTATTCTCATATTTTTTAACCGCTTCTGACAAATCCGGGAAGTTGATTGGTTTCAACAGATAATCTAAAGTCCCCTGTTTGATCGCATCTATCCCAAATTCAGAATGAGCAGTTGTGAAAATAACTTCAAAATTAACTTTCTTTAATTCTTTGAAAAGTTGGAAGCCATTTTTATCAGGCATTTGAATGTCTAGAAAAACTAAATCTGGTTGACACTGTTCAATAGCCTTGATAGCATCATCCACACTTTCGCATTTCGCTAAGACTGAAAACTTATTCGGGAAATATGTAGTCAACATTTTATCCAGAAATTCTCTGGAATTGTATTCGTCATCGACTAATATTGTTTTTATCATAGTCCAAAAATAAATTATTTTTGAAATGCAAGATTATGAATGAGTTAACGTACGTAATATATGATTTATCGTTGAATGAAATAATTTTATTTACAGGTCGTCTTTATTGATTTTTTGTACCTAATAAGGGTATTTTAGTTCAACCGCGCCGTCATTTCGAACACTCGACTGTAGGCGTGTTATTATTACAATTGTGATGAGTGGAGAAATCTCATCCGGGCACCTCATAACGTCAATGAATTTGCAGAAGGCAAAGTTCGTGTTTCATAGCCTAAGATTTCTCCATGCCAGACGACTAAATTTAACTAAGAACGATTTGTTTGGCATGTTCGAAATGACGCGGCGGTATAATAATTTAAAAAATATAAAAAAGGAGTAAGGTAAACCTCACTCCTTTTTTATTCATTTAGAATATTTTATTTAGTATAACCGTCATTTTGTTTCAAATTCGGGTTATTATCTATTTGAGCTTTAGGTAAAGGATACAAAACTTGATGTGGTTTTGCTTGTATTCCTCTATCTATGGCTTGCTGAATAAATTTATTGTGTCTTATTAGATCTTCTCTTCTTTTACCCTCGCTGAAAAACTCTTTTCCACGTTCATCAAGAATAAAATCTCTCAAACTTTCCTTAGAAATAAAAGTTCCTAAATTTACTGGATTAACTTTAGCTCTATTACGAATTCTATTGATAAGATCAATTGACTCTTGGTTTGGTCCATTTAGCTCGTTTAATGCTTCAGCTCTTGAAAGGATAATATCAGCAAGTCGGATGTATGGAATATCATTACCATGACGATCTCCAATACCTCCAGGATCTGGAAGAAATTTAAAGCTACGAACGTTGTCTAAAGCCTTTCCAGAAGCATCACGAGAAAGTTTAGTTACTGTTGTTGCACCTATTTGAGTGTATTCATCAATAAATAATTTTCTTCTTAGATCAACTAAATCAAATTTTTCATAAAAAGCGGTAAATGTTCTAAACTGGGCGCCAAAATTGGTCCATGTTGAAAGAATTGGATATGAAGGAGGAAAAGCATGAGCCATGTAGAGGTTTGACTGCGGACTTGTTGGGCCAGGCAAACATTCAAATCTTAGGATATACTCTTTGTTATTTTCACCTTCAATTGCAAATAATTTAGTGTAATCAGTGTAAAGGGCATAGTCAAGCTTAAGCACTTCAGCAGCCGCATCAGCAGCCTTTTGCCATTCACGATTACTCAAATGAAATTTACTTAATAAAGCCCAAGAACTTCCCAAATTTGCTCTACTAGAAACAGCGCTAGGTTTTAAGTTTTTTGCGGCAAATGTTAAATCGGCCTCAACATAAGCTCTATACTGAGCTTCAGTTGCCTTAGGAGTCTGTTTTCCTATTCTTTCAATTTCATCTAATGAGCTACCGCTTGGAATTTCAATAATTGGTGTAGGACCAAACAAATCATGTAAAACATAATATGAAAATCCGCGAATGAACCTCGCTTCAGCATTAATTTGAGTGATTGTTGCTTCATTTACTCCCTTCAACGATTGAGCAACTAATAATACATTATTTGCTCTTGCTATTGCTTGATAGTATTTATTGTATTGAGTATCAAAAAATCCAACATTTGAATCCCAATTAAATTGCATTATTGGAATTACCAATCTTTCTAATCCACCACCAGTTTCCCATGCAATGTCAGTAGGAAATTCGCTCAATATACTAGCGTAATCTCTGTGAGCTACATCGGTAATAGCCATAGAAGAATAAGCACCAGTTAGAAGCGCGTCTACTCCTGCCTTATCTTGCAGAAATTTATTTGGATCATACTCGCTGTAAACCTCCTCCTCTAAAAAGTCGCTACAACCGGGACTAATTATCAATACGGAAAAAGCAATAATTGTTAAACTAAACTTTATAAAATTTTTCATAATTCCTATAATTAAAAATTAACTTCTAAACCTAATCTAAATGTCTTTGCTAAAGGATAACTGTTATAGTTTACTTTAGAAACACCATTTCCGGTTGCACTAGCATCTGGATCAAATCCTTCGTATTTAGTTAATGTTACTAAATTCTCGGCTGCGCCATAAATTCTTAGCGACTTAATTTTTTGCTTAGGACCTAATGGCAAGTCATATCCAAGAGTAACGTTTTTAAGTCGCACGAATGATGCATCAACTACAGTAAGTGAGTTGATTGCTCTTGAGCCACCATATACACTTGAATTTACTCCTGAAGGTAAGGTGTTAGAAGGATTTTGTGTAGTCCATCTATCGTTAAAATACCTGCTAATTGAATTTCTAACTGTATTTGTAGGATACAAAGATTCCGTTACATTGGCATCTAATGTTTGAATACCCTGCACACCATTGATTTGGAAATTCAAAGCGAACTTCTTGTAAGAAATTTGATTTGTAATACCAAAAGTATAATCCGGGAATGGATCACCTAGGATAACTCTATCGGCATCAGTGATTACTCCATCACCATTTTGATCAACAAATTTTGGCATACCGGCAGCATATCCTGTAACGCTTGGAATTGGCTTAAGGGCTTCTCCCGTCTGGAAAATACCATTAATTTCATAACCATAGAAAGATTGCAATGCATGACCTCTTCTAACAATTGTGTAATTATTGATAAAGGTTCCAATACTACCCGTAATAATTTCCTGTGTAAAATCAGGGAGTTTTGTTACTTCATTCTTTAAAAATGAAAGGTTGAAAAGTGTCTTCCATTTTAATTCACGCCCCTGTATATTATTTGAAACGAATTGGAAATCAACTCCACGATTCACAACAGAACCGATATTAGTACGAACTGATGTAAAACCAACAACTGAAGGAAGCGGTTTAATGAATAATTGATCATCTGTTATTCGATTAAAGTAATCTACCGATCCTGAGAAACGATTTCCAGCAAAACTGAAATCAATACCAACATTTGTTTCACTTGTAGTTTCCCATCTTAATTCTGAGTTTGGCAATCTTGCTGGAACAACGCCCTGACTAACACTACCTCCGAAAATTGAATTACCTCCAAAAATTAGAGTTTGGATAGTTTCGAAGTTATTGATACCCTGATTTCCTAGCTTACCATAACCAGCTCTAATTTTTAAACTAGAAAGCCAGTTCACCTTACTTAAAAATGCCTCATTACCAATATTCCAACCTACTGACACAGCTGGAAAAAATGCGTATTTACTGCCTTCTGCAAATCTTGAAGATCCGTCTTCTCTAAATGAAAGGGTCAATAAATATTTGTCGTTGAACGAGTAATTCAATCTACCTAAAATACCGTGTAATTGGTTTCTAATTTTAGAACTCGATACATTATCGCTCAACTCTCCATTTCCACTTTGCAATAAATTTGTACCTACCACATCCGATAAAAATCCGGCCGAACTACTTCCCACACCACGCTGTGTAAACTGTTCGAAAGTAGTACCCGCCAAAATGGAAACATTGTGCTTTTCATTAAATGTTTTATCAAATCTTAATAAGTACTCCGACAATTGATGTGAGTAATCTGAAGATACGATAGAACCAATACCGCCATTTGCTCTACCATTAATGGTTAAACGATTATTATAGATATCATTTCTTGAACTAACACTCTCGCCTCCAAGCCTAGCAGTTGCAGTAAAATATTTCAAGAACTTATAATCAGCAGCAACAGTTCCGTACACCTGAGAAGATAAGGTTGAATTATTAATCCCATTAATTAGTGCCATTGGATTATCCAAAGCAATAGTCGGGTTTAAATCATATCGATTCTGACTATTCAATCTTGGTGATATACTCGGATCATATTGAATTGCAGAGTTCAACGGCCCTGCACTTTCATTTGCAGCATTCGAGTTTAAAATTTCATTAAGATTAGATCTTGTGAAATTAATATTAGTGCTTATAGTTAAATTTTTGATTGGTTTTGTCTGAGCATTAATTCTACCGTTAATTTTTCTATTCCCTGAGGTATTTACGATACCATCTTGATCGAAATAGTTTAAACCAACATAATAATTGCCTTGTTCATTACCATTTGAAATACTTAATTGATGGTTTAGAATAGGGGCAGTTCTAAAAATCTCATTTTGCCAATTTGTTCCGGCGCCAATATCCTTAATCTGCTGCTCGGTAAAAACAGTAGTCCCCTGTCTTAAATTTACCAATCTATAATAATCAGCTGCATTAAGAACATCTAATTGCTTGGCAGTATTTTGCATTCCATAGTAGGTATTGTATCTAATAGACGACTTACCTGACTGACCTTTTTTAGTACTAATTAAAACAACACCATTAGCAGCTCTAGTACCATAAATAGTTGATGCTGATGCATCTTTTAATACTTCAATAGATTCGATATCATCGGGACTTAAAGCTGAGGGATCAACACCTGGCAATCCATCCACAACAAATAGAACGTTATTAGAGCTATTGATTGAGCCGGCACCTCTAATTTGAACTTTTAAGGCTGCTCCAGGAGCCGAACTGCTTGTACTAACATTTACTCCGGCAGCCACTCCACTTAGTAATTGTGCAGCAGAACTATTTGTGCCTTGCGACATATCTGCTTCTTTTAAACTAACAACAGAACCTGTTAAATCGCTCTTTTTAGATACACCATATCCCACAACAACAATTTCATCCAATGCCTTATCAGTTGGATTTAGCTTAACGTTAAGATTGATTTGATTACCTACAGCTATTTCTTGAGTCTGGTAACCAATAAAACTAAATACCAAAACAGCTTTATTGTCAGGTACAGAAATAGTGAAATTACCATTAATATCTGTTCTGCTAGAACGAGTAGTCCCTTTAATACCGATACCTACGCCCGGCATTTTATCTCCATTTTCATCTGAAACTGTACCGCTAATCACGATATCAGCAGCCTGATTTTGATATAGATTTAATGCTTGGGATTGCTCTGCACTGCTCAAATCACTAGAATCCTCATTTTTTCTAAGTATAATTCTATTGCTAACATGAATATAACTAACTTTTAAAGGCTTCAATAGTTTATTTAATAAGCTTGAAAGAGCCTCATTTTTTGAATTTACATTCACTTTTTGGTTGACTTTCAGGGCCCTTGAATTGTATGAAAATTTAACTTGTACAGATTTTTCAAGCTCCGTTAAGGCATTTTCTAAAGTGACATTATTAAGAACTAATGTAACTTTAGAATCAAGAACACCTTGACCACTTGCTGGCTTTGCCATTGTTATACTTGTTAGAACAAGAATAAGGGCCATTTGTAACAATGATATTTTCACGACATGGGATAATAACCGTTGATTAATAAGATTTTTTTTCATATTTTTTTGTTATATTAATACTATTAGAATTGCATTTTTAATTATTTAGCAGCTAATAAGGGGTTAAAAATTTAAAATCGTCAATATTGCAAAAGCAATTTTGACTCTAGTTTTAGTTTTGTTTATCCATAGGCATACATGAAGTTAATCGCATCCATTTGAAATAATTATTATGTTATTTCCATTCATCTCATAGCGGGTATTATAACCTAAACTCTCGCAAATGATTTTTAATTTCTCTGGCAAAGGCATATCACTTAGTGAGGTAGTTAAATAGCAATCCTCTAATTTTCCTGCAGGAAAATCGATAGTTACTAAATATGCTTGCTCCAGTGTTTTGAAAATCTGATGAACAGGAATATCCTTGAATTCAAAGCTTAATTTTTCGATAGTATTGGTAGAAGCGAAAAGAGATTTATCTTGAGTTATATCCAATATTTTTTCAAAAAATTGTTCTTTACGCACAAATCTTGCCGCTTGGTTTTGAAGAAGAAATACTTCCTTAGCGGATGCGTTTTTTGAGTCTCTGTTTGAACTAACTTTTACCTTTCCTGTGCGTACCAATACATCTACATTGGGTTGTTTGGGATAAGCTATAATCCTAAAGCTGGTTCCATAAACCTTAGTAATAACTTCATTTGAATACACATAAAATGGCTTATTGAGGTCCTTACTAATTTCAAAAAAACCTTCTCCTGAAAGAAAAACCTTCCTTTCGCGACCATTAAAAGTTTTAGGGTAGCTAATTTTACTTTTGGGTTGCAAGAGAATTGAGCTTGCATCCGACAGTGTAATCAATTGAGGATTATCTGTATTATTAACTTGTTCGATTAATCCATTTGACTCGTTTTCAACTAAATCTTGATAGGTAATAGTATTTTTTAATAAAGTTGAATCATCAAGAGTGAAATACGCAAAGGAGGCAATAGCAAATATCAAAACAGCAGCAGCCGTGCGAATCCAAATATATCTTGATGTATTTTTTAATGTCTTTTCATTTGATAGTTTTATTTTTTCCCATGTTTTTTGAAGTGCCAATTGAGTTTCCTTATTAGAAACAGGAATCTCTTTGACATTCATGGCCAATATCCAAAGACGAGCCTCCTCAACCAATTTAGCTCTTTCAATATTTTCTAGGGTCCACTCCTCCCATTGGGCAGAGTCGTCCTCGAATTTTACCCAGCGCTGAAAAGAAGGATCAAATAAAAAATCTTCTAGCTTTTTATAGGAATTGCGTTTTTGCATTTATCTATGATTTCAAAACTATAGAGGACAAGTTTTGAAATTGGTACTCAATAAAATCTATTTATTTATTTTATTAAACTAAACAGTAGATAAAACACTCAAAATTGTGATTAAAACTGTTAGGGGGAATTCCTTACGAAGTTGCAATATAGCCCTATGTAGCAGATTTTTTGTGGATTGATAATTAATATTTAAAACTTCCGAAACTTGATCTACAGTTAATCCTTGATGATATCGTAAATACAATGCTTCACTTTGACGGGCGGGTAATGAATTTATCAACTGATTGATTTTCTTTACTGATTTAACCATGGTCTCATCAGCTATAAGTCGATCTTCAATCGAATATTCATATAAAAAATCAATGGAATCGATATTTATTGTGTTAGAAAATATATGATTACGCTCATGAAGTCGCACAATACGCTTTCGTACACTTGATAGTAAATATGCTTTAACAACACGAGCTTCATTAAGAGTATTACGGTAATTCCAAATATCTACGAAAACATCCTGAATACAATCTTTTACTATTTCACTTTCTGTGTTTAAGGTTTTACCATAGTTAACAAGTAAACCATAATATTTTTCAAATAATAATGAAAAGGCCTCTTCGTCACCAGCTTTTAACTGGCTCCATAGGAGGCAATCATCCAAGTTTTCATTTTTAATTTTTAGTCTATTCAAGTCCTAAAAGTGAAATTTGCATTACAATTAAAAAACAATTTATACTTAATCAGGCGTAAGATAATTAATTTTTTAAAATAGCAAATTTTTTAATCAAAAAAGGCTATCAGGCAGAACAAATGTCATTTGGGGAAATAAAAGACATTTAAAGAATAATAAAAGCAAATACTAATTAATAAAGTGCAATTAACCCTTCAGAATGAAATAGCTTGGAAAATGAATAATGAAATATTATTTACAGATAGCTATTTTTAAAGTAAGGCTTCAAAATTTAATCAAAAGCAGCAAATTCAATACTCGAAGGTAAATAAGCTCTCCCATTACATTCACATGCCCGCAAAGTGTTGATACGTATCCGATTATGATGAATTGTGCTAGGCTGATGCTGTTGAAGTGAAAGCCCATTATGGATTTGTACTTCTTGCGATTCATTGCAACCGGCGAACAGTATTAAGGCTAAAATTAGTAAACAAAGCTTTTTCATGATTTGGTATCTCGAATTATAGTAAAATAATTTGGCGCAAAATTTACATCAATATAATACAAAAATGATGCATATTTTATATCAAAGCAACACATTTTGTTGTTTTAATAGCTATTAATGTTGCTGTAATTTGTAACATGCTGATAAACAGAGGTGAAGTATTAGAAAAAGTGTTCAAGACAAGTGGGTTTTCATTAACTGAACTATCAAAGAGAGTAGATTACGACCGGACTACCGTTTACAGGCATTTTGCTAAACCGGATTTAGACTTTTCTATCTTAATTAGATACGGTAAAGCATTAAACCATGATTTTACGATTGAATTTCCTGAATTAGAGAGTTACTTCAGTCACACAGAAGAACCTATCCACGCCTATACTCCTCAAACCTTAGCAGAGGCACTTAAAGAAAGGGATCATTGGAAAGACAAGTATATTAAGCTTCTTGAGAAGCATAATGCACTGATTTTGAAGTCTTATAACATTGATGAGGAATAGTTTTTTAGATCTAAATGCCACATCTGGTCGATGAACTTCTCTAGTTGGTTGAATATCTCAAATGTCATTGCGCGCGCAGCAAAGCAATTGCTTCGTCGTGCCTCCTAGCAATGACAATGTGCTATTTTAAAAAATCCACTAATTTGAGTCTTTCGATTTCCTAAGACTATAGAGGTAAAAAGTTAAGATTGAAAAAAGGAATCCAATTAAAATAATGATATAATTCATTGGTTTATGGATGGTTAAAGACATCCTAATTAAAATAGTAGTGATGATAAAACTTGCATTTCTAAAAATAGTGAAAAATGAAAAGTGATACATGAATGAAATAATTAGCAGCAAAACATCCACAAAAATCATTATTGAAAAGAAATCGGCATAAAAAACCGTATTAGGATTAGGGTAATTTTCATTAACGCTTAATGCATGAATCATATCCATTCCCCAAGTAAATAAACTACTCACACTCAATAGGAGAAGAATCAAAATCATGCCTAAAGAAACCATTTTTTTAATATTGATAAAATTATTGAGCTCTGTTGATCCTCCAGCTTTGCGGTTTTTTTGATAAATTCTATAATAAAGTATGGTCAAACCCAGCATGATTAAAGCTGCACACAAATCATAAAGTAGATAAATATATTCAGGGTTATTAATATCATCAGAAGCCTTCAAATCGAAATCAGCAATATCATGAAAAAAGCTCCTCAAGGTAATTAGGGTAATGACCTCAAATTGCTTTCCTATAAATTCAGAAATCGACTTCGGTAAAATGATAACCAAGAGAAAAACTTCATAGAATAGAATAAAACTAAATGGGGTATAAATAGCCTTTAAATAACTATGCTCGAAATTTTTGAAATATTCGAAGTTATTGCCCAAAAAAATTACAAATAAATGGATTATAAAGGCAAAAATGGCTACGCGCAGAATAAAAAGCTCGACTTTACGAACGTTTTCGGGACTAAAATATGAATCGAAATAAATACCAGATAGCTGCAATAAATGTTTCATTGTGATTTTGCTTTTTTGTTAAAATTAAACATCTATGAGAAAACTTCGAAGCTAAACATTCAAGGTTCTCTCTAAAATTCAAACAAGGCCTTAGTTAGCCAATGGCACATTATTTTTAGGCTTATAGCATAAAGTCATTGACAATCAGGCATTTGTTGTTTTACAGGTATAACATAAATGTAATCAATAAAAACAATATCAACCTAAGCTTTTCCAGAATTGGGAAAAAGAGATGAAAAATATGAGCCTACCTAAATAAAAAATACCATCATTCCTGATGGTATTTTAGGCCTAAGCAATTTTTGAAAATTTGATTATGCTCATAATTAAATGGGGTATTCAACTGAGCTTATTAATGGGGAATTATAAATTATAACTCTTTCTAACCATTAAAAAATACAATTTATCGGAAAGGAGTTTTCTTAATTTTAATAACAGCGGACCAGGCTTACCTACAGCATATCTCATTTGATTCGTATTATCGCTTGCCGCCTTATAAATCATCTTTGCAACAACATCGGGACCTTCAGCATCCTTCATCACTTTTGCGGCCGCATCATTGAACTTTTCAATGAAATTATCGTAAATATTCATGTCGGCAGGCTTTATAAATTGACGACTTCTGCCATAAAAATCAGTAACAATGGGACCAGGCTCAATCAGCTTCATTTTAATATTAAATTGCGCCAACTCATAATGTAAAGACTCGGTAAATCCTTCTACAGCAAATTTTGTAGCATGGTAAATACTATATAAAGGGAAAGTGATCTTACCTCCCATGCTTGAAATTTGAATAATGGTGCCACCTCCTGCAGGTCTCATCAATTTAATTGCTTCCCTTGTTACGCGCATCAATCCGAACACATTGGTATTGAATTGTTTTTCAATCACTTCATCAGACATCACTTCAAAGACGCCATCTACACCATATCCAGCATTATTTACAATTACATCAATCTTACCATAATCTTGATGTACTTTGGATAATGTTTGTGTGATACTATCCAAATTGGTCACATCAAGGGCATAAAGTTTCACGTTAGCAAGTGAATTAAAATCAGATTCTTTTTCAGGATTTCTTTGAGTTGCTATTACATTCCATCCCATTTTAGCAAATTCAAAAACAGTGGATTTTCCAATTCCACTCGATGTTCCAGTAATTAATATAGTCTTCTTCATATTCTCATTTTTTAAATTCCGACAAACTTATGAGCTTAAATCCAAACCTACAACATTAGAGTATAGTCTATACTTGATATTTATTTTTCAACAAGCTATATTTGCTTCATGTTGATCAACGAACTTTCTAAAATGACAGGAATATCTGTCCACACCATTCGCTTTTACGAGAAATCGGGTTTAATTGAAGGCAGGCGGGATGAGACGGTAAAATCCAATAATTATTTTCATTATGATGAGGAGACTGCTGAGAAATTAGAATTTATTACTGATGCTAAGTCGGTAGGTTTTACCATTAGAGAGATTGGTCAAATAATTGATGCCTGGTACAATAATAAATTTAGCAAGGAGGAAAAATTAGAACTTTTAGAGCAGAAGCTTATTTCTTTAGATCAAAAATTGAAGGAGATAAAGGATATGAAAAAACAGATTTCGCAGTTTAAGGAAGATGTATTGAATGAAAGGTGTTGAGATTTCTGCTGGTGGGGTGACAATACCGACTAGAGGAGAATAAATAAATTTGAATAGGCAATGGAAAGGGGTTAAATGGTTGAACTTACTGCAATTTTACAAGAAGGATTTTATTACATCTCTGAAAATCAAGAAGAGAAAAACAAGGACACCCACGATGACTTCATTTCGGTAATTAACAAAGAATTGAATTAGCTTATCCATAAAAAAGGTTATAATATAAAATTATAAACTTTTTTAGTTTAAAAGATTTATTTTGAATGCTTTATTTGGCTTTTATAGGTATCCAAATTTCTTCCTCTGATGATGGGTCATTGTTTTTATATTTTTCACCTAAAACTTCAAAATGAGCCCTATCGTCTAATATATAATTTGAATTAGGCAGCCATATATTAAAAATATTTTGATAAAAACTAGAAATCCCAGTGCTTAAACCCTTATAAATAAAAACAGCATAAAGTCCGCCTGGCAAAATATAAGTTTCCATTTCATTGGGCACATTGTCAAAGATTTCCACTTCCACTGTTGCCCACCTTTCAAATTCGTTAGTAGGTTTGAAATCTACAAAATGAGTTGATGAGTAAACAACTAAAGATATTAATTCGTCTGACAATTTATTTTGTATTTCATTTCTTCTAGGCATAAAACTTGCCCAAAGTTCACCAATTCTATAATCGGCATAACACATGATCATTTGTTTTCCAACTAATTTCTTTTCGTTTATCAATTCAATTCTTGATATCATCTTTCACTAATATCTTTGAATTCTAAAATGTCGGCAGGCTGACAATCTAATGCATTGCAAATTGCTTCTAGCGTGCTAAACCTAATTGCTTTTGCCTTTCCTGTTTTAAGTATTGATAAATTAGATAGAGTCAATCCAACTTTTTCCGAAAGTTCATTTAATGACATTTTACGCCTTGCCATCATTACATCTAAATTCACAATTATGGGCATAGCTTATACTGTTAAGTCGTTTTCTTTTTGTATTTCCACTCCACGCCTAAATACTTGTGCGATGGCAAAAATCAATGCACTCAACAGGAAGTATTCAAATGCGCCAGAGAGATAGGATTGCACACCTTCTGGTGCAAATCCACGCTTAAGCAACCAGCTCACAAAAGATTTCGTGATCAAAAGAAACAAGCCAATTTCAAGCGTAATGTAACTGAGGGTGCTGATCAGTTTGGCGATTTCCTTACTGAAGGGATGAATGAGGTCTATCTTAAAAAAAATCCGAATCATTGTATAAAACAGCTGTGCTTTCAAAATAGATATGGATAGAATAAGGGCGACGAGCCCCACATAGAACCAGCTATTCTGCGTGAGAAGGGAATATAAATTTATACCTTCGTAAAGATCTAGAGCTACGCCAGGCTTCACAAAACTGTAGAAGAATGTAAAAAGCAAGGCGCCTGCCTCAATACACAATCCGATAAAAATAGACCAGATAATGATGGTGATGAGCATTAAGGTGGGTTGTTGAGTCCACTTTTCTTTCCAAGTACTGGTGATTTGTCTCATATTTAGTTGATTTTTTTTCAAATATCAATAATTATATATTGATAAACAATAAAAATTGAAAAAAAATGAGACCGATATGCTCTTTGAGAGCCTTTCGGAGTTCTATAAAAGGTAACTGGAATGACCAAAAGGAAGATCATGCTTGCATCTTTTCATTAAAAGCCCATATTGAGAATGGAAAGGATGCTATACCATAAGTCGCTGATTTACAAAGAAAAAGCCATCATTGCTGATGGCTTTTCTAATTTTGGTCCACTTACAAACGAAAGGTGCAACTATATTAAGATGATTGGGTATTTGATAATTAGGAAATTAAGGCCTTTACCTCCTGTTATTTTAATGAAAGTTATTGGGAAAAGTATAGTTAACAATTCCAGTTTGCGTTTTCTTTTTCAATTTGTTGTTGTAAAAATTCTTGGCCAAATGTAAGTTTCTTAGCCAATATACTATTGGGTTCAATCACTCTCCAGAAAGGTGTGATTTCCTCTAAACGTTTTCCTTGTTGCAAAATTTCATAGTTTGCTTCTGCCAAAATTCGCAAAAATATTCCTGTCGTTACGGGACAAGTGTAATCAGCATTATGCTCTATAGCAAGGTCTTTCCGTAATGTTTTTATGTCAATACGCTTTCCAACACCAATTCCCTTTATATACTCATCAATGATTTTTGGTGTTGCAATAAACATAACACTCCCTGATGGAATATCAGCAAAGTCAATATCAATTCGTTTAATTTTTGACTCTTTATTTTCATTCAATTTATCAAGCCAACTTTTCTTTCTTTGCATATTAATCAATTGAATTTCCAAAATACAAAAAACTGAAAAATTAAAAAAAGATGCAAAAGCCTAAGTCAGTGTTAGAGAAAGAAAAAGACATAATGGACTTCATTTTTATTCAGAGCCAGTAAAAATTCTTGAAAATCTGGATTGAAAATATTTCCCATGACTATTATTTTCGCATTGAAAAAGCAGCTTTGTCCATTTTAGGAGGATAACCTAAAGCATAATTATAGGAAACACTATTTAAATAAGCGAAAACCTTTGCAATTTCTACCTTACTCATTCCTAAATAATGTACAACCTCTTCCTTCTGTTCAAAAAGATTACTTGAAGTACTATATGTCCTATCTAACTTTGGCATAGTCAAATATACTAGGAAATTTTAAAGCTGGGAACTTAGAAAGTATAAAACTCTATATAACAAAAAACCCCACCTTTTATGGTGGGGTTTTGCTCCCAAGCCTGGGCTCGAACCAGGGACCCTCTGATTAACAGTCAGATGCTCTAACCAGCTGAGCTACTTAGGAATTTCTGGTTTCGAAATCATCCTGTGATTTCGTCCCTTTCGGGAGTGCAATATTCGGGATTTTAAATTATTTATGCAATATTTGTGTGAAATTTTTTTTAAAATAATTTATGAGTCTAGTAATTATTGGTTCTGTTGCCTTTGATGCAATCGAAACACCTTTCGGAAAAACCGACAAAATAGTGGGCGGAGCAGCCACATACGCAAGTTTAGCAGCTTCTTACTTCTACAAAAAAGTTAAAATCGTTGGAGTAGTTGGTGAAGATTTTCATCAAGAAGATATCCAAAATTTTAATAATCACGGAATAAATACCGAAGGTTTACAAATCAAAAAAGGCGAAAAATCATTTTTTTGGTCAGGAAAATATCATAACGACATGAATAGTCGCGATACTTTAATCACCGAACTGAATGTACTTGGCGATTTTGACCCTATTATTCCTGAGAGCTACCAGGACTGCGAATTTCTGATGTTGGGTAATCTTACCCCGCAAGTACAGCAGACGGTCATAGATCGCATGAAAAAGCGCCCTAAGCTAATTGTTCTTGATACTATGAACTTCTGGATGGACATTGCTCTTGATGATCTTCTCTCAGTTATCAAAAATATAGATGTTTTAACCATCAATGATGCTGAAGCTAGACAATTGTCTGGCGAATATTCTTTAGTGAAAGCAGCCAAAAAAATCATGGCTATGGGACCAAAATATCTAATCATTAAAAAAGGAGAACATGGTGCTCTATTATTTAATGAAGATTTAATATTCTCTGCCCCTGCCCTACCTTTAGCGGATGTTTTTGATCCAACAGGTGCTGGCGATACTTTTGCAGGTGGATTTATTGGCTATTTAGCACAAGTTGACACCATCAATTTCAATAATATGAAAAATGCCATCATCTTCGGATCTGCATTAGCCTCTTTCTGCGTTGAAAAATTCGGAACAGAACGCCTTATCAACCTAAAACAAGACGAAATCAAAGCAAGAGTAGAGCAGTTTGTGAAATTAAGTAGCTTTACGATTGAAAAGTAAGGTTTGGTAAGTAATTTAAAAAGCGTCTTGAGTTATTAAGGCGCTTTTTTTGTTAATCAATACTAGTTGGGAAAAAGGAATAAGGAACAAGGAGTAAGGACAAAAAAACTGACTAAACTAAAAAATCTTGTCAACTCATTTCTAAATACTATGTACTAAATACTA
>NZ_JAFEIG010000002.1 GCF_017495225.1 Daejeonella sp. | reverse complement strand
TACTAAATACTATGTACTAACTACTCAGAGGACAGGTCGCGACCTGTCCCTACGCCCATAATCTCAAAAATCTGTGCTTATCACTTTCTATCTAATTACTAAATACTATGTACTAACTACTCAGAGGACAGGTCGCGACCTGTCCCTACGCCCATAATCTCAAAAATCTGTGCTTATCACTTTCTATCTAATTACTAAATACTATGTACTAACTACTCAGAGGACAGGTCGCGACCTGTCCCTACGCCCATAATCTCAAAAATCTGTGCTTATCACTTTCTATCTAACTACTCAGTACTAAATACTTTGTACTAAATACTAAATACTTTGTACTAAATACTTAAATTCGCATAATGAGCAATGCAGCAGCCGATTTCGTAAAAACTTCTGATACCAAGGCCTTCGACTCGGATCACAGACGTATTATCAATTATAATATTGGGAAATATGATACTGCAGTAGAGCGGGGTTTATCGAAATTTGCGAATCTAGAAAATTCAAAACGCAAGGCTCATACCATCAAATGGAAGGTTATGGAGAACCTCGACAAGCTTCTTCCTGAATTTGAGACCAATTTCCAACGTAAAGGCGGAAAAGTAATTTGGGCTAATGATGCTGCTGAAGCCAACAAAGAAATTCTTCAAATCATTAAAAAAGCAGGTGCAAAAACAGTCATTAAGTCGAAATCAATGGCCACCGAAGAAATTGAGCTTAATGAATTTCTTGAGAAAAACCACATTGAGACTGTAGAAAGCGACCTAGGCGAATATATTGTACAATTATTGGGGCAAAAACCTTACCATATCGTTACTCCAGCAATGCACCTCAGCAAAGAGGATATTGCTAAACTCTTTAATGAACGCTTTGGGACACCTATTGATGCCACTCCAGAACAATTAACCCTAAAAGCAAGAGAATTACTTAGAGAAAAATATACTTCAGCAGATGTAGGAATTACCGGTGGCAATTTCCTAATTGCCGATACGGGAAGTATCGCTTTAACAGAAAATGAAGGTAATGCACGATTAACAACCACTTTCCCGAAAATACATATTGCCGTTGTAGGGATTGAGAAGCTTATCCCTTCTATCAATGATTTAGATTTGTTTTGGCCTATTTTATCTACACATGGAACAGGGCAGAATTTAACGGTTTATAATACTATTTTGGGTGGTCCGCGACAAAACAATGAAAGCGATGGACCAGAAGAGATGTACGTAATCTTGTTAGATAATGGACGTACTAATTTACTAGCTCAGAAAGAACAAAGACAAGGCTTATACTGCATACGCTGCGGAGCATGTTTAAATGCTTGTCCCGTTTACAAAAATATTGGTGGCCACACTTACGAAACTACCTATAGCGGACCAATTGGCTCAATTATTACGCCACACATGGCGGGAATGGAGGAGTTTAAGCACTTAAGTTATGCCTCTAGCCTTTGCGGGAAATGCACGGAAGTTTGTCCCGTAAAAATAGACATTCACAAAATGCTCCTCTTAAACCGTAGAGATTCTGTTAGCCAAGGATTAAGTCCCAAAGCCGAAAGCCTTGGCTGGAAAGGCTGGAAAATGGGCATGATGAAGCGTAAAATGATGGATATGTTTGGTGGTAAATTCAAAAATCTATTGTTGAAAAACTTCTTCAAGAAAAGCTGGGGTAAACACCGTATTCTTCCACAAGTTGCAGAAAAATCATTTAGTAAGCAGTGGCAAGAGAAGCAAAAAGGAGAAGGAATTTAATTAAAGTCTGTACAAAACTTCAAATAAGGAATTATAAAATCCGTAGAGAAGAATCTACGGATTTTTTTTTGACCAAATTCTAATATCTAAACGAGCGGAAATCAATTATTCAGCTTTGTTTTAAACATTAAAGACTGTAGCGAAAATTATTAAAGCCACCGTAGCGGTTAAAATAAGTACAGTAGGGAAAGATTTTGATTTTACTTCCCATTTATCTGCATGCCATGCCTTAAAACTGATTACTATTAAAATTGCCACCAAAACAATAAGGGGAATGGTAGCAGTCTCAAATAGAGCCTCAAAAATATCATTAAGTAAAATATTTTTGATCGAAATAAAGATTAAACCGACAAAATAGATAAAACTAAAACAGCTTAATAGAAGAGAAAGATTTTTTTTCATAACTTTTAAATTAATTGAACATTTCGATGATTAACTGTTAACAAATTTCATATTCTCGATCAAACACCAAATACAGCAGCCTAATAATATCAATAATTCAAATATTAGCAAAGTACTACATCCTTTAAAAGATTTTATTAGCTAAACAGCATGAGCTATCTGAAATAACTTAATTAAATATAAAATTTATTATTGTAAAAATTTATTTTTATCAAAATTTAGAAAAATATTATTTTTATTTGAAATCAATTTTCTTAAAGCTCATTGACACAGTCTATAAAAGCTTTAAATAAAGATATTCAAGAGTAAGAATGTTCCTACTCTTGAATTTACTCTGTTAAAATATTCGAAGCAATTACTCTTCAATTTTCTGAACAGGCTTATCTTTCTTACATCCTGGTAAACAAAGCCACTTTGGTGTACAATTCTTACACATTTTATCATGTAAATAACAAATTGGATGGAAAAAATAACAATCGCCATCATAATTACCACAACATCCATGATCACTACCCTTTGGCCATTTATAGCCAAATGTAGATGGAGCACCCTCAAATTTATCTGGGTTATTTAGTGTATAGTTGACCAACTCTCTTTCAAATTCATAAACAGAAACATAGTTTGAATTTAAGCCACCCAAAACAGTTTGAATAAATTGAGTTTCTTTAGCCTGTGAACCTTGGGGATCTTGATTAATGGCATTGTTAAAATCATTTACATTAACAATTAGATCTTCAGTAAGCGCAAAAGATGAGAATCCTCTATTAAACCCTTCATAAACCGTATTGCTTGTAAAAACTTTCGCATCAAAAAACATATCTGAAACTGACGATATATTAAAGCTCGAATTTTGTTCATTTTTAAGAATCTGCCTATTAACCGACTGAACTAATGATTTACTCATAAATAGTCCTTGCACTTTTAAATCTAAAAGCTCCTTGTCTGTAATATCATTTGTTAAGGAATTAATCATTTTATCCATAACAACAATAATATTACTGATTTCTTCTTTTGAAAAGCTTTGACTTAATACACGCTGCTTTGCGGTAATTTGCTTGGTAATATCTGCTGATAATTGTTTCTTATCTATATTTACGATAAAATCTTCAACAATACCTTTTCCAGATTTCTCATCTTGAATATTTAGAGAAAATTGCAGATTACCATTTATTATTTGGCTTGCATAATTGATTTTAATGCCATTTTCAATGAAATTTAAGGTTTTCTGAGGGGCGCTATTTGCCACTTTATTGTCTTTTCTACACGAGTAAATAATCAAACTGCCAATTAATGCGATAGAAATGATTGCTAAAATTTGTATTCTTTTCATTTTAATTAATTTTTAAGGTTAATAAAAATGTTCTTCATTTATCTTTTATGACTTGTTTATAGTTGAGACCAATACTTTGATCATAAACAAGCCAAATGGATAGGTAAGGTCCAACTAATTTGCATTTTCTGTTAAGGAGGGATTAACAGCGTGTCGCATAGTCCGTGGATTCTAAACTGCTGCTTCGGTATAGCTTTACCCAAATAAACTTTAAAGTTTAAGTCGCCTTTCGTGCGAAATAAACGAATGCTACAATTCCATAGTCTAAAAGAATTGCAATTCAAATAAACAGGCCTAATAGCCTTAAAAATGGCATATATACTATCCATGTACGAGTTTAGATTTATAAATTTTAATCTAAACTAGCGGATAAATAGCCCCAAAAAATTAAAATGAGTGAGCGGTATTTATAAATTATTGAGTGGTGAAAAACCTATTCAATTCGAAAAATAAATTTTAAAACATAAAAAAAGCAAAGACTAATTAGTCTTTGCTTTGAAATATTGTAATTGAACTATTATTTACTCAAATCTTTAATTCTGACATTCCTGAATTGCAATTCAGAGCCATGACCAAGAAAACCAATATGTCCACTATCTCTTAATAATCCAGGGTGTTTTTGTCCATCAATAGCACCATTCTTCCTTGCCTCCGTAATATCTGCATCCAGAATTACATCTCCATTCAGAATCACTTTTATTTTCGGACCCTGAACTATTACTTCCTGGTAGTTCCATTCTCCAACAGGCTTCAAAGAACCTCTTTTTGCGGGAACTGTCCCGTATATTGATCCATGATATTGATAAACCTTTAAGTCTTTATAAATAGGCGCATCATTATCCAAAATTTGTAATTCCATTCCTTCATATGCCGCATCTCCTGTTAAAGGGGCTCTAATTCCTAATCCATTATTCGCACCCGGACTTAGCTGAAACTCAAATCTTAAAATAAAGTCTGAGTACTGCTCTTTAGTGTATAAATTATTCCCTAGCGCATTTTTCCCTGGTTTCGGACGAACAGCCAAATTTCCATTTTCGCTAATATAATCTCTAGTATTACCTTGCCAGTTAAACATATTACTACCATCAAAAAGGATCTTAAAACCCTCATTAAGCTCTTTCTTGCTCAGTTTAAATGGCTTAACAGCGGGTAATTCTTTGATGTAAATATTACGGTAAGCAACTGGCGAACCATGTGCTTGAAGCTCAATCTGCTCTTCAGCAAAAATTGGCCTTTTCCTATCCCAATAGTTTTCTAAAATTACATTGTCGGTTACCAGCTCACCATTCAAATAAACTGTTACACGATCTGCTTTCATGATAATATGGAAGGTATTCCACTCCCCGAGCTTCTTATCGGCTACTTTTAAAGGTTTACTTTCATGCACCTGATTATTGTATAATCCTCCTGATCCAACCTGAGCACCAACCTTTACACGCGCATTATCCCAAATCTGGACTTGCGGGGTGCCTCTTAAATAAATTCCTGCATCTCCCTCCTGCTTACCATCATCAATAATTTTCCAATCAACCAGCATCTCAAAATCGCCATACTTTTTCACTGTGGCGATATTATCACCATGACCCACAAACTGCAATTCACCATTCACAACTTTCCAGCTATCACGCATCTCCGCATCAGCCTTTGCTTGTGCTTCAGCCAATGTTTTAGCATCCATTTTTGAGCGTTTAATTGGATCGCCAACTAAACCCTTCCAACCAGTCAAATCTTTACCATTAAATAAAAGCTTAAAGCCGTTTTTAAGAGGCTCCTGAATTTGTTGATAATCGTTTTTAGAGGCGCTACTATTTTGTGCAAATGCACAAGCTGCAGGCAACATCAATGCCACGAAAATGAAAGGGCGAATGGTTTTTGAGAAGGTAAACATCATTATCTTTAAATTATTTGTTTCTGAATTTAGTTCTTTGTCCTTAATTGCCTGATAAACAGGATATTATTAAATGTTGTTAAACTCCACCCTTCCAAAAAACTCTGGAAGATGAAAATTCGGCGCTTCACTTGAAATATTATTCCAAGCTAAAAAATGAGGCTCTGGAAGCTTATCTCCACATTTATAGAAATTAGCACGACATTTTTTGTCGCTCAAGGAATTTATTTCATGGTATTGAAAAGCAAAAAAAGGAATGGCTAAAGTGAGCTCCCATCCTATGTTTGCCTCAGTATTTGTTGCTGGCCTTAATGTACTTTGAGATGTGATTTTTTTAATGATTTCTGGAGAAATCAACTCCCGGCCATCTCGTCCTTTACCAAAGCCCAAAAGGCAGGTTCCAGCACAATTAAACTCGAAATTATAGTATTCAGCTTCATCCTCGAAAGAGATAAAAAACTCCACACAGCTATCTTCATAAACAGGCTGATTAGGCTCAGAATTGACCGCTCTCAGATGCTTTTCTTCAACATAAAACTTCAGGAAAATTGCATCTTTACCATGCGCCATCGCAAAAGCGACTTCCGGTTTATAAGGATATGCTTCCCAAGGAGCATTGGCAATCAGCTCCTTGTGAATGTGGTCGAGCTTCTTTGAAATTTCATCCATTGAAGTCGACTCACTGTGATGAATAAATGGGGCAGATAGCTGCTTCATAAAAAATTAGAGTAAAGAAACTACTTTGCCAGTCCTAACCGACTCATCACAAGCAAAGGCAATTCGCAAGCTATTTACCGCATCATCGCCATGATCACTTAAATCAAGGTCTTCCACAATGGCTTTCAAGAAATAGCGCTGCTCACGATTACAAAGCTCCTGATGATCAGGCTCATCATCTAAATTGATTAATAAGTCTTCCTTAGCAAATTTCCCATCCTTGTCTAAATCTGCATGGTGGAATAAAATGGACTCAGTTTTTGAATGAGCCTCAATGGAAGCAGATTTTCCGCCACCACCAGCATCTTTTGCTACGATAGAAACTGATCCTTTCGGACCAAAAACATCCTTCACAAAAAAGGCAGTCTCACTAATCATTGGTCCCCAGCCCGCTTCATACCATCCCACCGAACCATCTTCAAAACGTATCTGTAATTGACCATAATTATAGTTATCTGCAGGAATATCATCCGTTAAACGTGCGCCAATGGCATAAACTTGGACAGGCTTTGAGCGAGTCATTTGGCACATTACATCGATATAGTGTACGCCACAATCAACAATGGGACTCAAAGAATTCAATAAATTACGATGCACAGCCCAATTTGCACCATCACTTTGCTGATTTAAATTCATTCGCATCACCAAAGGCTTTCCTAAATTTCCGGTAAGCTCAATAAACTTTTCCCAAGAAGGATGATGACGTAAAATATAACCGACAACTAATTTTTTATTGGCCTTTTTTGATGCATCTAATACACGCTGAGCACCTTCCACCGAATCGGCTACTGGCTTTTCGATAAATACATGGCATCCAGCTTCAAATGCCTGAATTGCATAAGCCTCATGCGTATCTGGATAGGTTGAAATACAAACCGCATCCGGATTTGTAGCTGCCATACCCGAATTCATATCATCAAATAAGGGGTAATTGGCACCCATTTTTTCATTTAGAACCTCTTTCGATTTTCCTCTTGCTACCAATCCTACAATTTCAAAACCAGGATTATGATGATAAGCAATAGCATGAGATGCACCCATATTTCCACAACCTACAACCAGAACACGAACGGGCTTAACTTGATTTGACATATTTTATATTTTAACGTTAAAATCCGACAGGAATGTTTTAGCACCCTGTCGGATTTGATTTTAAGATTTATTTAAAAAGATAAAAAAAACATTTTTATCAAAAATTTGCTCATTTGAGAAGCAGAATCTTATAAATTACCCTTTTTAAGCTCTTTTACCGCATGATCACATGCTCTGGCAGTAAATGCCATATAAGTTAATGAAGGGTTCTGGCATGCGCTAGAAGACATGAAAGCACCATCAGTAACAAACACGTTCTGCACATCATGCATTTGATTCCACTTATTTACAACCGATGTTTTAGGATCATGACCCATGCGTGCGGTTCCCATTTCATGGATTGCCATTCCTGGGATTGCAGGTCTATCGAAGGACTGAACATTTTTCATTCCGGCGGCTTCTAATATTTCTGCGGCATCATTTTTCATGTCGATACGCATTTTACGCTCGTTTTCGCCAAATTCACACTCAATAGCGAGCAATGGCTGACCCCATTTATCCTTTTTAGAATGATCTAAGAAAACACGGTTATGGTACTCTGGTAAATGCTCACCAAAAGAGCCTAATCCCATTACCCAAGGACCCGGTTCAGTCATATTCTCATTAAAATCTTGACCATAGCCCATTTCTGGGATTGCTCTTTGCCATCCTGTGCGACTAGCGCTACCACCATAGTGGAAACCACGTAAATAATCGCGCTCAGGCTTATCACCAAGGTTACGGTAACGTGGGATATAAACTCCTACAGGCCTACGACCATAGTAATATTTATCATCAAATCCCTCTGCTGTACCTGAAGCACCTATTTGGAAATGATGATCCATCAAATTATGACCTAAATGACCACTGGTATTTCCTAAACCATCAGGGAAGCTATCCGAAACCGAATTCAACAAAATTTGGGTGGTACCTAAGGTAGATGCATTCATGAAAATCACTTTAGCATAATATTCGATATGCTCATTGGTTTCCGAATCAATTACCAATACCCCTTTTGCTTTTTGAGTTTCCTTATCGTATAAAACAGAGCTTACGATGGAGTAAGGACGTAAAGTAAGGTTTCCTGTCGCAACTGCTGCTGGCAAAGTAGCCGATTGAGTACTAAAATAAGCACCAAAAGGGCATCCTCGATTACATAAACTTCTGTTTAGGCAAGTCCCTCTACCATTATGAGGAACCGTTAAATTTGCCATGCGGTAAATAGTCATCATCCGCTCACGGTTATAATGACTTTCAATTCTTTTCTTTACTTCCTTTTCTACGCAATTCATTTCAAATGGCGGAAGAAATACCCCATCAGGCAATTGTGCTAGACCCTCGTTCTGTCCGCTGATACCAGCAAAACGCTCCACATAATCGTACCAAGGTGCAATATCTTTATAGCGTACAGGCCAATCAACGCCGTATCCATCTTTGGCATTTGCCGAAAAATCCATTTCGCTTAAGCGCAAGCAACCGCGCCCCCAGGTTATTGATCGTCCACCAACATGATAACCACGATACCAATCGAAGCGTTTTACTTCGGTATAAGGGCAATCAATATCATCCACCCAAAACTTGCCATTAAACTCGGTGTACTGACCGCCACGAGTTTGTACCTGATGTCTTGCTGCATCTTCGGGAGTAATTCTACCACGGTGCTTAAATTCCCATGGTTTTAAGAGTGCCGTATCATAATCTTTTACGTGTTCTACATTTCGGCCACGCTCTAACATTAAAACTTTTAATCCCTTCTCTGTCAGTTCTTTAGCTGCCCAACCGCCACTAATTCCAGAACCAACCACAATGGCATCGTATGTGTTTTGCTTCTCTGCTTTTATATTAATATTCATTATCTAAAAAAATGCTATGATTAATGATTAGGTTGCCCATGCTTTTTGTCCCGGTTGTAATGGCACACATGAATCATACCTTACCGGAATATGAACATATCTCAATGCTTTAGTCGCGCCAATTTCGGAAGTATAATATCCCAAATAAGTCAATTCAGAAAATATCTGAAAAAAGTGTGGAGGAGCAATGGCTCCGCTTTGCGTTGAACGATTTTTTCTTTGTGCTTCAGCTTCAGCCTTGAAAAGCTTGAAAATGCTTTCGCGCTCTGCAAGAGTTAATGCTTTGAACGACTTTTTAAATTGAGTATTCGAAACTTCCTCAATTTTTTTCAAGCCATTGGCAAAATGCGCTTGAATATCAGAAGTGTAGCAATCCTGAATCATCATAACAATAAAAGGACCCACCCCAGCAGCCTTTGCGCCAGGAACATCTTTCCTATCCGGAATAAATGTATCGGCAATTTCAGCCACTAAATCTTCCTCGGCATTTAGTAATTTTGCATCAAAGGGAAGATTATTGGGAGGCATGACACCTTCTGCAAAAGCACCTAAACTGTTAAAAGTTAATGCGCCGCCTAATAAAAATGCAGCTCTACCGACTGCTTCTCTTCTATTCATCCGTTCTAAAAAATAAAATAATCAACAAATTGCCATTAAATGAGGGAAAAACCCATGATTGAAGGCAAGATTTTCAAAAGCTTAATTTAGATAGTTTTTTGAGAAAAATAGTATGTTTAGATATGAATTTTGATTGTAAAAATCTCGATAGCAATATTTTACTAAAGCTCTACCAGCATTTGCTTAAACCACGAATGATTGAAGAGAAGATGTTAATACTTCTCAGGCAGGGAAGAATTGGGAAATGGTTTTCCGGAATTGGGCAGGAAGCCATTGCTGTTGGCACCACCTTGGCGATGCATGAAGATGAGTATATTCTGCCCATGCACCGTAATTTAGGCGTTTTTACGAGTCGCGAGATACCTTTAGCTAAGCTGATGGCGCAGTGGCAGGGAAAGGCAGAGGGATTTACCAAGGGCCGCGATCGATCATTTCATTTTGGGACTCAAGACTATAAAATTATTGGGATGATCTCCCATTTAGGTCCCCAATTAGCTTTAGCCGACGGCATTGCACTCGCCGACCTGCTCAACAATAAACAAAAAGCCACCTTAGTTTTTACCGGTGAAGGCGCAACGAGTGAAGGCGATTTCCACGAAGCATTGAATTTAGCTGCTGTTTGGGATCTACCTGTAATCTTTATCATTGAAAATAATGGCTATGGATTATCCACCCCTACCAATGAACAATACCGATGCAAACAATTGGTAGATAGGGCATTAGGATATGGCATGGAAGGCAGGCGCATCGATGGAAATAATATCTTGGAAGTCTATCATACCATTAAAGAGCTGGCTGAAGATATTCGTCAGAAACCTCGTCCGGTATTAATTGAATGCATGACTTTCAGAATGCGTGGGCATGAGGAGGCTTCTGGGACTAAATATGTACCGCAGGAATTATTTGATGAGTGGGAAAAGAAAGACCCACTAAAAAATTATGGGGAATTCCTGTTGAAAGAGGGAATTCTGACTGAGGAACATATAAACGAACTACGCCAAAGTTTCAAGGAAGAAATCGACTCAGAAGTTGAAAAAGCATTTTTGATGGATGAGCCCGCTGTAAATACTTCTGAGGAGCTTTCCGACATGTATTTTAAATCAGATACAAGTGGGATTTTACCTCAAAGTCCGGCGAAAACTGAAAAAAGATATTTAGATGCCATAAGTGATGGATTAAGGCAGGGAATGCAGAAGTTTCCTGATTTGGTCATCATGGGACAAGACATTGCGGAGTATGGAGGAGCTTTTAAAATTACTCAAGGTTTTGTGGAGGAATTTGGGAAAGGCAGAGTCAGGAATACACCGATATGTGAGTCGGCGGTGGTGGGTGCCGCCCTCGGACTATCAATTAATGGCAAAAAAGCCATTATGGAGATGCAATTTTCCGATTTTGTGAGCTGCGGATTTAACCAGATTGTGAATAATCTGGCTAAAACACATTATCGCTGGGGCGAGAAGGCCGATGTGGTGGTTAGAATGCCTACAGGGGCAGGGACGGGTGCTGGGCCCTTCCATTCGCAAAGTAATGAAGCTTGGTTTACTAAAACTCCAGGTTTAAAAGTGGTTTATCCGGCATTTCCTTCAGATGCTAAGGGACTACTTTTAGCGGCCATTGAAGACCCAAATCCGGTGATGTATTTTGAGCATAAATACCTTTACCGTGGTATCTCCGAGCCTATTTTCGATGATTATTATAGCATTGAAATTGGGAAGGCAAGGCTTGTAAGACAAGGTGAACAATTCAGTATCATTAGCTATGGTTTAGGGGTACATTGGGCGCTGGAATATTTAGATGCACATCCAGAACTTTCTGCCGACCTGATTGATTTAAGGAGTTTACAGCCTTGGGATAAAGATGCGGTTAAAGCCACCGTTCAAAAAACTGGTCGCGTGCTTATTTTGCACGAAGATACCCTCACCAATGGCCTAGGCGGCGAGATCAGCGCCTGGATAGCAGAACATTGCTTTGAGCACTTGGATGCCCCTGTGATGCGCTGTGCAAGCCTAGACACGGCTATACCCATGAATAAGGCTTTGGAGGATAATTTTTTGGCGAAAGCGAGATTGGGGGAGGTTGTGGAGAAGTTGGTGGGGTATTGAGGCGGTTATCAGTTGGGAGTTGTCAGTTGGGAGTTGTCAGGCTGGGCGGAGAGTTAGGTGCTTAGAATAAAGATATTATTTAGCTGATTATTTGTCCTTACTCTTTGCTCCTTATTCCTTACTCTATTAGTCAGTTGTAAGGCTGGGCGGAGAATTAGGTGCTTAGAATAACGATATTAGCCAACTGATTATTTTTTTGTCCTTTCTCTTTGCTCCTTATTCCTTTCTCTTTGCTCCTTACTCTTTGTTCCTTATTCCTTGTTCCTTATTCCTTGCTCTATTAGTCAGTTGTCAGGCTGGGTGGAGATTTAGGTGCTTAGAATAACGACTGAGAGTAAGAACTGAGGGAATATAAATTTAGCTTCTTTTAATCTGATTTTTCAACAGCTTGATGATTTATGGTTAATTAATTTTACTTTGGCTAGATAAAATAGCCGTCAGGGTTTATCAGACATATCCACCTGGATAGGGATGATTTTGTGAGGTGTGTAAAGGAGTTAGCCACAATTATAAAACGACAATGAGACAAATAGCTATTTTGACAATTTTAGGACTTATGATTTCTTGTGGTTCATACAAGACTATGATAATTAACTCAAGTAATGTAGAACTAATTGAAATTTACCAAGGATTTCCGGGAATAAAATTACAAATGAACGAAGGCTTTGAGAAAGAGTTTATTGCAGACCTAAATAAATCGAAAGATTTGGGTCCGACAAAATATATGAAAAGTCATAGAATTTTAATTCACTATACAGACAAAAACGTTGATACAATTTATACGAACGGAAGTATTCATAATTTCAAAAAATGGTATAAATCTGATGAAAACTTAATTGATAAATACTCCATCAAACAGAACATACCAATTGACACAATTGCAGGACAATTAAAAACTGTTGAGAAACTGAAAAAATTGATGGATGAAAAAAAATATGAAGAAGCTGTCTTATTATTTTCAAAAGAACAACAAAAAAATATCAACGAGATTAAAAAAGAACCTGAAATGTTTAACTATTGGTGTTTAGCTTGGACACTTGATGAAGCTAAATATGACAGATATATAAAAAGAATTAGAGCAGGGAATGGAATATTTGTATTTGAAGATAACGAATGGAAAATAAACGAAAAATAACTGTGGCTAACATATAAGGACTAAACCGCAGCGTAGAGCAACGGAGCTTCGGCTTTAGTCTGATGTTGCCATTAGCGTAGCAAGCCTATCGTCTGGTTTATTATGGGTTTTCAAAAAATATAGTTGCTTCCGCAACGATATTCATTTCAAATCGGAGTGAATTTTAGTTTTTTCAGGGTCCATTTTGCCTTTGGGTGCAAAATTTTAACTTCGCTGATGCCTCCAGGTCAGTTGTTTTTGTTTTAATCTGTGCATTTTCGACACCATTGGGCATAATTTCCCATTCGCAATTTGCAAGATTTATAAAGTTTTATTTGTCATGTTTTTATGTTTTATAGTAATTTGATTTGGAGGGCTATTTGCTCCAAATTGCAAAACAATATTCATTCGTCCAGTTTTACAACAGGGGACGGGCAGGTCGCCGTGCAAAATGGGCGTTTTACCCCTATTCAAGCCCTACAACAATGACAACATATCACATAGTAAACGGAGACTGTTTGGCAGACCAATTGAGACAGACAAAAATCAATCAAGATTTTATAATTTGTAGAGAATGTTTGATTGAAGGGAATGTATCTGCTGAAAACATTAGCGCGTTTTGGGCAATCCGGGCAAAGTTTATTGCTCAATCATACCAAGTATCGACCGAAGAATATTTCAGTAAAACAAAAAGTGAATTTGAAAAACTGTATAGCCTACCTGAAAATTCCGAAATTTGTCTTTGGTTTGAAAACGATTTATTTTGCCAGACAAATATGTGGTTTGTAATTTCAATCCTTGCAGATCAAGCTAGGCTTAAAATTTTTAGGATTTTCCCAATCATTGAAAATAAGGCCGACACTTGGAAAGGATTTGGAATTTCCAATCCTGAAAAACTCGAACAAGCTTATTATTCCAAAATTGAATTTACACACGATGACATTGAATTGGGAAAAAATTTATGGAAAGCATACCAAAATGGCGACTTGGATAAACTTAGCGAGCTATCAAAATTCCAATCTGACTGTTTTGAGTATTTAGAAGAAGTTTGTCAAGCACATATTGACAGATTTCCATTAGATGGATTTTTAGGCAGACCTGATCGGGTGATAAAAGAGATAATTGAAAACAAGTCGAAAACTTTTAAAATAGTTTTTTCGGAATTTGCAGACAGAGAAGGGATATATGGCTTTGGAGATTTACAAGTTAAAGCCATTTATGAAAGACAAATGCAAAGCCACTAACAGCTTGGTTTCCTTGCAAGTTCCGAGCATGAAACCGCTCCTGCACAAAAGCAATTTCATGGCTAGTCGGTATTGAGTAGTGTTTTGCGTAGGCTGCAAATCCACTTAGCTGAGCGCAAGCGGTCTGAGGGAATTTTCTTATTTTTATGATTAATAAAAGGTTAAGAACGGATAAAAAAATTAAGAAATACAGGGTGCTGTTTAGGTAAAGCAGTAGGTTTAATGCCACATCACCTAGCCCAAAGTGGCGATTCAGTGTTTAAATTAAGTTTTGTGCAAAACTGAACATTTGTGCTTTGAAATCCGCCAAGCCGCAACCCGTTAGCGGTTATTTAGAAAACCAACCATAGAAAAAATGAACCCCGAACAAAATTACATAGAAATAAACCGGCAGTCTTGGAATAATAGAACTGAAACGCACTTAAAATCGGATTTTTATGACCTAGACGGATTTCTGAGTGGAAAAACCTCTTTAAATGAAATTGAATTAAACTTGCTTGGAAACATCAAAGGAAAAACAATTTTGCATTTGCAATGTCATTTCGGACAAGACTCCATTTCCTTGAGTAGATTAGGTGCAGACGTTACAGGCGTTGACTTATCAGACAAAGCAATTGAAAGTGCAAAACAAATTGCAAAAGACACAAATTCAAATGCAAAGTTCATTTGTTGCGATATTTACGACCTACCAAAGCATCTGGACGAAAAATTTGATCTAGTTTTTACAAGTTATGGGACAATTGGTTGGTTGCCCGACTTAGACAAGTGGGCAAAAATTATTTCAAAGTTTTTAAAACCTGGTGGACAATTTGTATTTGTAGAATTTCATCCTGTTGTTTGGATGTTTGACGACAACTTTGAAAAAATTGCTTACAGATATTTTAATTCAGGCGCAATAATAGAAACCGAAAATGGAACTTATGCCGATAAAAACGCAGACATAAGCCAATCATATGTCATGTGGAATCATGGTTTATTGAGGTAATAAATAATTTAATCGGTAACGGACTTGAAATTAATTCTCTTGACGAATTTGATTATTCACCTTACAATTGCTTTAACAAAACCATAGAGTTTGAACCGAAGAAATTTAGAATAAAGCATTTGAACAATAATATCCCAATGGTTTATTCAGTAACAGCGACCAAGAAAAATTAGAGCTATAAAGACCTAAATGAAAGTGGAAGTCCCGCCTTTTTGGGGCTGGCTGCAAAACCCCTATCAAACAAGCTAAAACAAGTAAGGCAAATCAATAATCATAAAAACCCATGTACTATTGATTCAAAAGAAAATAAACAGACTACATTCTAATCGACGCAAAGAAAGCTGTAAATTGTCTCAATAAATATCTAAGAAATGAAAATTTTGATAATTTCACTCCTAATCGGCTTATTCGCACATCCAAACATGACAGATATTTATAATTTCTCAAGTCAATCAAACATCAAAGAATGGGATATTGTAAATGATGGCGTGATGGGTGGTATATCCAGAAGTTCATTAGTACTTAGTGAGGCGGGACATGGACAATTTTCAGGTCACGTTTCATTGGCGAACAATGGAGGATTTGCCTCGATTCAATTGAACAAAACAATCAATCTAGCAAAAGAAAAGAGATTTGTTGTTTTTCGGGTAAAAGGCGATGCTAAGAAATATGAGTTCCGCTTGAAGGGCCGTACTTTGCAATATGAGTCATACGTGCAGCAATTTAGCACTTCAGGAGAATGGGAAACAATCAAGCTGGAAATCAAGGAATTTTACCCACAGTTTCGAGGACGTAAAATGAACATGCCAAATTTTAATTTTGGAAGCATAGAGCAATTGAGTTTCTTGATTGCCAATAAGCAAGACGAAGACTTCAAATTATTGATTGATTGGATAGGCTTGGAGTAAATTGCAATTTGCTAAATAATATTTTGGAGGAGCGTAAAACGTGCAGCAGGCACAGGAAAGCCAAGCTAAAAACCCTTAAAAACAACATTTTTTGGAGATACCCTCTAAATTACAATATCAATGATAGTATCAAATGATATTATCATTGAGGACTCCATATGACATTAATCCGAAAATTTTAAAACTCATATTTCCATTTCAGAGAAAATTGGGGAGGTAAATGCAAGTTATTTAAACAAACAATAGAAGAAAAAAATACACAATCATCCTTAAAATTAATTGAATAGTTTATAAAATATTCCCAATTCGGGAACTTTTATTATCTTTGCATGGTGAGAGTTATTGCAAAAAAGACTCTAAGAGAGTTTTGGATCAAACACAGCGATTGTGAAGAACAATTGAAGTCTTGGCATAAGGAAGCCATAGAAGCCTTTTGGAATTCACCTCAGGATATAAAAAATGATTATCCCTCCGCTAGTTTTCTTCAAGACAATAGGGTAGTTTTTAATATTAAAGGGAACAAATATCGCTTGATTGTGAAAATTAACTATGATTTTGGAATAGTTTGGATACGATTCATTGGAACTCACGCAGAATATGATAAAATAAACGCATCAACAATCTGAAACCATGATAACGAAAGTAATTAAAACAGAGAATGAATATCAAGCAGCTCTAAACCGACTTGAAGAAATATTTGATAGCAAAAAGGATTCAAAAACTGCCGATGAACTTGAATTATTATCCCTATTGATTGAAAAATATGAAAATGAAATAAGTCCGATTGACTTACCAGACCCCATCGAAGCAATCAAATTCAGAATGGAGCAACTTGGTTACAAACAAAAAGATTTGGCTCAAGCCATCGGCTTAAAAAGCAGAGTAAGCGAAATTTTAAATAAAAAAAGAAAACTCACTATTGACATGATTAGAAAGCTTCATGACACATTAGGAATTCCAACAGAAGTACTAATAAAGGAATATTAAAAATTCAGCTAGTCAACTGATAACTGATTCAGAACAAGGAATAAAGAGCAAAGATTAAGGACAAAAAAACACACATGAGTATTTCAGAGGTCGCAAGCCTGATAACTGACAACTCCCAACTGACAACTCACCTCACACCCTACTCACCTCCGCCAGCGGAGGAAACAAATAAACCGCTCCAGTATTAATTTCAACACATCTGTAGCGTTTGCGAACCAGACATTCTTTTCTAAAGATTCTGCCGCCTTTGATCGAAAATAGTGCCTTCATCTCAATATTCTCCACGCAGAATACTCCTTCAGCCTTGCGGTCATAAGCTTTCAGAATTCTAAATAAGTTGAGGTCGGTGCAGCTGGAGGCTGCCGGATTTTCGAGGTATTTTACAATAGCTTGCTTCACATCGGGTGGAAAAATTGATTGCTCAAAAAAAGGACGCATCATTTTTTTGAAATTATCTTTCCACTCTTGTCCGTGGGGCTTAGCCTTTCTTTTATGCTCATTCCAGGTTAAGAGGTGCGCAAATTCATGCACCGTAGTGATTAAGAATGCGTAAGGATTGAGATTATAATTTACGGAAATACGATGCCCCGCATCTTTGAAAGGATGGCGGTAATCGCCAAATTTGGTGCTCCTATTTCTTGAAATCTTGAATTCACACTTAAAATAATCTATCCATCGGGCAATCACAGGTGCTGCATCCGAAGGCATGTAATTAATAAGAACACTAATTTTATCCAAGATTTTACTTTAGCAGATTGTACACAATAAAGCTTGCAAGATAAGCTAGTACAGTCATGTAAGCAAATTGAATTGCAGGCCACTTCCAACTCTTTGTCTCACGATATACCACCGCAATGGTACTGATACATTGCATCGCGAACGCATAAAACATCATCAATGAAAATGCTACGGCGGTAGTAAAGACTGGCAGACCAGTTTCCGTATTTCTTGCCGACTGCATTTTCTCTCTTACCGATTCCACTTGCGAATCATCCGCATCCACACTGTAAATGGTCGCCATGGTACCTACAAACACCTCACGCGCAGCAAAAGAGGTAATTAGGGCAATACCAATCTTCCAATCAAATCCTAAAGGCTTGATGACTGGCTCTATCGATTTTCCTAAAATTCCAGCATAAGAATTTTCTAGTTTTTCTGATGCTTGTAACCTACCAAGCTCATCTTGAGGATGTTGCTGTATCAAAGATTCAGAATTATATTTGGCTTCAATCTTTTCAAAACGATCTCCAGGACCAAAAGATGAAAGTACCCAAAGAATAATGGAGACCGCAATAATCACTTTTCCAGCTTCAAAAACAAAGGCTTTCACACTACGGTACATCGTCAAAAGCACATTATTCCAGCGTGGCATTCTGTACACCGGAAGCTCCATAATGAAATAACCTCTCTCTTTCGATTTGATGATTTGTTTCATCACCCAAGCCACCAAAATAGCGCCCAAAATACTGAGTACATATAAAAACATAAGGGCTATTCCTTGCATGTTTATGAGTCCCCAGACCTTTTCATCAGGAACCACCAAAGAAATTAATAAGGTATAAACCGGCAAACGCGCAGAGCAGGCAATGAGAGGCGTTACCATGATGGTGATCATCCGATCTTTCCAGCTCTCAATATTGCGGGCACTCATAATAGATGGCACGGCACAAGCAAAACCACCAATTAAAGGAACAATTGATTTGCCACTCAATCCTACCTTACGCATGATTTTATCCATCATGAAGGTTACGCGCGACATATAGCCCGTATCTTCCAAAATGGAGATAAAAGCAAATAAAATGGCTATCTGTGGGATGAAAATAATCACACCACTCAATCCCGCAAGAACACCATCAATGAGCAAATCAGCGAAAAGTCCGGGAGGTAAAATTTGTGTCGCCTGATCTGTAAGCCACATGAAAAGATCCTCAATGAGAGTCATGGGATATTCCGACCACGCAAAAATAGATTGGAAAATCAGGAATAAAATGGCGAAAAATATCGCAAAGCCAAATATCTTATGAGTTAATATTTTATCGATTTTATTGCTATATGTTTCACTTTTCGGGTCTGAATGTATTTTAACCGTATCGAAAAGCACATCGTTAATAAAATTATATCGAGCAATGGTTTCGGCGGCTTGTAATTTTTGGGAGTGGAAATCATGCGCAGAATTTAGCTCCTGAACATGCTTTTTCTGCTCAGCAGACAAGAAAGGCATGCTTTCGTATTGATGAGCAATCTGTAGCGCCACATAAGGATGCTCAATATTTAAATCCAATTGAATTTTTTGGATAATTTCTGGCGCTAATGCTTCAACCTCGATGGATGGCAATTGCAGCGGAATAGCGCTGGCATTTTGAATAGCTTCTTTTAATCGGTCGATACCCTCCTGCTTACGTGCAGAAATTGGAATAACCTGAACACCAAGCTTTTGTGCAAGCTCATCAACAGAAATTTCAATTCCCGATTGCTTGGCCAAATCCATCATATTTAAAGCAATAATGATGGGAATTTGTAGATCAGCAACCTGTGAAAATAGCAGCAGATTTCTCTTTAGATTCGATGCATCGGCAACAAAAATAATCAGTTCTGGATAGTCTGGATTGTTTTTATCCGCAAGTGCATCCATCACAATGCTTTCATCCCTACTCTTGGGATAAATGCTATAGGTGCCTGGAAGATCTGTTATTTGTACGTTACGATTTTCAGGAATTTTAAAAAAACCAATCTTCTTCTCGACGGTAACACCTGGGAAATTACCAATCTTTTGGTTTAATCCGGTAAGGACATTAAATAGGGTAGATTTTCCGGAGTTGGGATTACCAACTAATGCAACTTTTAAATCGCGCTCCACAGAGGATTATTGCATAATGATGGTAGAAGCTTCCTGCTTACGGAGACTCAATTGATATCCAGACACGGTAATTGCCATAGGATCACCAAGTGGTGCTAAGCGCTCAACTACAATGGATTCGCCTGGTAAACAACCCATTTCCATTAATTTCACAGACATTTCTAAATCCGTAAATTCTTTGATAATACCTGTTTGCCCTGGTAAAAATTGTGAAAGCTTCATATCCCTGTCTAAATCTTAAACAAAAATAAAGCTTATTTGAATTAATTCCAAATAAGAAAATATGAATTTGACAAATGGATGTGAATTATCTTTTAATCGGTTGATTATTAGGGTATTGTGATTTTATAAATCGAGGACAATCACAAGATTTTTTAAAAATACCGCAAGAGCTTAAACTGATCAAGCATATTAAGAAAATAAAGAGGTATTTATTTCTCATTGAGGTGATTTCTATGCAAAAAGATATAGCTGAAGATACCCATTCCTACGCCGGTCAGATCTGCAAACAGATCCCACCATTCGGCAGAGCGGTAGGTAAATACAAAATGTTGCAAAGCCTCAATCAATACCCCTAAAAATAGGGTAATTAGCAATATTTTAAGAATGGTGATTATACGATAATTATAGCTTCCTTGCTCTTTTATTTTACCGTGGAACAAGAGTACAGTTAACACAAAAAAGAAACCAGTATGTGCCAATTTATCGAAGCCTTCAAAAAATGTAATACTATCTGGAGAAATATCTGAAGAAGGGATTTCACAAATAATAACTACAAAAATGGCCCATAAAATGGACAAATACTGGTATCTTAATGTTTTTAGCATTAAACTCCGATAAGTGATTGATAGTCGGCAGAACTTAGTAAACCAGCAACCTGAGCTGCATCAGAAATTTCAATTTTAACCATCCATCCATCACCATAAGGGTCGCTATTAACTAGCTCCGGATTGGCATCTAATTTTTTATTGATTTCAAGAATCTTCCCGCTCAAAGGCATAAATAGATCTGAAACTGTTTTTACGGCTTCAACAGTACCAAAAACATCTTCGCTATTTACCTCTTTGCCTAAGGTATTGATATCTACATAAACGATATCACCCAATTCATGTTGAGCAAATTCAGTAATACCAACAAAGGCTTGATTGCCTTCAACGCGAATCCATTCGTGATCTTTAGTGTATTTTAATTCAGCAGGAAATTCCATTTTATTGTCTTTTTAATTTTTACAAAAATACTTTATTTGGTCAGACTTCCAATTAATTATAGAATAGTTGGGGCTGATTTATAGAAATTGTATCTTCTTTTCACAAATCTAATGATCTGAGCTTATTCTTATAAGTTAAACCTTAAATTAACCCCAAAATTACTGAATGATGTATTAAATGTTTGAGAAGTATAAGGCTTAGTAATATTCCCATCATAAAATACGCGCATGGTAAAACGCTGATTTAGAACATAATCCACTGATGGCCTAACTGTGATATTCTTAGCACCTGATGAAACCTCTGCTTCGTCGATATCAGCACGATAAATAAGCATCTTACGATCATTCAAGGCAAAATCAAGTTTGAAATTCATGTCGTTATCAAGCTTTAACGATTTAAACAAACCGAAAGGAAAGCGGAATTCGTTGGTACGATAGCCCATACCAAAAACAGCGCCGTTCTCATTCTGTTGCGCTAGTTGTCCGTTTGATAAGCTAAAACTTAAAGCTCTTGATTTACGATATTCGAAATTCAGAGTCATATTATTTTTAAGACGCACATCTACCCCTAGCAAGGGTAAAAACTGCTCAAATAAGGTAATTTGGGAGAATTGATAATAAGGTAAGAAGTTACCATTAGCATCTCTCACATTAACACCCCCATTAGCTTCTTGATAACGTACTAAAGAGTTAAAACCATTAACCGTATAAGTTGAACGATAAGCATGGTTAATATCGATAGAAGTAAAAATATCACTCAATACTGGCAATTTACTTAAACCATTATAACTCAAACGCCAGTTAGGAATTGGAATTTTAGGGAAACGACTTAAAGACACTTTATTAGCATCCTTACCGGTGTATGCCGCTAAAAATGAAGATACTAAGACATCTTGAGAGCTTTTATTATAGCCATCCGCAAATCCACCAGTTGATCCGGCAGAATTTGGATTTTGTGCTCCAAGTCTCTTTGAAATAATCATTCTATTTTCTTGAAACTGCCTAAATAAAGCCGAAGTATTTGTTAATTTATTCTCTTTACTAAAGGCTGTGAACAAGGTGAAATAGGACATGGTAAAGTCGCCGGTGGTTACGGGACTTAAATTCTCGAAGCTATTGCTAGATGGTAAGAATTTGAAATTGGTGGAATAGTTAAAACTCTGACTCTTAATTGCCGTCAATTCGATTCGTAAATCACTAATCGGTTCAACCAAGCCTCTAAAGTTCATATCCTCCTTAGAGGTATTAATATACAATTGGTTCTGAAGTGAATCTCTGGTAATCCATCCACCTTGTAATGCTCGGTTTCGAATATCACCCTGACCACCTATCAGGAAGTCGTAGCCCGGAGCTCCAGTATTAAAATCCTGCCCAAAGAAGTTCGTTTTAGGTAAATATCCGGGCAAGAATGTGCCCTGCGACCTTGTATAGGCCCCACTCACATTTTTTAAGCTTGTTAATAAATTAACTAAAAATGCGGCTTTCGATTTTTTATCGGGTCCGTTCATGCTCCTTATAAATCCGAATTTATTATAGAGAGCTATCAAACTCAAGGTTGGATTAATTTGGATAGTACGTGAATTTTGGATGTTATTTCCGATATCGATACTTGGATCATTTAGTGTAAGCAAAGGCTCAGTTTGCCAATTAAAGCCTGCTCCATAACGTGTTGCAACCGTAACCCAATCTAGTCCAGGCACCTTATTAATTGGAACATTATAAGTCAGGTTTAGCGTATGACCATAATCTGTAGTCCGGCCCAATTTCTTTAAATTCTCCCAAAGTGTATCGCGCTTCAATCCATTGATACGACCCTCTGGCTCATCAATAACCGAATAATTTGTTGCATTAAAATCGATTTGCATGGATCTAGTAAGATTCCAGCTAATGCCATAAATACGCGACATCTGGAAATTCTTATTAAAATTGGTATTGATTGGCAAGAAATTATTAGGATCGTTATTTCGAAGTGTATTTTCAGAATACAATCGGTTCACGTCAATACTAAAGTTTAAAATAGATGGTAAAAGATTAAAATTTAAATCCTTTATAAGTCCGAGACTCTTCGATTTAATTAATTTTTCAAATGGAGTGATTGGCTTCGCCTGACTAGAATAACTATATTGGAGTCCGGCGCGATAGGTTTTCTGAATATTATTTTCATTGATAAAATCGCGGTGACTAAACTCATTAAAGGCATAAGTTACGCTTAGATTTTCGATATCCCAAGGGTAAGATTTACTCTCTGGATTTGTTTTTATTTTACGAACATTGGTAAAATTGATACCCTTGCGCGATGTAAAATCTTCGGTAATATAACGAATAGAATCTTTTTCCTGCTTAGTAGCATTTTCAAGAGTAGTTTTAAACTCGGTATCTCTATTGCGAGGATCATATTGTGGTGAACCTATCTGAGTAGAGAAATTCACAAACATTGGGACTTTAAGTCCTGTTTTCTCTGGGAAGAATTTACCTAATTCCACATTTCCAGAAACATCAAAAAGCACATTATCTTCACGATTACGCTCACTCACTCTACGATCGATAGAGCCAAAGCCAAAGGTGCTTTTACTTCCAGAAATGGTGATATCAGCAAAATCGGCAAGCTTTGCATTCATACGTGCGGTAGCTCCCCAGCCGCCACCTTCATCAAAATCAGTAAGCCTCAACTCATTAAACCAAATTTGTGCCGATTTGTCTAGCCCATCATCTAGTCCCGGATTAGCCTCATTCCTCAAAGGATTTCGAACCCCAAGCATATAAACACGAACTCTACTGAGATCAGGCTGACCTTTCACAGTAACCACATTTACCCCATCCTGAAAGGTAAATGGAACATTTATAGGCCATGGCTGTCCGTTAAGTTTGGCAAGATTTCGAGCAGCCTTAGCTTCTAAAAACAGCTTTAGCTCCACATTCATCTTATTTTGTTCCGGCCAAATTAGTCCAGGGTCGTTTGTACCAGGATTTGTCACCTTTAAGGGAATATCAAAATCATAATAATTATCTTGATTATCTGACCCTATCCTTAAAAATGCACGTAAATCATTGTCTTTCAACTGATTACCCTCGGCATGAATAAACATTTCCATACGTTTATAAGAACGGAAGTCGTTGGAGGTAGTTCTAAAGGTAGCACGCCCATATCCATCTCTTAAATTTTTAACATTTAGGGCTAGCGACTGCTCATTTTGGCGTGATTCACCTCTAAAATTGGTAAAATCAATCTCTCTTGTAATTCCTGGAGGGAGCACATAAGGAATTGGCGAACGTTTACCATTTTCTTCGATATTAACTGTGCTTACATCGATGGTAGAATTGTCGATACCTGGATTATTTAATAAAGGATCAACAATAACTTTTGCGGGACTATTTTCGGCATTGTATCTACGCCATTCACCACGCACCAATTGTAATTTTGCTAGGCGCATGATGGTGGTATCCGCAAAATCTGTGGTAAACATTCTGATGAAACGAATGGATTTAAAATCTTCGATATTTCCTACTTTTTGAATGTATTCAGTAATAGGAATTTTAAATTGAATCCAACGTACTGATTCCTGCTTACCATTAGCAAGTTTCACTGTAGTTGTAAGAATATCTGAAATATAATTATTCCCAACAGTTTGTAAATCTTTCGGGCGAATGGATAGTTTATATTGAAAATACTCGTCAGCCTGCGTTGAATTATTATCACGGTTAATATCCTCCCCATCAGGGAAAGGAGTTGCCGCTGTAGTTTCTATTCCTGTTTGCTCTAAGGATTGTTGCGGTGTTTTGGAGTTCCCCTCGGTATTATTATACTTTAAGTATCTTTGTAAAATGCCGGCATTTGCCTGGTCGAGGTTAGATCCACGATAATATTGAAAATCATCGGATGCAGGATCTGCTTCCAATTCACTTGCAGCCTGCGGACTTAAAATACCTTTAGCTTGGTTTATGAAAGTGCCAAACTGCTGGCGTTCGTCTGTTGAGCTTAATCCATCAATACCTACATCTTGAAACTGTCTGGCTGTAGGGTTATTATCAAAAGCCTGAATCACTGGTTGAAGCTTTGGGACTCTACCCCAAACTGTTTGATCAGTTTTAGCGGGATTACCATCTGGCGCAAGACCATTTTCTAGCGCTTTACGTCCATCCTTCAGAATGTCTTCGCTGATATTTCCTAGGTTGAAATATAAATCGCCACCCTGACTGTTTTTATTATAAATAAATGGATCTAGCATCCACACCTCAATAAATTCGATGTTTAGAGCTTCAAAGTCGTTGGTATCAAGCTTTCTAAATATGCCTCCCCATCTACTTCTTGGGTTTAGAAGATTACCATTTGGTGTTAAACCAGTAGTTGTAAAGTTATAAGGTCCACGAACGTTTGGATAATAAGCGAGGTCGAAAGTGGGCAGGATAATCGCTTGACCAGTATTCGACTCTTTGAAAGGAAATACCTCACGTTCAAATACTTGCCTTACATAATGATTAGACATTTCGTCTTTATCTCTTTTAATATTCTCGGGGGTAAGCGTATTACCAGTAACAAAAAATATAGGGTCTATATTGTAAAAAGCTAATCGCGCCCGATTATAGCCGTAGGCAAGGTCATTATTCAGGTTAGATTCAGGAAAAAGCTTAGGTGTACCAGAAATTTGCCAAGGAATAGCACTTTTTATATCAATTAATGATCTACTAGCCTCAAAATCATCCAAATAACTGGCACCATTTCTACTTCCTGCAAAATTTAATGCCTTTGGATGTCCCGGAATAAACTGTGCATATTCGCCCGAAAAGGTAATACTTGAAGGCTCCTTCGTATTGATAAATGGTATTTTATCAACCATGCGGGTCAGCCATCTTGAAGGAGAGCTATAATTTACGTCAAAGCCCCAAATAGTATTTGAAATAGCCTCTTCGCCATAATTTACCTTTTGTGTGAGTGGCTTTTCAGTAAGGTTCATGATTGTACCTCCCAAATTAAGCTTATCACTAACCTTGTAATCAAACCTGGAGCCGGTGAGCGAGCGCTGTTGCATCCCAAAAAGCTCATTATTCTCCATTTTGATTCTAATCTGCTGCCCAGAGTTCAATAATGCCTGATTTAAGATCCTTACCAAGCCAATATTATAGTCAACGGTGAAATCAACTCCTTCTTGCAAAGGTAAAGTACCCGCAATAACCTGCACCGAACCTGGTGGCACATTGATTGCATTCAGCTGAAATTCGGAGCCTCCTTGTGACTGATATGTCCCACGAATTTGATACCTATTTAACTTAGCAAATAGCTGCTGTGCAATAACCTTTGTAGAATCATAGAGCGGTTGGTACACATATTTTTCGATGAGCGCAGCTTCAGACACTGGATTAAATCGCTTGGCGAGATCAGAACCAAAAGGCTCCACCAAAGGAAAAGTAATGCGCCCGTTTAGCGGATCAATGGTTATGCCTTCCAAAAAGTCGAAATAACCATCTGGCTTTCGGTCGTTTTGCTGATTCAAATTATCCAGATTGGTCATTTGAATCCATAGTTTATTGTTTGTATTTTGACCCTCCGTAATTTGAGGTTTTTCAATACCCGTTTCCTCATCAAGACGGAAAATATTTAGTTTAAAGTCGTTACGACTAACCTGATAAGCGCCAAGAGTATAGATGTTTTTCATCATCAAATCCCAGGTTGGCAGACTCGTTTTGAGGGTTTCATTTTTCAATAATTTCACGTAGAGCACTTCCGGAGTGGAATTGTTCACAGAAATATCGGTAGAAAACTCACCGACTTGATATTCCTGACCATTGATGGTATAGCGGAATGCTACGGCGAGTACTTCGTCGGCATTAAGGGCTGTATTGAGGGAAATATATCCTAAACGAGGGTTTAAAATATATTCTCTTTCAGTTAAACTACGAGCAAAAGTAAGCTTGGCGAAGTTGTCTGTTCCACCACGAGCGGATTGAAAAAAGGAGTTTGCATCGTTTGAATTTGTTTGCCTTAATCCGGGAGGCAGCACCTGCAATAGATTGTTCGATTGTTGTGCAAAGCCTGGTCCCGCAAAGCCCGCAGGCAAAACAGAATAGCCGGATCCACCTTGCACTTGAGTAGTATTGTAAACTTTGTTTTCACCGAGATCAAGAAATGCCAAAACGTCTCTAGAATTTGAGGTAGTATTGGCACGATTGGTTACCCAAACTTCAATTTTAGTAATATTTACAGGCGAACTATTAATAGGAATATTTTGAAGCGATTTATTGTAATTATCTCTGAAATATTGAGCTAAGAAATAGTGTTTATTAGTTTCATAATTATCCGCAGAAATAGCAAATTCATTCTGCTGAGAACCATTTGTAATGGTTATTTCACGTTGCTGCGACTTTTGCTGAGAGAAAATACTAGTGACATTTAAACGACCAAACTGAAGCTGCGTTTTTAGTCCGAATAGCGCCTGACTACCCGTAATTAGTGAAGAACTAAGTGGGAGACTCACATTCCCCGCCTCAATTTTTTTGATAATATCATCTTCTTTACCCGTAAAGTCAATTTTTACCTGATTTTCAAAATCAAATTGCGCCTCTGTATTATAATTGGTAGCAATTTTCATTCTTTCACCAATCTGGCCAACCACATTCATTTGGATACGTTGATTGAAATCGAAATTACCCTGACGGCGCTGACGTTCGTTGAACATCGGATTTTCATTGCGGGTTAGTCGTCCAGAGAAGGTAAGATCGGCAGAACCTTGTGGACGAATATCAATGATATTTCCACCAAAAATTCGTTCAAACGAGCGACTATTTATTTTTACTGGAGGGATAAAGCCAGGCTCACGTGCTTCGGCAAGGGGTAAATCGGCTAATTCACGCCAATAATTACGTTTAATGAGCTGATTTTCATACTTCTGATATTCTTCAATACTTAAATATTGAGGCTCGCGATAAAGTCGATCGCCAATTTTTTCACGAATAATATATCGCTTAGAAATTGGATCAAACTCAACACTTCTTTGGATATTAGAAGGTTTGGGAAGGAAAATTCCCGCTTGCTTTTTTAATTCTATACCCTTTGAGTCTTGAAAAGGATATACCAGCTTTGACGTATCTTTTTTTGCAGGAACAGTTTGAGCATAAGATTGCCCTGCATAAAGCATAATCAAGACACTTAAAAAAATCTTGAAATAAAACGTAGCTGCACTCTTCAATTTTCGAACAATCTGTAAAATAATTATAAACTCTTTAAAGCGGTTTTTATTAAAACTTCAACCGATAAATCTTCAGCTCCCGACTTAATAATCGAATCTAAAGCCTTTTCAGCAACACTCTTTGAAAAACCTAACATCACTAAAGCCGACAATGCCTCTTCCTTAGCGGTACTATGGCTTGGCATGCTGATTAATGAATCAGGTCCCTCTTTCTTTAACTTATCCTGCAACTCCAAAATCATTCGTTGTGCAGATTTAGGCCCAATTCCTTTAATCCTTTGAATTAAAGGAACATCACCCTTCACTATTGCAGTTTGTATCTCTGCCGGCGTAATTGATGATAAAATCATTCTGCCGGTATTCGGTCCAATTCCGGATACCGAAATAAGATGTAAAAACAAACGGCGCTCACCTTCATCATGAAAGCCATACAAAGTATGCCCATCTTCTTTAACATGAAGCCAAGTGTATAATTTACAACGCTCTGTTTCTTGTAAAGACCCATAGGTATTCAATGATATATTAATTTGATAACCCACACCTCCCGCATCAATAACTACGTAGGTAGGACATTTAAATACCAATTTACCATCTATATACGCATACATCTTTAAAAAGTTTAGTTTAAATTAAAATAATTTCTAAAAATCGATTATTTTGACTTTAGCGCTCTTTTTATCACATCCTTCATTCGCTTAACAACTGGCAATTTCAGGTCATCTTTTGTTTGAGCATCAACCACAGCAATGGTTACCATATTTACTATCTCACGCACCGAGCTGCCTAATTGCAAAATGTGAACTGGTTTATTTAAGCCAAGTAAAATCGGACCAACCGCTTCTGCTCCACCCAATTCTTGTAATAATTTATAGGCAATATTACCTGATTCAAGATTCGGGAAAACCAACACATTGGCAGGCGATCCAGCCAAAGTACTGAAAGGGTAATTATCCTTTAAAAGGTCAGGGTTCATGGCAAAATTAGCCTGCATCTCACCATCTACGATGATATCTTTACGCTGTTCATGAAGTATTTTTACTGCTTGACGCACCTTTTGTGGCACTATTCCATCGTTAGAGCCAAAATTCGAGTAAGAAAGCATGGCAATTCTTGGTTGAATATTAAAACGCTTTACAGAATGATCAAGCAAAGCTGTAATATCAACTAATTCATCAACGGTAGGATTCTCATTTACCGTGGTATCGCCAAAAAATACAGGGCCTCTCTTGGTAAGCATCATGTACATCCCAGCTACTCTATTTACACCTTCTTCAATACCGATTAGTTGAAGAGCGGGTTTTATCGTTGATCCATAATCCTTGGTTAATCCAGAGATCAAAGCATCAGCCTCACCAAACTGCACCATTGCAGCACCAAAGTAATTGCGATCTCTCATCAGCCTTTTAGCTTCAAAGAGTGTTATTCCTCGTCTCTGGCGCTTCTCATAAAGAAATTCGGCATATTTAGCGCAAGTATTGATATCATCAAGTGGATTAATAATAGTTACGCCATCAAGCTCAAGATCATGCTCCGACATTATATTGAAGATTTTTTCTTTATCTCCTAATAAAATAGGAATAGCAATACCCTCATCACGAACAATTTGAGCAGCTTTTAATATTTTATAATTATCGGCTTCAGCAAATACAACACGCTTTGGCGATGATTTAGCTTTATTGGTAATTGTACGCAATAATTTATCATCTAAACCAAGTCTGCTTTTTAACTCCTCTTTATAAGCCTCCCAATCTGTAATTTGCTTGCGAGCTATACCAGACTCCATTGCCGCCTTTGCAACAGCTGGAGATACCGAAGTAATAAGTCGCAAATCAATAGGCTTAGGAATAATATAATCTTTACCGAATTTCAGATTTTTTGAATTGTAGGCAAGATTTACTGCTTCAGGAACATTCTTCTTAGCAAGCTCAGCTATCGCAATTACTGCTGCTTTTTTCATTTCCTCATTGATACCCGTTGCACGAACATCCAAGGCACCTCTAAAAATATAAGGGAAACCAAGAACATTATTCACCTGATTTGGATAATCAGAGCGACCAGTGGCCATAATGATATCTTTTCTTGTTTTTATAGCAAGGTCATAGGCAATTTCAGGATCAGGGTTTGCCATGGCAAAAACAATAGGGTTTTTAGCCATTGTTTTAAGCATTTCGGCAGTTAATACATCCGGTGATGATAAACCAATGAATACATCTGCATCCTTCATCGCATCAGCTAGGGTATCAATCTTACGGCTAGTAGCAAATTCTGCTTTAGTACCTTCCAGCTTATCGCGATCATTACGAATAACGCCCGAACGGTCGAGCATTACAATATTTTCTTTTTTACAACCAAGACTTACATAAAGTCTGGTACATGAGATTGCTGCGGCACCTGCCCCATTTACAACAATCTTAATTTTTTCAAGTTTTTTCTTTTGAAGCTCACAGGCATTAATCAAGGCAGCAGCAGAAATAATTGCTGTACCATGCTGATCATCATGCATTACTGGAATAGACATACATTCCTTTAAGCGACTCTCAATTTCAAAGCATTCAGGAGCTTTGATATCCTCCAGATTTATTCCACCGAAAGTAGGCTCCAAAGCCTTCACAATCATCACAAATTCATCGATGTTTTGTGTATCTAATTCTAAGTCAAATACATCAATATCAGCGAATATCTTAAATAACAATCCCTTACCTTCCATCACTGGTTTTCCAGCCTCCGGACCGATATCGCCCAAGCCTAAAACGGCTGTACCATTGCTAATTACAGCAACAAGGTTGCCTTTAGCGGTATATTTATAAACATCTTCCTTATTCTCGGCAATCCTCAAACATGGCTCAGCTACCCCTGGCGAATAGGCCAGTGATAAATCACGTTGTGAATTTGTAGGCTTTGTAGGTACAACCTGGATTTTCCCAGGGCGGCCCTGTGAATGATAATCTAGTGCGTCTTGTTTACGATTAGTCTTGCTCATTAAATTGGAAATTGATCAGTGGCGCAAAATTACAATTCTTTTCTATACTGATGTTATAAACATTGACTATCTAACATGAATCTTAATAAAACTAGATTTTAGGTATCTTGAGGCGCATTCCAGGTTTCAATACAGTACTTTTCAATCCATTAAGTACTTTGATGCCTGAAACTGTAGTTCCCTTAAATTTACCAGCAATACCCGAAAGTGTATCTCCAGCCTTCACAATGTATTGAAAATAAGAATTTTCATTGTTTTTTTGTCCGATTTTAGATTTATTCTCAGGATTCGCGCTAATACTTAAGTTAGCAGTTGTGTCCTCGTCTTGCCCATTAAACAGCTCATAAAGAGACGAGTAGCTCGCACTGGCCAAAGATGGAACCACCAAGGGCATCGGCAGGAGATTGCTTCCATTAATAATTTGCTTTTTATAAGAAGGGTTTAACATTAATAATTCATTCACATCCAGCTCAGTAGCTTTAGCGATACTGCTAATTGAAATTCGCTTAGTCACAGGAAAAATATCAGTACTAGTACTAAAATCGGCAGGTTTTTCAGCAATTTCATGCGCCTGATGATAACTCATAGTATATACTGTAGCAATGAAAGCAGGCACATAATTTTGAGTTTGGAGTGGCAAAAAAGGACGGACTTTCCAAAAATCTGCTACGCCACCAGATTTGGCGATAGCACGCGTAACGGCACCCGTACCGCAATTAAATGCAGCTATTGCCAGAAGCCAATCGCCAATACGTTTATGGGCATCCGAAAGATATTGTGCAGCAGCGAGACTTGCCTTTTGAGGGTCTTTCCGCTCATCGGTATAGCTATCCATTGTTAAACCATAGCCTTTGGCTGTAGTGTACATAAACTGCCAAGGACCCACAGCACCCGATCTAGATACAGCATTGGGATTTAAGGCTGATTCAACAACCGTGATATACTTTAACTCATCAGGAAGTCCAAATTCTTTCAATGCCTTTTCAAAAATTGGGAAATAATACTTCGACAATCCCAGCATTTTACCAATATGTTCTTTTCTCTTGAGATAGGTATCAATATATTTCTGAACATGCTCATTATAAGATAGATCCACCTCTTTCCGGATAGACTCCAACCTAGTTTGAAAAATACCATTAGAAAGTGGCACAATCGGATTTCCGATGAAAACACTTTTAGGAATTGAGTCCTGATTTAGCTGTAATTTATTGATATTTAAATGATTAGCATCGAAAACTATAAGACTATCTTTCTCGGATGCGGTCAATATCCCACAAGAGAGAGAAAATAAAAATAAGAGAGAAAATACCGTTTTAAGCATAGGTTTGATTAAAGGTAATTAATAATTAAAGAATATTATTCTTCTCCACCCCCAATTATTAGATCATATAAGCTTGCAGTACATTTTTGAAAAGTTTAACAAATTACTCTCGCCAAAGCGAGGAGCTAGAAACTGTATCCCTAACGGTAAACCCTCTTTATTATTGCCTGCAGGCAATGAAATAGCCGGAATTCCAGCTAAGGATGCCTGAACGGTGAAAATATCAGCTAAGTAACTAACTATAGGATCATCACTTTTTTCACCAATGGTAAATGCCGGTGTAGGTGCTGTTGGAAGCATAATTAGATCATAATTTCTTAAAATCTCATCGGTTTTATCACGAATCAATCGCCTAACTTTCTGTGCCTTGGCATAATATGCATCATAATAACCCGCACTAAGCACAAAAGTTCCTAAAACAATTCTGCGCTTAACTTCTGCACCAAAACCTTCTGATCGTGAGCTTTTATAAGTCGATTCTAGGTCGAGAGCACGTGCACTCCGATATCCATAGTGCACCCCATCATATCTTGCTAAATTGGAGGATGCCTCTGCCATCGTTAAAATATAATAAGTAGGAACTACATAGTCGAGGTACTCAAAAGAAACAGGCTCAACCGCATGCCCCGCATCCTTGAGTAATGCAATACTTCTTTCAAAAGCTTGTTTTACTTCCGGATCTAGTCCCGCAGAGCTCAAAGCCTCCGATAAATAGGCAATTCTCTGCTTCTCATTTGACTGAGGCTCTTTTGAATAAACTGGGACAGTTTTACTTGAGGCAGTGCTATCGTATTGATCGGGACCGGCAATGATCTCTAAGAGAAGAGCTGCATCCTCCACACAATTTGTTATAGGACCAACTTGATCGAATGAGGAGGCATAGGAAATAATTCCATGACGTGAAACTCTGCCATAGCTAGGCTTTAGTCCCACAACACCACAAAAAGAAGCCGGCTGTCTGACAGATCCACCCGTATCAGTCCCCAAAGCTGCAAGGCACAATCCAGCTTGTACAGCCACTGCTGAGCCACCTGATGAGCCACCTGAGACCCTTTTTTGATCTGCAAAATTCCTTACGGGACCATAATATGAACTTTCATTTGAGGCCCCCATTGCAAATTCATCGCAGTTGAGACGCCCGATGATAATGGCATCCTCAGCCAGAATACGCTCAACTACTGTAGCAGAAAATGGAGAAACATAATTTTCAAGAATCTTTGAACTAGCAGAAACTTGATGACCTTGAAAGCAGATATTATCTTTAATGCCGATAATCATTCCTGCCAGTTTACCGGCGGTACCGGCGCTGATTTTCGACTGAACTACTTGAGCTTGATTGCGTGCTTCATCGGCAAAAACCTCCACAAAAGCGTTTAAATCTTGATTTTTGGCAATACGATTTAAGTAATGCTCAAGCAAAATGGGTAAAGTAAAGTTTTTATCCTGCTTTGCTAATGCCGACTGAATAGTGGAAAGAGAAGAAATACCTTCCATGCCTTGGTTGATGTGATTAGAAATTTAAAAATATGAAGATCTTCATTTTTGAAATGAGATTCCATTTATATGCCAGCCAGGGTTTGGCTCTCTATCGTCTCTAAAGATTCCCAAAAGGCAAAATGACAAAATGATCCTCCTGATCGTCATAAAAATGACAAACAAAAAGATCATTCAAAATATAATTATTTAGCGTCCTGATCTTTTGAAGGTGTTTCACCTTCGCCATTTGAGGCCGTTTTAAATTCCTTAATACCCTTGCCTAATCCGCGCATAAGTTCCGGAATTTTTTTACCGCCAAACATTAATAGGACAACCACTACGATAAGCACTGCTTCCGTAACTCCAAGTCCCATGAACAATAAAATTGAATTTAACATGATAATTTATTTAATGTGCGTTTTTTGTGTTTTCAGAAGCATTTTCGCCAGGCATAACCTCGCCTGAAGCGGCTTCATCGCTTGAATTATTTTCTGTAGTATGACTATCTGATGTTGGCGCATCCATGTCTGGATAAGTCGCACCACCTGAAGGCACACCATAACTATTTGGTGATTCTGAATAAGAATTTTCCGTATCCCGATAATTATTCACAGGATTTGAAGCGGCTGCTTTTTCTAATTCTGCAGCCTCTGTAACGGTATTGATATTATTATGAATTTCACGCTTAATGCCATCCGAGGCATCCTTAAACTCCCTCAATCCTTTTCCTAGTCCACGAGCAAGCTCAGGAAGCTTTTTCCCTCCAAATAAAAGTAAAATTACAACGAATATCAGTACGAGCTCAGGCCCGCCCATATTCAAAAATAACATTATCAAATTATACATATTACAAAAATCAATATACAAATATAAGCAATTTAAACACCTTAAATTTTAAAATTAATTTGATAGCCAACTTGAAGGGTTCAGAGGAGTGGCACCTTTACGAACCTCAAAGTGTACTTCAGTTGTTCCATCTACAGGGTCAGTAATTACTACCCCAATGCTTTGCTTTAACGTAACTTTCTGTCCTCTTGATACAGTAACACTTTTTAAATTGGAATAAACCGTGAAATATTCACCATGTCGGATTAAAACTGCATAAGACCCAGAAATGTTTTGTACGGCAGCAACCTCACCTGCAAATACTGCCCTTACCTGTGATCCTGGAGCCGTTTTAATATCTACACCATTGTTTTCAACAGTCACATTTCTGCCGATTGTATGATTACCAAAATCTTCAATAACCATTCCATTGCTTACAGGCCAAGGTAAATTACCACGACTGCCAAGGAAATCGGACGATAATTTGGCAGATTCAGGGGTGGCCGATAAAATACTCGACCCACTTGCCACTGGCCTTGCATCTGGAGCGGCTCTATTTTCTGCTTTAGCCTTAGCAAGTTCAGCCTTAGCCTCTGCTTCAGCCCGTCTTCGAGCCTCCTCAATTTCACGATTAATCGCATTCTGAATGGCACGATTCAATCTCGCCGATTCTTTCTGCTTTTGCGTAAGCTCCTGCTTTAGCTTTTTCTCCTGAGTGGTTAAGCTAGTTAAAACCTTCGACTTACTATTTTTTTGAATACCAAGTGTCTTTTTTTCCTTTTGCTGATCAGACAGCAAATTATTCTTCTCCTGCTTATTACGATCAAGTTCTACAATTTTTACATTGAGGTCTTTCTGCGTTCCTTCAATATAACGTGCTTGCTTTTTACGATACTCGCTAAACTGCTGCAAATATTTTAAGCGTTTATAAGACTGGTTGAAATTTTCGGCAGCAAAAATAAACATGAGCTTATTGTAAGCACTTTGGTTGCGGAAGGCAAATAAAACCATGGCCGCATATTCTTTTTTAAGCTTATTTAGTTGAGATTGTAGCGACCTGACAGTATTGGTATTATCGGAAATTTGATTGTCTAACAGTTTAACCTCCGAGTTAATGACATTGATTTTTTTCTCACGCAAACGTATCTGTGCATTCAATGCCCTAATCTCCTTTAGGGATAAATTTTTATTGTTCGCTGTTTGATTTAAACTGCGATTAAGTGACTCTATCTCCCGCGTTAAAGCCTCCTTTTGCCTTCTAAGATCAGAACTACTCTGAGCAAAAGCCTGGGAAGCTAGGCTGAAGAAAAACAAGAAAAAAATGCACTTTAAACTCTTCATTCTAACAAATGTATTTAATTTTTTATCGAAAAGCGCTCTGGAACCCTAAAAGGTAACTCAAATTTGGTATCCATATCTACCTTTGAATAATTTAAATCCAGACTAATAGCCTTATTTTTTGCCTTTGAATTCATGCTTACCGAATGAGGTATCAATTGCTCATTAATAGCCATAAAATTAGAATAATTCACTAAAAGCTCTTGCCCTGCCTCCGAATCATTCAGCTGATTTACTAGTACTTTATTCTGCGAGTCAACCTTGAAATCATAAATCATGGAGGTCAAAACACTTTTCAAAAAAGCATTTTCTCCTTCCAAATTTACCGCTGTATCCTCATTAATAAACTCATCTATTGCATTTCCCAGCAAAACGGACTGCAAGGTTTGAAAATTGATGCGCTCATTGGTAAAGTCATAAATATAGCTAAATGGTTTCTGAATGTAAATATTATCTAAACGGTTTAAAATTTTAACACTATCTGGAGTGATGTATGCACGAGCAACTTCTAATCCAGCAATGGCCGTTACAGATACCCAAATCACCTCCTTATTTCTGATTCGGATATTCATATTTACCTCATTGTTTTTATTATCAATGTTTAGATTGGCTGTTGCCTTAATCGAAAGGGTGTTAAAAACAGTGTTCATCTGCTTTATCGCATTAATTTTAGCAATTTTTGCTAAATCAGACTCAGGCTCTTCTGCCATCACTTTAGGAATAAGAGTAGCCGGTAAAAGCTGTTTTTTAGCCTTACAGGATGCAAAAAATGCCAATAATGCAATTCCGCAAATTAGTTTAGTCAATGTATTTTTTCTCATCTATCTTTTTATTCAATTTTTCTGATCCACCACCCTGAGCCTTCGCATTTTTCCATTTTTCAATCGCATTCATCTCATCCCCAAGGAAATATAAAATATCTCCATAATGTTCTTGCTGGGTAGCATTATTTTCAGGCTTTCCTTGAATTGATTTTTCAATCCATTTTTTTGCCTCCGAATATCTCTTTAAGCGGAATAAAATCCAAGCATAGGTGTCTTCTGAAGAGGGGTTATTAGGATCAAGCTCCAATGACTTCCTCGACATTTTCTCTGCTTCCACAAGTTTCTCTCCTCTTAACGATAAATAATACGCATAATTATTTAATACATAGGAATTATTGGGATCAAGCACAAGTGCGCGATTATAAGCATCATCTGATTCAGAATATTTTTTCAATGCATTAAATGAGTCACCCAAACTCGCATAAATCTGCACCACTATTTCTTTATCACTCGGTTCGAGCTCTAAGGACCCCTTTAAAAATACAATTGCTTTTTCATGGTTCCTAAGTTGAGCATAGCCAATCCCGGTGTAAAGGTATAGGTTGGCTTGATTAGGGAAAATAGTTAAAGCCTTATTCCCATCCGCAATTAAGTCGTTAAAACGGCCAAGATTAAGCTCAATACTCAATAATTGTTCCCAAATTTGATATACCTGATCATTAATTTCTAATGCTTTCTTATATGATATTTTAGCTTCCTCAAATTTACGCTCCTGAAAAAGCACATCACCTTGAAGCGCAAAAGCTTTCGCTTCATTAGGATGAACTTTTACTGTGATTTTGGCAAGCTCATTGGCATAAGCTCTAGCCTTCATCTCAGCAAACATGGGAAAAAATGAAAGGACAATCCTTACCTTCTCATCAATATTTAAATTAGCATCTTCAAAAGCTACTTTAAGCTCTACAAATGCATTTTCCATCTGTTTTAATGCAGTAAATTGATCGGCAAGCGCCAATCGAAGCATACCACTTGCAGGAAATTGAGTTTTTGCCTTTTGCAGGATATCAATGGCCCTGCTACGATTACCTGATTTAACAAGCACCTCGCTCAGATAGATATAATTTTTTACCTCTTGAGGTTTTGCAAGTATCTGATTGTTAATCTCTTTCTCGATTTCCCCATACCTATTATTTTGCATTAAAACAGCCAGCCTCATGGAACTAAGATCCTCTGAAGAGCCAAATTTATTCTCTATCTCACGGTAAACATCTAATGCTTTATCAATCTCATCTAGAGCTAGGTAGGCCATTGCTTTATCATAAAGATGGTTTTCCTGCTGGGATGAAAGCTTCAAAATTTCATCTAAAACGGGAATCAGCTGGGAGATTTTACTAGACTTTTTATAAATATCGGCAAGTAAAATCCAGTACCATTCGTTATCAGACTTTAGACTAAGGGCTTTTTTAATGTAGAACTCGGCTTGATCTAAGCTTTTTGCTTCCAAATGAATAGTAGCCATTTCAAATAAAACGGCATGATTATTAGAATTTAACTTTAAAGCCTTCTCGAAATGGATAAGTGCTTTAGGATAATTAGAAGCGATTTTTTCTTCTAGGCCTGCAAAAAACAATTCTTTTTCTTGTTGATTTTCAGAAAAGCTTAGTGTTTTTTCTGCTGTGGGATTAACATTATCCTTAATATACTCATTTTTTTGCGAAAAAGCAAATAATGAGCTAAAAATCGAAATGATAATAAGTAATCCGGCGCTCTTCATGTCTTTTATAATCCCGTATGGCCATATCCACCCGCACCACGAAGGGTGTCTGAAAGTGATTCTACAGCCTCCCAAATTACTTGCTCATGCTTAGCCACAATCATTTGAGCAATTCGATCACCATTATTAATCTCAAAATTGGTATCAGAGAAATTGATAAGCAGAATTTTTATCTCACCCCTATAATCGGCATCAATGGTACCAGGAGAGTTTAAAACCGTAATGCCATACTTCAATGCTAAACCGCTTCTAGGTCTGATTTGAGCCTCAAAACCTAGGGGTAGCTCGATAAATAAACCGGTTGGGACTAATTTACGTTCCATAGGTTTTAATAGCACTTGCTCGCTTAAGTTTGCTCTCAAATCCATCCCTGCCGAAGCTAAAGTTTCATAGGCTGGCAGTGGGTGCTCCGATTTATTTATTATCCTGATTGTCATTTTAGGCCGAAAATTGCTTTTAACTCTTTACGTTCAATAAAAATTATTGTTCCGGCAAATATAAGAAAGAGGGCATTCCCAATCAGTAAATTACGGTCAAATACTACAAATGCGACAAAAACAATACAAAGGGAGCTTAGCAGATAGACCAAATTCCTTTTAAGATTATAAGGAATGGGATAATTTTGTTGTCCCCAGATATAAGAAAGTACCATCATCACCGTATAAGCTGTTAGTGAAATCCATGCGGAAGCTAAATAGCCGTATTGGGGAATAAAAATTAGGTTTAGGATGATTGTTAAAATCGCCCCAATACCCGAAATATATAAACCATAGCGTGTTTGATCAGATAATTTATACCAAATGGAAAGATTGATATAAATTCCAAGACTCACATAAGCGAATAGTAAAATAGGTACAATCTTTAATCCCGACCAGTACATAGCCTGTTCTGCCGCATCTTTACCCTTAATAAAATACTTTAAAAGTTCAATATTGGCTACCAGAAAAACAAAGATCAAGCATACAGCAATCACAAAATAATTCATGATTTTGGCATAGGTTTCGCCCGAATTTTTATTCTTCGCATGGCTAAAGAAAAATGGCTCAGCCCCGAGGCGGAATGCATTAATGAAAATACTTAGAAAAATAGCGATTTTACAGCATGCCGCATAAATTCCTACCTCCTGATCAGATATCCCTGGAGGCAATAATTTTCCTAAAAAAACCTTGTCGATATTTTCATTGATGATGAAGGAGATATTGGCAATTAAAACCGGCAGACTGTAAATAAACATCTCTTTCAGCAATTTGAAATCATAACTGAAGGTTAATTTAAATAGTTCGGGTAATAAAAGTAATAGGGTTATCAAACTCGCAATCAGGTTTGAAATAAATACATATCCAACCCAAGAATCTCTATACCAAGAGCTTATAAACTCTGCACCATACCAATTCTCTTTTATAATTAGGGGTAAAATAAAAATGAATAGCAGGTTAAATCCTACAAAAGTTAAAATATTAAGCACTTTGATGAAGCTATAGCGGATAGGTTTTCCATCGGCTCTTAATTTGGCAAAAGGAATGACTGCCAAGGCATCAAGTACAAGAATATAAATAAAATAATTGATATACCGGGCATAATCGGGGTCATAAACATCACCCATTTGCATCCATGCAGCAATATCATCGACAAATAAAACACTAAAAAGCAGGAAAATTAATGCCAACATGAAAATCGTGAAAAAGGTATTATTATACACCTTCTGCTTATCGTTTTCATACTTGTTTAAGTAGCGGAAATAGGTTGTTTCCATCCCAAAAGCCAGCACCGCATTGAGCATGGAGGCCCAACTATACATCACCGAAAAGATACCATACACTTTTGGGGAGTAGAGCCCCACATAAATTGGGGTAAGAAAGAAGTTTAGAAAACGAGTAATTACAGTGGTAAACCCGTAAATCGCAGTCTGACCGGCAAATTTCTTAATTGCTGACAAGGAGGTTATGGTTTAGCATGAATAAAATTATTTCTTTACAATTTCAAAATTACGATAGTTTTTTAATTCGCCCTCCGTCGGACTTACATTTTCTACTACCGACCTATCTGAACCCTTTTCGCAAAATTCAAGAAAGAGCTCTAAAGAAAAATCGTCACCCTCGGCTTCAATGAAAACAGTCCCATCAGGCTTATTTAGTGCAGTCCCTTTTATCCCAAGCTGATCGGCAACTGCCTTAATCACAGCTCTATACGATACTTTTTGCACCTTGCCGCTTACTACAATATCTAAATGTTTCATCTATTAAAATTTTAAATTACTCAATCGATCTTTCTCTAGCAGAAATTCTGTCCATAATTCATTAAGAATTTGGGAAGCAGGTTTAACTTCATGAATAGCCGATGCAATTTGTCCGATTTCAAGCTCACCTTCTACCAAATCACCATTAAACATTCCTTTTTTTGCCCTTCCCTTGCCTAAAAGATCCATTAATTCTTGTCTATTGGCCCCTTCGGCCTCAGCCTTAGCTACCTGAGAGTAAAAATCATTTTTGAGCAAACGGACTGGCACGAGCGACTTTAAACTAAGTTTGGTATCCCCTTCTTGGGCTTCAATAATTGCATTTTTGAAATTTGCATGTGCCGATGATTCGCTTGAAGCCGCAAATAAAGAACCTATTTGTACTCCTTGAGCACCTAAGGCAAAGGCAGCGAGCATGGCTCTTCCACTCCCAATTCCACCGGCAGCAATAACCGGAATAGATACCGCATCACAAATTTCGGGCACTAAGCATAGCGTTGTAGTTTCTTCGCGTCCATTATGCCCGCCAGCTTCAAATCCCTCGGCAACGATAGCATCAACGCCACATTGCTCCGCCTTTTGAGCAAATTTCTTATTGGCAATAACATGTACCACAGAAATATTATTCTCCTTCAAAAAGGGAGTCCACAAGGCAGGATTCCCCGCCGAACTAAAAACAATATTCACCTTTTCCTCAACGATTATATTCATAATCTGCTCAATATCAGGATATAAGAGAGGAACATTTACGCCAAAAGGACGATCTGTTGCAAGCTTACATTTCTGAATATGCTCTCGCAAAACCTCTGGATACATCGATCCCGCCCCAATCAATCCTAGTCCGCCGCTATTACTTACCGCCGAAGCCAAACGCCAGCCACTACACCAAACCATACCCCCCTGGATAATGGGATACTCAATATTGAATAGTTTTTTTATTGCATTCATGGCTAAAATGATTTATATCAGTCTCATGACTTTTGAAAAAGGCCCTATCTCCATCCCTTCAACACCTGAAATAAGGTTTAAGCCTGGAATTTTCCCTTTTTCAATGGATCCAAAAGTCTTATCTATCCCTAAAAATTGTGCCCCATTAATAGTTGCCCACTTCATCATTTCGCTCGTTGGCAGATGAGGGAAATACTTTTTAATACTTTGCATTTCAGATAAGATACACAGTTTTTCATTCGAAGCTAAACTATCAGTCCCGAGGGTGATATTAAAACCCGAATTTATAAATAATTCAATATCAGGCAATTGACCTTCAATATATTGATTTGCATTGGGACAAAAACACCAATTTAATTCTTTGTTTGATTCTTTCGCTTTGGCGATATCCTCAGCATTTGTAAAGGTATTATGAACAAGCAGAACCTTCTGATTATCAGAGATTAATGGCAAAACCGATTGTAAGGAAGTCTGCCCCTGAGCTTCAAAAAAATCAATATTTAGACCTAATATTTTATAGAAATCGATGAAAGAGCCTTTTTTACTTAAGAAAAATTCGTTTTCAGGTTCACTTTCCTGATTATGCATGCTAAAAAGGTTATTATGCTCGTCGGAATAGGATTTCAATAATCCGAAAAGCTGCTTTGAGACCGAGTATGGGGCATGAGGGGCGATAGATGTTTTGAGCGGCAAAAATTCAGTCTGCAGTTCCATTGCCTTTTGGAATACCATTTTAGCCCTTTGGGGATCAAAGCCAAGAAGCTCGATAAAAGTATGGTAAAAAATTTTGCTATTCCTTTTTACTGAAGCCGATAGAGCCATATTTGAGATATCTCCAACCGCAACAATGCCATTATCAAACATGCTTTGGTCGGCAATTTTCATGGCTTCTAAAGCTTCTGCTTCATCGGCTGCTCTTTGAGTAATTACCGACTTGATAAAACTCACTAAGCCAGTTCTTTGGGGGATTTTACCGAGCATATGCGAAAGCTCCAAATGGCAATGTGCATTTACAAAGCCTGGGACAATGATGCCTTTATGATATTCTATAGGTGCGGATAGATCAGAAAATTGATTGGGGCTAAATACATCAAGAATCTCGCCCGACTCATGAAGCATGATTATTCCATCCTTGATAGGTTCAGAACTAATTGGAAAAATATAATCTGCGCTGAGGTATCTAGGCATAAAGCAAAAGTAGGAGATTAAAGTGGAAAGGCAAATTGTAGGGGGTGGTATCGGTTGGCAGTTGTCAGTTGTCAGGCTAGCGACATCTAAGGTGGAGAGTTGTCTGTTGACAGATGTAGGTTATCAGTTACCCGGTGGCTGAGGTTCTCGAAGCCTAGTTCTTGGAGGTAGGAAATGAGTTATCTTTGTCAGACTGGCGACTGTCTTGTCCTGAAATAGGTTTACACAAAAAGTAAAATATAGAACAAATAGTTCAAACATTAAGGTTATTAAGGTGGAGGTACCAAAAAAATAAATTTTACTGATTTGCGTCCTTTCTATCTAAATACTATGTACTTAATACTATGTACTCTTAATGACAGATAGCGACCTATCCCTACGCGGTGAATGAACAAAAAATTCGTATTTTTGCAAATAATGCAAGATTCTCAAAAAATAGACATTCGCAGTTTATCCCCTGATAAGCTAAAAGAGCACTTCATCTCCATTGCAGAGCCTGCATTTAGGGCTAAGCAGGTATATGAGTGGCTATGGGAGAAATCCTGTACTGATTTTGAGGAGATGAGTAATCTTTCCAAAGCATTGAGAGAGAAATTGAAGGAAAGCTTTACAATTAATAATGTAAAGGTACATCAATCGCAATTTAGCGCCGATAAAACCATAAAAAGCACCTTCATGCTTTATGATAATAATATTATTGAGGGCGTTTTAATTCCGGCAACCGACCGCATGACGGCATGTGTTAGTTCACAAGTTGGCTGTAGTCTGACATGCAAATTTTGTGCTACGGGATACATGGATCGTAAGCGTAATTTAAATGCCGATGAGATATACGATCAAGTAGTTTTAATAGATAAGCAAGCGAAGGAGAACTATCGAATTCCATTGAGCAATATTGTGTACATGGGTATGGGTGAGCCTCTTTTGAACTATGCTAATGTATTAAAGTCGGTGGAGCGAATTACCGCAAAAGACGGCTTAAACATGGCTGCCAAGCGCATTACGGTATCAACTGCAGGCATTGCCAAAATGATTAAAAAACTGGGGGATGATGAGGTCCGATTTAATTTAGCCCTTTCTCTCCATGCTGCAAATGATGAAAAGCGGAATACCATTATGCCTATTAACGAGCAAAACTCTTTAAAAGCATTGGCTGAGGCTTTGAAATATTTTTATTCCAAGACTAAAAATCCCGTTACCTACGAGTACATCGTTTTTAACGATTTCAACGATAATATTAGCGATGCCGAGGAGCTTGTAAAATTCTGCCGACATATCCCTTGTAAGGTAAATATTATTGAGTACAACCCAATCAGCTTTGCCGATTATGAAAATGCGGGGATTGATAAAATTGAAGCATTTGCGGCACATCTCCGTAAAAACGGCATCAATACCAATATTAGAAGAAGCCGAGGGAAAGACATTGACGCTGCCTGTGGGCAGTTGGCTGTGAAGAGTTAAGATTTAATAATTTTTTTAATCCCTTAATGGTACATTTTAAAAAATATTAAGAAATTAAGGCACATCAAGATAAAAATGGTGATGGTTTTTTGATGGAGTTAGAGGACAGGTCGCGACCTGTCCCTACCTTCCTATTTCATGAATTCTATCAATCATCAGAGAGCTCCTCTGGTCGGTGTTGTCACCGTACCAGCCAATTGCTCCATTTTTTCTCCTACAGATTTAAGGAGATTTACGCAGTGAGGATCTCACAGGGATGTTCTACAATTGACATTTTTTATACTTCATTAATAATCAATCAGTTGAAATTTATGTCGAGTTCTAGTTTTACGTCATTTATATTGATTTTAATAACATTAATTAACCCTTTCAATGACGAACCATTAACTATTCACATGGGTACAGAACAGGAATAAATTCCTGCCTTAAAATATGGGTCGAGCCTTGGCTCTTTTATGTATTTACCAGTATTGAACTATTTACCAGTCCCATCGGGACGACCCATCTTGTAGCAACGGATTTCAATCCATTGCAATAAATAAAATCAATCAGTTGAAAATTTAGTACATTGCAATTTAACGTCATTTATATTGATTTTAATAACATTAATTAACCCTCGCAATGACGCTGAGACGCGAAAAAATCTGTGAAATAATTGTGATTAATCTATTTCTTAATTCTTCTTAATCCCTTAATGGTTCAGATTAAAAACATTAAGAAATTAAGGTTCATAAAGATAAAAATGGTGATGGTTTTTTGATGGAGTTAGAGGACAGGTCGCGACCTGTCCCTACCTTCCTATTTGATGAATTCTATCAATCATCAGAGAGCTCCTCTGGTCGATATTGTCACCGTACCCGGTTAAATCGCGGCAAAACCTACCGTTTACTAAATAAGTCGACACACTAGAGTTCAATCCCATTCTCAAATCCTAAATTAAATCATGAAAAAAAATTTAGGCTATTTAGGAGATTTATTAGCTCTGTTCTTTCCTGAACTTTGTGCTGCTTGTGGCAAAAGTTTATTCAAAAATGAGCGTATAATATGCACCAACTGTGTCTATCATCTCCCACAAACAAACTTTCACGAAGACCCTAACAACAAGATGGCCAGGCAATTATGGGGCAGATTCCCTTTTGTGCAGACCATTGCTTTCTTGTATTTCCGCAAGGGCAGCAGAATACAAAACATGATGCATAAACTGAAGTATAGGAAAAGTCCGGAGACCGGCATCCGCCTCGGTGAACTCTATGCCTATGAGCTAAAAAGGTCAGATATTTTCAAAAAATCAGACTTAATTATGCCTATTCCACTGCATCCTGCAAAGTTTAAAAAAAGAGGTTATAATCAGAGTGAATGTATTGCTAAGGGACTTTCAGCGATCCTGAATATCCCTATCAACACCAAAAATTTGGTGAGGCTTGAAAATACAGAAACTCAAACCAAGAAATCACGCTATGCGCGATATGAAAATTTAGTCAGCGCCTTTGATGTCAAAGAAAAATCAGAATTGATAAACAAGCATATCATGCTCATTGATGATGTAATGACAACTGGGGCAACTTTAGAGGCTTGTAGTCTTTTACTACAGGAAATTGAAGGAGTAAAAATTAGTATCTGTACAATTGCTTATGCGGAATGAGGTGTTTGAATTAACACTTTACTCCTTGATTGAAACAAAATTAAAATCGAGCTTTAAAAACAAATACGCTAATTTATCAGGGGTGAATATGCGCCCTTATCCCCCGCAGGCGGGGGAATAAAAGGGGGTGGAAACTACTTGGCAGAAAAGTGATTATTTATTAAACCTCCCCCTACCCCCTCGGAGAGGGGGACATGCACAGCGACACAAAATCTGTCTTGCTTAGAATTATTACCCAAAAAAAATCCCTCATCACAATTGCAATGAGGGATCATACTATTTAATAATAAAATTATTTCGCGTAAAGCGGATGCTTTCCCATCATTTCATTCACCTTCTTACTTACTTTTTTAGCATTAGTAGCACTATCCGGTTTGGTAATTACCTCATCAATAAGCTCCACAATCTTTTCCATGTGTTTTTCCTTTAAACCACGAGTGGTCACAGCAGCGGTACCCACACGAATACCTGAAGTTACAAATGGTGATTTATCATCAAAAGGAACCATATTTTTATTAACCGTGATTGACGCTTCGCCTAAAGCATTTTCAGCATCCTTACCAGTAATATTTTTATTTCTCAAGTCGATAAGCATCATGTGATTATCAGTCCCGCCCGAAATTAATTGATACCCACGACTAACAAATGCTGCGGCCATAGCTTCTGCATTTTTCTTCACCTGAATAATATATTTCATATAATCTTCGCTCAAAGCTTCGCCAAAGGCAATGGCTTTTGCAGCGATAATATGCTCTAGCGGTCCACCCTGAGTGCCCGGAAAAACTGCCATATCCAATACCGAAGACATCATTCTAATGTCTCCCTTCGGAGTTTTATGTCCCATAGGATTTTCAAAGTCCTTACCCAATAAGATCATTCCACCCCTCGGGCCTCTCAATGTTTTATGCGTGGTAGTAGTTACCACATGGCAATGCGGAAGTGGATCATTTAGCAAACCACGGGCAATTAAGCCAGAAGGATGAGAAATATCAGCCAATACTAAAGCGCCAATTTCATCAGCTACAGATCTAATAAATTTATAATCCCAATCGCGCGAATAGGCCGAAGCGCCACAAATAATAAGTTTCGGCTTTTCTTTCAAAGCTACTTGCTCTAATTTCTTGTAGTCAATTAATCCGCTTTCGCGATCAACTCCATAGAAATGAGGCTTATAGATTTTACCGGAAAAATTTACTGGAGATCCATGCGTAAGGTGCCCACCATGCGACAGATCGAAACCCAAGATTTTATCTCCTGCATTTAACAATCCTAAGAATACCGCTGCATTTGCCTGTGCGCCTGAATGTGGCTGCACATTGGCCCAGCTAGCATTAAACAACTGCTTAGCACGCTCAATAGCGATATTTTCAACCTCATCAACAACCTCACATCCACCATAATAACGCTTACCAGGTAGGCCTTCAGCATATTTATTGGTAAGCACAGAACCTGCAGCTTCCATAACCTGCTTACTAACAAAATTCTCGGAAGCTATTAATTCAAGTCCCGTTTCTTGACGTACCTGCTCCTCATCTATTAGGCTGAATATAAGTTTATCTCTCTTCATGGATGGTTTAATTATATGTTGATGTAAATATGGGTTTCTACGTGTAAAAATACAAATTAAGAATGGATTGAACTGATTTTAGGCTCAATCCAAAAATTATTATAACCTAAACCGGTTTGTATGGTAATCAAATCCTGCTGCAGCATTTCTAACATGGCAAGGAAATTATATACAAAATGGACTTTATTATCCGAATTTGCCAGCAAATTATTGTAATCCAGTCTCTTGTTTATTGCAAGAAGCTGATCAATTACCTTCTTTTGTGTCTCAATTTGATAAGGATATTGCTCTACCACATGCTGCTGCTTATTATCGCGCTGCAGACTCCTATCATAAACTCTGTGGAAGGTGAGCATTAACCTATAAAGATTTAAAGATTCAAGCTCTTCACCAGGCTCAGCTTGGAGGGCAATTTGCTTCAAATCATCGCTAATACTACCTCTTTTTTCTTGCTTAAAACGCTCATCTTCAAGCGTTTTGAAGTGCTCTGCAATTTCTTTGAACTTTTTATATTCAATAAGTTTTTGAATCAGATCACGCTTCAAGTCAATTTCATTGCCTTCATCATCCAAATCAGGGCGAGGTAAGAGCATTTTGGCTTTGATGCGCATTAGAGTTGCCGCCACGAAAATAAATTCGCTCGCTACTTCAATATTTAATGAATTCATTTGATGCAAATAATCCAGAAAATCGTCCGTTATACGAGCAATTGGCACATCCTGAATATCCAGCTCATCTCGTTCAATAAAGAATAAAAGCAGATCGAAAGGACCTTCAAACTGAGGAAGGCGTATCTCAAAACCGTCGGTAGAAAGCATATTGTTTCAAAAATAAGAAATTGGAATCAGTTTTCGCTATTGAATATGGGAAATTAGTACTTAGTAGGTAGTAGTTAATACATAGTAGTTAGTACATAGTTTTACATTAATTCTTAATTTTTCGTAGGGACAGGTCGCGACCTGTCCGCTTTGATACCAATGAAATAGATTAATAGAAATTCGCAAGCTATCCTTAAATTCAATGTTAAAAATTAAAAAACATTAAGAAATTAAGAAAAATTAAGAAGGAAATAAAATGCTGAGTCTTTAACCTATTAGATAAAATTATGATGATTGAAATTAGGATTATTTAGGGGCTTCTTCCTTAATAATCTTAATTTCTTAATGTTTAAGCATTATTCGTAGGTAGGGACAGGTCGAGATCTGTCCTTTAATATATATCATACGTGTCTTTGAGGACAGGTCGCGACCTGTCCAAACAGGAAAATCAAAATATATTCAACCCTCATTTTATATTTTAAGAATTATTGATATATTACAATAGTATTACTAAAGCTTATTGATTTTCATTGATCTTTCTTAGTCAAAAAAAGAAAATGTTTGACAAATAAGTTATTTTTGCGGTTCAAAAATCTAAATCCTACATGGAAGTTAAGGCAGGAGCACTTTTAGAGCAAATCAATTATCCTTCAGACTTGAAAAAGTTTAAAGAAGAGGATCTTGAGCGTATATGTTCTGAACTCAGACAATTTATTGTTGATACCGTATCAGTAAATGGTGGACATTTTGGTTCTAGCCTTGGGGTAGTGGAATTAACTGTGGCCTTACACTATGTGCTAAATACACCTTACGACCAGTTGGTATGGGATGTAGGACATCAGGCATACGGACATAAAATTTTAACTGGCAGAAGAGCTTCTTTTCACACTAACAGGATTTATAAAGGTCTCAGTGGATTTCCGAAAAGGTCTGAAAGTGAGTACGATACATTTGGTGTAGGACATTCATCAACCTCAATCTCGGCGGCTTTAGGAATGGCTGTTGCCTCTCAATATAAAGGTGAAAAAGACAGACAGCATGTGGCTGTAATTGGCGATGGTGCAATGACTGGCGGAATGGCCTTCGAAGCGCTAAACCATGCAGGGATAGAAAATTCAAACGTTTTGGTTATCCTGAATGATAACTGTATGTCGATCGATCCAAATGTTGGTGCTTTAAAAGAATATTTAACAGATATTACTACCTCTAAATCTTACAATCGCTTTAGAGATGATATTTCTAGTGTATTAACCAAAATCTCTGAACTCGGACCCAATGCGCATGACATTGTTAAGAAAATTGAGAAAAGTATTAAAGGCGGACTCTTAAAAAAGAGTAATTTCTTTGAGGCTCTTAAATTCAGATATTTCGGTCCGATAGATGGCCACGATGTTAAACACCTTGCAAAAGTTTTAAAGGATTTAAAAGATATTCCCGGTCCCAAATTGCTCCACTGCGTAACAGTGAAGGGCAAAGGCTATGCTTTGGCAGAAAAAGATCAAACAAAATGGCACTCACCGGGACTTTTCGATAAAATTACTGGAGAAATCCAAAAAACCGTTAACGATAAACCTACGGCACCAAAATACCAAGATGTTTTTGGGCATACCATAGTTGAGTTGGCAGAAAAGAACTCGAAAATCATGGGTATCACTCCGGCGATGCCTTCAGGTTCATCACTAAACATCATGATGAAGGCTATGCCTGACCGTGCTTTTGACGTGGGTATTGCCGAGCAACATGCAGTTACTTTCTCGGCCGGTTTAGCTACTCAGGGAATGGTTCCTTTTTGCAATATTTACTCTTCATTTATGCAAAGAGCTTATGATCAGGTAATTCATGACGTGGCCATCCAAAAATTAAATGTTGTTTTCTGCTTGGATCGTGCGGGTTTTGCGGGCTCCGACGGACAAACACATCATGGTGCATACGATTTGGCATACATGCGTTGCATTCCAAACATGGTGGTTTCTGCTCCAATGAATGAAGAGGAATTAAGAAATTTAATGTACACCGCCCAGCAAGAAAACATGGGTCCTTTTAGCATTCGCTACCCACGCGGAAATGGGGTGATGCCTGAATGGCGTCGTCCGCTAAAAGCCATTGAAGTTGGAAAAGGTAGAACAGTTTGTGAGGGCGATGAAGTAGCAATCCTTAGCATCGGTCACATTGGTAATGAGGCAGTTAAGGCTTGCGCTGATTTGAATGCCGAAGGTATTAATCCTGCTCACTACGATATGCGCTTCGCAAAGCCCATTGATGAAGAATTACTCCACATGGTCTTCAAAAAATTCAAATATGTAGTCACCGTAGAAGACGGTTGCCTACAAGGCGGAATGGGCTCTGCAGTTTTAGAATTTATGGCCGATCATAATTATGCAGCAAAAGTGGTACGATTAGGTATTCCAGATCGTATTGTAGAACATGGTGAACAGCCTGAATTATGGGCTGAATGCGGATTTGATGCTCAGGGAATAGTAAAAACGGTTAAATCTTTTGCTATTAGTAGGGCATCGAGGGTGATGGCATCGTAGGGAATGTTTAATTCTAAAATTCAATTATTTAAAATTCACAATTCCAGAAAATATTAAAAAGATAGATTATTCCTTAAATGAATTTTAATTCACTCGAACAAATCATTGCCTGCCCATGTTGCAAAAAACCACTATTAAAAAATAATGAGGAGTATTTATGCTCAGATGATTCTTGTGATTCAAGCTATCCAGTTTACCATGGGATACCTATACTAATCAACCCGCACAACGATTTATTTGAACAAAAAGATTTTGAACAAAAAGAGGATATCTTTTTTAAAACTTACAAAAATCCCGTTATTGGCTTCCTTAAAAGGATACAACCCGATATCACTTTCAATAATATAAGTGAAAAAAATTATCTTAATATAAGTGAACTCATCAAGAAAAACTCCAATAATCGCATTCTAATTCTAGGTGGAAGTGTTGATGGAGTAGGGATAAAACACCTGAAAAATATTCTCAAAGACGAGGATCTATTGATTGAAACAGATGTTTCATACGGACCTAATACAACGATTATTTGTGATGCTCACGAAATTCCTTTTGCAGATAACAGTTTCGATTTAATTATAGCTCAAGCAGTTTTAGAGCATGTTCTAGATCCTTTTAAATGTGTTAATGAAATGAATAGGGTGCTTAAAAACGGTGGACTAATTTATGCTGAAACACCATTTATGCAACAAGTACATGGTGGCAAATATGATTTTCTTCGATTTACAGATATCGGCCATCGACGGATGTTTAGAAATTTTAGAGAAATACAGCGTGGTGTTATTGCTGGTGCTGCTTCCTCACTTACTTGGTCATTAAAATATTTTCTTACAAGCTTTGCCAACAGTAAAAAAGTAGATCGTATATTAAGTTATACAGGTACTTTTCTATTCTTTTGGGTAAAATACTTCGATATAATACTCAATAAAACAAAAGGAAGTATTGATGCTGCAAGTGGACTCTATTTTCTTGGAAGAAAAGAAGATGGATACCTATTAAGTGATAAAGAACTCCTGAATTCTTATAGTGGCTTCAGGTATTCATCTGAAAAATAATAAGGTATATTTCTAAACCTTGTTAAAATTATAATTTCACAAATCAGCTAAAAATTTATAATAAAAGAGCTAGTAAAATAATCTATTATGGCTCATGATAGACATAGAATTAAACTATAACCATAAAAAGAGTTTGATTTAATTCCGAAAACTATAAAGCATTCGCTTGGTAAGCTTTTTCAAAAACTCAGCTATTTTAATGATTAAAACCGATTTCACTCTTAATTTGGAACTTACAGAATAATACTGATTGTATTTTTCGAATGAATGTTTTTTAAGTGATTCAATATAAATCTTAAATAAAGGATAAACATCCGGTCTATTTTCAAAATTATACTTTTTATGGTGTTTAGAAACCAAATTATCTTCTAAACAGGTAATTGTTGCACCGCTAAAATGAAAAAAGATCAAAGGTGTATTCTCATTAATATACCAGCGACTATCTACTTGTGTAATAAAACGCTCATGCATGTTCCAATGAGCAACATTACAACCCAGATGTCTCAATACATGAACATTTTCAAAATACAATGGAATTAAATTCATCCATAATTGCTCTGCAAACATGCCACGCCGTGAGTCAAAAAAACCTTGATTACGAAGTTTTACCATCCACCAATCTAGAAAAGCAAATGCATTTTTATCTCTCTTCAGTGCAAAAAAACCGGCATTATATATCCCTGATCTCAAAAAATCTCTGTCGTCAAAACCATTACCAGCAGATATAGAAGTGAAAGAATGAGGAGTTAGGATAATACTATCAGATTTTAATGCTTCAAAAACAGGAGAAAGATCAGAAAAAAGCAAAATGTCACTGTCAAGAAAAATGAGCTGATCTACATCACTATATTTTTCAAAAATGAAATTTCCAAAATAGGGTTTTAAAGCACTATTTAGTTCCAAAGGAGTATACTTCGAAAACATTTCATTTAAAAAAGGTAAATTCATGTCTTTAGCGAAGATAAACTCGCTGCCTTTAGAAATTAGATCATGGTCTAATGTATCAGTCAAGCAAATCAAAAATCTTGTCTGCTTGCAGTGAATAGCAACTGAATCTGCTAGAGACAAAGCCCTTCCCAGATGATTAATACTACATACTGTATAAATTACATTCATGATATTGGCAAAAATAGAAGATTATTTAGTTTTGAAAAGAAAATGCTTTATTTATCTTTAGCATTTACCACACAAAACCATATATCTCACAAATCATAACATGATATAATATACAATATGTTAATTTTTCCATTACTGTATATTTCTGCTTTTTTTACTTCAATTAGAGCTATTTTACAAAAAAATCCACAAGGAGGATTTTTCTTCCTAATCTTTGGATTATCAATTTACAATTCTACACTTTCCATATTATTTAATTTTGGCTTAAAATCATACATTCCTCTTTTTCAGCCCTTAAAAGAGCTTATCATACTGGGTATGCTAGGCTCAGTATTATGGAATTTAAAGGAAAAAATAAGATTACATGTAATCGATTACGCCATACTTGGCTACTTTTTATATACATTTTCTTATGTTGTTTTTCCAATAGGTAGTTTCAGTTTTATGGAACGCCTTCTGGCCTTTAAAAGCACATCATTTTTTGTATTAATTTACTTTTGCGGCCGACTGATAGATCCAAAACTCATCTACATAAAAAAATATTTTCATTATATCCTTATAGTTGCGATCGCAGCAGCAGCACTTGTTATTTTGGAGGTTATAAATGATAAACACTTCCAATCATCAACCGGTTACTCAGAATATGTGTATTACTTTTTTGGCCAAGAAGTTGAAGGGAATTATGGATTAACATGGACTTTTGAGCGCTCAGAGGGTGGAGTTAAACGTTTTGCAAGTTTCTTTTCAGACCCCCTTGAGCATGCCTCAGCAACACTTCTGTCATTATCTGTTATAGCTGGTTTATTTACCAATCGCGAAAATAAATTTAATGTAAGTAAATTGGGAATGATGGCAATTGCAGCTACCCTCATTTCCATGATCTTTTCAATTTCGCGATCATCAATGGCGAGCTACTTTTTTATTATTTACGTTTATGCACTAATTGCAAAAAAGAAGCAGCTACTTTTAGGATGCAATGTTTTTATTTTAATATGCATGCTTTACGTAACATACATACTCGCCGATAAAGACATTTATAATTATATAATCTCAACTATAACCCTACAAGATGAATCTGGCATGGGTCACTGGCTTGCCTGGTTATCAGGGCTTGAAGCAATTATGAGTAATCCTCTTGGTCTCGGATTGGGCACCTCAGGAAGGGTTGCTGTTAGTCTCGGCTCAACAATTGGCGGCGAAAATCAATTTATCATTCTAGGAGTTCAAGCAGGAATTATTGCAGTGATCATTTATGTGTTCATGCATTTCGCATTAATATTTTACACCTATAAATGGTATCCGCATCTTGATGGTAAGGAAAGGTCTGTAGCACTAACGCTATTCCTCTTTAAAATCGGCTCTACATTACCGCTCATTACAGCAAATTTAGACTCCTACTCATACATAACCTATATCAGCTGGTTACTTGCTGGACTTTTCATTAATATGATTATGAAAAAAGAGACTCCTAAAACGTAATTGTTAAAAATTATGAGCGGTAAATGATTTTAAAAGTCCCATAAAATACTCTTTATCCATCTTACTCCCAGGAAAGATTTGTTTGAATTCTGACAATGTTAACAGCCTTATTTCTGAAATATATTGCCTCGCATCACTATCAGTCCATTTTTTTAGTCGACTAAACTTTGTTTTTGTTAGAATAAAATATTTAATCTTAGCTGGTAGATAGTCGAAAAAAGGCAATACATAATGTGGTTCAACCAAAAAATGTTTGTTTGGTGTTTGAACAAAATATAAAACACCAACACGTCGCACTTCAGAAGCCATACTAACTTGATTTTCAAAGGTATGGAGATGCTCAATTACCGAATTAGAAAATGCTAGATCAAATTCTCTATCCCCTATCTCCTTAAGATCTATTGCATTACCTGATATCATATTGATATTGGTGTACAAAGACTCTCCTTTCTCTAAATTTAAAATAGTTATGAGATAATCTGGATTATTACCATAACCCCTATTAGTCCAAAAAGATTCGAGCCCCCCTATATCAAGAATTTTCACTGGCTTGGGCATAGTTTCAAGCTTTGCACTTAAGAATTTAAATCTCTTGTCTCTGAATTTACTACCCCAAGATTGTGGATCATCAGATGATTTAAATATATCCTTTATTGACATTAATGTGGTTTTCCTTATTTAAAGGTTATTGGTAATTACTAAATATGCAAATATAATCTATTTAGTCGGATGGCTCGTTAATAATTGCAATCCTAAATCAATTGAACTCTTTAAACATTATATACATCAGTAAAAATTGCTTTCAAAAAACGCATTGTCAAAAAAATAAATTAATTTAAGAGAAATTTAATAAACGTAAATCGAATATTTATTACTATCAAATTAATGTTTCATATTTTAATGATTTAGAAGCCTATATTTGCATGGTATGACAAAAAGACTCACTGTTGGTATTGATATAAGGGATCTTAAAATTGCCAAGACTGGTGCTAGAACCTATTTAGAACAAATACTTATTGAGTTTAGAAAGAATACATATGATTGTGAAATTAAATATTTAGACTCTCCTTTCAAAGTTTATTCAGGCCCTAATAAGTTCCTAAAAATAATAGAACATTTAAGGTTTTTTGTCTGGAAACAAATTGTATTACCAGTAAAAGCATATTATAATAATTGTGATATTCTTTTCTGCACCGATTATTTCGTACCTTATTTACACCTTGGCTTTAAGCCTATTCCAATGTTTTACGATTCATTTTTTTATGAATATCCTGAGCAGTGTAATCCATATTGGTTAAAAATGTTCCATACAATTGGAATTGGAGCTGCGAGAAGATGTCCATACATCATCACATTATCTGAATATTCAAAGAGCAGACTTGTACATTTTACAGGCATTGATTCAGAAAAGATAATCCCAATCCATCTGGCTCCAAAAATTAATTCCCAAATTGAAGCAAACCCAAACTTCAAACCTTTATTCAAACTGCCTACAACAAAATATCTGCTACATGTTGGGGTCCTTGAAAAAAGAAAAAATCTAGTCAGACTTATCGAAGCATTGAAGCTTGTTAGAGATACCGGCCACACAGAATATTCCTTGGTGCTTGTAGGGCTACCCAGTTCCAAGAATGAACTTGACGGTAGCATTGAAATACTTGAAACTATAAAAAGACTAAATTTGCAGGATTTCGTTTTATTGCATGGTTATGCAAGTGAAGAAGAGCTAAGCTTTTTTTATAAAAATGCATTTTTATACGTGTTTCCTTCTACCAATGAGGGATTTGGCCTTCCAGTATTAGAGGCTTTTCATTACCAAATACCCGTAATTGTATCCAATAATACCTGCTTAAAAGAAGTTGGCGCAGAGGCTACTTTATCATTTAATCCATTTAACACTCAAGAAATTGCTGACAAAATAAAAGCAGTTATAGAGCAAGCAGAACTACGAGATGAGCTCATTCAAAAAGGCAGCAAAAGACTTAAATTATTTTCATGGGAGAAAACTACCAAAGAATTAATCAAAATATTTAAAGAAGCTGTCAATAAAAATTAGCATTTTTATGCTCTATTTATGAATCACTAAATTACTAGGTAAACATTAAAAATAAATAAGTGAAAAGAGCCTTAATTTGTGGAGTCTCAGGACAAGATGGTTCATACCTTGCTAAATTCTTATTAGAAAAGGGATATCAAGTTTTTGGTGCATCGCGTGATGCCCACACCTGTTCATTCAATAACTTGAAAATTCTTGGTATAAAAGATGAAATAACGCTAATTTCTATTAATATCACAGACTTTGGCAATACGCTAGAATACATAAATAGAATTAAGCCCGACGAAATTTATAATTTATCGGGACAAAGCTCTGTGCGACTTTCATTTGAGCAACCTCATGAAACTCATGATAGCATCAGTACAGGAAATCTTAACCTTTTAGAGGCCATTAGATTCAGTAATTTACCCATTAAACTTTACAATGCAGGATCAAGCGAATGTTTTGGAGACAGTAGCATTCCTGCGAATGAAAATACTATTTTCCACCCCCGAAGCCCCTATGCCATTGCAAAAGCAACAGCATTTTGGCAAATTGATAATTACCGTGAAGCTTATAATCTTTTTGCATGTACAGGGATTCTTTTTAACCATGAATCGCCCTTAAGGCCTGAGCATTTTGTTACAAAAAAAATCATTTCTGGTGCTTGCAAAATCTATCGCGACAAATCGCATAAGATCAGCCTAGGTAATATCAATATTGAACGCGACTGGGGCTGGGCTCCTGATTATGTTGAGGCCATGTGGCTAATGATGCAGAAAAATCAGCCTAGTGATTATATCATTGCCACTGGAAAAAGTCATACCCTTAAAGAATTTATAGATATTACTTTTAAAGCTTTAGACCTTGATTGGGAAAACCACGTAGTCATAGATGAAGTTCTTAGAAGACCAACTGATCTTCAAATAGGCAGAGCCGACCCAAGTAAGGCAAATGATGAGCTACAATGGAAGGCAAAAATAGGGCTCAATAAAATCATTGAGAATATGATTGAACATGAATTAACCTATTCAGATTATAGTGAACCAAACTCTTATTTATAATTTAGATAGATTATTAAATTTGTAAAGATAAATTTTTGAAAAAAACCGATTAGGAAATTCAAATTTATATCGATTTGTCAAAACTTTATGAAATCAGAAACTTCATTCCTTCGACGATACAAATTTATTGTGGAACGTTTTCCATCCGAATGGCATAGTAAAGATATTCTAAACACCTTTTTTCGCCTTTCATTTTTTTTCATTCGTGGAATGTTCCAACGATTATTCTTTAAAAAATCAAGTGGATGGGTAATGGTTGGCAAAGGCGCGTCTATCCGATATGCACGACATTTAAGTGCTGGTCGAGATTTTATCGTGGAAGATTATGCTGAGGTAAATTGCATGACCTATAGAGGTATTGTAGTTGGCAATCGGGTTACTATTGGCAAACATGCAATTATCAGACCGACAAATATTTACGGTTCAGCAATTGGTGAGGGACTGAAAATTGGGAATAATTCTAGCATTGGCCCATATTCATACATCGGTTGTTCTGGATATATCGAAATAGGCGATAATGTTATGATGTCGCCTAGAGTAAGTATCTATGCCGAAAACCATCTATTTGACCACCCCGACTTAACCATAAAAGAGCAAGGCGTTAAAAGAGAATTTGTGAAAATTGAAGATGACTGTTGGATTGCAGCAAATACCGTGATCTTAGCGGGTGTTACTATCGGCCGTGGATCAGTTATTGCCGCCGGAAGTGTGGTAACAAAGGATGTTCCACCTTACAGCATTGTTGGTGGTGTGCCAGCTAAAGTTATTAAAAGCCGTAAATAAAGATATGATCAATCCTAATTATTCAATTGTATGATTAAAACAGGCAATATCTAATTATGTGTGGGATAATTGGAGCAATAACAAAAAAAAAAGATCCTGACTTTCAATCTAATTTTCTCGATCCGCTTAACCATGCCTTAGATAGGATGGAATATCGGGGACCCGACAATAAAGATATTTGGTCTAATGAAATACTTTGTTTAGGACATCGACGTCTATCGATATTAGACCTTTCTTCTAATGGGAACCAACCCTTCGAATCAAGCTGTAAACGCTATATCATCGTATTTAATGGCGAAATCTATAATTACCAAGAACTCCGCACGACCTTACAAAACCATGGTCAAAAATTTAGAACCAACACAGATACAGAAGTAATTTTAGGTGCTTATGCCCAATTCGGGGCAGATTTTTGCAAGCAATTACGAGGAATGTTTGCCCTTGTTATTTACGATCAAGAAAAAAATGAAATAATCTTTGCTCGTGATAGAATAGGGAAAAAACCATTGTTCATCTATGAAAATGAAGAAACATTGATTTTCTCCTCTGAAGTCAAATTCTTTCATGCATTTAAAAATATCCCACTAGAAATAAATGAAGAAAGTTTACTCAACTTCTTATCCCTTCAATATATTCCTAGTCCACAAAGCATTTATAAAAACGTTAATCAAGTAAAAGCAGGTGAAGTTTTAATTTATAACCTGAAAACCAAACAAAAAAAATCAATTGTCTATTGGGACATGCTTGATCATGTAGGAACTAGAAAACAAATACCCAGTCTAGATGAAATTGATCAATTGATTGAACAAAGTGTAAAATACAGACTCGTTTCCAATGTTGATGTAGGGCTTTTGCTTAGTGGAGGAGTAGATTCTTCATTATTAGCTTGTTACATGACTGAATTATCTCAAACAAAAGTTAAATCTTTTAATGTTGGATTTTCAGACCAAAATATAGATGAATCAAGCTATGCCAAACAAGTTAGTTCTGCACTCAATATTGATTTAATTAGTCTCAATCTAGAGGATATAAGCGCCGACAATTTTTCGCAATCTGTGTTTCATGCCGATCAGCCCTTTGGTGATTCGGCAATGATACCCACCTATCTCATTTCCAAATCGATAGGTAAACATGTCAAAGTGGTCTTATCGGGAGAAGGTGCAGATGAACTTTTTCATGGTTATGAACATTACGGATATGAAAAATATTATTACGGACTTGGGAAGCTGCCTTTTGAAGGAGCAGAGCAAATTTTTAATGTAATCTCTAGTTTAGGAATCCACAAATTCGATAAAATTAAAAATAAACTAAAAAGCATCAATTCATTTAAAAAGGATATTGGAACATCCCGCTGGACCTCAATTATAAGTCCCGATTTAGGCAAACAATTTTTAAATAGAAAAAATCGAGAAATAGGTAATTATGAGAATCAATTTCATAGTTTTTTAAATCAATTTCATAAGAAAGCAGGTAAATTGGAATCAAGCTTAATGCTTGATCTTCTTACTTGGCTTCCAGATGATTTATTGGTAAAAACCGATCGCATGATGATGGCATGTAGCGTAGAAGCACGTACCCCATTTTTAGACCATGAGCTTATAGAAATTGTACTAAGCTCTTCTAGGCATTTTAATTCGCATAATTTCGAATCAAAAAATTACTTACGACAGCTCTTAAAAAAGAAACTTCCTGCTTCAATAGCAGACTCAATTTCTCAAAGGCCAAAACATGGATTTTTAACTCCCAATGATAAGTGGTTAAATTCGAGCCTATCAGACCTTTCAAGCTTTTTATTTTCAAATGAAAATTTAAAAAATAACCCCTATTTGGTTACTGAAAAAATTGCGCAACTTTGGACAGATTACAAAGGGCAGAAAATAGGAACTAACAAACGCTTAGTTTGGAATTTATTTTGCTTTTTAGAATGGTATAGACAGCATGAAACTAAATTTGGATTCAATTCATGAAACAAAATATCCTTTTAGTTGGCCATAGTGGAGATATGTATGGCGCGAGTCGTTCATTACTAAAATTGACAAAAATTCTAAATGAAAATTATAATGTTTTCGTTTTAATCCCAGAAATGGGGCAATTATACACTAACTTAAATAAGCTAATTTCGGCTGAAAGAATAATAGTTTATGATGGCCTTTATATTTTTACTCGAAAGTCATTTAGAATAAAATATCTTTTACCCACCCTCCTGCGTTTTTTTAAAAATTTAATCTTTTTAACAAAAACCATTAGAAAATATGATATTAAAATCATCCATACTAATTCTGGAGTAGTGCCTGCACCTGCACTCGCTGCAAAATTAAGTGGCAAAAAACATATTTGGCACATTAGAGAGTGGTTTGGCGATTTCAAAAAGTTTTGGCCGCTTTACGCTGCATACATGACAAGATTTTCAGATAGAGTTGTTTGCGTTTCCCAAGCAATGGCTATTCAATTTAAACAGGCCAAAAACGTTCAATCCATTCATAACGGATTTGAAATCCCAGAGATACCTAAAGTAGCGCAGCCCTCTGCCGAACTTGAAAATAAATTAAAAGATGCGGATCTTATTATCGGATGCACATCAAGAATACGTTTAATAAGAAAAGGCCAAGAATATTTAATTGAGGCCATTGGCTTATTAAGTCAAAAAACAGGAAGGAATATTCAAGCAATCCTAATTGGAGACTATGTACCTGGATATGAATCCCAAAAAGAGGAATTTAACAACTTAATTAGAAAATTTAATCTAGAAGATCGCATTCACTTTTTAGGGCATTTAGATGATCCGCTTCCATTTTATCGATTATTTGATGTTTTTGTATTGCCTTCAGGCGAACCTGAACCATTTGGGGGAGTAATTATTGAAGCGATGAGTATGGGTTTACCTGTTATTGGATCCAATTTAGGAGGCACTACAGAGCAAATTTCTGACGCTTGGAATGGTTTTTTATTTGAAAATCAAAACTCTAAGGACCTTCTCGAGAAACTTGAATATTTTCTAAATAATAAACATCAACTTCAAATATTTGGATTAAGATCTATCGAAAGAGTAGAGCAAAATTTCACCTTAGAAATCCATAAAAAGAAAATATTAAACCTCTATCAAGATATTTTGATTAATAATCTTTAATAAATATCAAAAGGAATTATTAAGCGCACATTTTACAAATAATTTAATATTTTTGAAGAATAGGCTGATTTTGATTTATTATTAAAAATTAAAATAGCAAAAAAATCATGGGTTTACAATTCCATTGATGCTTTTAACCAATACCTCATCAGAGTGATTTAACCAATTGAATGAAAGTAGCTATCATTGGCACGCGCGGCTATCCTTATGTTTATGGAGGTTTTGAAACATTTGTAAAGGAATTAAGCGAACGTTTAGTTAAAAAAGGAGTAGACGTACATATTTACTGTCAGCGAGACCTTTTTGATAAAAAGCCAGTAATGATAAATGGCATTCATCTTCATTATATTCCAACAATTCAAACTAAATCATTAAATCAAATAGTTCATTCTTTTTTATCTATTCTACATGCCACATTTAGTAGTGTAGATGTTATTTTGGTGGTTAATCTAGCTGCCGGACCAATGGGATGGATACCTAAAATAACTGGCAAAAAAACAATCATTAATGTTGATGGATTAGAATGGCTTAGGCCAAAATGGAAAGGTTTAGGGGCATTATACTTTCGTTTCGCAGCAAAACTTGCTACAAAATTATACGATTTGATAATTACTGATGCCGAGGCAATGCGCGATGTGTATTTAGAAGAATTTAAAAAAGATTCTTTAGTTATTGCCTATGGTGCACCAGCCTTTAAAAAAGCTGATTCTTCTCTATTAAGCCGTTTTAATATTCTCCCAGACGATTATTACCTCATTGTGGGTCGGTTAATACCCGATAATAATGCTGATTTAATTATTAAAGCATATTTAGAGTCTAACTCGCAAAAAAAGCTAGTTGTAGTTGGTGATGTACCCTATAAAGATGTTTATGCAGAATCTTTAAAGAAAAATGCAGGCCATAGGGTTAATTTTATTGGCTATGTTCGAGATAATGAGGAACTTATGGCCTTATATCAAAACTGTTTTACTTATATTCATGGACATAAATTTGGTGGAACAAACCCTGCAATGCTAAAAGCCATGTCTAATAATTGTTCGATACTTGCTTTAAATACAAAATTTAATAAAGAAATGCTAAGAAATGGCGAACTTGGCCTATTCTTTGATGAGGATACGAAATCATTAAATTACGCTTTTAATATACTTGAAAGTAAACCAGAATTGGTGCAAAAACTTAAAAAAGAAGTCGCCTCTGGATTAACTGATAAATATAACTGGGATGCTGTTACAACGGCTTATCAGTTAGCAATGAATAATATTACTAATAAAACGCGAGCATAATTCTCCATGACGAGACCTTATTTTCTTTATAACGGATTTAAACATTTAATTGATATTCCTCTACTCATTCTGTCTTTTTTGATAGCGGATTATTTTAGCAATGGAGTCCTAACTAGCAGTCAAGATTCTTTCGTTTTTATACTAATTTCAATGATTTCTTGGTACGGCGCAGCAACGGTATCAGGCTTATCTAAAGACCTCAGATCCAATAGGTTTGCAGAAGAAATAATCTATATTTTAGTAACTTTAATTCTCTTTGCTATTGTTCTAACTTCTTTCCTTTTTTTCTTTAGAAATACACTCACATTAAGCAATAACTTTCTGTTCACTTACTTCCCAACTCTCTTTATACTCACAATTCTATTTAGGTATATTTTTAGAAAATATCTGCATAGTGTATTTTATAGCGGACGTTTGCAGGAAAAAATCATATTGGTCGGTTCTACACCCTCAGCAAAAGATTTTTATGATACCATAAACCTTCACACTTATTATGGCTATAAATGTATTGGATTTATTGATGATGAAAATACAAAACTCAATGGATCCAAATACCTCGGAAAAATAAGTGATTTAAATACCATACTAAGCGAAACAACGGTAGATGAGGTAATTATTGCTTTACCGAATTCACAACACGAACAAATTAGTGCCTGCATAGAAACTTGCGATTATCATGCTAAAAGAGTAAGAATTATTCCAGATCTCTACCTCTATGCATCAAGTAACATCAGCATTAATACCATAGGGCTATTGCCAGTAATCAATTTTCGTTCCCTACCTCAAGATAGATGGGGAAATAAATTGCTGAAAAGAAGCTTTGATATCGCATTTTCTATTGCATTTTTCATATTCATCGGTATCTGGATCATGCCCTTTTTTGCATTATTAATTAAACTAAGTTCTAAAGGCCCCGTGTTTTTTAAACAAGAAAGATGGGGACTAAATAATCGGAAAATTAATTGCTACAAATTTAGAACAATGCACCATGGGAGTCCGGAGACAGATGAAAATGGCGACTTTTTACAAGCTACCAAAAACGATAGCCGCATCACCCCTCTAGGGAAAATTTTTAGAGAATTAAACATCGATGAGCTCCCACAATTTTGGAATGTTCTTAAAGGCGATATGTCTGTTGTTGGTCCCAGACCACATGTAACCCCACTAAATATATCGTCCATTCAACATGTAGATAAATATATGCTCCGACACTTGGTAAAACCAGGAATTACTGGCTGGGCACAAGTTAATGGATGTAGAGGGGAAACTTCAGCTCCAGGCTCCATGCAAAAGAGAGTTAATTATGATCTTTATTATATCCACAGCTGGACATTTTGGCTCGACTGTCAAATTATATTGCAAACTATCATTCTGACAATAAAAGGGGATCAAAATGCTTATTAACATTAAAAAGCAATTATTTTTTATCTTTTTTCTATTAGTTTCTCTGATAGTAACCAATACTAATGAACTAAATGCTCAAGTTGTTTGGGAAAACCCCAAACATCCCATACATGATTTCCTAACCCGTCAATCACAAAAAGGATATATTGAGCTTTCAGATTTTATTCTCCCTCTAAGCAGAAAGAATATTTCTCAAAGCCTCTCCATTCTTAGAGACTCTTCCCATAAATTCACTAACACCGAAAAAAAGGAACTCGCTTTTTATGAGCAAGAATTTTCAGAATTTAAGCCTGAAATGAAAGAGCAGACAAACTTTTTTAAAAAAGATGCCAATAATAGATTGGGAATGCTATCCATTAAAAAAAATGATTTTTTGCTGAGGGCTGATGCAGTTATCGGCTTAGAAACTACACAGGGACTAGAAAAGAGCATTATCAAGCAAAGCAACGGACTCAAATTTTGGGGACATGCTGGGAAAAACTTCTCATTCCAAACCTATTTTACTGATAATACCGAAACTGGAACTGGTATCGACACCATCAAACAATTTAATAATGAAGGTGGAATAGTTAAGACTGAAAATGTCGATAAAAACCCTAAAATTCTTAACTATACCAAGTTCAGAGGAAATATAACCTATGCTTGGCAAAATGGCTCAATGAGTATCGGGCATGATAATTTATTATGGGGCTATGGAGAAAGTGGCAGGATAGTAATGTCGGATAAAGCACCGGCTTACCCCTTTATACGACTAGATTATCAACCATTAAAATGGCTTAAGTTTCATTATGCACATGCTTGGCTGCAATCTGCAATTGTTGATTCTAACCGCACATACGGCAAAGGAAACGATATTTATGGGACTGAGCGAGAACTATTTGTCCATAAATTTATGGCCACACATAGCTTAAACTTTTTCCCAACAAAAGGCTTATCATTAAGCATCGGTGAATCTATCATTTATAGTGATCGAATTGATGCAGGTTACCTCATTCCGCTGATGTTCTTTAAAGCTTACGACCAATATTCTAGTCGTTATCGTATAAATTCAGGCTCCAATGGTCAGTTTTTCTTTCAAGCTTCATCAAGAAACCATATTAAAAACACTCATTTTTATTCTAGTCTTTTTATTGATGAAATAAGAATCTCTGAAGCTTTTAATAGTCAGAAAAACAGAAATCAAATCGGCTTTAATTTTGGCGCATCAATAACAGATCTTATTATTCCTTACCTCACTTTGGGGACAGAGTATGCAAGAATCAACCCATTTGTTTACCAAAATTTAATCCCGGCACAAAATTATACCAATCAGAATTATACACTTGGCGACTGGATAGGCCAAAATGCAGATCGATTTACCCTGTGGTTCAAGTATAATCCTATCGCCCGCTTAAGTACCCGGGTACAATATGATTATATCCGTAAAGGCGAAGATGGAAGCCTCGAAGATCAATATTATGCCGAGCCTCAACCTAAATTTCTTGCCAATAATTACGTTCCTCAAAAACAATTATTAGTTGAAGTGAAATTTCAATTATTAAATGAACTTAATTTAAGAGCCACTTATTTCAAACAAGCAGGTATTATTCGCCCAAATCTTCAACCCAAGGCTATCCCTAACGAATTCAGATTTGGAATATCATACGGCTTTTAAAACTGTTGTTTGTTATTAATTGCTAAATTTAAGCAAGAGTGCTTATTGTATTAAATATTTATATTTGTAATATTTCTATAATTTTATAAAAGTCTGCATGAGAATCAAAGCTCTAATAATTATACTTTTAACTGGTCTTATCTTTTCCTTTCAACAAGGTTTAGCCCAAAATATATCGCTCGATAAACTTCAAGCTATTAAAGTAAACCAGCTCTCAGATTCTCAAATTACAGAGGCATGGAAAAAAATAGAAGACCTTGGATTAACTGAAAAAGACGCCTACAAACTTTTGGAGCAAAAAGGTATGGATCCAATAGAAATTAATCTTTTTAAAGAAAGAATTAATGTGCTTGGACTCAATAAAGGTGGCGTTAAAATCTCTGAAATAAACAAAAAAGACAATATTGACTTTAGTAGAGACACCTTAAATATGGTTAAAAAACCAAAGGCTATCGCTCCTGTAAATACCGATCAGTTTTCTGATTTAAGCATTTTTGGAACCGATTTCTTTAACCAAACAAACATCAAATTTGACCCCGACTTTAATGTTGCAACTCCAAAAGGCTATATTCTGGGTCCAGGAGATGAATTAATCATCTTACTAACCGGACTCAATGAAAGTAGCGTCCGCACAAAAATTAGTCCGGAGGGCAGACTTCAAATTCCCTATGCTGGCATAGTATTTTTAAATGGTTTTACCATTGAGCAAGCAACATCAATTATAAAAAAGAAAATGGTTACTGTCTATCCCGCATTAAATAGCGGTCAAAGTCAGCTGAGCATAAATTTAGGAAACCCAAGAACAATAAAAGTTACTCTTGTAGGTGAGGTTAAAACACCAGGTTCTTATACAATTACTTCCTTAGCAACACTATTTAATGTTCTTTATCATTCAGGCGGACCAGCAATAAATGGCTCTTTAAGAAATATCGAAATTATCAGAAATAACAAAATTTATAAGACAGTCGATTTTTATACTTTTTTACAAAAAGGACTAATGGAAGGAAATATACGCCTTGAAGATCAAGATGTTATCAATTTCCCTATTTACAAAAAGAGAGTAGCCATTAAAGGTGAGGTAAAAAGACCAGCAATTTATGAGCTAAAAGCTGAAGAGCAATTGGATGACTTAATTCAATATGCGGGTGGTTTTACAGATATAGCCTACAAAAGCATTGCTAAAATTGATCAAATAAATGAAAAGGAAAGAGAAGTAAAAGATGTTCCTGCCAATTTGTTCAGCAATTTTGTACCTAAAAATGGAGATATCATACACATTGGCTCAATTCAAAACAGATACGCAAACCGAGTTAATTTACAAGGAGCAGTAAACCGACCAGGGACTTATGAGCTAAGTGCCGGCTTTAGCCTTTCAGCACTCTTGAAAAAAGCCGAAGGCTTAACAGAAGACGCCTATTTAGAAAGTGCCTACATCAAAAGAACACTCCCTAACTTAGATAAAGAACTAATTTCTTTCAAACCTTCTGAAATTGTTAAAGGACTAAAAGATATTCCCCTACTTAGAGAAGATTCTGTTGTTATTCAAAGCATATCTGAATTCATAAGCGATCAGTACGTAGTTATTAATGGGAATGTGAGAAACCCAGGAAGAGTGCTCTTCCGTAAAGGGATGAAACTTTCGGATTTAATTGCCATGTCTGGCGGACTAAACGAGCAGGCGGCGGGTCATAATATTGAAATATCAAGAATCATAAAAAACAAATCTGATAGCGTAGCAAATCAACTGGTAGAAACATTCAATATAAATATTGATAAAGCTGAGGCAGATATTGAGCTTCAATCAATGGATTATGTGAATGTTCCGCGACTCGTAAATTTCAGACCTCTAGGTAATATTAGCGTAACTGGTGAAGTTTTATTCCCAGGAGAATATGCAGTACAAAAGCGTGATGAAACAGCATTAGATTTCTTAGAAAGAGCTGGCGGAATTAACCCTTACGGTTCTTTAGAGAGTACACAAATTTATAGAAATGGAATTAGAGTAGATCTTGATTTAAGTAAAAGCAATTTAGATGCAAGAGCGCGAGAAAGCATGATCTTACTACCTGGCGATAGTCTATATGTGCCTCGAGTAATCTCATTTGTAAAGGTTTCTGGTGCCGTTAGCAATCCTCAATACATCAGTTATCAAGGGCGAAGGTTTAAATACTACATTAATTCTACTGGTGGAGCAACGGAAGATGCTTTCATGAAAGGAGCCTATGTTCAATATCCAAATGGCTTGAACAAGCCAGTAAATAACTTCCTCTTTTTCAGAACCTATCCTGCAGTTAAACCTGGAAGTACAATTACTGTCCCAAAGAGGAATCCAAATAGTAAATTCAGACTCGGCTTTGCCGAAATATCTGGCATCACATCGGCTGTGACGGCACTTATCGGACTTATCGCAATTTTAAATAAATAAAATGAGTAAGGAAATATACCCATATGAACCTGAATTTTCATTCAGAGATATCTTTGAAAAACGAAAGGCAGATTTTCTTTACTTATGGCAATCTCGATTTAAAATCATAGCTATCTCTATTTTAGGAGCTGTATTCGGAATAGTTTATGCTTGGCTAAAACCAATTAGCTATACCGCAAAACTTTCATTTGTTGTAGAGGAAGCCAAAGGTGGTAGCGGATCATTAATTTCTGGACTTGCCGGGCAATTAGGATTCGATATTGGTGGGATTTCTGGAACAGGAGGAGTGCTTGCTGGCGACAATGTTCAGCAATTACTTCGAAGTAATAAAATGATTAAAAATACGCTGCTTAGCCCCTATGATGAGAAAAGCAATATCACCATTGCCGATCAATACGCTAAAACAGCAAAATTAAGTCAGACCTGGGGCGATAAGTATAATAATGGTACAGCCATTAACTTCCCAGCCAACCCAGATTCATATTCAAGATTACAAGATAGTTTGCTGCAAGTAATCATCCTAAGAATCAAAGAAAAAGAACTTGCCGTTGGAAAAACTGATAAAAAACTAAGCTTCTTCGAAGCCTCAGTAACCATGCACAATGAAAAAGTTGCGCAGCTATTTACTTTAAGATTAATTGATCAGGCAACCAATTTTTATATTGAAACAAAGACCAAGCGTCAAAAAAACAATATTAATCGCTTGCAAGCACGTGCCGATAGCATCGAAAACTTATTAAACCGTAAAACCTATACGGCCATAGCAGCAAATGAAATTATGCTTGATAAAAATCCTGCCTATGTTACACAAAATGTAAACATCGAATTAAAGCAGAGAGATAAAACTGTGCTACAATCAATTTATACAGAGATAGTAAAAAATTTGGAGGTAAGTCGCACCTTGCTCCTACAAGAAACCCCTACATTTCAAATAGTTGATGAACCTGAACTCCCCCTTTTAAAGAACAGAACAGGATATTTAAAATCAATAGTTTATGGGATGATGATTATGGGATTAATTGCTTGCCTCTATGTTTTGATTACAAAATCTAATTCATCAAAGCTTTAAATTACTTCCATTTACCACGAAAAAAACTTCTCAAGGCAATTTTCTTTTCTAAATAGGACTTAGCCTTCAACTTTATGAATTTTTGAAGTAAAAGGTCCTGTTCTTGACTAAGCTCCTTGTTAAAGGCCTGATAAAATTCTGCAACAAAACTAATCTGATCTTCAAAAAGATCATTTTGCTTGAAGGACCTTTTTACCTCATGCCATAATCTTTGGAACCGAGTCATTTTACTTAAACTGACTAAATCAGTAGCATTATTAGTGTGCTTTCGATATAAAATCAAAGATTCTGGCACAACCGATACCTTCCCAAAAGTATAAGCAATTAATGACATCCAAGTATCATGATTTAAAGTCCCCTGCTCCGGAATACTAGGAAAATAAGCCCTCATTTTAGGATTCATCAACATGGTACAGCCATTTACAAAACAACCAAATAAAAGCGTTTCTAAGCAGTGCTTATAAGTACTCTGACCCAACTCATCCCTAAAAGATGGATTTAAGACGTTTAAGTTTTCATCTACAAGAACCAAATCGGAATAAACCATACTTGGCCTATTTACCTCATCAATTTTGAGTAAAAGCTTAGCCGCCGACTCAATTTTAGTGTCTAGCCAAATATCATCTTGATCGGATAAAGCGATATAATTTTCAGGAGCTGTGAGCGATACCGCACGCTTAAAATTGCCAATAAAGCCCAATCGTTCGGCATTGACAAAAAATTTTAAATCACCCCTCGACTGATATTTTTCAAGAATTTCTTGAGTGCCATCAGTAGAATTATCATCACAAACAATAATTTCGGCAGGTTTTAGCGTTTGAGAAAGTATAGAATCAAGCTGCGCCTCAAGATATTTTGCTCCATTATAAGTTGCTATGGCAACAGAAATTGGTGGATAAATAAAAGATGGCGGCTCACTCTTCATCATTTCAGCAATAAGCGGTAAAAACAGAATAAAATTTATTAAAAAACAAAAATACCTTTAATTATCAAAAATATCAGCGCACATTTGATAGAATAATGCCAAACAAAAAGCCTCACATCCACCTCTTACAAATTAACAAGAAATCGTAGCTTTGAAAGAAAATGAAAAATTTTGATTGGTAGCTTTCCCTTTTTTCAATTTTAATGCACACATTTTTGGGGCTAATTTATAGATGAAGCAAAAAAAAACCTTTACAACTATATTTACCGATGCGGAGAACTTTCACCTCGTTAAAGATGTAGGTCAGCTTCCCTATTTTATGTTTAAAACAGAGGGCTTTCATTCCAATCTTGTGAGCTATAAAAATACCGAAAGTTATAGCTTTCTAAATAAAGAAGTAAAAGGCTTAGAATTAACATTGATCCCCAAAAAAGGACGAATATTTTATTTTGAGATTGGCATTTTAAGCTATCTATTATCCCACTCAAAAACAATCGATGTATTAAATCTATTCCATTTTAAAAAAGGGAATTTCCTCTATCTTCTTATCTATAAATTGCTTAATCCTAAAGGTAAATCTTATATCAAACTAGATATGGATATCCTCTTCTTTAAAAAGTATAACTCCTTTTTCTTCTCCAATTATAAAATCAAAAACTATTTTCTTCAGATTCTTACAAGCTGGATTTTTAAATTCACTGATATCCTATCCGTTGAAAGTGAAGATGCAAAACAATATCTGCTTCAAGTTTATCCCGAATTAAAAGATAAACTCATCTGTATTCCCAATGGTATAGATGATATATCCATACAACAAGAAATTTTAGTTAAGCCATATCAAGAGAAAGAAAATATCATCCTAACAGTAGGAAGAATTGGAACAGATCAGAAAAACACCGAATTACTTCTTGATGCATTAAAATTAATCGATTTAAAGGATTGGAAAGTGTATATCATAGGGCCAATTGAAGAAGAATTTAAATCACATATAAATACTTTTTTCCAAGAGCTTCCTCAGCTAAAAGATAAAGTGATTTTCACTGGAAACATTAGCGATAGGCTTGAATTGTTCGATTGGTATAATAAAGCTAAAATATTTTGTTTAAGCTCCAGACATGAGGGCTTCCCTATCGCCTTTCCAGAAGCACTTTACTTTGGAAACCACATCATAACTAGCCCCGTATCAAGTGCTAAGCACATTACTGAAAATGGCCAGTACGGAATAATTGCTGAACCCACTGCACAAGACTTTGCTATGGCAATACAAAAAAGTATCGCTCCAAATTATTTATCTGAAGAAAAATTTAGAGCCATTAGGGATTTTTCGATGAATAATTTCGTGTGGACTAAAATTGTTAAAAAACTAGCCGAAAAACTGAATAGCTAATGCAAAAAGAATTACTGAAAAATTCGGCGGTATATGTAGCAGGAAGCATGATTGTACAAGTACTAGGCTTTATCGGTTTAGTATTTTTGATGCGATACCTCCCCATCCCTGAATATGGGAAATACATTTATATCATCGAGTTTATTTCAATATTTGCCTTTTTCGCTGATGGTGGCTTTACTCAGCACATCATTAAAGAAAGTAGTCAGAATCCCGATAAAATTCAAAGTATCTACTCCAAAGCACAATCAGCACAAATACTAATCAGTGCGATTATGCTCCTTTTAATTGTATTATTCAGTTATACCACAAATTCGACCACAGATTTCTATTTACTTATTGTCTTCGGCTTGAGCGTGGTTGCTAGCAGCCTGTTTGCGCCCATGCTTGCCATTCTTATTGCATCGGACAGAAAAGACCTTGTCTTTTATAAAGACATTACTCTGAGCGCCTTAAAATTACTATTTATGCTCTTTGGGATTTACTATAAAGCCCCACTTCAATATTTTATTTTCTTAGGATTTATCAACTGCATTGTTCTTTCACTTCTCTTAATTTATACCAAGCTAAAAAAAGAATTCTCCTATTTATTTGAAATAAAAATTGACTTTTCATCAAGCTTTTCATTTATTAAACAGGGACTATTATTCACTGTTTTAATGGCCGCAAATATCATTTATAATAAAATTGATATTGTTATGCTAGAAAAAATGGTGGGCAGCACAGAGGTAGGATATTATTCGGGGGCAACACGCTTTATTTATCCTTTCATGTTCATCTCAGGGGCATTCATGACTGCCATTTTCCCAAGCTTAGCTAAGTATTCACAGCAAAAAGATAAATTCAATCGTATTCAGTATATCGCACTTTACTATTTAGGCGGAATTGGTATATTGCTAAGCAGCTTTCTATTCCTAGGCTCAGATATCATCTTTAAATTCTTCTTTGAGCTAAAATATGATCAATCTATCCCCACATTTAAGGTATTAGTCTGGTATTTGGCAATTGTTTTTATCTACGGCTCTATCAGCAATAACCTGGTAGCCATCGGAAAAGTCAAATTCTTGGTTCTGCTAAACCTAATCATGATCCTAATTAATATCGCATTAAACTTCTTCCTCATACCTAACTATGGCGCATTAGGAGCAGCCATTGCTACTATCGCATGCGAAATTTTAATACTTATTGCTGCAAGTATTTATTGGATTTATATAAAAAAGAATAGAATTAAAAGCGATAGGTTAAACCAAAACTCGCTTGATAATTAATTCGATCCCAGCCAGTTACAAAATATGCCGTTGGTCTATTATATAAAACATATTGATAGTTTAATGAACGTACCACAGTCCCTTTTGCACTAAGAATAAAGTTTTTAAAGTCCCAATCTAGAAATGCAGAAGCACTCATATCTACATAATGCTTTCTATAATCCGGCGGATTGATAAACATCTGATAATAAAAATCGTTGTTGTGGAGATAGCGTTCTCCTTGAACACCAATACGCTTTAGGCCCTTCACCCAGCTAATATTAAGGGTTTGCAAATTACTACCGGGACCAATTCCAGCACCTAGCACCTGCCCATTATGCGTATATCCTTGTCGGATATTAGTGCTAGTGTACCATCCACCCTTAACAGGTACATAAGCTTGTTGTAATTCTGTGAACTCTAAAAACACTTGCAAAAATTCAGCACGTCTTCTGCTCCAAGGGAATAATTTCCTTACGCCCCACATATAGGCTGCATTTCTATCAGGCTCCTTCAAGAAATCTCCAAAAGACTTTTTACCCTGATGGCCATACTCGCCATAAATCTCAGCATGTGCCTCCTTTAATACCCATCTAAAAAAGAGCGTAGAATAGCGGTCTCTGGCTTCTGCTGCCAATTTACTTTCAAAAGGCTGAAGGAGTGGTAAAAAATCTGCGGGACTCTTACCCGAATCCTGATTATACATCTGCGAAACTCGGCTAGCTCCAATAAATAGTCCCGGAGTCCATTTCGGATTGAAAGTAAAAACCAATCCCGAAAGGTAACGCCAATCATCGCGCTTCGGAATATATAGCGCCTGTTGCTCATAAACTCGATTAACTTCCGGAGGTAAAACACCCGAATTTTCTAGCCGACCTGCAATAATTTGCGCCTCAAATGAACCAATTTTGGTTTGAACAGGACGAGAGGTATTTAATGTTATATGCTTAAATCCCGGTGCATTATTCGTCATAATTAAGGAATTCCTATGCCCTGGTCCCCACCACAAATTCTCATTAGATAAACCAATAGAAACAGGATCAAATGTTAAGCGAATACTTGACTGACCCCAATTCAACTTATTATAAACCTCATCGTTAAAACGATCAGTAATCTCAGAAACATTATAATATTTATCATAATAATTTGCCCAAACTATATCAAATTGCTCTGCTGCAAAACCATCATATTCCAAATTTTCAGCATTGACATACTCTGGTTTAAGTTGAATACTCAATGGACCATATTGAGCATAAACACCCGTACTTAAATGCGTTTGAATTCCCTTTGATGGAATCATGGCTCCATCATTCCAACCATAAGGAAGTAGCGAATTATACTGACGCTGATAAGTTATAGGAAGCAAACGAATAACACCTTTGCCTCCATGGAATTGATACTTATTACTGATATACAAAAGATCTAAAACCTTTTTTACACTATCAACTGAAGCTTTAGTCTCCATAAATTGATTTCCATCATTAGAAATAGGACGGATAGTAAATGAGCTAAGTGAATCGCTTTGACCCAATAATTGTGATCTACGGTAGGCATCCTCCAATACGGGAGTGCCAACAGGTAATGTCTGACTAAATACCTCCAAAGAAGCGAATAGCATCAAAAGCAAAAAATTCCAAACTCTATTTAGTGGCATAAAGCTATTTAAGTTCAATGGTCATTATTTTAAGGTTGTCAACAGACCAACTCTCATTACAGTTTTTATTAGGCAAATCTGAGTCTTCTAACTGGGCATAACAACCCAATTCAAAACTACTCTCATGATGCTCAATGGTACGAGTAATTCGGTACATACTTGTCCCTCCTTTCTTATCGCTTAATTTACATGCACCCGGTAGGTCAGTTTTAATCGCATTACTATTGGGCTTATTGTTTATAAATAAAAAGCCTGTATTAGGATCATAATTGGGCTGCAAAACAGGATAAGATTGCCTGTAGTCTGTAAATAAACCATTGGCAAATGTTGCATAAACGGCACTCCAACGATCAATATTCATAATCCAAATATCCGGACCCTCGGGCTTCACAGTATTACCATCCCAGGTATCATGAATGTACAAATCAAAAGTTATTTGCATCATGTTATGAACTGGCAAGTCCTTTAAATTTAAAGTAAAACCATGTTGAGAATATCTTCCCAATACTTTAGTCCCATTGTACTTCTCAACCTTACCATCTGTAATATTGGTAAGTAACTCTCCCTCAAAATCATTAAAATATACAACCGTATCTTTTTGTAATCCTTTGCAAGACATCAAAAAAAAGATGCTGAATAATAGTATAGAATATCCTATAAAGCCCCTTCTTAGAGATATTTGGTAATCTCGTTTATTTTTAGTATATTCCATCAGACTCTTAATGTTTAAAACCTATACATTATTCCAAGCTCGGCATTGATATGAAAGGCATTCTTATTTGGCGAACCATAAGGGCCCGACAGCCATTGGTAATTAACCGATTGTATAGCCTGTAATTTAGCATTCAAAAGGAAGTTTTTATAATCCCATGTGGAAAGTGCAGCAGCACTAAAATCTACCCACTGACCTAATCCATAGGCATTTGCAAGGTCTCCATTATGCTCATAACGCTCAAATTGTAGTCCTATTTGCTTTAATGATTTAACCCAGCTTACTTGTAGGGATTGGAAATTACCCCCCGGACCAATACCTGCTCCCAAAACCTCACCACGATTGGTATATCCATGATATACCTGACTATGGGTGTACCATTCACCCGCATCTCTAACAATACGATCAATAGATTGCTCCAGATGTGAAAGCTCGAAAGCTATTTGTATAAACTCATCCTTTTTGCCTTGATAAGAAACGAGCTTATTCATTCCTAAGGTATATACTCTAGCATGCTCTGGAGCATTAAGGAAATCACGTAAATCATAAGCATGATCGTTTAAGCCATATTCGAAATAGAGTTCAGCTTTTGATTCTTTAAATAACCAACGTGCAAATAATGAGGTAACTTGGTCTCTTGCCTTTGCATCCTCATTTGTATTCTTTTTTTGAAAAGCCTGAAAAACTGGAAAATAATCGCCAAAACTACCATCGTTCTCTTTGCTATAAATTTGAAAACCACGGGAAAAACCTACAAATATTCCAGGCAGCCAGCGTGGCTGATAGCTCAAAACCATACCTGATAAATATCTCCAATCTTCGCTCCTCACATTTGAAAAACCAGACTCCTCCAATTTTCCTGCTACTATTTGAGTCTCAAAAGAACCAATTGGCGTTCTTATTGGGCGAGTAGTATTCAAGGTTAAATGCTTAAATCCTGTGGAACTATTACTCATCAATAAGGAGTTTTTAATCCCTGGACCCCACCACAAATTCTCATTCGATATCCCAAGAGAAACAGGATCAAAACTTATACGAAAACTACTTTGTCCCCATAATAATTTGGAATAGGGATCCTCTCCAAAACGAACGGGTAGGTCTGATGACCCATTATGCGACTTAAACTCATTAAAATCGGCATTAGCCGCATAAATATATTCCGGTCTTAATTGCAGGCTTATCGGACCTAATTTTGCAAAAACACCAGCAGAAATAAGCGATTGATAACCTTTACCGGGAATCATAGCTCCATCATTCATATGATAAGACGGATGACTGTTATAACGCTGAAGCAAAGAAACAGGGAGTATATGTAATCCATTTCTATTCTTTGATCTTTCAGAGCTAAGGCTCATGGGTAAAAATAAATTATTGAAATTTTCAGCCGAAATAGTATCTACAGAAAAAGGCATGGTGGGCCTTACCGTAAAAGAAAGATTAGGGTTCAGTTCTCCACTTAATTGGGCTCTTCGCAAATAATCATCCACGGCTGGAGTGCCTAATGGGATGCTTTGAGAGAAGGCAGAAAAAGTAACAAATAGGCTTAAAAAAACAACAAATTTGATTCTCGACATATAAATTTAATGTTATTGTTGTTTGATATAAATGAATAGCAATAGGAAAAAACTTATTCTTCCAATACGGGAATAATTACCCCATCCAACTCCTCATAAATGGAATTATTACTCTTAAACTCTGGGACAAGCTCCTTCATCATCATAACCACCCGGCGATCTTTATACTGCGTACTCACCTTTATTAAACTAGCGATGGAAGCACTCACTGTTTGAAAATCATATTCCCTCACTTGTGCCACCATGATTTTTTCATGATGTGTAGGCTTCGTATTTTCAAGATCATTTAATAGCTCTTCGTACAGTTTTTCTCCTGGTCTTAAGCCCGAATATTCAATGGTAATATCTTGATTTGGCACCAAACCGCTTAAACGAATCATTTTCTTGGCTAATTCAACAATCTTCACCGACTCGCCCATATCAAAAATAAAAATTTCGCCACCCTCGCCCATTGAACCAGCCTCAAGCACTAAGCGACAAGCTTCCGGAATGGTCATAAAATAACGTGTAATATCTGGGTGAGTTACGGTTATCGGTCCGCCACGCTCAATCTGCGCCTTAAAACGCGGAATTACCGAACCATTAGATCCCAATACATTCCCGAAGCGGGTGGTAATGAATTTAGTTTTTACTTCGCCTTCTTTATCGTTCAAATGACTTAATCCATTGGAGTAAATGGTGCTTCCTTTTTCCCTAAAAGAGTTGAAAAGCGACTGCACATAAATCTCAGCAATACGCTTAGAAGCACCCATCACATTGGTTGGATTTACTGCTTTATCGGTAGAGATCATCACAAATTTATCTACCCCATATTTTACAGAAAGATCAGCAATGGTTTTGGTTCCCAATACATTCGTTCTTATCGCTTCCGAAGGATTATGCTCCATCATAGGCACATGCTTATAAGCTGCGGCATGATAGACATAATGTGGCTTAAAGGTTTGGAATAGTAAATCCATGCGACAATTATCTCGCACATCACCAATATAAGTATGGAAATTATTCTCGAGATTCATTTCTTCTAACTCGAGTTGTAATTCATGCAAGGGGCTCTCCGATTGATCGTTCAAAACAATCATTTGTGGATGGAATTTGACTAATTGACGTACAATTTCAGAGCCAATAGAACCTGCAGCTCCTGTTACTAAAATACGCTTCCCTTTTATCTGATTGCTAATAATATCATTGTGAATCACAATAGGTTCCCTTTCCAGAAGATCCTCAATTTTTATTTGCTGTAATTGCTTAGCATTAGGCTGTCCATTAATCCAAAAACGTGCCGGTGGCAAGGTTAAAACTTTAACATCTTTTTCCAGACAGATATCAACAATTCTGTTTTTATTCTGTGGCGGAATATTATGGCTAGCAATAATTAAATCCTCAATATTTTCCTCTGCAAACAAGCTTCTAAATTCATTAGTATGGTATATTTTAATACCATCAATAGACTTCCCCGACTTACGTGGATCATCATCAATAAAAGCAATAAGAGCCATATTTACTTTGGTATCATGATCGAGGGTACGCTTTGCAGCAATGCCCATTTCGCCAGCACCATAAATAACAACCCGACGTTTATCCATGCGGAAATTCTTCATGTACATGAAGAAATATTTGACCATCACGCGATAGGTGAGTAGGAAAAGAAAGCTAGTTAAACCATTGATAATCAGGACAACATTCGAAACATAAGGCAACTGACCAAAACTAACTAGCAGCAGATTGGCAATGAAAAAGAATCCATTGCTGATGATAATGGAAAATAGAATGCGGAAAGAATCCTGCGCACTGGTATAGCGAATAATGCCGCTATAGGTCTTAACAGCCAAGAAAACAATGCTATTGAGTAGCGTAAATAATAGAATATTACGACTGAATTCAGCGCTATCAATTTCCGTGATATTGAAATTATATCTCAAGAAATAGGCAAAACCTAAAGAAAAAATACAGACAAGCAGATCCAGACAAAAGATGATCCAACGAGGTACTATATTTATTTGACTAAACAAGGCTATTTATGGTTTCTAAATGACAAATATAGGATAATTAACAAATTATTTAATTAACAAAAAGCAATTAAAATTTGAATGTTAAAACATTAAATCTAAGAAATATTTGGGATAAAAAATAATGTAACAACTAGTACCAGCCAGCTCGTTCGTTTTTAACATGCCAGGCTTGTCGCGATGTTAGCAAATAATGTGAAACCCGTCCTCATTTCGAACACTCAGCTAGGAAAGTGGATCTAAATAAGAACGTGATGAGTGGAGAAATCTCATTCGGGTAAAAAAATATTAATGAATAAATAATGACCTTTTTTAATAGCCTGTCACCCTGAACTTGATTCAGGTTCTCCATGCCACACGTTAATCTTAAATAACACATCTTGACTGGCATGTTCGAGATCACACAGTGGTGATTTGATACTAGGCGTAAAAAAATAAGCTCTGAAAAATTATAAATAAAGCTCAATCATAAGCCATATAAAGCTAAAAAAAATCACAAGATGAGCTATAAATAATATTATTTTGAGCTCTAATATAAATAGAGCCCATTTTTTATTATATTAGAGCTCATAAAAAAGATCTTTTGAGCTATATAATGAATAAAAATGAGCCACAAATGAAAAATTTGGATACCATAATCTTAGAATTTCTCGAAAACAATCCTTTAAGTTCCTCTAAAGATATATATGATGGAATATCAAGCACTAAAGGATATGCTACCATAAAAAGGAGCCTAAATAACCTCATTGAACAAAATTATATTTCTAAAGAAGGTAAAGGAAAGGGAACAAAATATCTGTTAAGTACTTCTTACTCAATTATACGCAAGATTGACATTGAGGAGTATTTCACCCAAGATATAGATGACCGCAAAATACAATCCTCATTTAATTTCAAGCTCATTAGTGAGATATTGCCGAAGGTTGAATTATTCAGCCAGAGTGAATTGGAAAAACTTCAATTGCTTCAAAAGCAATTTCAAAACAACATTAACTTATTAAGTTCTTCCCAATATGAAAATGAATTAGAAAGATTAGCAATTGATTTAAGCTGGAAATCCTCACAAATTGAAGGCAATACCTACTCTCTACTAGAAACAGAAAGATTGTTAAAAGAAAAGCTGACAGCAGATGGAAAAACAAAGGAAGAAGCCGTTATGTTACTCAATCATAAAGAAGCCATTGATTTTATAATCATGCATCCAGATTATCTAAACCCAATAAAAGTTAATCGCATTGAAGACATCCATAGCATACTTGTAAAAGAGCTTGGGATCAAGAGAAATATTCGGAATCACCGGGTTGGTATTTCGGGCACCAACTATAAACCATTAGACAATGAACATCAATTAAGGGAGGCCTTGAACCTGATGTGTGACTTGGTTAATGTAAAACAAAATGTTTTTGAAAAGGCCTTGCTACTTTTGGTACTTTTATCCTATTTACAAGCATTTGATGATGGCAATAAAAGGACGGCTAGGATTGTCAGTAATGCCTGTTTAATCCACCATAAACATTGCCCAATTTCATTTAGGACTGTTGATTCTATCGAGTATAAAAAAGCTATGCTCTTGTTTTATGAACAAAACAACATTTCGGCATTTAAAACTCTTTTTATGGAACAGTTTGAATTTGCAGTCAATACTTATTTCTAGCATTAAATTTATTTGAATTTTTTTATAGCCTGTCACCCTGAACTCGATTCAGGGTCTCCATGCCACACGCTTATCTTAAATAACACATTTAGATTGGCATGTTTATAATGACAAGGTGGTTTTTGTCGTTAGGTTAAAACATATTCAATATAATTTCTCATTACTAATAAATATTATATGCTTTAAAATATAATATATGCATAATCTAATATATTATATGTAATTAGATATATTATGACTATTTTTGATAAAATAACTGCAAAAGCATATAATGAAACTGCTAAGTACCTTTCTCAAAGAAAAAAGAAAACAAGCTGGACTTACGCAATTAGAATTTGCGGAAAAAGCTGGTGTTGCGCTCACAGTAATCCGAAAAATTGAACAAGGCAAGGGGAACCTCAATTTAGAAAAGGTAAACCATGTGCTTTCCATGTTTGGATATACTCTGGCACCTATAGCCTACAAAGAAATTGAAATAAATAAAAGCTTAGATAATGAGAACAGCTGAAATATTCTATCAAGACGTACTGGCTGGTATTTTAACAGAAACAAATGAAGGTCATTTCATTTTTCAATATGATGAACACTATATAAATAATCATCCTAATCAATTTTTAACATTCACTATGCCAGTAAGCAAGTATCCCTATTATGAAAAATACTTGTTTCCTTTTTTTGAAGGACTTATACCCGAGGGATGGCTTTTGGATGTTGCGAAAACTCATTATAAAATCAACCCAAACGATCGAATGGGTTTATTATTAGCATGCTGCCAAAATTGCATCGGAGCCGTAAGCGTAAAACCTTTAAATCAAGCAAATGAATAAGAAATGTTTATACTGCTATGGTGAATTGGCAGAAGAGCAATTTAATTACCACCCAAAATGTAGTCTGGCTTTTTTTGGCAGCAAGACACTTCCAATGTTAAACTATTCTTTAAACGAAATGAATGAGTTGGCTAAAGAGGTGGTTTCTCATCATATCGCCGTACCAGGAGTACAGCCCAAACTTTCACTTTCGCTAATTAATGAGACATTAAACCAAAAAAATGTCACAAGACTTACCGTGGTGGGAGCATTGGGTGGAAATTATATTTTCAAACCCCCTTCAAGCAACTACCCTGAAATGCCAGAAAATGAACATCTAACGATGAAAATTGCGGAGCTATTTGGTATCCAAATTGTTCCATCAAGTTTGATAAAGCTTAATTCTGGTGAATTAGCATACATCACCAAAAGAATTGACAGAACCATGGAAGGTCAAAAAATCCATATGCTCGATATGTTTCAAATTACTGAAGCAGTAGACAAATACAAGAGTACAATGGAACGAATAGGCAAAGCATTGCGACAATATTCAGCAGAAACACTTATGGATCAATTAAAATATTTCGAGCTGGTTATTTTTTGCTTTTTAACTGGCAATAATGATATGCACTTGAAGAACTTTTCCATGATCCAAAAGGATGGGAATTGGGTGCTATCTCCTGCATACGACTTGCTTAATGTGAATTTGGCAAATCCATCTGATAACGAGGAATTGGCACTTAGCTTAGAAGGAAAGAAAAGAAAATTAAATCGTCAACATTTTGAAAGATTTGGTAGCAACCTGGGGCTGAATAACAAACAGATACAGAATATTTTTAGCCGGTTTGAACAGAAAAAATCAATGGCAAAATATTTAATTGACGTATCGTTTTTATCAGAAGAAAGTCGTGATAAATATTGGGAAATTATGGGGAATCGGTTTAAATCACTTCAATAACATATCACCCTGAACTTGATTCAGGGTCTCCATGCCACACGCTTATCTCAAATAACACATCTTGACTGGCATGTTCGAGATGACGCGGTGGTGGATTGACTTTAGGAGTAAAAAAACAAAAAACTATTCTTGAACTTTAAGATTCTTTATAATTTTAGTAAAATAGTCTTGAGACCAAATCTCTAACTCATTCGGATATTGAATAAACCTGATTATGTCTTCTTTCACGTTTTCAATTTTAGTAGCATTGATTTTTGAATGTAACAAATCCAATAATTGGTTTTTTGTGATCGATTTTTCTGACCAATCACCACTTTCACTTGCTCTCTGGCAAAAATGCTCTAAATTCAGCTCTACACCATTTCTGATATACCATTCCATATCATACCAGTCTCTTCCCTTCACCCTATTCTTCCACTTACGAAAAAGTAGCGCATGCATTTTACCAGCGAACAAATTTGGCAAGGTGAAACAATTTACATAAAATGAAAATGGTTTTGTAAGTAATAAATTTTCTGTTTCAAAATTAAGTGGTGGATCTGTATCTACCTCAATTTTAATCTTAATACTTGGCTTTAATGGAAGTTTAATTTGAGGGATAGTGCTTTCAAATATTAACTCGCTCCAGAGTGTTTCTGACTTTAAAAAAGCAGAATCTATATTAGATGTATTGAATTTCGTTTTCTGCTTTAATGATATGTGCATCCCTAAAGCATTAAATTCATTTACCACAGAACTAAAAAATGGCTCCAATTCAAATTCAGCATTCTTTTCCAATAATGAAAAATCTAAATCTTCTGAAAAACGATTCAAGCCATGAAAAATTCTAAGAGCGGTACCTCCATAAAATGCAGCATGTTTATAAAAATTAGCCCTATATAAACCTGCAAGCGTAATCTCTTGCATTATTTCTCGCAAGGCTTGTTCCGTTTCTTGAATATTTTTTGGCTTATATGATTCAATCCAGTCCTTTATCATAATCCTGCAATGGCTTCAATTAATATTTTAATACTACTTCTCTTTGGACAAACTGGCAACCACTTTAGCATCTCACGTATGTTCAGCTCACGAAGTTGATCTTTTTCAATACGCAAATCTTCAACTAAAAAATCCAAAGCTTGTTGCCTACTTCGAAGATTGATTCCAGACGTTGTAATCACTTTATCACAGAGCGCTTTTTCTGGACTTGCAATCAAAACAGTCTGAGTTTCTGTTAAAGGTAATGATTGAATACCCAAAGGATAATAGGCTAAGGGCAAATGAGTGAAGCTATAGACTACATTTTGAGTTATAAATCTTTTCGATGTTTTAGGTGTCACGCTTGAAATCTCAAAAACTCGCTCAGGGATTAATCCCCAATAAAACAGGGCTGAATCAATTGATACATAACTTGGTCCATATAAATGATTTGCTATCAGAAAAGGCTCGGGAGCGTTTGTACTAACCAAATTAGTCGTTATATAGAGTCCTCTTCTCAGTTGATAAATAATTCCCTGATTGACCATTTCCATAATCTTGTCATAGGGCCGACTATACCCCTTTAGCAATCCAAGAAGTATTTGAGTGCTAATAGGCTGATCGCTAAACTTTGACAAATTCATTAAGTTATTCATTTGTCAAATATAAGAATACAATTCGGAAATTTTCCGAATTGTATAATAATTTTTAACACTTTTTGTAAAATAAAATTAGTTAATTCGGAAATATGATTTGGTAAAATCAAGAATAGTATTTTTTAGGACGATACACCTCCCGCATTTGACTCTAATTTATAGCTTGTCTACCTGAACTCGATTCAGGGTCTCCATGCCACACGCTCATCTTAAATAACACGTTTAGACTGGCATTTTCGAAATGACGCTGTAGTGAATTGACGTTAGGATTAAAAAACTATAACCTCCTAATGCCATTATTTAGCAGGAATACTAGCACTAACCTTTCCCTACCTCTCTTCCGCCTTGGCTGGTGCAGCAATGATTTACCCTGCCTAACCACTGCCTTTCATAGCATCAGACGCAGCGGTGGCATTTATTCGAATCTGTTTATTGTTTTTTTAAGGCTCTCATGGTCTCGGTGAAGGGCCTCGGCTTGGTCCTTTTCAGCTATTGGAAAAGGAAAGGCCCCCGCGGCTATGAGCGGAAATATCAATAACACAACAAGTGTGCTGTTAACAACTAAATTGAATACTCTTTCTTTTGAAGGCCAAAAGAAACAAAAGCCCATTTTTTCCACCAAGGCAGCTGGCTCATACCCACCACACACAAAAGCCAAAAGCGCACGGGCTGCGTTTTACTGAAGGGTAAAACAATGCCCCTCCCAAACGCGCAAGGCCCTCTTTCGCCTTTTGTTTTACTGCTGCTGGGGGAAAAAGCATAACGCCTAAATTCCTACACGTTTGTATTTATTTTATAAAAATAATGCTATTAAAATCTAACCCCATTATTTAGCAGGATTGCCAGCAAGTCCTTTCCCCACCTCTCTTCCGCCTTGGCTGGTGCGTCCCGGATATATTCCGGGATGACACCATAATCATTACTGTGTCCTTCCGGAATGATCCGGAAGCATCAGACGCAGCGGTGGCTGTTATTCGAATCTGTTTATTGTTTTTTTAAGGCTCTCATGGTCTCGGCGAAGGGCCTCGGCTTGGTCCATTTTTTCTACAGAAAAAGGAAAGGCCCCCGCGGCTATGAGCGGAAATGTCAAAAACACCACAATCGTGCTGTTAAGAAAAAAAAGATTTTCTGAACTTCCTCCCCCTACCCCCTCTAGAGGGGGACATGCACAACGCCTAAAATCCTAGTGCGCTTGACTTTAGTTTATAAAAATAATACTATTAAAAACTAACGTAATTATTTAGCAGGATTGCCAGTACTGTCCTTTCCTTACCTCTCTTCCGCCTTGGCTGGTGCGGCAATGATTTACCCTGCCTAACCACTGCCTTTCATAGCATCAGACGCAGCGGTGGCGTTTTGGTTCTTTTCAGCTATTGGAAAAGAACTAGGCCCCCGCGGCTATGAGCGGAAATGTCAATAACACCTCTATCGTGCTGTTAAAAAACAAAAAAACCAGAACATCTCTGCTTTGGTCTCCCTTATAAAAAAATAAAAAAATTAATGTTTTACCCCATCAACCTTCACCACTCTAATAAACGTTATCACTACAATCCTAAAATCAAACCACAAAACCTCTTCCTCAAATACTCCTCTTCCAACCTCACCTTCTCCTCAATAGATATCTCATCCCGGCCATTTACCTGCGCCCAGCCCGTTATCCCTGGCTTTAAATATCAACTCCCACTGCTACGCGCAATACCATTAAATCATCCTGATTATACCTTAATACCAACAAACATTATATCAGCATTAATAATGATTATCGAATTTGATAGAATATAAAAAAATTATATCTCGCCAAAACACATATTTTTTTATAGATTTGGCAAAATAAAAAGAATTGATATCTCGCCAAAACACATATTTTTTTTTGTAGATTTAATAAAATTCCCTAGACAACCCAAATAAAAAAATGAAATGGAAAGGATAATAGGAAGAGAAACCGAACAAAAACAGTTGAAAAATATTCTAGAATCACAAGAAGCAGAACTACTTGCGATATATGGACGACGTAGAATTGGCAAAACCTATTTAATCAGAAATGCATTTGCTAAGCAACTAATATTTGAATTTTCAGGGCTTCACAACGCTACACTTAACCAACAGTTAGAATTGTTTGGGAATGCACTTTCAAAAGCAACCGGATACCCAATTGCAACACCTACAAGTTGGATTCATGCATTCGCAATTCTGATAGAATATATAAAACCTCAAATCAAAAAAGAAAAGAAAGTACTATTTATAGATGAGTTTCCTTGGCTGCACACATCTCGATCGGGATTTATGCAAGCATTTGAAAACTTTTGGAATATGTGGGCATCAAAAGAAAAAAACTTAGTTGTTGTCATTTGTGGTTCAGCTGCCGCTTGGATGATAAAAAACATAATTAATAATAGGGGCGGGCTCCACAATAGAGTTACAAGAAAGATGCGACTTATGCCATTTACACTTTTTGAAGCGGAAACCTTTTTAAAAAATAGGAAAATTATGCTAGATAGATACCAGATAATCCAGCTATATATGATAATGGGCGGTGTACCCCAATATCTTAAAATGATAGAAAAAGGAGAAAGTGCTATGGCTGCTATAGATAGAATTTGCTTTACAAAGGATGGATTTTTAAATGATGAGTTTAAAAATTTATTTAATTCATTGTTTGATAATGCAATAATACATATGAATATTATTAAAGCATTGGCAAAAAAAGCGAAAGGCCTATCGAGAAATGAAATTATTGAAATATGTAAATTAAAATCTGGAGGAGGTATAACAGAAATACTAGACGAGCTTTATGAATCTGGATTCGTAAAAACGTACACCCCATTTGGTAAAAACAAAAAAGATAGTGTTTATAAATTAGTAGACGAATACACACTGTTTTATAATAAATTCATAGAAAATGGTAAGCTAAACGGGCCTGGCAGTTGGGCAAAATATTCAACAACTCCATCATGGATTAGTTGGAGTGGCTATGCGTTTGAAAATATATGTCTAAAACATATAAACCAGCTAAAGAGGGCATTGGGAATCGCTAGTGTTCATACAGAACAATCCATGTGGCGTTACCTACCAAAACAAGGAGAAAGTGGGGTACAAATTGATTTATTAATTGATCGTCAAGATAGGTGTATCAATTTATGTGAGATAAAATTTTCAATAAATCAATATGAAATAACAAAATCTTACGCAAAAGAACTTCAAGCAAAAATTGACATCTTTAAAGAAATGTCAAAAACAAAGAAAACCGTTTTTCTTACTATGATAACAAGTTACGGACTTAAAAATTCAGGGAATTACGTAGGACTTGTTCAAAATGAAGTTAAAATAGACGAATTGTTTAAATAATTGAAAATGGAAGGAATAGAACAAAATAACTTGTTATTACACCTTAATGACATCTGGAAAGAAAAAGAAAAATGCAGATTACTTAAAGAATCCAAAAGGTTTTCACCCAACGACGTACGAAACACATATTTTAGCCTAATTATGCAAATAATTAATGATTATTATACTGGAATGATTGAGCCTTATTTTATGAAGCGGCTTTCCATTCCATTTCAAAATGGGGTTCTTAGCCCTTATTTCCCTAGTTCTTTAGAAAATAAACTTTATTCAAACTTAGGTTTCCTTTGTGAAGATCAATATATAAAAACATGGCATGATCTGAAAAAAGTGGGTATTGTATCCAACTTATGGATTGTATTTGAAGATTCTATTGACATTATCTATTCTAAAATTGCTACCGAAGATGATGTGAATAATTATAAATATGCCCATTTTAATAGAATCAGAGGTCTAATTGAAGGGAAAATTAGTGAAGAAGATCTGAAACACATAAAAGCAAAATTGCAATCTGACTATATTGGAATTAACAATAAATATAATTACGTATTAAATTCTTTGGAAATTGAAAAATCAGAAGCTAAAGGATTAAAAAAATATAGAGAATTTTTACAATTCTTCAATGTTTTACGCAATACTTTACATACAAACAGCCGACCAATTAAGGACTTTAATTTTAATACATCAATTGGGAAATTCAAATTTGAAAAAAACAAGCATATTGATTTCTTTACCACTGATATACTTTACGCCTCTGTTGTAATGTTCATTGAAATATTTGATTTTATAAGAACTAAATTAAAATATGATGGTGAAATATTTAATTCAGCAACCTTAGTTTCTAGCGCGTATTAATCAAATTTTGAATTGGTATTTTTTATAAAATTTAAAATACGCTATTTGGAAATAAACAAACTGAAGATTCTCTATGTAATCATGAAATTCTAGTCTAATTTTTCTGAAAACAAAAAAACCAGAACTACTTAGTCCTGGTTATATCCATAATATCACCCTGTCATTCCGGGCCTGACCCGGAATTAATGTTTTACTCCATCAACCTTCACCACTCTAACAATCGTCATCACTACAATCCTAAAATCAAACCACAAAACCTCCTCCTCAAATACTCCTCTTCCAACCTCACTTTCTCCTCAATAGATATCTCATCCCGACCATTTACCTGCGCCCAGCCCGTTATCCCTGGCTTCAAATATCCACTCCCGCCGCCAAGCGTAATGCCATTAAATCATCCTGATTATAAAGCGCCGGCCTCGGACCCACAAACACCATTTCCCCCCGCATAATATTTATCAAATTAGGCAATTCATCTTTTGCATTAATTTGCTTATTTATTTTGTTCTATGAGCCAATTGATCCAATTATGAGCCAATCAAAACATAGGTTGTTCCTGCTCCAAATCTCCACTTCTGTCAAACAATTGAATTTTTCAACCTTTCGGTTATTCTCTCCTAGCGGTTGCTTTTGAAACACTATTTAAAGTCTAATAATCATTATTATTTATTTTCCCATTATCTTTTGTGAAAAGCACAGCTTTAATTTGTCGGTCACTTAGCCTAAGAGAAGTAAAATTGGGACAAAAGCAAATTGATGCAGCCGCAGAAAACTTATTAGCATTAAACGCTAAAATTGACGTCGAAAAAATGGGGAAAGCTTCTTTTTTGATGATTATAACTGGAGGTCAATTTGCTTATCAACGCAAAGATGGAGTTTGGGTGGTACCTATTGGTTGTTTAAAAGATTAGTCTATTAAATTTATTTAGGCTTTGTGTATGCTTAAACCGTATTTTTTTATTGAACATGAGAAAATAGATTATTTTTTTAAGGCGAGTCTGAAGACTCTTATCATTTATTAATCCGTAGACACCGCTGCGCTGAAGTCTAAGGACAGTGGGATATATTTGAAGATTATGATTTTTGATTGAAAGAATCTTCTATTTTTCTCACTGTAACCATTAATTCATTAAATGTTGGTATATCTCCATACATCATTTCCTTCGCCATTTCTTCATAGTCACTTTTTAATTTTATTAAAATTGCCTCTGAAGGAATTATTTTAATTTGACCAATACAAAGTGTGCTGTAATCGAAATGTCTTAGTCGAGAATATAATTTTCGATGTTCAATAATGTCTTCAATGAGCTCAATGTCTGCTAGTGTATTTGAATACTCTGCGTAAATGCGGTGTAGGTCATAGTAATGACGAGACATTCTATATGTTCTCATTTTACCCTTATCTTGACGATTGTATTCTTCATGCAATAACAAAATTTTCTCAATCAGCGTTCTACTGGGCTGAATAGTTGTAACCTGAAATGTCTCCTCTCCATAAATATCATTGGGAAAATACAAATTCAATAGCGTTTGCATCTGACGACTGTCATTTGGTTCTTTCCGCGAACGTACACTAAATTCAATTTTTACTCTATCCGGCAAATAAGGGTTAGGATCAAATAAGGATTTATAGTTGACATATATCGTTTGGGGATCTGTGTCAGGCATATCAGCTCTTACAGCTTCTATCTCAAGGGAATAGAATTCATTGGGGATTTGAAGTTTTTCAAACTGTGCCCACAACTCATTTGCAATTTCAACACTTGTAAATAAACATCCCTCTCTTCGAAGTTGCTCTACAAATGTTTTAGATGGCTTTTCTTTATAATGGATTCCAAATGCCTCCGAATTTAAAGCAATATCAATATCTTCAGAAAATCGATCTACAATTCCCCAACCTTTGCTCAGAGAAGTTCCTCCTTTAAAAGCAAAATACGTCGCAAACCTTGATGTGAACAACATTCTCAAAGCAAGGGTAACCCACCAATCTTTTTCAATTGCCTTGGGAGTTATTCCCGAATTCAATGAAGCTTGATTCAATGAGATTCTTCGAGAATTATCATCTAGTTTTTGAAGCCACCCAATCATACCATTTGTTTTACAAAGTTTTTAATTACAAAGTCACTAATTTTTGTTGGAGCTAACTTCAAATCATGCTTCAATTTTTTCGTATCTTCTTTTTTGAGTAAGCTGATTATTTTTTCTATCTCAGATTTAGAAAGCTGTTTTAAGTCCAATTCCTCTAAACCTAAAAACAGTAAACTTGAGATTGAGCCAAGCATTGCCAATTTTTTGCTTGTAGTAGGTTGGAAAATAATCGAGCTTTTTCCAATATTAATATTTTTCTTAGTTCCGTTAGTTAGAAAAACCATTTTCATTGGTACTTGAGTAGATAGTCCAATTTTATTCAATGCATGTTGTCCAGTAAGCATGATTTTCACATGCTCTTTTTTTGCTATTGATGTGGCAATCTCTTCTATGGATGGAAGCACTTCACCAAACACCTTATCATGAACAGCAGTCACATAAATACCTTGACCCATACGTATTAAAATTTTCTGCTCGACTAAACGAGAGAGTGCTTTCCTAATGGCAGCAGAAGTTCCCAAGTCTTTAAAATCTGAAGGCAGAAAGATCTGACCAGACTTCGACCGCTTAACTCTAGCTTGAATTTGACCAATTATTGACTCGTTCATGTCACAAATCTACGAATAATTGTGACAAAAAATCATTTTTCATAATATTGTTGAAATAGGGGTTAGCGCTCATTTTTCATAAAAAACAGTTAGTGCCTGTTTTCTCGACGGACGCTCATTTTTATATCCCATGTCTTACCCTAAGACAGATTTGCACAAGATTGAAAATGAAAAAATTATGGCTAAAATTGTAAACACAATACAGAACAATAAAATCATTCTAAACGCGGCTATGAGCGGGAATGTCCATAAAACCACAATCGTGCTGTTAATAACATTTGTGTTTCATAGCATGAGATTTCTCCATGCCACACGCTTATCTTAAATAACACATCTTGACTCGCATGTTCGAGATGACGCGGTGGTGGCTTGACGTTAGCCCGTCATTTCGAACACTCCGCTAGCACCGTGAATCTAAACAAGAACGTGATGAGTGGAGAAATCTCATTCGGGTATCTAAAAAATCTCATTATTTAGCAGGAATAAAAGCACTGTCCTAACCATACCTCTCTTCCGCCTTGGCTGGTGCGGCAATGACAACCCCTGCCTAACCACTACCTTTCATAGCATCAGACGCAGCGGTGGCTGTTATTCGAATTTGTTTATTGTTTTTTAAAGGCTCTCATGGTCTCGGCGAAGAGCCTCGGCTTGTTTCTTTTCAGCTATAGGAAAAGAAATAGGCCCCCGCGGCTATGAGCGGGAATGCCCATAAAACCAGAATTATCCTGTCAAAAAAATAAAAAAATAAAATTACAATTCCTCCCCCTACCCCCTCTAGAGGGGGACATGCATAACGCCTAAACCCAGGTAAATTGGACGGTAGTTTTTAAAAATAATACTATGAAAAACTAATGTAATTATTTAACTGGGTTGCTAGCACTGTCTTTACCTAACCGATCTTCCGCCTTGGCTGGTGCGGCAATGATTTACCCAGCCTAACCACTGCCTTTCATAGCATCAGACGCAGCGGTGGGGTTTTGGTACTTTTTTCCTACAGAAAAAGGACTAGGCCCCCGCGGCTATGAGCGGGAATGTCCATAAAACCACAATCGTGCTGTTAATAACATTTGTGTTTCATAGCATGAGATTTCTCCATGCCTCACATCCATATTAAATAAAACATTTTGACTGGCATGTTCGAAATGACGCGGTGGTGGCTTGACGTTAGCCCGTCATTTCGAACACTCAGCTAGCACCGTGAATCTAAATAAGAACGTGATGAGTGGAGAAATCTCATTCGGGTATCTAAAAAATCCCATTATTTAGCAGGAATAAAAGCACTGTCTCAACCACACCGTCATTCCGCCTTGGCTGGTGCGTCCCGGATATATTCCGGGATGACAACATAATCATTACTGTGTCCTTCCGGACTTGATCCGGAAGCATCAGACGCAGCGGTGATTGTTATTCGAATTTGTTTATTGTTTTTTAAGGCTCTCATGGTCTCGGCGAAGGGCCTCGGCTTGGTCCTTTTCAGCTATTGGAAAAGGACTAGGCCCCCGCGGCTATGAGCGAGAATGTCCATAAAACCACAATCGTGCTGTTAATAACATTTGTGTTTCATAGCATGAGATTTCTCCATGCCTCACATCCATATTAAATAAAACATTTTGACTGGCATGTTCGAAATGACACAGTGACAACCAAACACTAAGGCACAAAAAAACCAGAACATCTCTGCTCTGGTCTCCCTTATAAAAAAATAAAAACCTTAATGTTTTACTCCATCAACCTTCACCACCCTAACAAACGTCATCACCACAATCCTAAAATCAAACCACAAACTCCTTCTCCTCAAATACTCCCCTTCCAACCTCACCTTCTCCTCAATAGATATCTCATCCCGACCATTTACCTGCGCCCAGCCCGTTATCCCTGGCTTCAACTTATCAACTCCCGCCGCCACGCGTAATGCCATTAAATCATCCTGATTATACAGCGCCGGCCTCGGACCCACAAACACCATCTCCCCCCGCATAATATTTATCAAATTAGGCAATTCATCTAAACTTAATTTCCGCAAGATGCCCCCTATTTTAAGCAAATATTGCTCAGGGTTCTCCAATAAATGCGTAGCCACATTAGGCGTATTCTTTTTCATACTCCTAAAATATAAATCTGGAAAAAAGAATAATTTATCCCGACACGCTTCTGCTTGAAAAATACAGGAAAACCATCTTCTAGGAAGATAGACAAAAAGTTTAATTGATAATAGATAATTCAAAAACAGACTTATTTAATGCAATTTTTGAGAAAATTTCTCATTTTTTGCGAATAAATTGATTAAATTTAATAATATTGCGAATAATTAAACAAATAGACCTATGCTAATCGAGTTCACCGTTTCTAATTTTCTCTCTTTTAAAGAAAGGAAATCTATGAGTTTACAAGCAACTTCAATAAAAGATCATCCAGATAATCCTCCTATAATTACAGAAAGGTATAAATTATTAAAAGGAGCTGTAATTTATGGAGCAAATGCAAGTGGGAAAAGCAATTTCGTTAAAGCTATGAGTACTATGAGAAGACTAGTGCTCAAATCTTTTGAAAAATCTTCAACACAAGATTTAGATATTACTCCATTTTTATTACATACTGGCTCAGAGTCAGAGCCATCTCTATTTGAAGTATTATTTCTTGTAAACAATATAAGATATCGATATGGCTTTGAAGTTGATAATACTAGTGTAAGAAGTGAATGGTTATTTGAAGCAAAAAAAAATATTGAAAAACCATTATTTATTAGAGAAAGTGATGGAATTGAAGTTTTCCCAACATTTAAAGAAGGTAAGGATCTAGAGGAAAAAACAAGAGACAACACATTGTTTTTAGCAGTTGTTGATCAATTTAATGGCACAATATCGAAAGCCATTATGCAATGGTTTAATAATTTCATAACTATATCAGGTCTTAGCCATGAAAGTTATAAAGCAGTAACTTTTAAAATGCTTGAAAATGAAGATCAAAAACCTGTTTTACAAAATTTCTATAATCGACTTGACTTAGGATTTGACGATATCAAAATTGTCAAGAAAACATTTGACCCTAATGAACTTCCTAAAGATTTACCGGAAGCATTGGTTAAGCAGATGGTAACTGATTTTGAAGGAAAAACATTCATAGGTGTAAAAACTCTTCATAAAAAGTATAATGACAAGAATGAAATTGAAATGCTTGAAGAATTTGATATGCGAAGTCAAGAATCGTCAGGAACAAATAAAATATTTAATATCTCTGGGCCAATATTTGACGTCCTCTCAGACGGTGGTGTATTAATAATTGACGAATTAGACGCTAGCTTACATCCTTTATTAACATTAGCAGTTACAAAACTATTCAATTCAAAAGAGCACAATTTAAAAAACGCACAGTTAGTTTTCTCAACTCACGACACAAATCTTTTATACTATGGAAACTATCGACGGGATCAAGTTTTCTTTGTGGAAAAAGATATTTATGGTGCCTCCGATTTATATTCACTTGCAGACTATAGTGAAAACGGGAAAAAGATTAGGAACGATAGCTCATTTGAAAAGGATTATATACAAGGACGTTACGGAGCAATTCCTTATATTGGTGATATTAAAACCTTACTAAATAAATGGCCAGAAAAATAAAATTTGATTCTGTCAATTTAAAAAGATGGGAAAGAAAAGAAGCAAAAAGAAAAATAAACTTCAAAACTAAAAGGAGACAGTATCTTATTGTTTGCGAGGGTGAAAGAACGGAACCAAATTATTTTGAATCTCTCAAACTATCCTTACCTAAAGGAGTTTTAGATGTAGCTGATTTTAATATTATAGGTAAAGGATTTAATACAGAAAGTTTGGTTAAGAAGGCCATCGAGTTAAGAGAAAAATGGCAGTCTGAGGCAGGAAGAGAAATAGATAAACTTTGGGTTGTTTTTGATAAGGATGATTTTCCATCCCTGGCATTTAACAATGCCATTCAACTTTGTAAAAATACACCAAGAGTTGAAGCAGCATGGAGTAATGAAGCATTTGAAATTTGGTACCTCCAACACTTTGAATATTGCGAGGCTAGCTTAAAAAGAAACACATTTAAAGATAGAATTGAAAAACATTTTAAAAATAATGGATTAAAAAACTTTAAATACGCTAAAAACAGAACAGACATGTTTGATTTATTAAATCAACATGGGAGTTTAAATTTTGCTATTAAAAACGCTAAAAAATTGGAACTATCCTATAATAGCTCAATAGATTTTTCTAATCAAAATCCATGTACAACGGTTTATAAACTTGTTGCTGAACTATTGGAGTTAGAAAAAACACTGACCGAATTGTAGAGTTTCAATTGGATTTTTAATGAATACCGTTATGGAAACAAATAAATTTTTGAAAACCATAATAAACCAGACTAAAGGCTTACTACGCTAAGTCAACATCAGACTAAAGCCGAAGCTTCGTAGCTCTATGCTGCGGTTTAGTCCTTATATGTTGGCGGCTGTGCTACTGTTCAGGCGGTGAAGTGTCGTTTCGAATTTCTTAGTCATTTTACATAGGTTTTCAGTTTATATTTGGGTCAAGTCCTAACGGTATGATAACTTGTTGTTTAAATTGTCTAAAATAATCATAGTCGTTATCCTCAACTAATCCCATTCCTCGATGTGGAATTTTATCAAATTTGTCCCAAGCTATTTTTACATATTCATAGTAAGCAGCCCCTTCTTTTGTGAGCATTGAAGGTTTAACGATTATCTCACCAATCTTCACCCTCATTTTTTTTGATTCAGAGTTGCTTTTCAAATTGCAATACTTAGAAAATAGGTTTTTAATGTAACTTACCTTCTCCCTAGTGCTGTAGTAAGGACTGTTGCAAACTGCAAGAAGTAAACTACCCAAACATGAAAGTGTATTATTATAAAAACCTTTATCTTCTTTATCATTTGATATACCAAGCCACAAGAAACAATTGCCAATCATTATATCTATGAAACGATGATACTCTGTTTGCACTTCTTCAAAATCGTTAAGCGGATACTTTTCAAAAGTTTTGAGTATAGCATCAGTAACACTTCTGTAATAGTAAAGCCAGAAATGGTTGTCATAATATTTTTTAACTAATGCTTCAATGACAACTATTTTCAAGAACTGAATTGCAAAATAGGTTTTGTATTCCCAGAGGAATTGCTCTTCTCTGAACTCATTAAACATTTTACTCTGATAACCTTTCGTTCTTTCTTCTTCAATTTCGTCAACTGCAGTGTCACCAAATGGTCGCCATACTTCATTAACATCTGCAACACTTAAATCATTAAGCAAAGCAGAAAGAATTCTATTGTCGCTATGAAACCATTCAGGTTGTCCGAAGTCATTGTTTTGGCTCTGCTGCAATTCTTTTTTAAGCCAAAAGTTTTTGTGTTGCACAAGCTCATTTAAAAATGAATTAACAAGTTCCTTTGGAAAACCATCTCGTTTTGTTTTCTTGAAGTGAGCAAAGATTTCAGCAAATAAATAAGGTCGTAAATTGGAGGCAAGAACAATAAAAGCAGGGTCATTTATGACACCGTGAAGAACTGACACACCATAAGCCCTTCTGTTATACCAAGAGTATGGAAACAGAAACTGAATTGCGCTCACATACCACCTCTTTATTTTTTCCTTTAATGTTTCTCTATGAAAACGATGTTCCCACCAATTGTCTTCAGGATTATAGTCATCAGTTCTATCAATAACTTTGATGATGTCTGTTTTATGATAACGGTCAATTAAATCTAAGAGAAAAGAGATTTCGTCATTTTCAATTAACTGCCCATAAAATTTTGTTACATTCTGAATTTTACTGAAAGGGTAGAAGGCATAATAAATCTTGTAGAGAAAATAGAGTAAGCTAGATATTGAAATAAGATATGCATATTTTTTTGGATCGAGAAGTCCGAAATCCATAAAGTAGAGTTGTGAAATGTAAAGCCCTCTTACATAAAAGCTTTCGTAGAACACAAAGTAATTTATGAGAAAAAATGAACTGGCAAATAAAACAAGGTCAACTATGTGAAATTTAAACAGTAAGTGCTTTCTGTTTTTTTCAGACAAAATTGCAACAACTGCAATTACTAAACTTACCAGTGTTATGATGTCGCTGATTGTCATTCGTATTTTTTACTTCAATTATAGTCTATAAGCTTGAGGTTAGCAATGTCGCCAAAGCATTGCCGCCAATGGTTGGGGGCTTGGCGCAGTGGCAGATTTCGGAGAACAAAACTGTCAATATACCACAAATGTTGAAGCGAGGCAGAATGTTCAATTAACCACGTCACCAGCCATTGTGCCAAACGCCTGTTAGCGGTTCGGGCTTCTTGTCGTTCTGGTAGTCTGATTGTCTTAACCATTCTCATTTTAGTTTAAGTCCTGCTTTGTCTGCTTTTACAATAAGATAATTGATAAATGCACTACTTGAAACAAGCATATACTTAGCGTCTTCAAAATCGCAATTATGGTCTTCCATTAAAGCGTGACGAATACCGTCACTGTCACTTGTGTAACCATATAATTGTTTAAAGCCCCTTTCTAAAGCTGTATGAAGTTTAATCTTGCCTTTTATTTTGTCAAGTGCTGCACCTAAACTGTCTTTTGCATTTTCTGAAATTGCTTTTGCAACAGATTCAATCGCTGAAATAGATTCTTTGATTGAATTCCGGTAGTCTGGTGCTTTTTTGTCAGAAAGCTTCTCCAATGCAGATTTCAAATGAATATTAGCTCCCCTTAACGAACTAAAATGTCCTGATTGGTTTATTGCATTTTCAATTTCTTCAATTTCGTTTTCATTTGTAATTGGTGAAATCTTATCGTCAATAAAACGATAACCAGAAAATTCTCTTTCAAATATTCCATTACAAAATTCTTTAAATTTATGAGTGTCAATTCTTAAAGAGTCCGATTCAATGTTTGCAACAAATTCTAAGAGGTCATATGATTCATACCATTGTCCTTTGTAAAAACTGTCACGAATGAATTGTTCAGAGCGTTTGTCGTATTCTGGAATTGTGTCAATAGGTAGCTTGTAATGATGATGCCAAAGAATTGAACAGAAAATATCAAATTCTGTATCGTTTCTGTATTGGTCATACTTTGAAAGATTGTCAAGAATATAAAGCTTGAGTCCATTCCAAAGACCATTTTTTAAGTCATCGTCTAATGATTCAATTTGCAGCTGTTTTGTCGCTGATACTTTGCCTATTCTTTGTGAAAATTTCATTTCAAATTGTCTGTTATTTATTCGGTTGTATTGTCGTCATAGCCTGACCGCTAACGGTTTCGGGATTTGCGTTGGTGGGCTTTTGAAACCGTAAACTGTCTGCCAGCACCAAGTTTATTAATTGCTCAAATGTTTCTATTCGCACTCTCTGCCCACTAACGCAAAACCCTTGTTATGCGGTGTACTATTTGGTCTTCAATACTGCTTTCGCACTGTCGTTTCTACAGTCGGCACAGACGTTGCTAAAAACTAATCCTGTTGTACCAATTCCATTAAAGCAGCTACTACATAGTTTTCTATTGCAACTCGGGCAAGTTTTTAGAGAACCAAAAGCTACTGATGCTGTTGATAACATATTTGTATGACACTTGTCACAGATCTGTGGAACTGAATACAAAAAACTAGTACCTAATACGGTTGAAAAAGGGGAAGCATTTGCAGTACCCAAAATACCAGTCGAATATAATCCACTTGTCGTTCCGCCTAGTAAACTTGCGGAATTGCCTTGTGAACCAAATGTTACATAAGGAATTGTTGAGCCTGAAATTAAATAGTTAGCGTTATTTAGTTCGTGACTTATTATTCGTGTGTTAATGCTATCAAGCTCTTCGGTTAATTTTTCAACTTTCTTCTGTAGGCTAGAAGTTTCTTTCTTTTTGTCTTTTTGCGCCTTCTCAAGTTCTTCAGCTTTCCCTTTTAACTCTGACTGTAATTTTTCCTTTTCCTTTTTAAGGTCGTGTATTACTTTAGTCTGAGTTTCTATTTCAATTATCAATTCTTTTGTAGCGCCTATTTTCTCTAAAGTTTCTTTACGCTTGTCTTCTGGCAAGTCATCCAAGACTGTTGAAAAAGCACGAACTACAGCTTCTAAATGCTTATTCTTGAAGAGGAATAATTCAGCAAGTTCGTTCAGCATTTTCTTTTGAATTTCTTGCTTTATTTCTGTTACGTTCTCGAATGGTTTTATCCAAGGAATTGGTCGTGTAGTTTTTACTTCTTCTATGAATTCTAATGTTTCAAAAGCAATGTGTTTGGGTAATGAAATTGCAAGACTCTCTTTTGCTTTTTCCTTGTCACCTTTGGAGTTTTTAATCGCAGTTCTGTACGTTAGATAATAGGTCAATAGCTCTTTTCTGACAAAAACTAACATTCGCATTTTTGTCTTGTGAGCAAGTAAATACTCTGCATGTGTCGGTGAAACTTTTCTTTCTCCGATTATTGATGAAAAGTTTTTCCACTCGAATGTATCTCCATATTTTCCGTCTATAACTAACACCATTACGTATGCCGATTGAAGCACTTGAAGGCAAGATTCCCATGGCTCCAAGTCTGGTGAATTGTCGTGGAAACCATCGGACGAGCTTAAAATCGGTCTATAACCAAGGTCTGAAAGATATTTGGCCAATTCAGCTCGAAGATCTATTAAATTATAGTCCGTTGAGCTTATAAAAATTGGAAATCCGTATTCACTAGATGTTATTGTCATTATTGTGTCTTTTTAGTATACCGCATAACTTATGTATTTGAGAAACAAACCTTCGTATATACACCCATTATCAGATACATAACCAAAGGTTTATTTTGCAAAATTGATTTTTTCTCACAAATCATCAAAAGGAATTATTATTTGTTGAATACCTTTAGTTCAGACTTGCGTATAAATTCCAGTTGTTTTTATTAAACCTATAAAACAAAAAAGCTTGCGCAATGCAAGCTTTTATAATGACCCAAAATAATTGTTTGTAAGATTCATAGCTTCTCAAACATCTTCTGTTCTTCCATTCGACAAGCTCCCATTCGAGAACCTCAGGGGACGGGAATACCTCCTCAATGCGCCACCCCCTTACTCCCCAATACACTCGTAAACGTCTTCACCACAATCACCACGTCAAACCAGAATCCTTTCTTCTCCAAATATTCCTTCTCCAATCCCACCTTCTCCTCAATAGAAATCTCATCCCGCCCATTTACCTGCGCCCAGCCCGTTATCCCTGGCTTCAACTTATCTACCCCCGCTGCCACGCGCAATGCCATTAAATCATCCTGATTATACAGCGCCGGCCTCGGACCCACAAACACCATCTCCCCCCGCATAATATTTATCAAATTAGGCAATTCATCTAAACTTAATTTCCGCAAGATGCCCCCTATTTTAAGCAAATATTGCTCAGGGTTCTCCAATAAATGCGTAGCCACATTAGGCGTATTCTTTTTCATACTCCTAAACTTATAAATCTGGAAAAAAGAATAATTTATTCCGACACGCTTCTGCTTAAAAAATACTGGAAAACCATCTTCTAGGAAGATAGCTAAGGCTACCAAGATAAAAATTGGTGATAAAAGAATGAAAATTAGGAGGGCGAGGAGGCGACTAAGCATTTTCTTCTATTTTAAATCCCTTTAATACAGGAGTTGGATTCCAACCAAATGCTTTTCTCGCTTTAGAATCATCAAATGTTAAAGGTGCCATAATTTTAGATAATTTATTAGAATTTACAGGAAACTTATCCCCAATTAAATCTCCAATCTTAGCCAAAATTTTGGCAAAAAACAAAGGCATATTGGGTACAAATTTTCTACCAAATTGCAAAGAAATAGTACGACTTAATTCATTAAAAGTTGGATGATAGCCATCAGTTAAATTATAAATACCACCAATTTCTGAAACTTTTAATATACACTGAGCAACATCAGAGGCTAAAACCATACTCTTTTGTGCTCTCCCCCCCGCAATATTAAAATAATACCCTCTTTTAATTCCTTTAATCATTGCTCCCAAATTACCAGGAGGATTGGCCCCTGCCAATAAAGGAAGTCGTAAAATAGTGCAAATAACATTGTACTTTTTACACCATTCTATTACTAATTGCTCTGCTCGAATTTTGCTTAAACCGTATGGATCTTTAGCCAATAAGGGAGCATCTTCAGAAATATTGATTCCATTTTCTCTTCCGTAAACGGCAACACTACTAATAAAAATAAATGCTTTAGGTAATGATTGGGATTCTTCTAAACCCTGCAATAAATTTTGAGTTCCTTTGAAATTGACATCAAAAAAAGCTTGCTTCTCTAGTGAAGTTTGGGGAACAGAATGTGCTTTGCCGGCAGTGTGGATAACAATATTAAGCTGAGGTAAAACTGGTATAAAATTACTAATATCACAATTTATATTAGAATTTGAACGACTTAAAGTTATACAACTTTGTGTTGTATTTAAAACATTCTGAATTTGACAGCCCAAAAATCCGTTAGAGCCTGTTAATAAAATCATTAAAAAATTGAATATTTTTACTTAAAAAGGCTTGAATATTTTTCCAAAATTATCTCCTTAGAAAACAAATTAATAGCAACTTCTCTAGAGCTATTAATAAAAGGTTTATTCTTATTAATAAAATCCAAATATATTTTTTGAAAAATTGCACTCAACTCATAAGGATCATTGGGCTTAACCACCCAACCAATATTATATTCATTGACACAAATACTTATTTCAGAATTAGGATCAGCTATAATTAAGATTGGTTTATCAGCAGCCATTATATTATATGATTTACTTGGAACTCCTAGTCCATACATTCCGTCACTTAAAGTAACGATAGCTACATCACAAGCATTTAAAAAATCTATTTGATCGCTCCTTTTTTGAAACCCTATTTTAGTAACATTAGTAACATATTCCTGATTTGCATATTGTTCAATTTGATTTTCAAGTGCACCAGAACCAATAAAAAGAAAGTGTAAATTGTCATTATTTACTAATTTAATCGCTTCAATTATATTTTCAAGTCCCTGCGCATATCCCAAATTCCCGGCAAATTGAAAAATAAATTTATCTCGAAGGTTAAAATTATTAATTATTTTAGTGCTTTCTTTAGGATAAGGTTTTACATCATCAATATCGGACCAATTTGGGATAATACATATTTTTGAATTATCACCTATTTTTTTTGCTAAAACCTCTTTCATATCACGACCTATAGCAATGCATAATTCGGCGCATGAATATGAAAAATCAAAGAATTTTTTAAGAATTTTATATAAAAAGGTATTTGCTCTTATTTTCCCAATTGCTGTTAAATTTTCCGGAAATATATCATGTACTAATATCTTATATTCAAAACCTTTAAGCAGCTTCAGAATTGGCATCAAAAGAATTAGAAATACCGGGTTTGTAACAATTAAAACTTGGTCACGTTTGTTAACTAAATGAAGTATTTTAAAAAATAAAAATATACTTGAACTAAAAAGCTTAATGGTCCTTTGAAGAAAATTATTCTTGTCTAGATTACCAGATTTAGTTCTATATATCTTTACTCCATTTAAATATTCTTCATTGACAAATTTGCTATCATCTTCATCATTATACTTTGAAGAAGTACAAATCACATTGATATTTTTCTTTTTTTTTGCTAGGAATTCAGCAATTTCAGTAATATAATAACCTGTAGATGTAACAACAGGATAATAAAATTCAGAAATAATCCATATTTTACTTTCTCTCATTGACTATAAAAATGTTTTTTAAGACAGTTATAAGAGAATATTATAATTGTAGATACTTTCATTATTCTTAATCCAATCTCGCATTTCTAAAATCATTGATTCGTAAGACGGAATTTCATAATTAAAATCTGAACGTATGCTACGCATGCTTTTATCAACTTTATAATTTGAGTCTGAATTAATCTTTATACTACCATTTCTGAATTGATGATTAAAAAGTTTGAGTAAATTGTATTTATCAATTTTAGGCGATGCAGCTAGTATAACTAAACCAGTTAAATCTTGCAAAATAATTTGATTTATAGCTTTCGCTAATTCTATAGTTGTAATACCAGACCAATATGCTTGAGAATATCCATTAATTTCCCCAGTTTGATTCATAAACCAATGAAATAAACCAATACCATTTTTATTCAATTCTGGGCCAAGAATAGATGTTCTAATGGTCAAGTCTTTCGAATTAACTATTTCTCCTAATGCCTTTGATTGAGCATAAAACCCTTTCCCATCTTTGAAGTCTTTCTCAGTATAGTCACCCTTGTCTCCAGAGAAAACACAATCAGTGCTAATACTAATAACTTTGGTATTAGTATTTTTTGTAATACTTTCTAAATAGTGAGGAAAATAACTATTGAACCAAATTGCCTTATCGGGATTTTCTTCCGCATCCTTTATTAGTATACCAATACAATTAATAACAATATCAAATTTTAATTCAAATATTTTGTTTAAACCATTAGTATTAATTATGTCCAAATTAAATATTCGATCACTATTCTCAACATTTCTAGCAACTCCATACACTTGATAGGTATTCAATTGCGTTAAATACCTGAAGATAACATGCCCAGCCATGCCTTTTGAGCCAATCACTAAAATCTTTTTCATTTATTCCATGTAACTTTATTCACAATAGACGTATAGCTCTGAATTACTGCAACAACCCTCGCAGAAGTGTTTTCTACTTCATATTCAAACGGAAGTTCTTGATTTACTCCTAATAAGCCTTTGCCTATTTCAATTGATTGAATCATTTGATCTTTACTTATCCCACCCAATATTATAGTTCCTGCATCAATAGCTTCAGGCCTTTCAGTACTTGTCCTTATGCTTATAGCCGGAAAGCCCATCATTGCTGATTCTTCACTTATTGTTCCACTATCTGACAATACAATAAATGCGTTTTTTTGTAATTTCACATAATCAAAAAAACCTAAAGGAGCCACATTCTTTATTAGCGGATTAAATTTTTTATCACTCTTTTTAATTCTATTTTGAGTTCTAGGATGAGTAGAGAAAATAATTGGGAGTTTATATTTTTCAGCCACAGCATCAAGGCTTTCAGCCAGAATATCAAAATTATTTTTTAAATCAATATTCTCTTCTCTATGCGCACTGACAACTATATATTTTCCCGCCTCAAGATTTAGCTTGTTCAATATATCGGAGTTTTCAATCTTATCAGAATACCTATTCAATACTTCTTTAAGAGGAGAGCCAGTAACAAATACATGGTCTTTCCTAAAACCTTCACTTAATAAATATCTTCTACTATGCTCCGTGTAAGTTAAATTAATATCACTTATGTGATCTGAAATTTTCCGGTTAATTTCTTCCGGAACATTCTGATCAAAACATCTATTTCCTGCCTCCATATGAAATATTGGGATCTTCAGGCGTTTTGCGGCAATGGTGCATAAAACACTATTTGTGTCACCAAGCACCAATAAAGCATCCGGCATTTCTTTAACAAGAGTCTCATAGGACTTGGCAATAACATTTCCTATGGTCTCACCAAGATGATTTCCAGCAACATTCAAGAAATAATCAGGCTTTCTAATCTCTAAATCATTGAAAAATATTTCATTAAGTTCGTAGTCATAGTTTTGGCCAGTATGGATTAAAATATGCTCAAAAAAAATATCGCATTTTTTTATGCATTCAGCTAAACGGATAATCTCTGGCCTAGTCCCAAGTATTGTTGCAACTTTTAGTTTCTTCATAAAGAATTAGTATTTTTATAACATTTCGCTTACTCAAAATAATAATTCGTAGCTAATGTTTAAAAAAGAATGATTATATTCATTAAAATCAAACCCCTTGTATAGGATAAGGTTTGTGCATTAAATATAGTTTTTTATAAGTTTACAAATAAAATCTATTAATCTATTTTGCCGAAAAATGTTAAATTCAATGTTTTTTGAGCTGCCTAATAAATATATTTTATCAATATTCACAAGCTCTAATTAACCTTACTAACTCAAGTTAATTTGAATAGTTAGTTACTTTAGACTATATTATTTTCAAAGTAACAAATAACAAAATATTTTAAATCTAAGTTTTGTTATCAATCCGGATACTGCAAAACATCCTTTTGTCCGAGCACTTCTTTACGAATTAAAGGCAATTTAGATAAAAGTATTTTCATCCCTTCGATATCCTTTTGCTCAGTATTATGAGAATGATAATCCTCAGCCAATGAAATATCTTTCTCCCCCTCACTGAAGAATTGATTATAGTTAAGATCGCGATTATCTGCTGGAATGCGATAAAATTCCCCCATATCTTCTGCTTTTAACATTTCTTCTCTTGTACATAATGTTTCGTATAACTTTTCACCATGCCTCGTCCCAATAATTCTTATTTTATTGTTGGATTTACATAGTTCTAACAAAGCTTGTGCAAGATCTCCAATTGTACCTGCTGGAGCCTTATTAACGAAAAGATCTCCCTGATTACCATGTTCAAAAGCAAATAGTACAAGATCAACAGCCTCATCAAGAGACATAAGAAATCGTGTCATATTAGGATCAGTAATAGTAATATCTTCACCATCCATAATTTGTTGAAGAAAAAGTGGTATTACCGAACCCCTAGAAGCCATCACATTTCCATATCTAGTTAGGCAAACCTTCGTTGTGTCATTGGGAATATTTCGTGAAGCCGCTATGGCTACTTTTTCCATTAATGCTTTTGAAATGCCCATAGCATTAATTGGGTAGGCGGCTTTGTCCGTACTCAAACAGATAACTTTACTTACACGATTTGATATTGCAGACTCGATAACATTTTGTGTGCCGAATACATTAGTTTTGGTAGCTTCCAAAGGAAAAAACTCACATGAAGGAACTTGTTTGAGCGCTGCCGCATGAAATACATAATCAACCCCACACATAGCTTGCTCAATACTTGTTTTATCTCTTACATCTCCAATATAAAATTTCAATTTTGGATTATTTAAAGAAACACGCATATCATGCTGCTTTTTTTCATCCCTCGAAAAAACTCGAATTTCTTTAAAATAATCAGTGTGTAAAAACCTGTTTAAAACAGCATTACCAAAGGATCCAGTTCCTCCAGTTATTAATAAAATTTTATCTTTCAACATATTAATTAAGTTTGATATTATCAAAAAGAAACTTGTAAGTTTCTGTTGCACACTTATCCCAATTGTATAAATATGAATATTCTAATGACAATTCTGATAATTTAGTTCGGATTTTAGCATTTGTAAGAAACTTTAATAATTTTAATGTAAGATCTTCAATATTTGTAGGATCAAAATACATACCCCCATCTCTAAGAAATTCTGGCATAGGTTCAAAATTCGAACATAGAATTGGGATACCAGAGGACATAGCCTCTACTAAAATGTTCGGCATATTTTCACAAGTAGACGCAAAAATAAAGGCATCAGAGTTTTTATAATAATTTGCAATCTCGTCTAATGCAACTCCTTGCTTCCAAAATATAAAAGAACAAAAAGGATCTTCTTCCTCTATTGTGGTTTTTAAAATTTCTCCACTAGAAGGATGGTCATTATCGCCAACTATACGCAGAATTATTGGATACCCTAGTTTCCTTAAATTAGATACAGATTTGACTACATTTTTATGATGTTTATAAGGCCAAATTGAAGATACATAAAGGAATTCATAAGGTTTTTCTATTGAATATTCAGAGATTGTCTTTTGTACTTTCGCTATACCTCTAAAATCTTCACCAATACCATGGTGAATTATTTTCATATTCTTATTAGAAAGGTTAATTTCATTATTAATAAATACTTGTGCATATTTTGACAGAAATATTAAACCATTCGCATTTTTAAAAGAATTTGATTGCTTAAATCGAAGTATTCTAAATTTTAATTTTAAAAAAAAGTCAAATCTATTTTGTTCTTTTAGATCAAAAACTAACATATTTCTTGACATTGATACATACGGGAACTTCTTATTGGAATATGTTCCAAATGGGCACCATAGGATATCAAATTTGTTTTTAAATTGACTATCCCTTATAAAAAGTTGCCAAAAAATTCTTAAAAAAAACCCTTTGTTTAAAAATGGGTGAGATATTTTCTCAATATAAGAAACATTCGGAAGCTGATCTAACAATGAGTTAACTCCCCATATCCGTACCATGGTAAATTGATTGTTAGACTCAGTAAACCTTTTAAGAATCTCTATTAAATGCCTCTTTCCTCCTCCTGATCCGGGTGTAGAAGCGTCAATTCCTAATATCATAAAGTTAAGTCTGACTTTACACCCAATATCCAATGCTTATACCAATTAACAAAAATGACCAACTTAATTAAATAAAATGAATCCATATAATTTTTTGAAGTATTGTTCAATATTTTATTATAAAAATTAAAAAGATCTTCATTAATATCTCTAAGCAAATTCAAGTAATCCGTAATATCTTTGGGGCTGATTATATTATATATCCAATCATGAATAGGTGGAGTAAATCCCATTTTATTTCTTTTTAATATGGAATCTGGAACTAATCCTGATATTAAATCCCTCATTAAAATTTTATTATCTCTAATTCCAACTTTAAATTCTACGGGTATTTTTTGTGCAAAATGAGCGAATCTATAATCTAAAAATGGGCTTCTAACTTCAATTGAATTAGACATTGAAGTTCGATCAACCTTTACCAAATAATTATCGGCAAGGGTATTATTCAACAAATCATATATTCGAAGAGCTTCTGCTAAATTATTTTTTGAAAGTGCCAAAGCATCTTTCATCTTACTAATAGACCACTCCTCGTAAACATTTGGTTTATATCTTCGATCATTAAACATATTTACATGAAATGAATCACGACTTAATATTGATAGCCTTATTAACTCATTTATTTTATTACAAATTGGATTCAGATTTTTTAATGTTGAGGAAGCTTTAAGCATTAATTTCCTTACAGGAATTGGTAAATTTTTTAATTTTTCAATTGCAAAACCAATATTATATATTGGATAACCCCCAAATATTTCATCTCCACCATCTCCACTTAAAACAACTTTAACATTACTTTGGGCAAGTTCACTAACTTTGTGAGTGGGAAATGAAGAATAGTCTCCAAAGGGTTCATCAAATACAATTGAGTAACATGGAAGTAGCTTTTCGAAATCTTGTTCTTTGTAGATATAATGGTGATGTTGTGTTCCAAAATAATCTTTTACTATGTTTATATATTTCGATTCATCTAATTTAACATCGTCAAAACCAATTGAAAAGGTATGTAGCCTATTAAGGTCTGTACTTTTTCTCATCTCCCCAACTACTGCCGAACTATCTAAACCACCACTTAAGAATGCTCCAACACTCACATCACTTCTCATTCGCAATTGCGTAGCATCACTAAAAATTAATTTTCCTTCCTCTAATAGTTCCATTTTATCGAATGAAGGTTTAGGAATTTCTAAATAGAAAAACTTGTAGTGTTTTGTTATTAGTGACTTTTTTAAATCGTAGCAAATATTATTTCCAGCCTCTAATTTATAAACATTATTATAAATCGAATTGGGTGCAGGAATGTAACCAAGAGAAAAATAAAGTTCAACAGAATCAATATTTATATTTTCTTTTCTATTTATTTTAAGGCTAGTGTGCTCTAAAATACCCTTTAATTCAGAACTAAAAACAAACTTATCACCTTCATAAAAATAATATAATGGCTTTACTCCTAATCGATCCCTTGAAATAAAGAGGTTTTCATTCCATTCATCATAAATACAAAATGCCCACATGCCATTAAACTTTTCGACACATTTCTCTCCCCATTCAAGATAAGATGCTAATATTACCTCAGTATCTGATAATGTATCAAAAGTATATCCGAGTTGAAGAAGTTCATCTTTAATTTCAATGTAATTATATATCTCACCATTAAAGACGATTCTTAATGTGTTCTTTTTATGAACGTAAGTCATAGGTTGAGATGCCTCAACAGTAAGGTCAATAATTGAGAGTCTTGAATGCCCTAAACTCAGTGAATCATTCACAAAAGTTGAAGAACTGTCGGGCCCACGATGACGCAAGCTTTGATTCATCAATTCGATTAATGAATGATCCCGAAAATTAAATCCATTTATACCACACATTATATTTTTATAAAAAAATTTAACTTTTCGCTTTAATTATGATAATATTAGAACTCATATGTGAACTTTAATCCTTCTTTGAAATAAACTTGTGGTTTGTATCCTATTAATTCAAATGCCTTATCAATATTTGCTAAACTTGCCTTAACATCACCTGGTCTTTCAGAAGAAAAGGTTGGTTCTATATTTGATTTAGTGATGTCATTTAGAGTTTCCCAAATCTGTAGAAGGTTATGAGTTTCACCGCATGCTATATTTACAACTTCGTGTTTAACAAGCTCCTTTTCCAATAACATCCCCTTTATATTAGCCTGAATTGCATTTTCAACAAATGTAAAATCTCTTGAAGTTAATCCATCTCCAAAAATAACAGGAGCTCTTCCTTCTTTAGCAGCTTTAATAAACAATGGGATTACTGCAGCATATGCATTATCTGAACTCTGATAGGGACCAAAAATATTGAAATACCTTAAACCTAGAGTATGTAATCCATAGACTCGTGAGAACACGTCAGCATAAAGTTCATTAACAAGTTTAGTAACAGCATAAGGAGATAATGGTGTTCCCTCATTCCCCTCAACCTTTGGCAATATTTTACTATCTCCATATGTTGAGGAAGAAGCAGCATAAACCATTCTCTTAACCCTTGGCTCGTTCTTAACAGCAGTTAACATATTTAAAAAACCATTGATATTTACTTCATTGGATGTTAAAGGATCCTTAATTGACCGAGGTACACTTCCTAACGCAGCCTGATGACTTACATAGTCAATATCACGCACTGCCAATTCACAAGTTTCAAAATCTCTAATATCACCCTCTATAAATTCAAAATTTTTATTATTTAAAAATCTTTCAATATTCTTATAATAACCATTAGATAAATTATCAAGAACACGTACTTTACCGGCATTATTCCTTAACAAATAATCTACTAAATTACACCCTATAAATCCAGCACCTCCTGTAATTAAAAAGCTAATCTTTGTTAAATCAATTTCGTGATAAGTTTTATTTTGCATAATAGTATTTATAAACAAGCGTCGGTTTCAGTTTTAGGAAGAATACCCTTAATATCATAAACAATAGATTTGGTTCCCCTTAAAGCGGATATATTTAATTTTAAGAAATCGCTATGAGCCACTGCCAGTATGATAGCATCAAAGGATTTATCTAAAGGCGATAATTCTCTAACAGAAAGTTGATTATACTGTCTTTTAACTTCCTGAGGATCCGCCCATGGGTCAAAAATAACGATATTGACACCAAATTCATCTAAAGAACGTACAATATCTATAACTTTTGTATTCCTTACGTCTGGGCAGTTTTCTTTAAACGAGAATCCTAAAATTAGGACTTTTGAATTATTTATCCTTATATCCCGTTTAACCATTAATTTAATAACCTCCTTTGCAACGTACTCACCCATCCCATCATTTAGCCTACGACCAGAAAGTATAATTTCAGGATGATAACCAACCTCCTGAGCTTTTTGAGCTAAATAATAAGGATCTACCCCTATACAGTGCCCACCAACAAGACCCGGTCTAAAACGGAGAAAGTTCCATTTAGTCCCAGCTGCATCTAGAACATCATTCGTGTCAATATCAAGTCGATTAAATATCTTTGCTAATTCATTAATAAAAGCGATATTAATATCCCTTTGAGCATTTTCAATTACTTTTGCAGCTTCAGCAACTTTTATAGAAGGAGCTAAATGGGTACCTGCTGTTATTATAGTATTATATAAATTATCTATAATAACAGCTATTTCTGGATTAGAGCCAGAAGTAATTTTTAGAATTTTTGATACAGTATGTTCTTTATCACCTGGATTTATTCTTTCAGGAGAATATCCACAAAAGAAATCTAAATTAAATTTTAGGCCTGATATGCGCTCTAAAACTGGTGCACATTCATCTTCTGTGACTCCAGGATAGACAGTTGACTCATAAATAACGATATCCCCCTTCTTTAAAACATTGCCTACCATTTCACTTGCCTTAAACAATGGTGATAAATCAGGTCGATTATTCTTATCTATAGGTGTGGGGACAGTTATAATAAATATATTACTGTCTTTGATTTGATCCGATTTCGAAGTTAAAAACAGTCCTTTTCCCGAATTTAAATCTTCAATATTGGACACTAAAACTTGTTCCAAGACATCACCTTCGATTTCTAAAGTCTCATCTAATCCATTATTTAAGCTATCGATTCGATTTTTGTTTATATCAAAACCTATTGTACTGAATTTTTTTCCAAATTCGATGGCGAGCGGAAGTCCGACATATCCTAAACCAACTATGGCAATTTTATAATTTTCTTTCATTTAACTAACTGATTTTTTTGTGAAACGTATTCTCTAATATGACGGTCTATCAATAAGAAAATAAAATAAATAACCAAGCTATACATACACATTTTGAACAAATTAATAGGGGAATATGAAAACCAACGGGGGAATGTTGAGAATACTAAAATTATATACGCTCCAAATATGGAATTCAAATATTTAGAATAATTTCCTATTAAAAATCCTATGTAAATTGCAATTATAATAACTCCTGGATACCAAAGCCAAAAATAAAAATATGCAAACAAACTACCACCTCCTCCAGCTGGGTATTCATCCTTTTTATATGCAGCTATATTAGCTTCTTCTGGCAAATATTTTTGTGGAATTACTGCTGATAATACAAAAAATGCTGCTGAACTGTATATAACTTCATTACTTGTGATACCATTGTCTCGAAAGTTAATTATCCTTGAAGAACTGTGTATAACATCGCCTTGGTGACTTATATAACTATCATTTTCATTATCTATGACATTTGATAAAGCAAGATTCTCCGTTATTGAACTTTGCAAAAATGCTATAGGATTACTTCTAAATACTGCAAAAATTGAACTGAAGTATAAACCCAATAATATAAATGCAAAGTAACCATATGACTTCCCATTTTCTTTATAGTATAGAATAAATAACAAAATGGATAATTGGATAAATTCATTTCTTAAACCAAAAGCCAAGGATTCTATAATATATATACTTGCTAATATAATAAGGATATATTTTTTAATCTTTTGATTTCCTGAAAACTTAAATGCTAAAAAAAAGAATATTAAAAAATATTCTCCTATTGCAAATCCACCTAAATTCGAAATTTCTGTTTGACCATATCCACCAGATGAAAGTAAACTCTCTCCTGATTTTGAAAAGAAAGCAATGAATAAACAAATTGAAACATTGACATAAAAAATTATGAAATTATCTTTTTTGTTTATTCTAATGCCCCTATTGCTAATACTATTAGGCAGGAAAAAAGCTAATACTGTGAAAAACAACCCGTATATATATGTGTATTTAATTAATAAGTTTAAATTATTAGAGTGATCATAAGAAGTAATTATTTTATTTGCAAAAGTATAGTAATATACTGGTATGAGATAGGAGAATGCAAATAACACGAAAAGGTTAATAATTTTAACATTAATAGTTTTCATGAATAAGTTCACCATTAAAATAGTGGTATATACCAAGGCTATAATTAAAACGAATTTTTCATTTGGATAAATGAAAAAAAATACACTAATCAAGATAAAAATTATAGGGTAAATAAGAGTCTTGAAAAGGGTATCAATAAAACCCATAGTATATTTATTGAACAAATCAGGATGACTTTATAATGTTCAATAACAGCTTTGCCAACGACTTTTTCTTGATCTCAAAGCTGCTATTTTTTGAAAATAATAATTTTGTATAGGCTGAAATTTTCTCAGTTTTACTAAACTTGTCCAAATTAACTTCTAAATATAATACCAAACTATCAATCTTGGCATAATTTACCTTCCGAAATGGTAGGGTAGAAAAATATTTTTTCCATTTAGAAATTTGTCTGGACAGATCCGCTGATATGTTGCTATCATGCACCCTATAATAACCAAGTGTTTTTGAAATACATTTTATGGAATGGCCAAAGTTGGTTAAATTTAAGATAAAAATATAATCTTCAATTGCATGGTAATCATAATCTGTGTTATAAAAAAAATCTTTCGATAAAAGAGATCTTTTAACGCATAATGATGAATTTACAATTTGGCTTCCATTATACAAGAGCGATTCGAAGTCGCTTAAACATAAGCTTTTTTTATACTTTCCTATTATACCCAATTTTTCGTTCTGTCCATTAATCAAGTGAACCGGATGACAAAAAATAGAGGATTTATCTGAGGAAATATAATCGGCCAAAACTCGAAGCTTATCATTGGTCCAAAGATCATCCGAATCTAAAAAACATACCCAATCATTTTTTGAGAGTTCTATTCCTCGGTTACGAGGATATGCTGGACCACCAGTATTCTTAAATACTTCATAGATTATACTTAATCGATCGGTAAATTCAGATACTACCTGTGAAGTATTATCCGTGGAACCATCATCACAGATAATCAATTCAAAATTCTTATAGGTTTGAGCTAAGAATGAGGTAAGCAACTCTCTCAATAGTTGAGCTCGATTGTATGTCGGAATAACTACGCTAAATGAAATTGCATTTGTATCGTTAATACTCATTTCAATTGTAATACCTTTTTGAGAACATCAAGATAACCATTTCCAAATTTCAAATCAGGCTCAAGATGATTTCCTTCTGCCCACTCATTCCAAGACTTTATGAATGCAATTCTTGCATTTTCAGGCTTCCTTTTAAGAGCCTCCACAACTTCAACCAAATGCGTCTCGAATAAATCCGGTCTAGAATCGTGAATAATCAGTGCATTGGTGCCCGACCTCGGAGAATGATCCCAATTAGGAATTATAGTGGGAAAGCAATTATCACGTTTTTCTTCATCACCAAGAAAATGAGGTATAGCATCCTTATATTTTACAAATCGTGGAAGCTTTAATAATTTTTTCATGAAGCGATAATATTTACTTTGTAATTGCTTTTCGGCATGAGCTAGACGTACAATGTTTACCGCATCAAAATTAAATTTCTCAATTTGTTCAATCTCCCACGTATGTACAGCATGTCCAATAAAGTAAATCCCTTTTAGACCATTTTTGACTGCAAGATTTTGCCATAAATCAATAAATTCATTAGGGTTAGGAATGTCCAAAGGCTTATAGATCATAAACACAGGCTTATCTTCTATTTTGATATATCTTTCGTCCTTGAAGGCAGTCAAATTTTCGTAAAAATGGTTCTCAATATCATCAATTCCAGGATAAGTCTGTTCTATTAGCACTTTACCTTTTGAAAGTCCATGCCAAATACCTTTCCAGCTATCATTAGCCCAAGCAAAACAGAATGGAAAATCTGGGCTTCCAGACTCTAAAATTTCATTAATAGGTCTTTCAAGTAGTCTTTTACCATTTCCAAACCAATAATGCCAATAGCAAAAACCTTCAATACCCGCAGCCTGAGCCATTGCAGCCTGAGCCTCTCGTACTTCAGGTAGTCGTAAATCATAATAGCCAAGATCTGCTGGGACATGCGGTTGATAATGGCCCTTAAATAGTGGCTTAGCCTTGCCTACATTTGTCCACTCAGTAAAGCCTTTTCCCCACCATTGGTCATTTTCTGGAATTGGGTGGAACTGAGGCAAATAGAAAGCTATTAGTCTTAATTTATCTTTATTTGTCATTTTAATCATATTTAGAGGCCCTAATTAATCCTCTTCTAAAGAATGGTTTATTCAGAAATTTCAAACCTCCATTTATGAAAATCATAAACCCTTTAGAAGCCTCAACTTGAAAACCTTTTTTGTTTAATAATGAAGTGTATATGCCCTCGTCTTCTTGCTTATGATAGGTACATAAAGCTATTTGTAGAGGAATTTGTTCAGTGATTATTTTTTCTGCACCTTCCATAACTACCTTTTCTGCACCGTCAACATCAATCTTTAAAAAGCTTAATGCTGCTTTTTTCTCAAAAAACACATCCAAACTTAGATGCTCGGAATCATTTATATTAGATACCATTTTATTAATTATTGTTACTTTATTCTTCCAAGTGGCGAAAGTTTCCGTTAAAGCCTCAATCCACTCACTATCAGCCTCGAACAAATAAAGCGATTTCGACTTTTCCACAACACTTAAAGAGAAATTTCCTTCTGCTACACCTAAATCAGCGATAGTAGTTTCTTCTGTAATGTTAAAATCATTGGTTAAATAAAGGTGAGGTGATCTTATATCTTGTTCAATCAAAAGTTCATTGAAATATTTCCTGATTTTCTCTTCTGACCAACTCCTTTTAAAAAACAATTTTTTATTCTCATAAATCGTATATTTTAGCCCAGACTGCTCGTCCGTTTGAACAATTATACTTTTAGGGTAATATTAAAATTGAAAGCTATAAGGAATATTAGTAACACTATGAATTTCTAAAAATTTTAAAACTTCTTTTTCCCCGTTAGTTATAACTTGAGATGGTAATTTAGAATAATACTTAAAAATTCTCTTTTTTAATTTCCATAAATCATTATCAATTCTAAGCTGATAGATAGACTCTCTTTGTGTTTGCAGAACTAGCCAGTTAAATTATTTTGAAAAATATATTCATTATAGGTTAATATTTAGAGAGTCGTATGTAAACTCTTTTAAGCCTACTTATTAAATAATCATTAGTAACTCCGTTTAAAACCATGAACTCATTAATTTTTGATCTATTTTTGAAATCTAATCTAAGATAAATATTAGGATGTGTCAAAATAAATCCTAATAAAAATAAAGCAGACTTCCAGTCTTTTGAAATAGAATTGCTCCTATTTGAATATATGTATGACATAAATATAATAACCCACTCTTTAGATGAAAAAGAAAATTTATTCGTAAAAAGTGAATTCAACCCAATTTTTAAAGCTCCAGAAATATAGGAAACCACAAATAAAATTTCACTTTTAGTATAACGTTTCTCGAAAATTTCCTGTTGATCTGTTAAAAATCCCATTGGGTTAACCTTCAATCGTCCTATTCTCTCCCCATCGCATTTGCCTATAACCAACTGATTAATGAAGTCAGTGAATCTAACTATGGCTGTTTTTTCTGAAACTCCAATTACTTTTTCAACTATGAGGGTATTATTGGTTAGATTTAATCTGCTTGTTACGGATTTATTTAACTCATCAATTGAGCTTTCCAAAGCGGAAATTGAACCAACCTCAATGATGTCCAAATCAACAATACTGCATTCCCAGTCAGATAATGGATAAACTGCATTTTGATAAAAAATTACGGGAGTTTTATTAATAAGAGATTCTAATGCCGCAGTTGTAAAATAGTTTATTAATATACTAAAACTACTTATACCTATAACTTCGTCAAATGTTAGTTCCTCAAAAAAATATAAGTTGGGCAATTTTGCTTTAATTAAATTACTATATAAATCATAATAATCAAAACTTGGATGTGGCTTTATTATAAATTGAAGATCCGCTCTTCTCTTGATAAACCCAATAATATCTTTCAAAGCATTTCTATGTTGCCTAGGATTTGAAATAGGAGCAGCAAATCCGCAATTAATAGCCGCAGTCAATAAAACAACCACAGAAGCATTTGGATCTAAACCCAAGCTCCTCAATCGAATGTCTTTATTATTAAAATCAAGAACCGTTTTACTTAAATTTTCACTTCTATACTTTTGCTCGTACCTAATTGATCCAATTATATTTATACGATCAGAATCAACACCATATGATTGTAATATATCCTTATCCCAATGATTCCAAACAATAATATGGTCAGATTTACCAACTAACCCTTTAAAGCAAAATTTCGGACCTAAACCACCATGAAACAATGAAACAGTAGGTATTTGTTTTTTCTTAGATATTTCAACTAATACGGATTCTATTGTAAAAGCTTCATGGCCAAATATTACTACAGCTGGCTTCAAAATATCAAGAAACGCTGAAAATGGATGTGAAAGCCGAGAGGCGATACCAATCTCAGACAAAAGGCCTTCAAATTGAAAATTAAAATAAAAATTTCCAAAGATCTCAGGAAAATCTCCACTATATTTTTGATATGACGATAAAAAAGTTTGTAAAGTATTTAAAGGATCTTCACACCGATCATTTGTAAGGGCCGCAATATTTTTAATATCATCTTTAGTAACTGTAATTATATCCCATTTATCTAATTTATTGTAAGTTAATTTTAAAGCATTGTATTCGTCTTGTGTTAATCCGTCTGTTAAGACAAGTGCAATTTTCTCAACACTCTTTTTAATTTTTATGTTCGATTTAGTGGAAGGCTTTCCAACTAGCGGCTTACGTTTTATAATCCCACTAGAAAGATTGTAGGTAGATTCTAATTTCTCCACTGGAATATTTCTAGATTCCGCAATCCAAAATAGCACAGCTTGAGAAATTGAACGAACTGCACGATGAGTTGGAAATGGTCCAGTTCTAATAACTGCTATTTCCGGCAAAAAAAAACCTGCAATACGAGTGACATTATGTGTGTCTATTATTTTCTCGTAAACTACCCTAGCGTTCAATGCTGCTTCGAAAGAATATGCCAAATCCTGACCTGCACATTCACTAAGTGATATATCCTCGTAATAAACAGGGTCAATACCTGCCTCATTAGTCCAACATTTTGTTAATTTATTGGATAAAATCCAGTTGGACTCAATAGTTTTTGGAGTCAAATAATCCCATTCATCAATAAAGTTAATCCCAAGATTTTCTAGTTCATTAGAAACAACTAAGTCGCCAGTTATTGGAGTAAATTTTACCAGTAAGTTAGGAGAAACATCCAAGATGAATTTAATCTGAGATATATCTGTAATATATAAGAGTTCCATGTAATATGAATCTAGAGATGAAAAATGGTTTTTAACTTTTGCTTATTAAAATGTTTGAAACAAAACCTTTTGTGAAATTTCTAAATTCCAAAGAAGTAAAATAATATAAAAATAAACTAATGCCTAGGCAGAGACCTGTAGTTCCTAAAACTATTAAAAGATTTAAACTAGATTTTGTGTTAGGGAAAAACTCAACTGCAAACGTAAGCGACAACATTAAAAATATTAATGGAATTAAAATAGGATAGGCTACCTTAACTATTAAATCAATAATGCTTAATTTAACAAAATCGCTCAATATGAAAATATAATATATCTCTGAAACAAAAGTAGCTATCAATTTAAATAGGGCAAATGAAAAAAGCCCCAAAAAGGAATAGGTTGTGATAACTCCTATCCAGAATATTAAAGCCTGAATTGTTGCAATGATATACATCTCTTTAACACGAACAGTAGCTACAAGAATCATACTACTAGTGTATGAAATAAAGCATGCAGAAAACAAAAGTGAAAAAAGAATTGCAAGCTTAATACTCTCGGTATACGAGGGTCCTACCCATGTAATTATAAGCGAATTAGATATCAATGCAAATGCAATAGTTGGCAGAATTACCACGGGAGCAGATAAGGAGTACATTTGAAGACAAAAACTTTTTAACCCCGTATTATCATTATTGCCTACATAATAATTAGCTTGGACGGAAAATGGAGAAAATATAATACCAAATATTGATCGAAAAAACGTAGAAATTACAAGAGCTATGGAGTATAAAGCAACCTTTTCAACACCTAGAAACTTACCAATTACTATTTGATCTAATTCGTAAAAAATAATCCAGACAACCATAACATACAAACCTGAATATGCTAACCCCTTTACTTTAACATAAACTTCATGATTAAACCTAGTATATTTTAACAATTTCACAAAGTCATATTCATATCTTTTTTTTATAAGAAATGCGCTAGCAATTACTACTAAGAGGTTTAATATTTGTAAAAAAAGAAAGTATAGTACTATTTCGTAACTATTTTCTCTGAAAAAATAAAAAACCGATAAAATAGAAACTAGACTCGAAAATAAAATAAGTCGCTGAATTATGTAACCTTCAAGTCTTATATCAAAAATCATTGAAAATATACGCTGTAGGACCGTTATAGGAGTGAAACACGCAAGTATCAGAAGCAAATCTGAAGCTATTTTAATTTTCTCATGATTGCCGAGATTCTTAATCAGAATCTCAGGGTTTAAACTTAAAAAGAAGAAAATAATTGCACAAACAAGCGAAAAAAGCAGCAGTATAAATGCCCCAAAGCCAATAAACTTCATTTCACTCTGTCGGTCATCTCTTGCATACGACTCTGTGGCATATTTCTGCCCTGCTCTTAAAAAGCCTAAGTCAGCGTAACTCAGAAATATTGTTATCGAAATACAGATAGCATAAATACCATAAGTCCCTGGAGATTTACTTAAAAAAGGCATTACAATAAACATTGATAGGAAGCGAAGTATAAACGAAACTCCCTGCCAGAGGTATGTTTTTATGTATTTTGAATAATAAGAATTGATTCCCAAGTTAAAATATCAAAAAAGGTTTTATACTCAAAAGATAAAAATAATCCAACTTGTATAAATTAAAAAAAAACAAGTCAAGAGATTAATATTCGTTTTTATTTATGAGTAGCCTTTACCAATCAAAATGTAATTGTTGCTATTATCTGTACTAACACCTACTGGAGTAATTTTAAATTCAGAAAAAACCCCAGCTTGATCTAAATCATCAGATTTTGTCCCAAAGGAAAGTATGTCTTGGAGAAACTCCCATTCCCATTGTGTATTTCTCCGCCAAAAAATTTTATTACGGTGTTGGTCTAAGATAAAATGAAATGCATTTTCTGTAATTCCAATCCATTCAAGAAATAAATCTAGATATGCTGGTTTATTAAAAATATATTTAGAAACCTGTTTGATACCCTCTTCTCTTGTCATTCGTCTTAATCGTATTTCGCGACAACTGTGATCTAATACCTTACCATAGCCCCACTTTACAAGTTTGATGTAATCGTGAATATCAGAGTAATTCCAACAGTCTACATCATTATATGAATCAAACGTTCTTGTTTGCGATAGTGACTCAAATTGGAATTTTTTAATCATATCTTCATGTTGAGCCCTTGAATCCCATCTTACATAATTATTAAGATATATCCCTCTAACTCCAACATGTTCTATCTCCTTGTCATCAGGGTAAAAATAAGGCCGCAAATCATCAGTAGTTAAATTATCGAAATTTAAATCGACCAAGTCTTCTGCTTCGTAACCCATCAAATCATGCTCTTTCCGATACTTACGTGTCATTTCAACTTCATCTGTATGGGAAAACATACCCACTTGGTCAATACCCTGGTGAACACCCCAGATAATCAACGGTATTTTAAGTTTTACAGCCATTTGAACAGGATAAACTGTTTGTCCTGCTAAACAATGCCAATAAATGCTTCCAAATCTTCGGAAAGTGGACCTTGTTATCTTCTTAACGGTCTCCGGATTAACCGTAAGTGTCATAATATCACAATCGAACTTAATTCTCAAATTAGCTAGATTTCGAATCCCTACATCAGTATTGTAGTGCTTATTATAAGTTACAAGCAATGGATTCATACCATATACATTTTTAATAGTGTCAACTATAAAATAAGAGTCTCTAGCCCCTGAAACCGGTATAATGCAATCATAATTATTGCCAGTAGAATTCCTGTAATTGCTAAGAATATCCCCCAATATTTGACCTCTTTTTCCCCAATCTAACTTATCCTTTTCTTCGTGTATACGGCAACCACTACATATCCCTTCTGAATCTATAACCAGGTTTAAAGGGTGCAATTCATTATACAAACATCGTTTGCAGTATCTCATATAATTTCCTTTTCTATTTTAAGGTACAGAAGTTTTTCTAGTGTTTCATCTGACTTCTTTAACAATCTTCCATTGGAGTCAAAACTATTAAGACAGTAGTTCGCGTGAGTTTCGAGCCTTATCCCTATTTTATTATCTATTAATAAACGTTTCGAAGTATTAACACTATGTTCTGAGAAATGAAAAAAATTACCTGCGCAAGCAGCGCTAACGTTTGTTTTATTAAATAAATCAATCATACAGTAAGCATTTTTTGCCCCTCCACATGCAAGCACAGGCACCCTCACTTTAGAACAGACTTCATTAAATAATTCGATATCATAGCCCTTATATGTTCCATCTCGATGTACAGCGTTGATGAGTAATTCTCCAACACCACTACCAATTGCAATTCTTAAAGCCTCATCCAGAGGAATATTAGTCACAAGGTTAGATAAATAGCTATAAATGTAATAGCCATTTTCATTTTTAGTCACATCAATAGAAGCTACTACACACTGATCTCCATATTTTTTCGCCGCTTTGGAAATTAAATCTGGATTGCTAAATAAATTATTGTTAATGGAAATTTTATCAGCACCACATTGTAAAAGTCTATCTATATCTTCAATTTCATTTATTCCACCTCCCACAGTTAGTGGCACAAAACAATACTCTGACACTCTTTTAATTTGTTCAAAATTGACTGTGGAGTGTTTCCTTCTAGCAGTAATGTCTATTGCAACAATTTCATCAACTCCCCATTTATTCAAAAAATCTATGCATACCTCAGGCTTTCCTACTGGCAAATACCTGTTAAAGTTGATACTTTGTACAACTATCCCATTAAACAGAGGGAGTATGGCAATAAGACGTTTTTTAAGCATATTGTTCTATAGAATTTATATAAGACCTAAATAATTTAAGTCCATTATTTTGGCTCTTCTCTGGATGAAACTGAACACCGCAGATATTGTCTTTTTGGACCGCTGCAGTAATATCAAAACTATAATTAACATAAGCAGCGATATCCTTTGGTTCGTCCGTTTTAAAGTAATAACTATGGTCAAAATAAAAGTTTGTTTCTGAATCAGCTCTACTAAATAATGGTTCTTTCTGTACTGGTAAAATATTATTCCATCCAACATGGGGCACCAAGAATTCAGGAGAAGTTTCGAGTTTGACGACGCACCCTTTTATCCAATCGAGCCCTTTATGATACCCGTACTCTTCAGAATATGTAGCCATTAATTGCATACCGAGACATATACCCAAAATGGGTTTTTTTTCTACGAGCACAAGTTCATTCAATAACTCTTCTAATCCATTAGCGCGCAAGTTGCTAACGGCCACATCAAAAGCACCCACTCCAGGGAGAATCAAAGCGTCAGCATTTTTAATTTCATCATGGTTATCACTTATTCTAACACTATATCCCAAATACTTGAGAACATGCGCTATAGAATGAGTATTACCTACTCCATAGTCAATAATATTTATCAAAAGCTTAGTCATAATCCAACTCCAACTTTAAATTTTGGAATATATTTCCCCATGTCTATTTTCTCAAATAATTCATAATTGACATGTTTATCAACGTTATTCCAGAATTCGCTTTTCCCAATTTTTATATATTCACAAAACTTTTCAACAATTTCAGGGTCATAGTTTCCATCATATTTAGTTACTAAGTCAATACCCTCATCCCTAGTCATTCTGCCATACCTTATCTCTTCGTTGACTAAATCAGTAGTCCTATTAAACCCAAATTTCAAGTATCGAATAAACATATTAACATTTATAAAATCTTCGTCTAACATAGATGTCCCAAAATAATCAGGGTTCTTAATTGGGTTAGATTCCCTAATGAAAAGACCTCTGACTGCAGAATAGTTACTGCTAGCAAAATGTGAAAATTCGCGCATAAAATAATCCATAAACACTATACGAATTTGAGCTCTTTCCATCTCTTCATCGGATGGGTAAATATACTGTAATAATTGACTTCTCTCCAGATCATGCTCTAAGAGCCAATCCAGATTTCCTCCTTGCAAAGTATTACTGTATTTGAGGCGATTCCCGTCGCTTAGGTCTTTGCCCATAACAGCAAGATCACCTAGCACAGCAGCAGCATTTTCACCCCACCAAATCAAAGGTATTTGATAAGCAATCGCCAGTCGTGGCACGCTAGCAAAAAGTGCTAATTCGGTAGCTTTAGCCCAATTACCAAACTTCAAAAACGCATGTCTCATTGAGTTTCTCCAAATGACCGGTGAACAACTTATATTTATACAATCAAACCCGAGTTGGATCAAATTGCTAAGATTGTCAGCTCCATTTTGTGACATTTGCTCTGGAGGGTAATTCATTGAAACTAAAAGAGGTTTCAGACCTAAATGTTCCTTTATAAATAATGCCTGTCTTGTGCTATCTTTACCACCGCTAACACCCACAACACAATCATAACCTGAATGATTGTTTTCCTTAGCGAACGCTATAATTTTTTCAAGTTGTTCTTTTCTTTTGTCCCAATCAATTTGACTTTCTGGAATATAATTTTTGCAAGGCGGGCATAATCCATCTTCTGAAAAGATAATATTGGGACGCGTAGATACATTCAAGCATCGCTTACAATATTTAAGGAACATAGCTATTTGTTAAATGATTTAAAGTGCGTTCCAACTACAGCGCTACTTTCAAGGAGACAGGGAAGATTGTTAATAATAGGATAAATCAACCCGCTTTCCTCACTAAAATACACGTTGTCAAATTTTTCAAGAGATGTTTTAGTGATTGGACAAACATATTCAGACTGCACTTTATCAACACTAGAATCTTTTTGAATTATTGTTAATGCCGTAGGATTCAAAGGATTAGTAAAGACATCAAATGGTTTATGCTCAACCACTTTAAAACCATGATTTTTTGCATGAATTTCTAAATCTTTAACATAACCATGCTTAATAATCCTATTCTTTCCTTCCATAGTAGCATTGGTATAATCAGGCTCTAAGAGAACTATATATTTTGAAGCTACTCTATACAGTTCCTTTAGTGCTTCCTCTTCCCTCCCACCATTTGGCTCAAGTGAATGTGATGTATAAATAATATCAATACAATTATCCGGAAGAGCAATATGGAAAAGGTCTGATAAGAAAAGATTGATATTCATATCATTTTGTTTACAAAATTGTTGCGCATAACGCAATCTAGACCATGAAATATCGAATCCAAACTTATCCACATTTTTAGACAAATTAAGTTTCTTCATAAGTGGGCACATAACTGTAGCTTCTCCCACGCCGACTTCCATAATACTGCCAAAAGAGCCCAATCCGTTAATAACAGCGGAGATACTATTTGTATAACGGTCAATATAATCTTTGTTCTTTTTAGAAAATTCTATGTAAGAGCCTGCTTGAAGATCATAACTGATTAAAATCGAGTCAATATCATTACCATTACTATTGTCACGGAGAAATTCCATTACATTTTGACCACTTTCAAATATTTCTTTTATTTTTTTAATTGATCTCATATTGAAATTGTTAAATTATTGTTATTTATATAAGCAAACTCAGTAATTAATCATTTTTACTTTTTTTACATAATATATTCTTGTATTTAATTTCTGCCAACTTCCAATCTTCCTCATTGTCAATGTCTTGAACTTCTGATTCAGGCATTTCGATTGGTATAGTTAGATCTGTGAATAGCTTCTTTTCAATCATAAATTGACTTGTATTCAAAAAATAAAATTGCCCACAATCATGATAAGCTGGGGGTAAATCTTGAGAATGCGCGCTAATATATTCGGGCCAATTCATTTTGACTAAACCATCTTCAATTTTAAAGGACCTTAATATTGGAAAGCTATAACGTACAATTGGAACAACAGATTTCGCATCATACCGCAGAATGAGATCATATGCATTTCTAAGCTTTTCTGCAGTAATAAAAGGGGCTGTTGGATAAATACAAACAACGTACTCGAATTCTTTTCCCCTTTTTCTATACTCTTCCAAAACCTCCGTAATTACTTCAACTGTATTAGCATGATCATTCGATCTTGCTTCTGATCTCATAAACGGTATAATTGCTCCAAAACTTTTAGCTATCTCGGCAATCTCAATGTCGTCAGTAGAAACCATTGTCTCGTCAAAAATCCCAGATGCTATTGCAGCTTCTATAGAGTATGAAATAATGGGTTTACCTAAAAAATTTCTTATATTTTTCCTTGGTATCCTTTTGCTTCCACCTCTTGCAGTAATAATTGCTAGAACTTTACTCATTATCCAATTAAATCAAACGTTAATGCAGTACCCATTTTAACATCTCTTTTAACCACTTTACCCAAGAAATCATAATAATATTTAGGAGACGAGCCTAAACCTGGTCTTATAACTCGGATATTTTGTTCAGTAAAAATATCACCTTCCTTCATATCTGCCACTATATATATAGATCTCTTAAAAGTAAGACTTTTCTTTTCATCTTCTAAGATTCCATATTTTACTTGGCCCAAGCTAAGAAAAGCTCGCTCACTTTCTTCAACAAGCATTTTAAATTCATGAGGCTCCATAGAGAATGAAGAATCTACCCCCCCCTCTGCTCTTCCTAAGCAGAAGTGTTTCTCTATTACCGTAGCTCCTAAAGCCACCGATGCGATAGATGTACCAATACCTAAAGTATGGTCTGATAAACCTACATGGCAATTAAACAATTCCTTTAAATGTGGAATAGTTTTAAGATTCGTATTTTCAGGTGTTGCTGGATAAGTGCTAGTACATTTAAGTAAAACAATATCATTGCATCCATTACTTTTTAGAGTTTCTACGGCAATTTCTAAATCAGCAAGTGTAGATAGCCCAGTACTCATAATTACGGGTTTTCCAGTTTTTGCAATTTTTTTTAAAAGTTGAAGATGATTATTTTCAAATGAAGCAACTTTATATATGGGCATATCAAAGCCCTCTAAAAAGTCCACTGCAGTATCATCAAATGGAGTACTGAAACAGATAATTCCATTTTCTTTTGCACGCTTAAACAAAGCTTCATGCCATTCCCAAGGCGTAAATGCTTCACTATACAAATCATACAGATTCTTACCCTTCCACAAAGACTTAGGATCTTTGATAAAAAACTCCCCATGGGAAGCATTTATAGTCAAGGTATCTGGAGTATATGTTTGAAGTTTAACCGCATGGGCACCCGATTCCGCTGCCTTGTCTATTATAGACAAAGCCATTTCGAGCGATTGATTGTGGTTACCACTCATTTCTGCTATTATAAATGGCTTGAAAGCAGAACCAATCGTTACATTTCCTATTTTAATATCATTCATGATAAAATATCCCCTTCCTCAAATTTCACATTACCCAAAATCTGATAATCAACTAATTCGACAGCACCATTTGGGGTTTTTATAACAGGATTTTCACCGTTACAGAGCACAAATCCATTCGCAAAAGAATTGTCGAATCCAAGTTTCGAATATATAATTTTATTAATGATTACTTTAGTATCTTTCAAATATGTAAATGCACCAGGATAAGGGTTTGCCTGAGCTCGAACCCAATTATTTATTCTTTGTTTCTGCCAATTCCAAGAGATTAACCCATCATTTGGAGTTCTCTTGCTAAAATAAGTAGCATGACTATGTATTTGGTTAATTAGTTTAATTCTATTTCCTTCAATCATTTCAATCACTTCTCGCACCATAACAGGATATACACTGCAAAAATTTCGCAAAACCTCAGCACCTGTACAGTCTTTATCTATTTTTAAGGGAACTTGATGAACTATAGCACCAGCATCACATTCTTCAGTGATCAAATGTGCAGTAACACCTATCTCATCCTCACCGTTTATTATCGCCCACACATGCGGCGTTCTTCCACGATACTTAGGAAGTTTTGAACCGTGAAAATTTATAGCGTATTTAGAAGGATGCTTTATAATGTCATTTTCTACAATAAAAAGATAGTTTATAGATAAAATTATATCAACTTCAATTGTACTCAAAAAACTATATCCCCTACCATTTCTAGGATTACCAGTAAAAAAAGGTATAAAACTATTAACACAATATTTTTGAATTTCAACAGAATTTAGGTCTGTTAAAACAAACATGACTTTGTGATCTTGGGATATAGAAGTTAAACAAATGTGTCCCAATTCACCACTAATTAGAAGTCCAATTCTCATATTTTAAAAATCAAATAGCAAGTTCACTAAAAATTTCAAAATTTCTTTTTGATGATAATCCATCAAAAATTTCTTTTTGATTAGAAATTAATTTTCGAACTACATCTACTCTGCTCAATTTTTTTATTGCGTGTATTAACTTATCTTCTGTTATATCATTTAAATCTCCAACGCTTATAGCACATTCCCTTTCAATCAATTGATTATGTATAGCCCTTTGATTATCAATCCCATAGCCAGTAAGCAATCCCATCCTAATGCAACAGGCCTCTAAAGATATCGTACTGGAGGGACAAATTGCTATTTGTGCTTGACCCATCAATTTTGCCATAATACTGTCTGAAATATTATGATAATGACTTACTTCTATTTCTAAACAACTTTTACTTATTAAATCCCTAAAAGTTGAATTAAAATTAAATGCTGCTCCTGTTACAACTATTATACGCCTAAACTGGCGTGATTTTAAAGCCGAATTCAAAGCCTTTTGCGTTAATTGAAAAGGATCAGCTCCTCCCATACAAATAAATAAAGTATTTATACTTTCTATAGTTTTATGAATAAATGTCTGCTCTAAAAATACTTTTCTTAGAATTACATGCTCAAAACCTGTATATACTTTACATAAATCATTAATAACACTATTATATCCACAAGAATTACTAATTCCATGATTAATAATAACATCAGCAGAGTAGTTCAAAGCAACAAAATCATCAATAATTACTAGTTTTACCTCAAAGGATCTTAATCTTATCTGATAGTAATAATCAAACTTATAGCCATCTAGAATTATTACATCTCCCTTTTCAAGTAAATCATCATATAGCAAAAAGTCATTTTCCTCATGAACCTTAAAATAACGATATGAATCAGTTATTTGCAAAACCAAGGATTCAGGTATTGCTTCAGTGACAAAAATACATTCAAATTTACTTTTTACTAATTCTGCAAGAGCTAAACATCTATATAAATGTCCAAGCCCAATTTCATTATTTCCATTTACTCTAAATATTAATTTGCCAGACATCTTTTAATGGAAATAGAACAATTTAATTTGAAACACTAATTTAAAATGATGGATAAAAATTTTAATGTTTTAATACAACAAAAACATTCTAAATTTTAAACTGGAGTAAAACAAAATATCTGTTGAATGTCTTATATATGAATATTTAAAGTATATAATCTGAGTATTAATTTTTGATAAAAATTAATTAAGACTGAGATATAATTAAAATCTCTTAAGATATTAAAAACCGAATATGCAGAGTTAACAATTATAATATTCATTAATAGACTGTAAAACATACTCTTGCTCAGCGTTTGTTAATGTTGGATACATTGGTAGACTTAAACAAGATTCATAATAAAGTTCTGAATTGGGGAAATCATTTTCTTTCGAACCAAAGGAACGATAATAAGGCATTAAATGAACTGGTATATAATGAATTTGAGTATAAATACTTTTTTCTCGCAAATATTCATAAAGCCCTTTTCTATCTTTAAATTCTACAACATATAAATGGTAAGCATGCCCCTCAACAACTCCAGTCTGACGAATAACATAATCTTTATCAGCCAAAGCTTTTTCATATTTTGATGCTATTTCAATCCTGCGTTTTAAACCTTCTTCAGCTCGCTTCAACTGACTTCTTCCTAATGCAGCTTGAAAATCGGTTAATCTATAGTTATAACCCAGTTCCTGCATTTCATAATACCAAGGTCCATGGTTAAAGATTTTTAAATCTGGATTTTGTTGTATTCCATGCGTGCGGAGATTACATAACCTATTATATAAATCAGGACAATTAGTAGTAATCATCCCCCCTTCGCCTGAAGCTATGTGCTTTACCGGGTGAAAAGAAAATATCGATAAGTCTGCATATACCCCATTACCACAATTTTGCTTAACACCGCTATTGTCATGAAAGAAACCACCTGGTGAATGACAAGAATCCTCAATTATCCAACAATCGTAATTATCTGCCAATTCCCTAAACTTTTCGAGATCTGCAGCCCTTCCTGCAAAATCGACAACAATAATGCCTTTGTAAGTACCCTTTGGAGATTCTTTTAAAAGCTTCTCCACTTCATTAATATCCAAGAGATATGTTTCGGGATTAATATCAGCGAAAACAACATCCCCTCCAGCATACTTGACACAATTAGCCGAAGCTGCAAAAGTAATCGGAGTAGTTATTACTTTATCTCCTGTTTTAATTCCTAATGCCAAAGCACAGAGGTGTAACGCCGCTGTCCCGTTTGAAACAGCTACTGCATATTTACAGCCTATATATTCGGCAAAAGCATCTTCAAATTCTTTTATACGAGGTCCTTGGGTAAGTAAATCGGATTTTAAAACCTCAATAACCGAATCAATGTCTTCTTGTGTTATATTTTGTCTGCCGTATGGTATTATTTTCATGAAAATATCTTTAATTTTTTGCGATTAAAAATGTATATTGAAATAACTCTAGAGGATTAAAAAATATTCTTCAGAGCGGATCGAATTGTAAAAAAAAATACTATTAAAACGCCTCCTAAGAATGCCCCTAAAATAGAAGAATTTATTTTACTAACAATTTCTTTTTTTAAAGGATATATAGGACTATCAATAATTTGAATTAATGGCATTGTTTTTCTGAAACTCATTTTAGTCATTTCCAAATTTTTAACTAATTCATTTAATATTGTCCTATTTGCCTCAATATCAATTTGGGTAAGTTGAACTGGTACTCGTAGTTTTTGTCTAGAGAGATTGATATTGGGAGTTCCATCTGTTGTGTAACTTATATCTTTAATATCTCCATTGAGAACGCTTCGTACAGAATCTGTTTGTTTCTGAAGAATAATCAAATTTTGTAACGATTTCTTAGTTTTTGTTTCGATATAAAATTGATTTACATTATTGACCAAAGCTTCACCAAATTCTTTCGAAAATTTTTCATCAGATGACTTGATTTTAACACTAATAACATTAAGTTTTTTATCTGGTCTTGAAACAATAAGATTGTTTTTATTTATATCATTTATAATTTCTATAATTATACTATCCCTAACCCTAACACCTCGTTGTTTAAGAAAATCAATTTTAAGTAATTCAGGCCTAGATCTCCACTTCTCATCTAAATTCATAAAGTCAATATATCTTTTTACCAACAACCCGGTACCATCCATCATCGGTGTTAATAAAGTTTTTTCAACCAGTTTATTTGACCTATATAATTGGAATATATTGTCCCCTTGAAAAATCCCACCACTACCGCTCTCTATTCCAACTAGTCCAATTAGCCCACCTATTTGCCCCATTCCTCCGGCTGAGTTTTCATCTTCTAAAACAAATGTAGTTTCAGCAATGAAAACTGGCTTAGAAGTATATGAATAACCCAATCCAAGAAAGGCGCCTATAATTACAGCTAGTAAAATAAAATACCATTTAGAGTATAGATAGTTAAACCATATTCTAATTTTTATAATGACATCTTTCAGTAATACCTCATCACTAAAGTTATCATTTTTGTTTATTTTTATTTCAGACATAATATCTAGTAATTCTAATAAAAGTTACAGGCTAACAGATAAGCTACAAAAGGGAAATTTGAACAAATTCTTTTAGTTTTAGATTTATCCTAAATTATCACGTAGAAGATCGGATTGTTCTTTAATAATTGTTTAAACCACTACAGATTATTTTTTTTAAACAAAACTTATTATTATGCAAATAAAATTGAAGTGTCACAAAATGAAGTTTCAAATTATTCTAATAAGTTATTAGTTTAATGAAGTTGTACTTTTAGACAATTAAATAAGATAATCAATTACTTTAAAAATGATTTTAAGTTATTGTTTAATAAATATAAACTCCTAATAATTCTTAAATAAATTAAATAATAAATATGTTAATATCTTATTTAACCAAATTTAAAATAATCACTGCCATAGATGCTAAGGCGCTTGAAATACCTACAATCTCACCTGCAGAAACTGGTTTCTTCAATTCTTTCTTAGGTACAAAAACTTCTGCACCTGGCTCAATACTCGGAAAATTATTGAATAAAAACACCTTTCTTGTGCTTTTTACAGAACCATTCGCATAAATTACATAAGCGCGTTTACGCATAGAGCGTTCAGAGAAGCCACCACCCTGAGATACATAATATTTAAAAGTTTTTCCTTGTGTATAGCTGGTGGTAACAGGATAGAGTACTTCTCCATTCACCTTCACCGTTTGTAATTCTTTTGGGATACGTAATACGTCTCCTTCTTCTAAAATTAAGTCGGCAGAAGATTTAGGTGCTAATAATATCTTCTCCAAATTGATGCCCACATATACATTTTTAAGGACTTCTTCATCCTTAATCGTGGCGGTTGAATCCATTGCAGTCTCTTGTAAACGCTTCAATTTATTCAATTTTAATTTCTCCTCCTCAGCCAATTGTGCCTGCGCTTTTGCATCATTTTTATCGAGCCCCCTTACTTTAGTAGCCCCTTCACGCTTTAAAGAAGCACCTTTGGTATAAGCGAGAGCGGTTAAACCACCAGCACGTTCTACCAAGTCGGAAACCCGTTCATTCTTATTGCTTATGGTGTACATACCCGGGTAAAGCACTTCTCCTTCAATTTTTACTTGTCTTTGGATCTCATAGCCAATAGAGCTACGTACTGATACAATATCAAAAGGCTGCAATTCAAATTTTGGAACAGAGAGATTGAGGTCCTTTTCAATATTGATTTGGAAAACTTCGGCAGTTTTAGCTTGCTCAGAATTTTGATCAGAAGACTTTACACGTCTTGAGATTTCTACACGCTGCGGACTAGCACTTTCGGAGAAACCACCCGCCTGAATGATTAATTCTTCGAGGGTCATGTTCTGTGCGTAATTAAATTCTCCGGGTTCTCTAACTTCCCCATCAATGCTTACTTTATATTCTTCTTTAAGATCAAAAATGGAGGAAATACTGATGATATCTTCTCTTTGAAGGCTGATATCTAGGGTTTTACCTGAGATGATGGCTGCTACATCAAATGATATGATTTGAGTTTGATTATCCGATTTTAGTCGGGTGATATAGCCTCTAGACATAAAAGCATCTTCTTTTAATCCGTCTGCTTTTTGGATTAATTGAGAAAGCTTCATACCAGATTCTAATTCATAAGCACCTGGTCTGAAAACTGCACCCTCAATTTGCACGCGGTTAGTAAAACGCTCTAAAACACGATCTACAAAATATTTATCACCTGTGGTTGGCTGATAGCTAGCAAATTGCTCTTTTGCTAGGTCTGCAATCTTACGTTCGGTATCGGTATTTTTCAGAACTTTCACTCTTGCCTGATAGGCATTTTCAGTGAAACCACCGGCATAATTCAAGAGATTGGCATAAGTTTCGCCAGCTTTCAATTCATAAATACCTGGTCTTTTAACTTCCCCAACTAGTTCTATACGAGATTGATAAACAGGAATACGGATGATGTCTTGGTCTTGTAATTTTAAATTAGTGGCAATTTCGCCTTTCATTAAAAATTCATAGATATCTAAAACAGCAATTTTCTTGCCTGCGCGAATCAATTCAATGGCTCTAAAAGAACCATTTTCTGTCGGTCCGCCGGATGAATACAAAGCGTTAAACACCGTAGCCAAAGAAGGAAGCGTATATGTCCCAGGAGTTTTTACTTCTCCCGTTAAAATTACTTTGATGCTGCGTATGCTGCCAATGGCAACGTTTACTCGGGTGCTACCATCTCTCATTCCGGCATACACCGTAGAAAGACGTGATTTTATGCGTGCGGTTGCGGCTTCAATCGTTAAGCCAGCTACCGGAATGGGACCTACAAATTCTACTTTTATTAAACCTTCAGGACTTACCTTTAATTCGTATGAAGCCTCAGAATTTCCACTGATGTCGATTAATAATTCATCATTGGGACCGATGATATAGCCTTTAGGAGTAGCAATATTGAGGTTTGGTTCAAAGGTTTGATTTTTATTTTTGAATAGGTCGGCACCGAAAATCTTCGCGCGAAGCTCTAAAAGGGCTTTTTCGGCTTCAGTTTCGGGGTCTTTTTCAACTTGTATGGAATCTTGCTCGTAGTTTAAGCTACGGCCATTATCATTCTTTGATACTTTATTAGGATCCGCATTAGCGGCAGATTTCTTGGCACCAGATTTTAATTTTTCTACACGATCGCGAAGCTTTTTAACCTCTTCTGGTCGCATGCCACGAGCTTGCGCGATTTGCTCTAGCTGCGCATCACCTAAACCGCTAGACTCCACCTGGCGCATGAATGCACGCACCTGATCATCACTCAACTCATCCACACGAACATTGCTTAGGTTTTGAGGATTTACCTGCGCCAAAACCGGCATGGAGATGCTTAAGAAGAGTAAAAGACTTAATAGTTTAAAAAGTTTGTTCATCGTAAAATTTTTCAATTCCGTAAAGTTATGGAAATTGTGGTAATGTTTTTGTTCCTTGCTAAAATGAGTTTGCTTCGTCGTGCCTCCTAGCATTGACATTTTTTATAATTCATTAATAATCAATCAGTTGAAATTTATGTTCAGTGCTAGTTTAAGGCCATTTATATTGATTTTTATAACATTAATTAACCCTTTCAATGACGAACCATTTACCGTTCACATGGGTACAGAACAGGAATAAATTCCTGCCTTAAAATATGGGTCGAGCCTTGGCTCTTTTATGTATTTACCAGTATTGAACTATTTACCAGTCCCATCGGGACGACCCATCTTGTAGCAACGGATTTCAATCCATTGCAATAAATAAAATCAATCAGTTGAAAATTTATTGCATTGCAATTTAACGTCATTTATATTGATTTTTATAACATTAATTAACCCTCGCAAAGACAGGGCGCTTAAAACCAATGTCTGTCTTGTCCTAAAAAAAGTTCCCTCTCTACGTTTGGGATGACAGGTGCATAGCGTTTTAAAAATTTAATTTCAAATTCAAAGCGGTGTCATCCCGAAAACTCAATCGTTCTCCTCATAATAATAAGAATAGTCGATACCTTTCATAAACATTTCACGGTCATTGATTTTGTTGGTCAGGGCATTATTGATCAAATTTTTTAGGACCTTGCTGTTCGTTGGACTTAACATCATTGCGTTCATATAATCAGCTTTTTTTATCTCACTCCAGTCTACACATTTTTTAATACCTTTTTTAAGTATCAGATCTAACCATACTCTCATGCTTCTTCCATTACCTTCCATAAAAGGATGGGCAATGTTCATTTCTACATATTTTTCAACGATTTCGTCAAAGGTAGCTTCGGGCATTGCTTCTATTTGCTTTAATGTTTCGTCCAAGAAACGAGAAACAGCAAATTGAAAACCACCCTTTGAAATGTTTTTTTGTCTGATTTGTCCTGCAAAATCGTACAATCCACCAAAGAGATAGGCGTGAATTTGTTGTAAACCTTTAGTAGTGCCAACCTCAATATTGTTAATAAAAGAGCTTTCAAACAGGGCATAAGCTTTTGTCTTGCTTTTTCCGTCTATGCTTTCTTCACTGTAGGTAAACCATTCGATAAATCGGTTTGCTTTTTTACTTGGGAACTCTTTACCTAAGGCAATTATTCCCTGATAATCGAGCGCATCGGATAATCGTCTTTTACCGTCTGGGGCAAGAAATTTCAACTGGGTAGTGGCACTAACCACTTGACTGTTTTCTTTCTTTAATTTGGCTTTAAGATATTTCCAATAATTACGGTTTTTTGAATAATCGTTTTGGTCAGTAAGCACGCCTACAATATCCAACACCGAAAAACACCATTTGGCATTTTCTTCGTCCCAAACCGCTCGCACCTCACGATTGTCAAAAAAACGAATGGATATTTTTGTGCTACTCATTAATTGTTAGCTACTCGTTATTCTAAAATTGAATGGCTTTTTATTTTAGAATGATTACCTGTTATTCTTGACTTGACCGGGTTTTAACCAAGGTCCCTCAACTGCGGAAGGGCTTTCACCTTCGGAAGGTCCCTCACCTGCTGAAGGGCAGGTTTAGGGATGACACCGATTTTTTTAAGCGCCATGCAAATACCTACCGAACGTAGCCACTGTCATTCCGGGCTTGACCCGGCAATCAGTGCGAGCAAAGCAATCTCAATACCCCCATTAGCGCGGTAAATTTTCTAATTTGCCTATCAATGTCTTAAATGCTATTAAATGGGGTTGAAGATTTTCATATACCGATTGATACATTTCTTCTTTATAAATATGACTCAACAGGTTCCGATCTTCGATGGTCTTAAACAAGGCAAGGAATTCATTTTCAGTGATAAGTGCTGACTGAAACATGCTTTTATAAACACCTTTTGGAGAATTAGACAAAATACCTTCAGAAAGTTCTAAATACATTTTGCTTATCTTCCAGGCAAGCTCAGCACAGTATTCGAATTTTTGAATCTTGCCATTTTTAATTAAATCATTACCAATGCTACCCAGGTTTTCAAATGAGGCATTTAAAGCAGATTCTAAAGAGGAAACAGCTTTTTGAAGATTAATTAATTCAATTTTATATTTTTCGGACAATTCCATATTTGGACATTACTTAGGGCTTCATTTTTAAAATCTTTATCCACCTGATAAAAATCAATAAGGTCAATTTTAAAAGGAACTATACTCTCCTCCAGATCTGACTCTAGATTTACCAAAATACTAATCGGTAATGGATCAGTCCCTAGAAATCCAATATCAATATCTGATAAAGAATTTGCATTACCTGCTGCCCGGCTTCCAAAAAGGAATACGGCAAATTCATTCTGTGGTATGTTTTTTAAAACTATTTTCTTAACGATGTCCAAATAATCCAATTGCATTGCTTTATTTTCTTTGGAAGCTTCTTATTTTTAACATCGATATTTTAATTAAGGTTTCTGACCTTCGGAAGGTCCCTCACCTGCTGAAGAACAGGTTTCGGGATGACAGCGTTTTAAATTTCAAATTGATTTTTTTAAGCGCCATGCACCTTACCTACCGAACCTAGCTGCTGTCATTCCGGGCTTGACCCGGCACCCTCTGTCATTCCGGGCTTGACCCAGAACGCATCACCTTCAAATCCCCTTCCACCATCTCCTTCACCAATCCAGCCAAATCATATTTCGGTTTCCAGCCCAATTGCGTATTCGCTTTTGTTGGATCTCCAATCAATAAATCAACCTCTGTAGGTCTAAAATACTTCGGATCTACACGAATAACTGTAGTCCCAGCTTTTAAATGATCTGTATTCAGCTTCAAGCTTGCTGCTTTAGCCTCATCAACATCTATAATTACACCTTTCTCCTGCTCATCTTTCCCACTAAACTCAATCTCAATACCCAATTCGGCGAAGCTCATTTTCACGAAATCCCTTACGGTAGTGGTTATACCTGTTGCAATTACGAAGTCTTCCGGCTTCTCCTGTTGCAAGATTAACCACATCGCTTCCACATAATCCTTAGCATGTCCCCAATCGCGCTGAGCGGATAAATTACCTAAATAAAGGCATTTCTGTTGTCCCAAAGCGATATTGGCCGCAGCACGAGTGATTTTACGCGTAACAAATGTTTCGCCACGACGCGGAGATTCATGATTAAATAAAATGCCATTGCAGGCATAAATACCATAGGCTTCGCGATAGTTTTTGGTAATCCAAAAGCCATATATTTTAGCTACTCCATAAGGAGAGCGCGGATAAAAAGGCGAATATTCATCATAAAAGCCTTTCTCGTTCATATTTTCAGGGAGTCCGCCATACAATTCGGACGTGGATGCCTGATAAATACGTGTTTTTTTCTCTAAACCTAAAATACGAACCGCCTCTAAAATTCTTAAAGTACCTATTCCATCCACATTTGCTACATACTCAGGAGAATCAAAAGATACCTTCACATGCGACATAGCACCTAGATTATAAATTTCATCCGGCTGCGTTTCTTGGATGATACGAATCAGATTAGTTGAATCGGTTAAATCGCCATAATGCAATTTAAAACGGAGCTTCTCCTCATGTGGATCTTGATAAAGATGATCGATTCGCTCGGTATTAATCGAGGAACTTCTACGCTTGATACCATGCACAAAATAACCCTTTTCTAAGAGTAATTCTGCTAAATATGAGCCATCTTGGCCAGTGATGCCGGTGATGAGGGCGGTTTTCATTGTTTGTCGGTTGTCAGTTATCAGTTATCGGTTGTCAGTCTGGGCGGAGAAAAGAACTGCGGGAATTTCTCACATCTCAAATCTCATATCTCTATTATCGGTTATCAGTTGTCGGTTATCAGTTGTCAGACAAGCGACATCTAAGGTTAAAAATATTCGGGTTATTATCCGTTAAAAATCTCATCAATCATCTTAATCTCACAAATCATGGTTCAGACAATTTGATTGGTTGTCAGTTGTCAGTTGTCAGACTAGCGACATAAAAATCAGTTGGCTGTTGGCTGTTGTCAGACTGGGCGGAGAAAAGAACTGCGGGAATTTCTCACATCTCACATCTCACATCTCATCCAATATATTCATGAAAATCATCTTAATCAAATCAATCATGGTTCAGACAATTATTGTTTAACTAATTGTTCTAAAAAAGGAGCAATTGGCAACTGTAATTTGGAGAAAGCAAACCATTTTTTTCCTAAATCTTTTAAGGACGCACCTATGTGATATAATTCTTTATTGTCGATGATTAAGAAACGATCATGTGATTTTTTCAAAATCTGAATTGAAATGGGATTATACTGTTGATTGTGTTTCTTTAAATCAAGTTCCAATACGGAATCTTTTTTATTTGTATATATTGTAGCATTTACCTTTGCTGATCGTTTTGAAAGTAATAATAAAACACTTTCATCACAATAATTATCTATTAATACAATAGATTTTTGAGCTGACTTTATAATTCTTGATACAATTTCATACGCATCAAAAACTTGTCCATCATAAAATATACCTTGATTTGGAAGTAAGTTTGGTTTTAAGATTAAATCAAACTCATTATTTTTTATTTCTAAAGAATTGATTTTTTTCTCTATAACTTCTACACGATGGTTAAGTGCATAGCCTTTGAGTAAATAATCCTTTAATATAGAATTAGCCCAAATCCGAAATTGTGTACCTGTCTTTGATTTAACGCGATAACCAACCGAAATAATAATATCAAGACTGTATAATTTAACTTTTCGCTTGACTTTTCGTCTGCCTTCATTTTGAGCTGTCAAGTATTCCTTGACAGTTGAGTTTTCCTCTAACTCCCCCTCCTTAAAAATATTATTAATGTGCAAACTTATATTTTGCTTAGTAGCATTAAACAAAATAGCCATTTGTAATTGCGTTAACCAAACTGTTTCATCTTCTATGAGAACCTCAATAGAACTAGAAAGCGAATTATCTTGATATAAAATAACCTGGTTTGCACTCATTAATATTAATCGAAAATCAATTTCTCAAAATTAGCAATCCCCCATTCTCCGCCCAGTCTGATAAAGACAAAGCTAACTGCGCCCTTCGCGCATACTGCGCTCCGCGCGTGGCTTCGCCCCTTCAGTCCCATTTTCGAACCGATTAATTTTTAAAAAACCACCCTCACTAAACCCCTTTTACCTTCTCAACAACATTCTTTCTCAAATCGACTTTTACCTGTAAACCAAGGTCTTGTAGGAGAAGCGTGAGATAATTCCCTTTGCTTTCTAGTACTTGAGCTTGTTTATCGAGTAATGCGCCCGATTTTATTATTATTCGATCATTGGCATGGAAACTTTGCGCTTCAATGCTTTCATGATCATATTCTTGGAGCCAATTTTTAAGTAGCTCCATTTCTTTTTCTCTAATGGTGGCGGGTTTGCCGCAATGAAAAACATATCGGACTACCCCTTGTATGCTTAACACCCTTTCGCGATCAATGTCGGATACTTGCACGAAGCAATAAGAGCGAAATAAAGGCTCTTCTACCCACTTCCAGCGATCACTCCACTGTTTTTTCCTTCTTAAAATGGGACAATATACTTCAAATCCAGATAAGCTTAACTTATCTGCAACCGATTTCTCGGATCTGGATTTGGTGTACAATACGTACCACTTCATTCAGGACTATTAAATATTAATACCAAGTCTTTAAAATGACGCTCTACATAAACTTCAGCATCTGATTCATTAAAAACTAGATAACGAATTTTTCTTTTTAAGAGTGGCTCAGTCTTTTCTACTAAAGCACTCAGATAATTGCGATCGATATCATCACCAACAATCAGTAAATCAATGATATCTGATTCTAAACCTTGCGCTATACGTCCTTCTAAATAAACTTGTTGCACGTTTCCTAGTCGGTCGATAACTCGTTCAATCAATTCCTCTACCCCAACAAATTTTAGAATGATGCTATTGAGATCCTTGAACAAAGGATGCCCAGTATTAGCGCGATATAATTTTTTATTTCCTTCTGATTCGGTGAGCAATAAACCGGCATGTTCAAAACGATTTAATTCTTGGCGGATACCATTGGTGCTCTCATTAAACTCAGCCTCCAGACTACGTAAATAGCCTTGATTATTGATATTTAAGAAGAATTTTAGCAAAAGCTTAATTCTTGTTTTAGAAGTAATGAGACTTTCGAGCATGCTTATTGAGTAGTTTTAATACTCATTGTTCATCAAAAATATGAAATTATTATTGATTCAAAAATTAATTTCAAAATAATTAGTTAATGCTCGGCAATCCTGTTTGAGCGGCTAAATATAGGATATTAACGTTAATTTTTATAATATTTTTTATTAAAAAGAAATAAATTTAACCAATTTTTCATTTTAAACACTTATTAGGGATTAGTTTTAGTACGAGCGTGAGGAGTAGAGACGCTGAGTTAAACACAGAGAGACATTCTGGTAAAAAACGTCAATTACACCCGTCATCTCGAACACTCGATTAGGATATAGTTATTTAAATTAAAACATGATGAGTGGAGACCCTGAATCGAGTTCAGGGTGACATTCAGGGTAAAAAACGCAAATAACACCCGTCATTTCGAACACTCGACTGTAAGCGTGTTATTATTACAATTGTGATGAGTGGAGAAATCCGGGCACCTCATAACGTCAATGAATGGTGCGGAAAGCAAGATACGTGTTTCATAGCATAAGATTTCTCCATGCCAGACAACTATATTTAACTAAGAACAATTTGTTTGGCATGTTCGAAATGACGGTATTCATAAGTTTGGGACTTAAATGCTAGGATAACGATATGAAGGCATTTTATACGCCTAGGCAATCCTAGCCCTGAAGGGGCGCTATACT
>NZ_JAFEIG010000014.1 GCF_017495225.1 Daejeonella sp. | reverse complement strand
CTCACCAACAAATTCCTGTATTACTATTCCGCCCAGCCTGATAACTGACAACTGATAACTGATAACTAACTACCTACTAAATACTACCTACTAAATACTATCTACTATAGTTAGGTGCCTCCTTAGTAATCGTAATATCATGCGGGTGACTTTCACGCATTCCAGCAGCAGTAATTTTTACGAAACGAGCATCTTGAAGATCGCTAATGGTTGCTGCACCACAATATCCCATACTCGCTCTTAGTCCGCCGATTAATTGATACATCACCTCTGCTAATGTGCCTTTAAATGGTACGCGACCAACAATACCTTCCGGGACTAATTTCTTTATATCATCTTCAACATCTTGGAAATAGCGATCTTTTGAACCTTGTTCCATGGCTTCGATGGAGCCCATTCCGCGATAAGATTTAAACTTTCTGCTTTCGTAAATGATTGTTTCACCTGGAGATTCTTCCACACCGGCAAATAAAGATCCTGCCATGATGGTACTCGCACCTGCTGCAATGGCCTTAGCGATATCACCAGTCTGCTTAATACCCCCATCTGCGATAACTGGCACTCCCCTACCTTTTAGAGCCTTAGCGCACTCGTAAACAGCATATAATTGAGGAACACCAACACCTGCAATAATTCGTGTGGTACATATTGATCCTGGTCCGATACCCACCTTAACCGCATCTGCACCCGCATCCGCAAGAGCGATGGCAGCTTCACCAGTCGCAATATTACCTACAACAACCTGAAGATCAGGATATTTAGCTTTTACTTCTTTTAATTTAAAAATAACTCCCTTTGAATGACCATGTGCCGTATCAATGGTAATAACATCAACACCCGCCTTTACTAAAGCATCCACACGATCCAAAGTATCAGGTGTTACACCAACTGCAGCACCAACCCTCAAACGACCGTGTTCATCTTTACAAGCATTTGGGAAGTTTTTGAATTTTTGTATGTCTTTGAAAGTGATCAATCCAGTTAATACCCCATCCTTATCAACAACTGGAAGCTTTTCAATTTTATGATCCTGAAGAATTTCTTCTGCCTGCTTTAAGGTAGTTCCTGCAGGAGCAGTAATTAAATTACCGCTAGTCATTACATCGCGCACAGGGCGTTTCATATCTTTTTGAAAGCGTAAATCGCGATTGGTAATGATTCCTACCAATTTACGATCTGCAGAAATAACTGGAATCCCACCAATTTTATAATCCTTCATGATTAAAAAGGCATCCGAAACCAATGCACTTTCATCCAATGTAACTGGATCTTGAATAATACCACTCTCCGATCGCTTAACCTTACGCACCTCATCAGCTTGCTGGGCAATACTCATGTTTTTATGGAGCATACCAATTCCTCCTGCCTGAGCAATGGCAATGGCAAGTCCCGACTCAGTAACCGTATCCATAGCCGCCGAAACAATGGGAACATTCAATTTGATTTTACGAGTAAAATACGTACTTGTATCTACGTCACGAGGTAAAACTTCTGAATAAGCTGGGATTAATAGTACATCGTCGTAGGTAAGACCTTCTGAGACGAATTTTTCTGGATCTAAGTGCATAGCAAATAATTGAGGGGTTATTATTTGCCAGGCAAAGATAGAAAAAAATAATGAAAATGCGAAATATCTCTATAAAAACAGGAATAAAACACCTGATTTGAATGCTTAAGATTGCAAACAAATCAGGTGTTTTCAGACTACTTTTTACCCACAATTACCTTTTCGAAGGAATTATAGTTTAAGTATTTATTAGCAATAGCCTGAACTTCTTCGGCGCCTATATTTCGAACAGTCTGAATATATTTGCTATAATAATCATAATCGAGCCCAGAGAAATAAACATTTTTGAATTTATCAGCATGCGAAAGGGAGTTTTCTAGACTTCCAAGCATTGACCCGAGCATATAATTTCTTACCAAAGACAATTCTGTTTCGGTTACGGGCTGCTCTTTTAAAATATTAATTTCCTTTTCAATTTCGGTGAGGGCAGCACTACAAACATCAGCTCCAACTTCCGAGGCAATAAAGAAATAACCAGCATTCTTCATAGAAACCAAAGCGGAACCTATTCCGTAGGTAAAGCCCTTATCCTCACGGATATTAGCCATCAAACGAGAGCCAAAATAGCCTCCAAAAATAGTATTTACAACCTGTAAAGCTGGAAAATCTGGATGTGTTCTGTTAATAGAAACCTGTCCGATACGTATTGCCGACTGCAAGGCATCTTCTCGTTCCAGATAATGTTCTTTGCCTAATCCCTTTTCAAAATCGAATTTATTATCAAGCACATCAAAAGCATTATCCCATTCCTTACCAAAATATTGATCAATAAATGAAATGGTACTATCTTTTACCTTTCCAGAGACAATTACAGTACAATTTTTAGCTTGATAAGCTTGTTTAAAATAGTTCAATAATTGCGCGCGATCTAATTGATCATAATCGCTTGCCGAAATATCATAACCATAAAGTGTGTCACCAAACAAAACATTACTGAATGTTTTACGACTCAAAAAATCATTTTTTTCGAGGCTCACACTCAACTTTTGCTTTTGGTTACGAATTAAGGTATCTAATTCAACCTGCGGAAATATAGAGTCGGTAATAATTGCCCTAACAATAGGTAAAGTATTAGCCAAATGCTTGTTTAAAGTAAAAAGTGTTACTGAGGAATGATCATTAGCATATTCCGTTTGAAGAAATGCGCCATAATAATCAATTTTATCAGCAATTTCTGTTGAACTAAGCTCCGATGTCCCATCATTTAACATGGTATTCGTAGCAAATGTTTGCAATGGCTTTTTAGGATCGTAATTTATATTGGAGAAGATGAATTCGATTCGTACAAGGTCCTGCTCACCTCCATCAATACTAAAAACTTTAAGTCCGTTGGCTAAAACCAAAGGCTTTGCTTTTAACAGCTCAATTTGTTCAACTTCCTTAAATTCAGGTGCAAGTGCTCTGTCTATCATATTAATTAGCTAAATAGTATAAAGTGGAAGAATTTTCTTTGCGGAAGATATGCTTTGCCTGATTACGAATATCCTCGGCACTTACATTCAAGTACTTTTGTGTTTCCACATTCAATTGATTAGCATCGCCAAGTAGTTCAAAATAAGCAAGATTCATAGCTTTATCTAATAAGCTCATTTCAGAAAATACCATGGTAGATTCCATTTTATTTTTGACTTTGGTGAGCTCAGTCTCGGGCACTAATTCGGTACTGATGCGATTTAGTTCTTCCCAAATTGCGGCTTCGGCCTGCTCCATGGAGACACCTGGCAATGGTTTACCTTCTACAACAAATAATCCAGCATCCAAACTTCCTGTGAGATAGGCATTTATTTCACTAAATAACTTCCTGTCTTTTAATAGGTTACGAAACAATCTCGATGAGTTTCCTCTCGATAAAATATCTGAAACTAAATCAGCAGCATAATAACCGGCTTCTGTACGTGCCGGCATGTGAAAAACCTTGTAAATAGCATTTAAAGGGACATTGGCATGAATAGTTTCCTTACGTTCTTCATTTTGATCATCTTCCATAGGCAACATTCTAGCCAATTTCTCGCCAGAAGGAATATTTCCAAACCACTTTTCAGCTAAATGCTTTACTTCTGCCACTTTAACATCACCACCAACAACCATTATGGCATTGCTGGGATTATAATGACGGGCAAAAAAGGCTTTTACATCATCAATATTGGCGTTTTCAATATGATTGAGCGACTTCCCAATGGTTGCCCATTGATATGGGTGTTGTTTGTAAGCCATTGGCCTTAACTTTAGCCAAACATCGCCATAAGGCTGATTAAGATAACGCTGTTTAAACTCTTCGCAAACCACATTTCTTTGTACTTCCAAACTCTTTTCGGAAAATGCGAGACTCAACATTCTGTCGCTTTCCAACCAAAAGGCCGTTTCTAAGTTTACTGAAGGAAGTGTGATATAATAATTAGTGATATCATTACTTGTAAAAGCATTGTTCTCACCTCCTACTCGCTGTAAAGGCTCATCATAAGAAGGAATATTAACCGAGCCTCCAAACATTAAATGTTCAAATAAATGGGCAAAACCTGTTTGATCTGGATGTTCATCACGAGCACCTACATCATACAAAATATTAACAACCGCCATGGGAGTAGTTGGATCTTCATGAACCAGTACTTTAAGACCATTTGAAAGCGTAAAACGTTCGAAAGAAACCATAAATTGGAGAAAATTAAGAAGGCAAATTTACGGAAATTTTAGCGATTTTGAAGGATAATCATAGCTAATAAAGAGCATTTTCAAATATTTAGGGTGGGAAATAATTTTCTGATTGTCATATTCTTTGATTTGCCAATTCACAATTACATTCCTTTGTGAAATCTATATTATATTTGCCTATGGATACTTCTGAACTGCTAATTCGAGCACTAAATTTTGATTTCCTCACTGCTGAAGAGGGATTATTTCTTTTTAAGAATGCAAGCACATCCGATTTGATGTACACTGCAAATGAGCTTCGAAAAAAGCAAGTCCCGCATAATAAAGTCACCTGGATTATAGACCGAAATGTAAACACTACCAATGTTTGTATTGCGAATTGTAAGTTCTGTAATTTCTTCAGACGACCTGGTCATGATGAAAGTTATATCACTGATATTGAGACCTATAAAGTTAAAATTGAGGAGACTTTTCGCTATGGAGGCGATCAGCTTTTATTACAAGGAGGGCATCATCCCGACCTTGGTTTACAATTTTATGTCGATTTATTTAAGCAACTTAAAGAATTATATCCTACCCTTAAATTACACTCTTTAGGTCCCCCAGAAATTGCCCACATAGCAAAACTTGAAGGCCTAAGCCATACCGAAGTCCTAAAAGCCTTGATGGATGCAGGTTTAGATTCATTACCCGGTGCTGGCGCCGAAATATTAAATGATCGCGTTAGAAGATTGATTTCAAAGGGTAAATGTGGCGGTCAAGAATGGTTGGATGTGATGCGTGCAGCCCATCAATTGGGATTAACAAGTTCTGCAACGATGATGTTTGGTCATGTAGAAACTTTGGAAGAGCGTTTTGAGCATTTGGTTTGGTTGCGAGAAGTTCAGGCAGAAAAGCCTGCAGATGCCAAGGGCTTTATTGCTTTTATACCATGGCCATTTCAAGATGATGGCACTCTTTTAAAGAAAGTTAGAGGCATTACCAATCAAGTTAGTGCCGACGAATACATTCGAATGATTGCTTTAAGTAGGATTATGTTACCGAATGTAAAAAACATACAGGCATCTTGGTTAACAGTTGGTAAACAAGTTGCGCAGATATGTTTACATGCCGGTGCTAATGATTTTGGATCAATCATGATTGAGGAGAATGTGGTATCTGCGGCAGGTGCTCCACATCGTTTTACCTCGCAGGGGATACAGGATTCAATTCGGGAAGCAGGCTTTGAACCACAGCTAAGAACGCAGCAATACGAGTTCAGAGAATTGCCCAAAATGACTGAGCAACAAATAATTGAGTACTAATACTCAAAAAAATATACCGTTTACTCAATTTTATTGTTAAATTCAATTTATTAAAAATACTTTAGGTATAAACGTAATTGATTAAATATGACAATAAATGCGATTATAGTTGACGATGAAGAATATTCACGCAAATCATTGTATTTCCTATTGGAGGTACATTGTCCTAATGTAAAAATTAAAGGCATTGCTAAATCTGTTTCGGAAGCGAAAGGGATGCTTTTAGCAGGAAATATTGATCTAGTATTCTTAGACATTGCCATGCCAATTGAAGATGGTTTCTATTTATTACCAGATATTCAAAAGGTTAACTCCTCTGTAATTTTCACAACGGCTTATGATCAATACGGACTAAAAGCACTGAAAGCCAATGCCATTGATTATATTTTAAAACCAATTGATATTGAAGAATTAAAGCAAGCAGTAGAAAAGGCTATTTATTTAAGAAAACTAACACTAAACAACCTTAGAGGTAGCGAAAGTAGAAATACTAAATTACAGAATCTGGAGGAAAACTTAAATGATCTTAAAAAGATCAATAAAATAAATCTGCCCAATTCAAATGGATTTCAAATCTTAAATGTAAATCAGATAGTTTATGTATCGGCAGATAGTAATTATTCTATTTTTTACCTTGATAACAAGGAAAGTATAATCGTTTCAAGGCATCTCAAAGAATACCAGGAGCTCTTGGAAAAATCTGGTTTTAGCCGGATTCATAAATCAACTATAATAAACTTAAAACACTTGAGTGATTATACCAATAAAAATGGCTTGATTGTAAAGCTGTCGGATAATTCGGAGCATGTAGTATCCAGACGACGTTCATCCGAATTTTTGGATACTGTAAGGCATTATTTTAAAAGATAATTAATTTCTGATTTGTTTCTATAGATTATTTGTCCTTCCGCACCTGATCCGGAACCGTTAACTAATTAAAACATACCACTCACTCATTTATTTTTCTCTTTAGTTAAAATAAAATGATTTTTAAAACACAAAGCCAATGTTAAAAATTATCAGGATAAATTATTTATCATAATATAATTGAATCATTGGTATTAGGAAAGGCGGTTGGAGCGTTTGGGGCGTTTCGCCGCCTTTATTGTTTAAATATCCTGCTTATTAATTATTGACAAAATTTTTAAAATCAAATAAGAATTGAAAAATAAATTATTCATTCCAGCCACTTTAATTACCATTTTATTAGCCACTTTCTTTTTTTTATTCTATTCATATAAACTAGAAAGGCAATTTAAAAACCCGATAAAGCTTATGCTAGGAAATTCGGCGGCAGATATAAACAAAATTGACACCCTCAACATTATAAAAATAAATGAATCGGCATTAAACTTTCGATTTACAAACCCTCAAAAAACAATCAGTCTAGCCAATGATGCATTGAAATTATCAAAATCAGCAAATTATGTGAGAGGAATTGGGGAATCGTTTAGAGTAAAGGGAATTGGATATTACTATTTAAGTGATAATGAGAAAGCTATTCGCAATTATTTAGAGGCATTAAAGCAATTTACATCAATAAATGACCTCAACAAACAAGCGAGGGTTTATAATAACATAGGCCGACTTTATGGAGCATATGATCCTTATAAATCACTGGATTATTATACAAAATCACTAAAAATAGCGAGTAAACTAGGTGATCAAGAATTAAATTCAGGCCTATGTTTTAACATTGCCAACATATTACAATCTCAATCAAAATTTAAACAGGCGCTTTTATATTATAACCGCAGCAATAAAATATTTGAATCGAGAAAAGATACTATTAACATGATTATAAACTACCTTTTTACTGGGACAGTTTATCACCAATTGAAAAATTATAAAGAAGCAGAATGGAGAATTAAAAAAGCTATAGAAGGGGCAAAAACAAAGAAATTATACCCAACACTGGTTGATTCTTATACCTGTTTATCTAAAATTTATATAGAACAAGGCAGATTTTATGAAGCAGAAATAAACATTCAAAAAGGCTTCAAATATTCAGAAATAAACGAAAATAAAGGTTTTTCATACAATTTATTACATGCTGCTTATCAGCTTGAAGGAGCAAGAAACAACTTTAAAAATGCACTAAAATACTTAGTCCAAATACATAAATACGATAGTCTCCAATTATCAAAAAATCAAATTGATAATCTTGGAAAAACCACAAGAAATCATCTTCAAGAACAAAAAATTCGAGAAAATGAAGTAATAATTGAAAGGGCGAGTCAAATAGAAACATTGTTTTGGTGGACTATTACCATCATACATTTATTGATACTTTTTACTTTTTTAATTGGTATGGGCACATATTTTGTACTTCGAAAAATAAGAAGAAGAAAAGATATTGAAATAGAAAATAGAATTACAATGCTTGAGCAAAAAACGCTCCAAGGCATGATGAATCCACATTTTATCTTTAATGTTTTAAATACGATTCAGTATTTTATTAATCAGGATGATTCAAAAGAGGCCAATAGAATACTAACCTTATTTGCAAGATTAATGCGAAAGCACCTTGAAATTTGCCTAAAAAGTTCTATCACGCTAGAAGAGGAAATAGAATATCTTTCTTTATACCTATCTATCGAAAAAATTAGATTCGCAGAAAAAATGGATTATGAAGTAAATATTTCAGAAAACATCAATCCAGAAGAGATAATCTTACCTCCTCTTCTAATTCAGCCTTTTGTAGAAAATGCAATTTGGCACGGTATTATACCCAAAGAAAGTAAAGGATTAGTAAATCTTAATTTTAATTTTCAAAACAATCAACTTGAGATAAAAATTATAGATGATGGAGTTGGGACTAAAAATTCAAAAAGCAATAAATCAAGCAATCATATTAGTCGCGGTTTAGAACTAATCCAAGAAAGAGTAAAACTTTTAAATAAACTAAGCAATAAGAAAATTGTTATTAGCAATATAGAGACGGTAAAAATAGGAACACAGATTTCGATAATTATACCAATATAAAAAAGGAAGCATCTCTGCTTCCTTTAACATAAACCAAAACTAAATATCAAATTATTCTTATAAAGAAAAGAAGATAAAATTTAAAACATTAACGATAAAATGAACTTATTATTATACCAAAGCATAAAAATAATTCAATGATTTTATTTTTTTTAAAAAACATCTTTTTGAATAAAAATCATTGTGTTATGTTTGTCCATGAGTTTTGAGAAGCCACAAATTTTTATTGAAGCATTAATCTTTGCGTCAGACAAAAGTATAACTGAAGACGAAATTTTTCAGGTCTTGTCTGATATCATGGAGGAGCCTTTAAAGATTGAAGGTATTAGAGAACACATTGAGGGTATCAGAAATAAGTATCAAGAATTAGATCTTGCAATAGAATTAGTTCAAATTAATGGGGGTTTTCAATTCCTCACTAAAAAAGACTATTATCAAGTTGTAAACCAATTGCAGATACAAAGGTCGAAGAAAAAATTAAGTCAGGCGGCACTCGAAACCCTTTCTATAATTGCCTATAAACAGCCAATTACAAAGTTGGAAGTAGAGCAAATTAGAGGTGTTAATTGCGATTATACAGTACAAAAACTTCTTGAGAAAGAATTAATTAGCATTTCAGGGAAAGCGGATAGTGTAGGAAAGCCGCTTTTATATAGTACGAGCAGTTTATTTATGGATTATTTCGGAATAAATTCAACAAAAGATCTTCCACAGATCAATGAATTAAAGTCTGAAACAAATACAATTGGCGAGCAAACAGAGTAAAAAAACAATTGAAAAAAAAGTTAAAAAATAGCTTTTGAAATTCAAATTCTTCTTAATTTTATAATCATAATAAACCACGAATAAAGTGTAAATTTCTAAAGATGAAGTCGCCAAAAAAAACAACAAAAAGCGAAGGACCAAGCAAAAAAGCTGGTAAAGGTCCAGTGAAGGAGCAAAACAATTTGACAGATCCTAAAGAATTAAATCGCCCAATACTGGATGAGGACGATGATTTTGACATCCCACTCGATGATGATATTCAGGATTTCGACAGTTTCGATGATGACGACGACGACTTTTAATTATAAAGCCATCATTACGTATTCAGGCATCCAGTTTACTGGATGCTTTTTTTAATTAATTCCAAAGCAAAATGATTTTAAAAGAAGTCAATAATTCAATTACAGCCACAGAATTCCTAAATGTAGCACGCGAACTATATAAAACTGATCAGTTTTGGGTTTGCCCACTTGATAAAGATATTGAGGCAGTGTTTGACCCCAAAAAAAACAATTTCCATTCACATGGAATATGTACAAGATGGGTATTAAAATCAGAAAATGGCGAACTTATTGGGCGTATTGCAGCATTTATTAATGAAAATAAGGCGTATCAACCGGCACAAGCGACCGGTGGTATAGGTTTTTTCGAATGCATTAATGATACAAAAGCTGCCAATTTGCTTTTTGATACAGCAAAAAACTGGCTATCTGAGCGGGGCATGAAGGCGATGGATGGACCAATTAACTTTGGGGAAAATGATAGTTTTTGGGGCTTATTAATTGAAGGCTTTACTACTCCATCCTATGGAATGAATTATAATCACTCCTATTATCAAAAATTATTTACTGATTATGGATTTACAGTCCTTTATGAGCAGATAACAAATCATTTAGAATTAAGAAAGCCTTTTCCAGAACGTTTTACTAAAATCGCAAATTGGGTTGCCAATAAACCTGGATATACATTCAAATATTTAGAAGTTAGTAAATTGGAGTCCTTTGCAAAAGACTTTGTTGAAATATATAATGATGCTTGGCAAAATTTCGAAAATTTTGTCCCACTCGAAACCAAGGGCATATTAGAAAGTTTTAACAAGATGAAAACTATAATGGACGAAAAGCTAATTTGGTTCGCATACATTAATAATGAGCCTGCTTCGGTTGTAGTTATAATACCAGATGCAAATCAAATGATTAAAAGCTTTAATGGTAAACTAGGCATCATTGAAAAATTAAAGTTTCTGTATTATCGTTGGAAAGGAGTTAATAGAATGAGGGCCGTAGTAATGGGAACAAAAACTGCCTTTCAAAAACTAGGCTTAGAGTCAGCATTATTTATTAAGTTAAAAGAATATGTAATTCCCAAAAACCAATATGAAGAATTGGAGCTATCATGGGTAGGAGATTTTAATGATAAAATGCTTTCAATTCATGAAGCTACGGGCGCAGAATTTGGCAAAAAGCATGCTACGCTAAGAAAAATATTCTGAAAAGGAGAAATTCAGATAGAAATGAAAGATTGAGAAAATTTAAATCTGCCTCAAATCGCTCATTTTAATCATTAAACTAGTCCAAAAAACCTGATTTCAAATTCCGGAACTCAAATTCCAAAAAAACATTTTTTTGATATAAATCAAATCGATATTTAATTTATGCAAAATTACATAAATTAAATATTGTGTTAATAAAATTAGGATAAAGAAAATTTAGTGTAATTTGGATTTTTAGGCAGTAAAATCCAACCTTGAGATGAAAACCTCAATTAAAATAAAGATTAGAAAGAGTTGGACTACTAAATAGAGGAATTTATTTGATAGGTGAATTTTATTTTAAAAACAAAATCCACCTATCTAATAATATTAACTATTACTTTTTGTAGGCACGAAGCTCTTCATATAACTCAATAATCTTCTTCTGAAGATCAATTAGCTCAACCTCACGCTCATGAAGCTTTTGAGTAAGGTTTTCAACCTCTGTGTTGTAGCTTTCTAAACCTTCCTGATCATTAAATGTAAGAAGTTGAACAACAGACATTTCGAATAATTTCGAAATTTGCTCAAGTCTTGATAAATTAATATCAGTAATGCCAGTTTCAATTTTCGAAAAGGCTGGTATCGAAATTTCTAATTGTTTAGCTACATCCTCTTGGCTCCAGCTTTTCTGATGTCTTAGTAGGCGAATTTTTTTTCCTAACGTTTTCATGTGTTTGTTTTTTTCTTGGTAGAATAATTTTTATGGTAATACATTTTAATAACCTTTCAGCGCATTTTACAAGGCACTGAATTGAAATTTTATTTCTTTCTAATTGAATAACAAGGCAAAAGCAATATTGTTTTAGTTAATTTTTAAAAATTAACCAATAATTAGAATATAATGTTAAACGAAATTCAAGCATTAAAGTTTTGAAAAAATTAAAATATTTTCTTAGGTGTTTAATTTTTGAAATTTCGCTTTAAAAATATAAATAAATTGTTTCACTAGGTATTCAAAAAGATAACTAAAGGCATAAAATTACAACAAAATAATTTAATTATTCTGCAACAATATATATTGAATCAACAAAAAGAATGATAATTTAAGTAAAATGAGTAAATCTACTCATTCGAAAAAATGAATTTAGCTGAGACCCAGGTATTAAGCATTTTGTGTTCAGAATATTCAAATCCAATAGATTCACATTTTTGTTTTATTATCTCTAAATCAGGATTTTCATAAAAACCACTTAAAAAAAGTACTGTTCCATCCTTAGACACTTTTGCATAGGTATCTAGTTGATCCAATAATATATTTCTGTTAATGTTTGCTATGATGGTATCAAATTTATAATCTGGAATAACCTCTTTAGAACCACATAAAGCTTCGATATTTGTAATTTCATTAAGGACAGAATTTTCAAGGGTGCTATCATAGCAAATATCATCATAATCAATTGCCAAGACCTCTTTTGCACCCATCTTGGATGCCAAAATCGCCAAAATGCCTGTCCCACAGCCCATATCAAGCACCTTTTGACCTGCAAAATTTTCGTCCAGCATAAATTCAATCATCAACGCTGTAGTTTGATGATGACCAGTTCCAAAGGCCATCTTAGGATCAATCACAATTTCATAGTCAAATTGTGCTTTTGGCTCATGAAAAGTAGCTCGAATATAACAACGATTTGCAACCTCAATTGGCTCAAAATTACTTTCCCAGATCTCATTCCAATTTTGGTGTGCTATACTTGTAGATTCAAATGTAAAAGAGAACATCTCCTTAAAAGTTTCTTTTAAGTGCTCAATAGACTCTTTATTAAAATCTGTTAAAGGAATATATGCCTTAAAACCATTCTCAATATCCTCGAAAGTATCAAAACCTATTTCAGATAATGCATTGATTAACAAATCTTTATGAAACTCCTCTTTTGAATTTAGAAGAACTAATACTTCATTATAAACCATGCCTAGTTTAGCGCTTTAATAATATCTACAAAATCTCTAGCCTTTAAAGAAGCCCCGCCAATTAAACCACCATCAATGTCTGCTTGCGCAAAAAGCTCAGCAGCATTTTTAGGGTTACAACTACCACCGTATAAAATAGTTGTATTGTCAGCTAATGTCTGTCCATATTTTTCAGCTAATAAAGTACGAATGAATAAATGGATTTCTTGAGCTTGCTCCGGACTAGCAGTTAAACCCGTGCCTATTGCCCAAACAGGCTCATAGGCAAGTATTAATTTGCTGTAGTTAGCTCCATCAAGGTGAAATGAAGCTTCAGAAATCTGTTCTTTAATCACATCAAAATAAGTCCCGCCATTTCTCTGCTCCAAGGTTTCTCCAATACAAAATATTGGAAATAGGCCGTTCTTTAAAACCACATCTAATTTTTGAGCAAGCAGTTCATTTGATTCTGAGAAATACAGTCTACGCTCCGAATGACCAATAATAACATACTCGGCACCACTTGAAGCTATCATGGAAGCTGATATTTCACCAGTATAGGCTCCACTATCTGCCTGATGACAGTTTTGAGCACCAATAGATAATTTAGAACTTCCCTCTAAAGATTTGGCGAGGCTACTTAAATGAATACTTGGTGCACAAACAATTACTTCTTGTTCTCCACTAAGTTCTACCTTAAGAAGTTCCTGTATTTCATTAAATAGTTGAATTCCTTGATTTAAATCCAAATTCATTTTCCAGTTGCCGGCAACTATGTTTTTCCTCATTATTTATTTCTGTTTAAAATCTTCTATATTTTTCAGTAAGTCCGAAAATATGACTTAATATTTTTTGTTCTATTTCGTTAAAATCAGCTCCCCTTCGTTTATAGGCTTGAGTTGCCGTTTCAAAAACACGCTTTAAAGGATAAACTTCAAAGCCCTGATTTCCACCCCATGAGAAATCTGCCACAAAATTTCTAGGGAAACCCGATCCAAATAAATTAGTGCTCACTCCTACCACCGTACCAGTATTAAACATGGTATTTATGGCACATTTAGCATGATCAGCCATTATTAATCCACAAAACTGTAATCCTGTTTTACGAAACCTTTCACTTGTATAATCCCACAATCTAACCTCAGCATAATTATTTTTCATATTGGAATTATTGCTATCAGCCCCAATATTACACCATTCGCCTAGGACTGAATTTCCCAAATAACCCTCATGACCTTTGGCTGAATTGGCAAAAATGACCGAATTATTTATTTCACCACCAGCTTTTGAATGAGGTCCGATAGTAGTCATGCCATAAATTTTGGCACCCATTTTTAAAATTGCATGATCACATAGTGCAAAGGAACCTCGAATATGGCAGCCTTCCATAACTATGGTATTTTTCCCGAGATAAATCGGACCTGTTTTGGTGTTAAATGTAGAACATTCAGCATCTACCCCGTCCTCCACAAAAATATTATCACCAAGAATCGTGTTTGTGCCACTTAAAGAAGCAGAGCTACGCCCTTTAGTGATTAAATCAAAATCCTTTCTTATCTCCTCTCCATTGAAAGAAAATACATGCTCAGGAAATGATATTCTATTGTAGGGTAAATGATATTCAATTTTACGAAAAGCTGCTAGTGAATTTAAATCGAATTCTTTAGCATCCGTTTCATTCAATCTTAAAGCAATTAATAATGAATCAGAAAACAGAGCCTCACCATCCTTTAATGAACTAATTGCCGAAAGTAGATCTTGATCTGGGCAAAATGCAGAATTGATAAAAAGATTATCATTCCCTATTGAAATTGGATATTTCTCTTGAAGATAATCAACTGTGAGATAGGATATTTCCAAATTTAAATATCGCTTCCATTTTTCAGCGATAGTCAAAATCCCAACCCTAAACTCAGAAATAGGCCTGGTGTATGCCAAAGGCAATAAATTGGCACGAAACTGATCGTCGAAAAGAATGATACCCATAGCACAAAAATAAAAAAAGTCCCGACCTTATGAGTCGGGACCTCTATTATTATTATAAAATAATTATTTCTTTTCGTAACGGGTACGGAACTTATCGATACGTCCTGCAGTATCAACTAGTTTCATTTTACCTGTGTAGAATGGGTGTGAGGTATGAGAAATCTCTAATTTAACTAGTGGATATTCATTACCATCTTCCCATTTAATACTTTCTTTAGTATCAATACAAGATTTAGTTAAGAAAGAATATTCGTTAGACATGTCCTTGAACACAACTAATCTATAATTTTTGGGATGCAATTCAGCTTTCATCTTCAATACTTTTTAAGAGGTGCAAATATAGCAAAAAATACATTTAGTAAAAAGGATTTTTGAAAAATATCTTAATTAAATGATATTAATTGCTTCAAAAACGATTTTTTAGGCTTTTAAATCCAAAAAACAAGACAAATTTTAACTATTTAATTTCCTGACAAAGCTCTATTAAAACGCCATTTGATGATTTTGGATGTACAAAACATACCAATTTATTATCAGCACCTTTTTTAGGGCTATCATTTAAAAGCTGGAAACCCTCCTCTTTCAAGCGAGCCATTTCTTTTATAATGTCATCAACGGCAAAAGCGATATGATGAATGCCTTCACCACGTTTTTCGATAAATTTATTTATCGGACTATCGGGTGAGCTCGCTTCCAGCAACTCTATTTTACTTTCGCCAACTTTAAAGAATTCAGTAATCACCTGTTCGGAAAATACTTCCTCTTTTTTATAGCTAGAGATACCTAAGAGGCGTTCATATACTGAAGAAGAATCCTTTAGACTTTTGACTGCGATACCGATGTGCTCTATCTTATCCATAATCATATTAATATGGCATAAAAATGACTATTTTATCTATACCTACATAGATAAAATTGATAATTACTGAAAAAAATATTTCATATCTTTGTATCAAATTTAAAAAGACAATAAAAAACTCAAAATGGAACTTCCTATATATTTAGATAATAATTCTACAACTCCCATGGATCCACGTGTTTTGGAGGCTATGTTACCTTATTTTAATTCAAAGTTCGGAAATGCAGCAAGCCGTAATCATGCTTTTGGATGGGCTGCAGAAGAAGGAGTTGACTATGCACGTGAGCAAGTTGCAAAGCTTATTGGAGCGAATGAAAAGGAAATCATTTTTACTTCAGGAGCTACAGAATCAGATAATCTTGCTATTAAAGGTGTATTTGAGATGTACAAAGACAAAGGAAATCACATCATTACCTGCGTTACAGAACATAAAGCTGTTATAGATGCTTGCAAGCATGTTGAAAAACTGGGTGGTGAAGTTACCTACCTTGGTGTTAAAGCAGATGGCATGATTGACCTCGCTGAATTAGAGGCAGCAATGACTCCACAAACTATTCTAGTTGCAATCATGTACGGGAATAATGAAATCGGTGTTATTCAGCCAATTAAAGATATTTCTGCTATTGCTCATAAACATGGCGCATTATTCATGTCGGATGCAACACAAGCTGTTGGTAAAATTCCTGTTGATGTAAATGCTGATGGTATTGATTTAATGGCATTCACTGGTCATAAAATGTACGGACCAAAAGGAGTTGGTGCACTTTATGTTCGTCGTAAAAATCCAAGAGTTAAAGTTACTGCTCAGATGGATGGCGGAGGCCATGAAAGAGGAATGCGCTCTGGTACTTTAAATGTTCCAGGAATTGTAGGTTTAGGAAAAGCCGCAGAAATTTGTCGCTTAGAAATGGAACAAGAAGCTAATCGTCTTTCAAAACTACGTGATAAATTACAAGCTGGACTTACAGTACTTGAAGAAAGTTATGTAAATGGAAATGTTGATCACCGCTTACCACATGTAGCTAATATTTCTTTCAAATATGTTGAAGGAGAGGGATTAATGATGGCTATGAAAGATTTAGCCGTTTCATCTGGATCTGCCTGTACATCAGCTTCTCTAGAACCTTCTTACGTTCTTAAAAGTTTAGGCCTTTCGGATGATTTAGCGCACTCGTCAATTCGTTTTGGCTTAGGACGCTTCACTACAGAAGCAGAGGTTGATTTTGCGATCGAACAAACTTTAAAAGCTGTAAACCACCTCCGCGATCTTTCACCACTTTGGGAAATGTTTAAGGAAGGGGTTGACCTTGATAAAATTGAGTGGGCAGAGCACTAGGACTGGAGTAGGGAGCAAGGAATAAAGAGCAAGGAACAAGGAATAAGGATTAAAGAGTAAGGAGTAAGGAATAAAGAGTAAAGAATTAGGAAATGTAGTAGTGAATTAGAATATAGTATCTTTAATAAAAGATTTCTAAATACTATCTACTAATTTGGAGCAAGGAATAAGGAGTAAAGATTAAAGACAGGTAATAGTGAAGTAAAATATAGTATTTTTAATTATACATTTCTAAATACTATCTACTAAATACTAATTTGGAGTAAAAACAGTTAATAGTGATGTAGTATATAGTGTCTTGATTTACACATTTCTAAATACTATCTACTAAATACTCCCTACTAATTTGAACTCCTAAAAATGTCGCCAGCCTGACAACTGACAACTGACAACTGACAACTGACAACTGACAACTGATAACCGACAACTGATAACCGACAACTGGTAACTGACAACCGATAACTGATAACTGACAACCGATAACTGACAAAAATAAATTAAACACAAAACCAGATAACTGGTATTAAATATAAACAAAATGGCATACTCAGAAAAAGTAATAGATCACTACACCCACCCACGTAATGTTGGAACGCTTGATAAAAGCAGCACAAAAGTTGGTACTGGTTTAGTTGGAGCGCCTGAATGTGGCGACGTGATGCGTTTGCAAATTGAAGTAGATGAAAATCACATGATTACTGATGCAAAATTCAAAACCTTTGGTTGCGGATCAGCAATTGCATCTTCTTCTTTAGCAACTGAATGGTTAAAAGGTAAATCAATTGATGATGCAATGAAAATCGACAATATGGATATTGTTGAAGAATTAGCATTGCCTCCAGTTAAAATTCACTGTTCAGTATTAGCTGAAGATGCGATTAAGGCAGCAATTAATGATTACCGCGTAAAAAACGGTCTTGAAGCATTAGAATTGCCTAAATCTCATCACTAAAAATTTTTGGCTTAAAATCCAGAAATCTTTATAAAATTTAAGATGGTAACTGTAACAGAAAAAGCGAAAAATAAAGTTGAACAACTGATGGCTGAGAACCAACTCGATAAGAGTTATTTCTTACGTGTGTCTGTTCAAGGTGGGGGTTGTTCTGGTTTATCATACAAAATGGATTTCGATAATGAAGAAAAGCCTGGAGATCAATTTTTTGAAGATCAAGGCATTCGTTTAGCACTCGATATGAAATCATTTTTATACCTCGCTGGTACAGAACTTGATTTTTCAGACGGTTTAAACGGTAAAGGCTTTAACTTCATTAATCCAAATGCATCAAGAACTTGTGGATGCGGAGAAAGTTTCTCTGTGTAATTCACTAGTAATCAGTTCTTAATATTATTTATTGATCAAAATAAAAAAACAAAAGACTCATTTATGAGTCTTTTGTTTTTTTAGAGGTATTCTGTTATACTTGTTAATTATAAATTTCATACACACTCAAAATGAATTCAATTACAGAATCTACTACCGTTCCGCAATTAATCAGAAATGTAGTCGGGTATGTTCACGATGAAAACACTACCTTTTTACTTCATAAAGTAAAAGAAAGCTGGGTAGAACTTAGCTATAAGCAAGTACTAGATACAGCAGATGCTATTTCAAGCTATTTTCTTGAAATGGGAATTAACAATGGTGATCGTTTAGCACTAATTATTGAAAACTCGGTCGATTGGGTTTACTATGACCAAGGATTACAGCAAATTGGAGGTGTCAATGTATCGATCTACCCTACCCTTTCTGAGACTGAAATTGAATATATTTTAAATGATTCAGGAGCAAAAGCGCTTCTAGTTGGGAGTCCTTTTTTGCTCAGGAAAGTTATAAAAATCGCAAATAACTGTCCAAACCTACAACGTATCATTCCTGTTTTCGATGATTATCAAAAATATCTACCCGATAATGCTTTGAACGCTGGAGTTATCAATTTCAAAAACCTTATTGAAGAAGGAAAAAATACTTTAGAGCAAAATAAAAAACAAATAGAAATAGCTAGAGAAGCCATACTCCCAACAAATTTAACCTCATTAATATACACTTCGGGAACAACTGGAACTCCAAAAGGCGTTATGCTAACCCATTCTAATTTTGTTCAGAATGTGAAGGTATGCTTGCAGCAGATTCCTGTAATCAATAAAGACGACCTTTTCCTTTCATTCTTGCCATTATCTCATGTTTTTGAACGTACTGCTACTTACCATGTTTGCTGTGCTGTAGGAAGCAAAATAGCCTTTGCACAGAGTCTTGAGCTTTTAGCAAAAAATATGGCTGAAGTTAAGCCTAGCGTTATGAGTTGTGTTCCACGTTTATTGGAGCGTATACACGATAAAGCGATGAAAAATGGTACATCTGCCGGCGGAGCAAAAGCTAAAATATTCTTATGGGCTATCCAAATTGGAAAAGAATACCGTGAGATTCATGAAGCAGGCAAAAAAGCGAATTTCATTTTAGAAACGAAAAAAGCATTAGCAGAAAAGCTAGTTTTCAGCAAAATAAAAGAAAAAACTGGCGGAAGATTAAAATTCATGCTCTCTGGTGGAGCTGCACTACCTAAAAATGTGGGTGAATTTTTCGGGAACTTAGGAATTAAAGTTCTAGAAGGATTCGGATTAACTGAAACATCACCAGTAATGTCGGTAACCGAATACCACCGTCAAGTTTATGGTACTGTAGGCCGAATTATTCCGGGTATTGAAGTCGCAATACAAGATGTTGAAAGCAAAAAAATTATTTGCATTCAAACACATGAAAGCTTTGACGAGAATTTTGAGTGCGGAGAGGGTGAAATCATTGTCAGAGGCCATTGTGTGATGAAAGGATACTGGAATAAGCCATTAGAGACTGCAGAAGTGATTGATTCGGATGGCTGGTTTCATACCGGTGATGTAGGGCGTTATTTTAAAGGCAACCTTCAAATCACCGATAGAATCAAAAATATGTTGGTAAATGCTTACGGGAAAAATATTTATCCTACACCAGTAGAAAACACTTATTTAAAAAGTCCTAAAATCGAACAAATATTTTTGATTGGTGATAAGCGTGAATACGTGACAGCTATCGTAATTCCTTCAAAGGAAGTATTGCAAGAGACTTTCAACTTAAAGGAAGAGTTTTTCCAGGAGCAAGATTACTTTATCAGAGACCAAAAAATCATAGACTGGTTGAATGAAGATATCCGAAAATATTCCAATGAGCTAGCTAAGTTTGAGCGTATGAAATCCTTTTTAGTTAAAAGAAATCCATTTAGCATAGAAGAAGGAGAAATTACGCCAACAATGAAAGCCAAGAGAAAGGCAATTGAGAAAAAATACGCTGACGACATTACTTCTCTCTATTTACAAGAAACAGAAGCAGATTAGACAAGAAATTCCATAAAAAACCTCTTTAAACAGAGGATTTATGGAATTTTCTAAAATTTTCTTAATCAAACATCAACAGCATGCACGTAAAAGATAGAATCTGTACGTGCTTTTTTGTATTTTTGCAAAAATTTTAAATAAATGAGCATCGGATTATCTGAATTGGAGATTATGCGCCGTGAGGCCTTAGTTGAACTACGCAACCTTGGTATTGACCCCTACCCACCTGAAGCATTTGAAGTAAACGCATTTGCAAAGGATATTTTAGATAATTACGAACGCGATAAAACATCCTATAAAAACATCCGTTTTGCTGGCCGTATAATGAGCCGCAGGATAATGGGAAGTGCCTCATTTGCAGAGCTACAAGACTCAACAGGAAGAATTCAAGCCTATATTAACCGTGATGAAATCTGTCCCGGAGATGATAAAACTCTTTACAATACTGTTTTTAAGAAACTTTTAGATATTGGTGATTTTGTAGGCATCACTGGATATGTTTTTACCACTAAAACTGGTGAAATATCCATCCACGTAAGTGAAATGAAAGTTTTATCTAAGTCGCTGAAACCTCTTCCAATCGTAAAACGCGATGATGAAGGAAATACATACGATGGCTTTACCGATCCTGAAATGCGTTACAGACAACGCTATGTGGATCTAACTGTAAATCCTGAATTCAAACAAATTTTCATGAAGCGGTCGAAGGTGATAAACACCATGAGATCGTATTTTGATGACCAAGGATGGATGGAAGTAGAAACCCCAATCCTACAGCCTGTACACGGTGGTGCTGCAGCAAGGCCATTTAATACACATCATAATACCTTAGATATGCCTCTTTATTTGCGTATTGCAAATGAATTGTACCTCAAGCGACTCATTGTTGCGGGTTTTGATGGGGTGTATGAATTCGGTAAGATGTTCAGAAATGAAGGCATGGACCGAACACATAATCCAGAATTCACTTCCATGGAGATCTATGTTGCATACAAAGATTATATCTGGATGATGGGCATGGTAGAACAATGTCTAGAAAAAGTGGCCATTGCAATCCATGGTAAATCAAGCGTAAAAGTTGGTGAACATCTAATTGAATTTGCTGGCCCTTACGAAAAACTATCCATGTATGACTCCATCAAGAAGTTTACAGGAATAGATGTTTCGGCAATGGATGAGGATACCTTAAGAGCTACTTGTAAGCAATTAAATATCGAAGTTGACCCAAGCATGGGTAGAGGAAAACTTATTGATGAGATCTTTAGTGAAAAGGTGGAGGAGTTTTTAATTCAGCCAACTTATATCACCGATTATCCAATTGAAATGACTCCCCTAGCAAAGAAACATCGTAGTCAGGAAGGACTTGTAGAACGTTTTGAGCTATTTGTAATGGGCAAGGAGATTGCCAATGCATATACTGAGCTAAATGACCCTATCGATCAACGTGAGCGCTTAGAAGAGCAATTACTGCTTGCAGGACGCGGCGATGAAGAAGCGATGGCTATGGATGAGGATTTCCTTAGAGCTTTGGAATATGGAATGCCGCCAACATCTGGTTTAGGAATTGGAATTGACCGTTTAGTTATGTTAATGACCGATCAAAGCACCATTCAAGAAGTTTTATTCTTCCCGCAAATGAGGCCAGAGAAAAAGGTTAAACAAGCTTCAACAGAAGATTTTATTGCACAGGGAATTCCCGCAGAATGGATTCCTGTTTTAAACAAAATGGGATTTAAAACTCTTGAGGAACTAAAAGCAGCTAATCCTAATAAAGTATTTAATGACCTTGGCGGGATGCGCAAAAAGATGAAACTTGAAATTACTATGCCAGCAAAAGAGACAGTCTTAGAATGGTTTAGTTAACAGAAAGATAATATTAAGATAAAGGCCATTTAACTGAAATTAAATGGCCTTTCTTTATTTTTGAGAAAAAATAAAATGATAAAATCAAGTATTGAAATTTCAGATCAAGAATATCTAATCAAATTAAATAAAGATGAATTTGATCTTAACTTTATTAAGAATCTGGTGAAGAAAATCAATTTTGAACAGAATCAAATAAAGAATAATACAAGCAGTGACCTAGAAGATCTTAAATTTTCGGAGTTAAATTATAATTCATTTATTCGCTTTGATTGCCTAAGCGATAAATAAACCATTAAAACTGGCGATAATTACGCTGCTGCACTGTACGGTCCATCTGACCCATCTGCTCCTTCATCATTTTAATCTGATCAGCTAATAATTTATTCTTATCAGCTTTCTTAGCCTCCTGAAGGTATAAAGTTGCTTCTCTTTTATTTCTCTTAGCCATGGCAATACCTGCTAGACTTAATTTTGCAAGTGCAATATTATGATCCATAGTCATACCTAAACTTAAAGCTTTCTTAAAATACTTTTCAGACTGCAAAGGCGCTTTACGCGATTCGATAAGTCCGATAAGCAAATTATAATAACCCTGCTGTCCACTAAATAACTGTGTTTCAGCATTTTTAATGCGATTTAACCAAATGGCAGCCTTATCCATATTATCTTTACGTAAATAATATTGTGCGATAAGCATGTATTCATTATAAAAGAAAGTAACTGCGATTAAAATAGAAAGGAAAACTGAGAGAATTCCCCAACCCCAAAATCCAAAAACCATTAAAGCTACTGCTGCACCCAACACAATGGCTGCAAATATCAATCTGATGTAATTAGGCATTATCTTTTTATCTTTTTATTTGAGCACAAATATCCGTTTATTTGAGCGTTTAACCAATATCTATCTAATAAAATATGGAATTTCAAATTGAAAGCAGCTGGAAGCTTATCCTGAAGGATGAATTTGAAAAAGATTACATGAAAAAATTGGCACACTTTATCCAAGAGAAATACGATAAAGAAATTCAAATTTCACCTCCTAAACAACTGATATTCAATGCTTTTAAACACACTCCATTTGAAAAAGTAAAGGTAGTAATACTTGGACAAGATCCATATCATGGATTAAATCAAGCAAATGGATTAGCATTTTCAGTCAATAAAGAAGTTGCAATACCGCCCTCACTAAAAAATATTTTTAAGGAGCTTCAATCAGAATATCCAGAATTTAGATATCCCACACATGGAGATTTGAGCTCATGGGCAGACCAAGGTGTCTTATTATTAAATGCAACGCTTACCGTTGAAGAATCTTTAGCAGGATCGCATCAAAATCAAGGCTGGGAACAATTTACTGATAGAGTGATTCAAGTTTTATCAGAAAAACGGACAGGGATCATCTTTTTACTTTGGGGAAAATATGCACAAGCAAAAGCACATCTAATTGATTCAAAAAAACATGTAATATTAACTGCGCCACATCCTTCTCCCCTTTCTGTATATCAAGGATTTTTGGGATGCAAACATTTCATCAAGACCAACGAAATCTTAAAAAAAGCTGGGATAACACCAATAAATTGGCAATTAAGCTAATTTAGGAGTAAAGTGTAAAAATTATAATTAATATTCTAATGGGACTGCCGGCTCCTTCTTATTGGTCGACATAATCATCATGGTTTGGAAAGTTTTTACAACCGATATTTTACTAATCTTATCCATAATTAAACGTTCATAAGATTTAATATCCTTTACATAAGCTTTAAGTAAAAAATCACATTGACCGGTAACGTGGTGACATTCCGTAATTTCCTTAATAGCTGCAATTTCTTCAAGAAATACCTGAATAGTATTGTTTTTATGAAAATCAAGTTGAATTTGAATAAAGGTTTTTATTCCTAAACCGAGCAATTCTTCATCTACAAGAGCATGATAACTCTTAATATAATTTGATTGCTCCAATTTTCTTACACGCTCGAGCGTTGGAGCTGGCGATAGACCTACTTCATGAGAAAGTTGAAGATTAGTTATCCTTCCATTCTCTTGTAAAATTTTTAAAATTCTAAGATCTATTTTATCAAGTTCGATTGCCATAATAAAACAAAAATAAAAGTTTTAAAGCATAAAGCCAAATTTAATTTTAAAAATAGCCCATAAAATTAGCATATATTTTTCGTTTTAAATTTTTAGATTAGTCTAAAAAAATAATTAGATTTGTTTAAGTCTAATTATATGCATTCATTCACTGAAGAAAATTATTTAAAAACGATTTACCATTTAAGTACCACTAACAGCTTGGTGGTGAGCACAAATCAAATTGCAGAGATAACTAATACCAAAGCAGCCTCTGTAACCGATATGTTGAAGAAATTATCCGACAAAAAGCTAATCAATTATATTCGTTATCAAGGAGTTACATTAACAGAAAACGGCAAAAATGCCGCTTTAAATATTATCAGGAAACATCGTTTATGGGAAGTGTTTTTAGTCGAGAAACTTGGCTTTAAATGGGATGAAGTACATGACATTGCAGAAGAGTTGGAACATATAAATTCAGAAATGCTAATAAATCGTTTGGACGATTTTTTAGGAAATCCATCTGCAGATCCTCATGGGGATCCTATTCCCGATCGTAAGGGTGCTATTCAGCAGAAAAAAATGATACGGATATCGGAAATGAATCAGAGTGAATGTGGAATTATTTCAGGAGTAAGTGAGCACTCCTCAATATTTTTGAAATTATTAGATAAACTAGGCCTAACACTCGGAACACATGTTTTAGTTAGAGAAAAAATTGAATTTGATGGCTCAGTCATCATACAGATAAACGAGCAAATTGATCAAACAATTAGTCGCGAGCTTGCCAAAAATATTTTAATTATGCTATGAGTAATAAAGATGAGTCCTTAAGTGAAGTTCATGCTTCAGTAAACACTGCTGGAAAAACAGGATGGAGAAAATTATTCGCATTCATTGGACCTGCCTATTTAATCAGTGTAGGTTATATGGATCCAGGGAATTGGGCTACCGACATAGCTGGTGGAAGTCAGTTTGGGTATAAACTGATTTGGGTGCTACTTATGTCGAATTTGATGGCGCTTTTACTGCAATCATTGAGCGCTAGGTTAGGCATTGTTAGGGGACTTGATTTAGCTCAGGCATCTAGAAATACCTATCCCAATTATATCAATTACCCTTTATATGTTTTGGCACAAATTGCCATTATTGCTTGTGATTTAGCAGAAATCATAGGTATGGCCATCGGTTTAAATCTTTTATTTGGCTTACCCTTAATTTGGGGAATTTCGATTACTATTCTAGACACCTTTCTCTTACTTTTTTTAATGAATAAAGGAATGAGAATGATGGAAGTATTTATCGTTTCAATGGTATTTATTGTGGGAATTTCCTTCCTAACTGAAATGTTTATTATTAAACCTGCAATTGATGAAGTTATTTCAGGCTTTAAGCCATCCATTTTATCGGGCAATGCTTTATATATAGCCATTGGGATTATTGGTGCTACTGTGATGCCTCATAATTTGTATTTACATTCATCTCTAGTTCAAACAAGAAAAATTGAGCGGACAACAAAAGGCATCAAAGATTCATTAAAATATAATTTAATTGATACTGCTGTTGCCTTGAATCTAGCTTTTTTTGTAAATGCTGCCATTTTGATTTTGGCTGCTACTGCTTTTTATAAAAACGGATTATTTGAGGTGGCTGAGATTCAAGATGCCTATAAACTACTTGACCATATTTTTGGATCTGTAGCACCAACCATGTTTGCCATTGCATTAATAGCGTCGGGGCAAAGCTCTACCATAACAGGAACTTTGGCAGGACAAATTGTGATGGAAGGACATTTGAGACTAAGAATCCAACCCTGGATTAGACGATTATTGACAAGATTAATGGCTATTGTGCCAGCATTCTATACCATACTTCATTTCGGGGAAGATGCACTTGGCGGACTCCTTGTGTTAAGTCAGGTAGTATTAAGCTTACAATTGGGATTTGCGGTCATACCCCTTATACATTTCAATTCAGACAAAGAAAAGATGAAAGAATTTGCGATTAAACCTTGGGTAAGGGTAGTCGCATGGCTAACCGCATTAATTATAGTTAGTTTAAATGTACAATTAGTTGTTGAAGAGATTGGATCTTGGATAAAAAGTACAACTATAAATATATGGTGGATTTATTTATTAGTTATACCAGTTATTTCCTTAGTTTTCGCATTGCTAGTTTATGTGTTTTTGATGCCATTTTTCAAGAAACCTGAGCTCTTGTCATCAAATGTACCACATGGCGAAGCTTTAGAAATTGATGAAATAAAACCTATTACTTATAATAAAATTGGTGTTTCCGTTGATTTTTCCAAGAATGATAGAAATACATTAAGACATGCGCTTTTACAAGGCGGTAAAGATGCAGAGTATCATTTAATCCATATTGTAGAAACGGCAGGTGCCAGATTTCATGGTGAAAAGGTATTAGATTTTGAGACACAAAGTGATACCGAGAATTTGGAAAAGTATAAATCAAACTTAGTTGATTTAGGTTATAAAATTGAGATAGCTATCGGTTATGGAAGTCCGGCAAAGGCTATTTGTGAGGTGGTAAAAGCAAAAGAATTAGATCTTCTGGTCATGGGTGTCCACGGGCATTCAGGTATTAGCGATTTAATATTTGGCACTACAGTAGAAAAGGTGCGTCACCAGGTCAAAATACCTGTTTTAATTGTGAAGTAATTGAAGCCAAATAAAAAGGGCAGATTCATTGTTTTGAATCTGCCCTTTTATTGTACAATTAAGATTGGAATAACGTTATTGATAATCAAGCATCCACATCTTCTTGTTTTTATATTTCTCTCTCATCTTATTGATGATTTTATGCACCTCCTCATAGCTTTCATATTTAGCAATTGCTAATTTATAGTGCTTACTTTTATCTTGTAATGGTGCTATAAGATATACAAGAGTGTTTAACTCCTTAGATAGCTCATCAGCACGTTTTACAGCAACTTGTTCTGTTTCCCAGCTCTCTTGTACTAAATAGTAGCCTCCACGATTAGACTCATTAACCAAAGCTACTGAGGCGTTAGTGGTATCTGATGAATATTTAGTAACTCTATTTGGCTTAAGTCCTTCTTTGGTTTTTTGCTCTACTTTAGGTGCTAACACTTGAGACTTATTTTCAGAAGATTTTTCTGCTTTTTGAGCTGATTTATCTTCTACTTTTTGTACTGGTTTTTGAGTTACTTTTTCTTCTACTTTTTGACTAGGTTTTTCCTGTAACTTTTGCACTGGTTTTTGAGTTACTTTTTCTTCTACTTTTTGAGCAGGTTTTTCTTGTAACTTTTGTACTGGTTTTTGAGTTACTTTGTCTTCTACTTTTTGAGCAGCTTTTAAACTATCTTTTGCAGCTATAATCTTCTTGCGAAGGAACTCTATAAGCTGTTCAGTACTTGTGATATATGTGAGTCCTTCAGGAAGTTCATAATCCTTATTAACATCCGGGTAAAGTTGCAAAGAAAGAATACTACGTCTATTTTGCTCATGCAATAATTCAGGACAATCTACACCTACCCCACAAGGATTTACCAATTCTTTCCTACCACGCCATTCTAGAGTCATAACATTTTCATCAACACCCTTATTTTTCAGGTATTTAGCAGCAGACTGTGCTCTTTTCTTTGATAATCGTTCGTTATAGGCATCTGATGCTCTAGAGTCGGTATGCGAAGTGATATTCATACCAAAGTCCTTAAACAAACCTAAAACATCTGATGCTACATTAAGTTTTAATGCAGCGTCTTCACGGATAGCATGTTTATCTAACTCATAATAAATGGTATCAATTGCAATAACTTGTTTGTAAGGAATAGGGATTAAAGTATAGTTAACCTCTTGCTCCTTGCCCTCACCACGCACTTTCAATGGTATTCGAGCAGGGAAATAACCTTTCTTTTTAATTGATACTGTATAATCTCCTGCTTCAAGTTCTGACACCTTACCATCGGTAATTTTCATTAGCAACTCCTTTCCATCTGCACCTAGGATCTTCAATTCTAAATCCTGCGACCCATCTAATATTCCTCCACCCTCAGTCATTACGCGCATTTTATAGCGATCATAAAGCATTACCAAGCTGTAAATATCATCCCTACTTTCGCTCTTACCTCGATCTGAACTTATGTATTTTTCGCCTGCACCATCCACGAAATAACCAAAATCATCTTGTTTAGAATTATAAGGAATTCCCATATTTCTAACTTGCGATTGCAAATTCAAGTTTGTGGTATAAATATCTAAACCTCCAAGACTTTCTGAACGATCAGAAGAGAAGTACAATTCATTCTGATGAATATATGGAAATACCTCATTGGCTGGTCCATTAATCTGCGAACCTAAATTAACGGCCGGTCCATAAGCATCACCTATAAGTTCAGCATAGTATAAGTCAAAACCACCACTACCACCGGGCATATTTGAACTAAAATAAAGTTTATTATCATGCACAATACCATGCATTACACCATATGTTTTGGGCTGATTGAATGGGAGACTACTCACTCTAACAAAGCTCCCATCTTCGTCAACTTCAGCACGATATAAAGCTGGATAAGCTTCCGTGATGGTCGATTTTCGGGATTGCTTTTGACGTAAAACAGCAGTAAAAATAACCTCTTGTTTACTTTCTTTCACATCTTGTTGCTTAAAAAACGAAGGCATACTTAAATGATAAACCCCATCTAAATCAACAGATACAGGTGCAATAGACCCATTCCCAGAATCACGAAATATACCATGGTAACCACGATCGTTCAAACGGTAGCGCTCTTGTGTTGACATACGCTTACGAGCATCCAAACGCAAAGACTTCTTTTGTGTTTTAGCTTCTATTGCTCGATCTGAGACAAAATAATATTCTCCATCCTTTACAGTACTTAGTCCGTAATCCGATCCCAACTGATTGTATCGTTCCAAAGGACGAAATTCAATACCCTTGTTCATGGGAATAGAAGCATTTCCATAAACTAAAGCACGCTCTTGCTCACTTAAAACAATAGAAGATTTTTGTAAATCTCTACCAGAAAGAATGGTTGCACGTGCATAAGAAATGTAGTCGGAACGATCTGTTTGCTCAAAATCTATAACCTTAGACCACCATTCGTATGCTTTCTCATAAGACTGGATATAATCATAGCTTTGAGCTGCACGCTTTGCTGCATAATAAGTCTTCTTAGTTTGATATGCCTTTGCATATTGAGAACCGGCATGTTCATACCGTTTTAAATTAAATTCTATATCTGCATAACGTAATAAGTTACGTTGTGCCAAAGCGCTAGTTGATACCAATAGAATCGATAAAAGCACCAATATTTTTTTCATATTCTTCATTAAAACCATCTTGGATTATAAACAATTTCTTTCCTACTCTTTAAATAAAAACCAATAGAGAGTTCATGTGATTGGTGTTTGTAGCTACTCAAAGTATTTAGATTATGATCATAGGCATAACCTACACGAACACCTGAAGTAACAAAATACTCCATAATAAAAGCAACTGCATTTCGCTTACTTAAATCACTTTGTAATTGGTCATTTAACAAACGAAAATTAGATCGGTATGATCCTCCTAACCAAACCTTATCCATAAATAACACCATGGCATTAAGATCATAATTTGTTGGAGAACCCTTTACATGTTTTACTAGTACAGATGGCTTAACTTTGACATCATCATTAATTGGCACCAAGCCACCCATTGTTAAAAAATAATGAGTATCATTAAATGATGTAGCAAAATCTTGTTGTTGCAATTTAGCTGAACGACTACCTATTAAATTATAAGCAGCTAAACCAGCATAAAAATAATCATTATGGTAAAATAGACCAGTATTCACCTTTGGAGAAATACGTGATATTCGTTGCTCAGGAAGGTAAGCATCATCTGGATCAACTGTTACAATGCCTGATGGATCAAAAATATTTTGAGAAATACCTGCACTCACACCCAAAGATAAACGACCTTGATCGCCCGTATTGATACGGTATGCATAGGTTAGCATTCCTAAATTACTTTCGGTCAAACCAATTTTATCGCTAACATAAGAAACACCGAAACCCATTTTGCCTTCATTGGCACTTAAATCAGCTGTAACCGACATTGTTTTAGGTGCGCCTGGTAAATTTACCCACTGACTGCGATAAGTTGACTGAACATAGCCTTCATTTTTATAACCTGCATAACCTGGATTGACATGCAAGCCATTAAAAATGTATTGACTGAACTGAGGAAGTTGCTGAGCTTGTGTTGCTGTATAAAGATGCAACACTACTATCATACAAAATATCCTCAAAATACTCCTTTTAATCATTTTTTTATTTTTATTACTCTAATTAGAAAAAGCCAGCAAGCGCTGGCTATGTAAAAAAATCAGTTAATTACTTAATACTCTCCTTTACTACTTGTATAAATCCTTTATAATCTTGAACTTTCCCATCCTCATCTACAGTCTTCAAAATATAGAAATACGTTCCAGAAACTAAGCCTGCTGCGGCCCAATTATTCTGGTAATTTTTTGTTTGAAATACCTGATCATTCCAGCGATTGAAAATAACTAACTCATTGCTTACAAATCTAGATAGACCTGGAATTTCAAAAGTATCATTGGTTAAATCTCCATTCGGGGTAATTGTATTTGGAATGAAGAATGGATCAATTCTAACAGTAGCCGATGCACTGTTATCACTCGGGCTAAGCTCAGTATCTTTTGAGGATACTTTTGCCGTATTAACAATAGTTTTACCCAATCCATTGGTCAATGGAGCAGCCTTTACACGCACCTTAATCTCTGCAGAGGCTCCAGCTGCTAATCCCGCGAATGTCCAACTAATCTGTTGATCCCTAACCGCAGTTAATGCCGTAGCACCTATAACAGTCGAAGAAATATAACGTAAGCCATCTGGAAGATTATCAACAGCCACCACATTAGTAGCATTGGTTGTACCATTATTTTCAACCTTTAGTAAAAACTCCATCTCATTACCTTCAAACCATGAAGCAAATTCTATCGACTTGAAAATACGTAGGTTAACACCATGAATTAATTCCAATGTAACACTAGCTTCCGAACAATTACTTGGATCACTTTTTTCACAAATGCTATACTTAATTGTGTATGTGCCAGCTGCTGAGCCAATTGGAATATTCATATTTCCATCCGCATCGATACTCAAGCCAGTTAAACCTCCTGTACTAGAAATAGTAGCATTAACCTCCGAAGCTTTAACAGTAATACCGTTCAACTTATCATTAATAAGCACATTACCTAATTTGCCACTTTCAAGAATATTTAATGGCTTATTACTATAATCATCATTTGAAGCTTCAATAAGAGATTTAGGCTTAACAAAATTAACAGTTTCAATTACTGATGGATTATAGTTAGTACCATCAAAAGGATAGTCAAGCTTGGCTGTATTATCTACTTTTCCGGCATCTATATCAGCTTGCTTTACAGTATAGCTAGTGTTAAAAATCTTACTTTCTCCAATTGAAAGATTAGAAATTGTTTGATTCATACCTGTAAGAGGATCGCTAACTTTAATGTTTACTAAATCCACATTTCCTGTATTTTTAACCGTAATAGTATATTCTAATACATCGCCTACAAGACTAAAACTTGCCTGAGTAGCCTTTTTAATAATACTAACTGTTGGGTAAACTGCATTCACTGTCTTAGTAGCAGTTTTCTCTTGGGCTTTGCCACCATAAGTGAAAGATGCTTTTGCCGTATTATCAATTTTACCTGCATCTAAATCTGATTTCTTAACAGTATAAGTGGTTGTAAGTACTTTACTTTCACCTGCTGCAAGGCTAGAAATCGTTTGATCCATACCAGTAAGTGGATCTGTTACTTGAATATTTGTTAAATCGATAGCACCCGTATTATTAACGGTAATGGTATAGTTCAACAAATCACCTACCGCTTTGTAAGAGCTTTTTGTAGCCTCTTTAGCAATAGTAATGCTTGGGTAGATTGCATTAAGCAATTTATTAGCTGTTAGCTCTTTCGCTTCTCCAGCAAAGGTATAAGCTGCTTTTGCTGTATTATCAATTTTGCCGGCATCTAAATCTGATTGCTTAACAGTATAATTGGTTGTAAGTGCTTTACTTTGACCTGCAGCAAGGCTAACAATCGTTTCATTCATACCTGTTAGCGGATCTGTAACTTGAATATTTGACAAGTCTGCAGTACCAGTATTTTCAACTGTGATAACATATTCCAAGATTTCGCCTGGCAACTTGAATGAACTTTGCTTAGCTTCTTTCTTGATGTTTAAACCCGGCACTTGAACTGTAAAATTAATCTCGCAGCTTTGTCCGCCGATACTCAAGCTAAATTTACCAGTCCCTCCAACTGTTGCAGTGCCACTTAAAGTGAAACTTAGCGTACCTGAGCCTGCACTGAAAGAGCCGGCATTTAATGTTGCTGTTAAACCCGTAATTCCTGTTGAACTTAATGTTTGAGCGCCATAAAAGCCCCCATTAGCTCCTGTATAATTTACAGATAAAGTGCCTGAAGCTACCTCATCTTTTCTTATTGCTGCTGAAAATACTGCATTAGCACAGTCTAGAGAAGTAATGCTACCCTCTTCCTGACTCATACAAATAGTTTGCAAATCAGCGCTCCACGAAGAAGCCGAAAGATTACTTACTGGGGTAGTATTAAAGTATATCGTTCCCGCCGATAAGTGGAAATAACGTTTCAAAGATGGAGCAGGCATACCTGTAGTCCAGCCTTTTAAAACATTTGGTGTTGTATCAGCTTCAGTATTGTTCGTATCAATAATGTAATAATAAATCACATCACTTAGTCCGTTGAAACTCTGAACATCAAACTGACCAGAAAGGGCAGCATTAGAATAAACTAACTTATTATCTAGATCATAAATCTTTATAAATAATCCATTGGTATTTACATCGCTTTGCGATTCTCCTGCATCTCTAACACAATTTTTATTCTTATCGTTATAAGTATTTACAGTGAAATCGATTGAGGAAACGTTTGGCTCAAGGATTAAGATTTCTACTGTACATGATTTACCCCCAAATACAACAGGTAAAATAACTTTATTATTTGTAGCTGAAACTCCTTCTACTCGGTAAACCAAATTACCTCCACTTGGATTGATTGTTCCAGCCTGAAGTGTAGCAGTGAGCGTACCATTTCCTAAATTTATTGTCTGACCAGCCGGGTAGGAAGCAGCAGTACCACCTGTATATGGAATCAGTACGTCTAGTGTAGTAGCAATACCTGCTGAAATACTGTATGAATTGGCAGAACAGTCTAAATCATCAATTACAAATCCGTTCGGAACTGATGCACTTGCACTTTTCTCATAATCAACACTTTCATAACTAAATGTAGCCGTGGCTGTATTATCTACTTTTTCTTTACCCTCATCAGCTGCTGTGATAGTATAATTTGTTGTAAAGCTTTGAACAGCACCTACCGCCAGTGAAGCAATAGTCTCATCCATTCCCGTAAGTGGATCTTTTACAATAATACTGCTTAAATCAGCCGTACCATTATTCTTAACACTTATTGAATAGCTTAATACATCACCTTCCTTTTGATAGTTATTCGGATCTGTTGTACTAGTTTTTGTTATTTCAATGCAGTGGTTTAATATCTCTACAGTACTTTGAACGGTACAATTAAGTGTTAAATCTTTTACATAAACTGTGTAAGTACCTGGATTTAATTCAGTAAATGTATTGCTGGCAAACCAAGTGCTATTATCAATACTATATTCATAATTACCACTTCCACCAGTCGCGCTAAGCACAATCTTACCTTTTTTCTCGCCACATACAGCATGAACTAATTCAGAAGTTGTTGGGACTTGAAGAATGGTAATAATTGCTTTTTCGCTTAATTCTACATCATTACATCCTGAACCAGAAGCGCGAATAGAGAATTCGTTTGTTGCAGCAGTTAAATTAGAAGCAGGAACGCTTAAGTTAAGATCAGCTCCAGTTCCAACGCCACTAAGAGATGGAGATAAGGGCTGTCCTGCTTTTAAAACCGTATAGGTAACCCCTGCTTGAGCAGCTTTGATGGTAATAGTACCCGCTGTATTTGAGCAGCTTGCCGACCCTTCAACATCAAGACTTGCACTCAGTGCACTTTTTGAAATATTTATTTTATCAGTCAAAATACCTGTACAACCCAAGGAAATACGAGTACTGCGAACCATTAAGGATTCTCCAGGAGTAAGTATTACTTGAGAAGGAAGAATAAAGGTTAAATCACCTCCATTTAAATCTCCATCAAATTCAACCTTAGGGCTATAAGAATTACCAAGTTTGTCTAGTATTTCATACCTGAAGTCTTTTTCTGAATTTGAAATAGTGACAGATCTACTTGAACCAGGACAAAGATCAATATCCGAAACTGCAAGATCTAATTTTGGATCTTCAGGAACGCCAACTTTAATATCTGATGTATAATTAAAACTATCATCTACTGGACAACTAAAAATTGATTTTAATGTAAATACTCCTCTATATTCTGTTGTAACTGCGGGACTAACCGTTATAGGTATTCCCTCACCAACTTTTGTACCTAATGTGCCATTTGAATTTAAAATAAACCATTCAATATTATAAAGTGAGTTAGTAGCATTATCTGCCGACAAATTAGTAGAAGCACCCTTACATATTGGCAAATTAGAAGCAGTTGCCATTGGTGGCGAGTTAACCGTACTTAGTTCAACATTAAAATCAAGTCCAGAACAAGCACTCACAACATTAACAATATAATTACCTGCTGCAAGTCCAGAGAATACATGCTCTTTAACTGGGGATGCCAAAGTAACAGTGGCACGTACAACATTAGTCCTAGTGACATCATATAAAGTCATGGTTAGCGGATAAATCAATGTCCCTGAAGCAACTGTAACACTAATATTTCCTGAATTTGAACTTGTACTTGCAGGATCACAAAAAACAGTAGTAATACCTAGATTAATAGGTGAAGAAGGTGCGATTGTGAGTTTTTTGGTATATGAAAAAGTCCCTCTTCTTTTATGCAGCGCTGAATAAAAAGAATTTCCTCCCCTTGAAAAACGTAGAGAATAATCACCACTTGCTAGATTAGAGAACTGACCAGAAGGAGAACTATTAGTAGCAATTTGTGTTTCAGTACCGTTCGAATTTATTTTGAATAATGCAACTCCAGTTGGGTTTAATGCATTTTGAGGATTTAAAGCATAGTTAATTAAATTACTATTTGCACAAGCTTCAACAACAGAAAAAGTAGGATTATAGGAAGCTCCATTTACCAGATTTACGTTTTGCGTTTTGGCAACTCCACCAGAACAAACAACACCTGAAGGACCACCCGTAATTATTGGAGACAATTCAACTTTGTATGACCCTATAGGAAGATCTATAATATCTATAGGACCAGTAAAAGATGCTTCAAAAGGGAAAGTTATAGTTTTTGCTGGAGCAGTATAATCCAAAGGTGCAGTACCTGATTGTACGGTAATGGATGTAGGGGGGGTAGCACCATTAGGTGTAATTTTAACCTTATACTCCAATCCATTTGACATTCCGCCGAAGCTAATTCCAGCTGTCCCTTCTGAAACACCATTGATGATACCTATCTGAATTCCAGAAACTGGATTAGCTGCCGCTTGAATGTTTATATCCTTAAAAGTATTTTGACAACCATCGGAAACAGTAATTCGGTATAGCCCAGGATCTGGTACAGCAGTACCAACAGAGATAGAAGTGAACATATCGTTCTGGTTAGCACTAGGAAAACTTCCCCATTCACCACTTGTAGGAAAAACTTGTACATTCCCACCAGAAATAACTCGCTCAATTTTTATCTTAGATGTAGCCGGACAATAAAAAATGCTACGATCAGGGTTACCACCAGATCCAAATACAGAAATAGAATATTCAATTTGACAGGTTGTCGGGCTTATTCGTGGAGTTGCAGTGATACCAAAAGCGTTAAGTGGCATAGGCACACTCATGGTTTTCTTCAAAGTTTTACATCCCCAATTGAAAGAAAGCTCAATAAGATCATTATTGTTTAAAGCCGGACGACCAACAGCCGCGGCATCATAGGTAAACCTATAGGCTTGACTTGGAAGAAGGCCTACATAAGTAAGATTATAAACTGTTCCATTAATTTTAATGGTAGAATTACCTGGGATCTGAATGCTCGCAAGTCTATCAGCAGTCATGGTACTGATATCCAGATTGATAAACATCTTCATAGCGTTACAATCAGTGGTGCTACCATCAGGAAGTGTAGTACATTCTCTAAAGAAGTTAGATTCCATTAGAGCGAACTTCAAATCAGCAGCAGTATTCTTAGCTAAAAATCTGTCCGCTTTAATAAGTGTTCCACATGCATCTGTGATGGTATAAGTCACATGGTCCCCATCTTTCAATCCAGTAAATGTAAATGTCCTATCATTAGTAGACGCCGAAACGATATTTGTCCCACCGGCTATCACTGCCTTAGTAATAGGATCCGTAGATTTTAATGAATAGATAAAAGGACCTACCCCACCCGTTACGCTAAGTTTTAAAGTCCCATCGGTCCCAGCAGAACAACCTGGAGCAGTGGCGATAATGGAAGCGTTAGGAACATCCATTAATACATAAGAAGTAGTAATTGTCCTTTCAACTGGTGTAAGCGAGGTAGAAGATGCATTTTTTACAATAACTCTATAGTTTGCAGCAGACAAACTACTAAAAGTAACGACACCTCCATTAGCAGGAACAGCCTGACTTGAGGCAGTAGAGTTTGTATTAGTCAAATTCCATAATTCTACAAGCCAACCAGTCTCATAAGTATTCGGACTAGTAGGTGCTGGGATATTTACTTTAATGGAACCATTGGAAAGACAAGTTGCATTTACAGAAGGATCTACCGTAAAACTTGAAACAGGTATTGTTTGAGCAAAACCTAGTCCAAACATAACTAAAACCAATAATGAAGTTAAATAAATTTTTAATTGATACATTTATTATTTTTTTAATTAATAATTTTAATTTAAAAATACTTTACTATATTGTACCCCGAATCCAGAGCTTTATTATAATTACAGCAATAAAAAATTAATTTAAAGGATAATTTATTTGTGATCTCCTTTAAATCACATGCTTTTCACAAACGCCTGCAAATTTGAGGATTATAGTTAATAAAAATGAGTACAAATACTTAAAAGTTGTCCAATTTTAAGTTTGTGAACTCATTTGTTTGATTTTCAATTCTCGAAGTGTCAAATAGACCCTCAAAACCAAATTATTGATTATTTTTTGTTAGGGTATTTTTTACTATTCATCGAAGAAAAACAGAAAATTTGATTTTTTGGAACTGAATTTCACAGAAAAATCACTAAAACACACTGAAAATTGGATTAAAAATTTCTTTAAAAGAATTATTTTTTCTCTTTTGGATAAACTAATGAAACTGATATTGCTGTTCAATTCATAAAAGCTTTCAATTTGTTTTCAATTCGAAAGATTAAGAGTTCTTCTTGTAGATAATCTTTCGGATATTTGTATTCTTATGGGGAGTGGAATCAGTATAAAAAACAAAAGAGCTTATTTTGAGTATCATATTCTAGATACTTATACGGCGGGTATTAAGTTGCTCGGGACAGAAATCAAGTCGATTCGTGAGGGTAAGGCAGATATAAATGATGCTTTTTGCACTTTTATTGACGGACAGCTTTATGTGCGCAACATGCAAATAGCTGAATATTCGCATGGGTCATTTTATAATCATGAAGCAAAACGTGACAGAATACTTCTATTAAATAAGAAAGAATTAGCAAAACTCAGAACAAATATTGAGGAAAAAGGCTTTACCATCATCCCACTAAAGATATTCACCTCCGAAAGAGGCTTTGCTAAACTCGAAATTGGCCTAGCCCAGGGTAAGAAAATTTATGATAAACGTGAAACCCTTAAAGATAGAGATGCGAAATTGGAGATGAGTAGGGCGATGAAGAGGTAGGTGAGTTTGCAGTTGTCAGTTAGCAGTTGTCAGGCTGGACGGAGAGTGGAACTACTAAGAAAAATAAGATTAGTCGAATTATTTCATATACTTTGATTCAATATGAGATAGCAGTTGACAGTTTTCAGGCTGGGCGGAGAGTAAACTAATTAAAATAATGTTTAGGTTTTTTTTAAGGTAGTGCTCAATTAACTGTGTCATTGTCATTAAGCTCCTTGCCCTTCAAAGCAAAAGAGACGATTAAAATCGATTCAAATCTAGCTGTATTCTTCTAGGAAATCAAAAAACATTTTTAGACATTTTCAGTCCTTATTCTTTGCCTAACTCAATGAATATAACCATATTCAGTTATTTGAATTTGTCTTTATTCTTTGCTAATTATTAATAATCAAGAATCAATGTCTATATTAACGAGAATCCGATAACTGCCAACTAACAACAGTCAACTGACAACTGACAACCGATAACTGACAACTGATAACCGATAACTGACAACTGATAACTTACAACTGATAACTTACCAAGCCTTCTCCCCCACCAGCGGTACAAATCGGAAGGTGTCTAAAACATATCGCTCAAAATCGTTTTCACCAACTCTTAAAACGGTAATCATTTTCTGTGATTTTTCATCCCCGACAGGAATTACCAAAATACCGCCTATTTTTAATTGTTTTAAGAGTATTTCTGGGACAAGTGGTGCTCCTGCCGTAACAATTATTTTATCATAAGGTGCATGTTCTGCGATTCCCTTAGATCCATCTCCATAAAAAAACTCTGCTTGATAACCTATATGAGGCAAAACCTGACGTGTACGATTATAAAGATTTTCTTGCCTTTCAATGGTGAAGACTTTAGCTCCCAATTCGATTAAAATACAGGTTTGATAGCCAGAACCCGTTCCTATTTCCAATACCTTATCACCCGATTTGATGTGCAATAGCTCTGTTTGATAGGCCACGGTATAGGGCTGAGAGATAGTCTGTCCATCGCCGATTGGAAATGCGATATCCTTATATGCTTGATTCCAGAAGGTTTCGTCAAAGAAATAGTGGCGCGGGACTTTCCCAATGGCATTTAACACATTTTCATCGGCGATACCCCGCTCTCTGAGATATTCCACCAACTTTTTCCTTGCCCCCTTCTCGCGGTATCTATCAACTAATTTATGTGCCATCTGTACACAAAAATACGCTTATTGCTTGTTTATGGAAATTAATTAGTCAGAAAAATAAGAATGTTTTTTAATAAGGATCAACATCAATATGCATATAAACGCCTTTATTAACTGGCTGACTATCAAAGTGAATCAAAATTTGTTGAAGCGCTTCTTTGATTTTTTGAATCGACACTCCTTCCCTTTCAACCTTAATTAAAATAGTTTGGATGTAATAATTACGAATTCTACTAATCATTGGAGCTTCAGGACCTAAAACACGATCCCCAAATTGCGCTCTTAATATTTTAGCCAATGAATTTGCAATTACAACAAGTTTTGAGATATCCTTATGCTTCACATCCAGCTGAATTAAGCGATAAAGTGGTGGATAATGGAAATTTCTACGCTCCAAAATCTCTGTATCGAACATTTCTTCGTAATTATTTTTAATCACTTGACTTATAATCCTGTGGGATGTATCATAAGCCTGAATAATCACTTTACCCTGCTTTGCACGTCTGCCTGCGCGACCGGATACTTGTGCAAGCATCTGATAACTTCGCTCAAAAGCCCTGAAATCAGGATAATTTAACATGCTATCTGCACTTATAATGCCAATGGTAGTCACATTTCCAAAATCTAAGCCCTTTGCAACCATTTGAGTCCCGACCAAAATATCAATCTTACCTTCCTCAAAATCATTTAAAAGCACTTGAAAACTGTTACGAGTACGTGTTGAATCAAGATCCATACGTGCTATACGCGCATTTTCAAATATCCGCTGCAGCTCATCCTCAATTTTTTCGGTACCGAAGCCCTTTTGTTCTATTCGTGTAGAACCACAAGCGGGACAAGCGTTTAAGATATCCTGCTTATATCCGCAATAATGGCAATGTAGCTTGGCACTGCTTTTATGAAAAGTTAAGCTCACATCACAATTAATACATTTTGGAGTATATCCGCAGGTAGTACATAATAAAACGGGAGTATAACCACGGCGATTTTGAAATAAAATAACTTGCTCTTTCCGCTCCAAAGCTTCTTTAATTTCTTTAATTAAAACCGACGTAAAATGCGATTGCATGGTTTTTCGCTTAGTCTCTTCAGCAATACTAACCACTTCAATTAAAGGAGATTTAACCCCTCCAAAACGTCCCTTTAGAGTAACTAGACCGTATTTTTTGATTTTTGCATTATAAAAACTCTCCATACTTGGAGTGGCTGATCCCAAAACAATTTTAGCTTTATGTAAATGTGCTAGATAAATTGCGGTATCTCTCGCATGATATCGTGGAGCAGGATCATATTGCTTATAGGAAGATTCATGCTCTTCATCTACTACAATTAAACCTAAATTCTTAAAAGGCAGGAAAATAGATGAGCGGGCACCCAAAACGATTTTATACTCCCCTTTTAAAACCTTTTGCCATACCTCTGCACGCTCATTATCATTAAATTTAGAATGATAAACACCAATTTGTCCGCCAAAATGCTCTCTCAAGCGCTCTATAACCTGGGTAGTTAAGGCAATTTCAGGAAGAAGGTATAATGTTTGATCCCCTTTAAGCAACATTTGCTCAATCAAACGAATGTAAATTTGAGTCTTGCCAGATGATGTTTCACCATAGAGTAAAACCACCCCCTTTTCATTGAGTAATTGCTCCGTTTCTTGAAGAGCATAAGACTGAGCCTCATTTAGTTCAAAGTTGCGGATATCTTCTAGATCAACTGAACTTAAACGACTAACCACCTTATCCTCTTGGATAAATATCTCCTTATCAATCAATGCTTTAATAACAGAAGCAGAAGTCCCAGATGTCTCAATAAGATCTGCTTTAGAAATCTCATCTTGTTGTTTTTCAAGCTTGAAGTATGCGAGTAAGACCTCTAATTGCTTTGGGGCACGCTCTAATACTTCAAATAAAGCCTTTCTATTTTCTGCTTCTTTGTATTGAGGATTTAGAATGATAAAAGCCTTCTTTTTAGGTTTAAATTTATCGGATATTTCTTCAGAGATGATGATTACATTCTTCTCAAAAAGTGCCCTAAGCAATGGAAAGACCGTCTTTTGTCCTAGAAGCTTACTGATATCGCTCACACTTAACTCAGGATGAAGCTCAAGAGCATCAACAATTAGGAACTCCTTATCGGATAAGATACTCTTGTCAATTTCTTCAGAAGTATTGAGGACAATTCTAGTTTCACTGGCAAGTTTTAAGGCAGAGGGAAGCGCAGCTTGCATCACTTCACCCAGATGGCAGAGGTAATAATCCGACATCCATTGCCATAATTTTAACTGATACTCATTAACAATGGGCTCATTATCAAGAACATCTATGATATATTTTGCTTCATAAAGTGCCGGTGGTGTTTCAGTAATCAGGCAAATAATAGCAGTATAAATTTTACTACGACCAAATTGCACAACTACGCGCTTTCCAATGGCAATATTTTCCACTAATTCATGTGGAACACGGTACGTATAGGTTTTGGAAATTGCTAATGGTAGAATTACCTCAATAAAAATTGTCTTTCGAACAATGCCTTCATTTTCATTAAACTCAAGCATTATTTATTTTTTAGCGTGGCAACAAGAAGGCTTACCCATCCCATAATAAAAAAGAGTCCCCCGATGGGTGTAATCGGACCAATAATACTAATCTGAGAAATATTTAAAATTTCTTTCGTAGATATTAAATATAAAGAACCAGAAAAAAGGACTATTCCTATAGTAAAAAACCAGGCAGATAAGTTGATAGCACGACTATTTTTCTTTGAAAAAGTAGATAAGAACAAAAGTGCAAAAGTATGGTAGAAATGATAATCAACTGCTGTTTTCCATACTTCAAGCTCGGATGAGCTGAGACGGCCTTTTAGGGTATGAGCTCCAAAAGCTCCTAAAATCACAGCAATCATTCCAAAGATGGAGGCGGCAATAATTATACGTTTATTCATGTTATTAATTTGATTGCTAATTTAATAAACATGTTTGCAATTCTTATTTGATTCATAAAAATTTAAATTTGCTTAAATTACCATCGATGAAAAAAATTATTGGACTAATCACGGTTTTATTAATTACTGTGGGAGTCTTTGCATATTTATACTTCTCAAATTTGCACGTTGATAGCCGCAATAATACTAGGTTATTATCTGAAATACCATCTGATGCAAGCTTAATTTTGCAATTCCAACATGAGCAAGATTTATTCGATATACTGAATGAGAACACACTTTTCGATACCATTGCAGGTCCACAAAAGAAGGCAGAGATAGGATTTTTAAGAAAATTTATTGCAAAAAACACCTTTTTAGAACCCCTAACCAAAAATCAATTGGTATTCTTATCATTTCATCCCTCCAACACTAATGGCGTACACTATTTATGGTCAATCAACACCATTAATATACAAAAAAAAGATGACATAATCAAACTTTTAAACCTGAATAATGAATACAAACTTAAGGAACTAAAAGAGAATGGCTTAAGTATCTTTCGAATTGAAACCCAGTATCCTGAATATCCATTTTATTTCATAATTGATCAAGGGATTGCCAGAGGAAGCTCCAATAAGGATTTACTACTTAGAAGTGTTAACAAAAAATCAACTAAAATTAATTCCGAATTCATTAAAATTATTAATGAAGGCATTAAAAAAGATGAAAATGCATTAGTAAATCTTTTTATAAATTATAATAAAAGGGCCTTAATAAGTCCGTTTTTAAAGAGAACGATTAGTGGTAATTTCGCATTATTTGAGAGTTTTTCAGGCTATTCGAGTCTTACTTTAAACTATAAAAAAGATGCTTTAATGTTCAATGGAGAAAGCCGTCTTGAACCTAATCAAGGTGCATATATAAAGTTATTTTTGAATCAATCGCCCGTAAAGAATAGCCTAAAACAGATTATACCTTATAATACTGCTAACTCAATCATTTATGGTTTATCCAATTTTAAAGCATATCAATCTGATCTAAGAGCACTATTCAAAGAGAATAAAGAATTGGAAAAGCTAGGGGAGCAGATGAAAAAAATTACATTGGAGACAGGCTTAAATCCCGATCGAGACATTCAAAAATTATGGGGCAATGAATTTTCAATTATTCAGCTTTCAACATTTGAGAATTTAGCAATTATTAAACTGAAAAACGGCACACAAATGCAATTTTTCATGGAGATTTTAAGTTCATCCTATTCTGAAAATATAAAAAAAATGAATTATGGCGACATATTTTATTATTATTGGGGCGAACCATTAAAAAAATACGTGAAGCCATTTTACATGATTCAAGACAATTTACTGATACTTTCAAATTCGCCTGGCACCTTACAGAGATATGTAAAGGATTATAATTCTAATAGATTTCTTGTAAATATGGATACGCATAAGCAGTTTGACCAATATGTCAGCGATCAAAGTAATATTTCATTCTTACTTCATTTCAGTAATTCGGGAAGCTTGTTGCAGGATTTATTGAAAAGGAATTATGCTGGAAATTTTGGAACAAATAAAAGTGGGATTAGTGATCTTTATGCCTTTTCTTACCAGTTAACAAGTAATAAAAGTCATTTTTTGACTAATATTTATACCGGGTACAAATCATCAACAATACAAGAATCTGTTTTAAACGTAGATAGTTTAGACATTAATTAAAATTAAATGAGCAAAACTCAATTCCAACAGAAATTATTGAGAATTTTTTTCACTTTAGCTACCTTTATCTTATTGTCAGCTATTACGGCAAATGCACAACAATTTTCCCTTTATAATAGTCGCACGCTCTATGATAGTTTCGAAAACCCATCCCAAAGAGCCTATCAAGTGGATACCAGTAAACGAATAGCCTTCAATTTTTTTATTCCCACGATTAGTTTCAACACCACCTTTTCTGGTCCTGCAGAATCTGCGTTTAAGAAATTAATTTACAATGGTTTATTTAATGGGCGAGATCTTGTTTTAGGACAAAACAGAAAAAACACCCTTACTTTAAATTCGAATAATTATATAGCGATGCTTCGAATATTAAAATCGGTCAAGAAGTACCAAGAAATAGGTGTATCATGGCAAATTAGAAGTGATACACGAGCCGAAGTAACAAATGAGGTATTTGCTGTATTTGATGACTATCGGATATTCAATGGCAATTCTGTAGACGACCTATTTAATGTAAATGCTTATAATCAAAACTATCATCAATTTAGTTTATCCTACCGACAAAATCCTACAAAACGATTGGCTATTGGAGCAAAATTTAGTGTCTTAAGTGGTATTAGTTATAGTAATTTAAAAGTTTCAAAATCAGATATTGAAATTGATGAATTAGCCGATATCATGGAGGTTTCATTGGCTGGAAGCTTAAGATCAAGTTTCAAGTTTAACAAGTTTCAAAATGAAATGCTTAAACCCAACTTTAAAAATCCCGGATTATCAGTCACCGCAAGTGCGAGCTATAAATTGCGTGATGGCTGGTTTATAATGGGAAATTTAAAAGATGTGGGATTCATTAAGTGGAATAAAGATTCCTATCAATATGATTTTGACACAGGAAAAATGATAATTAATAATGCTTCAAATGAAAGTGCAGATGAGCGACTTGCAGATAGTATTGATAAAAATATAAGTGCGCTATCTAAAAATAAATCATATGCGAGTGTATTAAATGGTAAAGCAGAGCTTTTAATCAATAAAAATTTTGGCAATTACCGTCCGAATTTAATTCTATCGAAAAGCGTTTACTACAAGGGAGGAGATATCGCCTTGGTAAATAATTTCCATGTAAAACAGTATGTGTTTACAGGCTTGGCAAATTATAATACGAATGGTTTTTTACAATTAGGCGGACAGTTTATGATTAAAAAGCCTAATGTTGAATTCTATGGCGGCAGTGATCATTTCATAAAATCAATTGAATTCTTCAAGAATAGCCTTAAAAATCAAAGCACTTATCCTAGTGGCTATACTGGAGTATCATTTTATTTAGGATTTGCTGTAAAATTTGGAAGAGTCATGGAGCATTCTGCCAACGCGACTCAAATTCCGGGCTTTACAAAAAATCCTAATGGGGGATTTTTAAAGAGATTAGTTAAGAAGAAAGATTAAATATTGCTTTTCTTAGGACTTGTAATTAGAAAATCCTTCAGATAAAAAGGTTCGAAATAAGCTACATCTTCAAATTGTACTTGGTTAAATTTTTGCAATGCCAAGGCATTTAAATGTGCTGCTGATGTTGAAAAATCTAAAAAATGCATGTTTTTTTGACCTGAGAATAATGTTTTAAATTTATCTGAACCATTCCCAAAAAGGAATAGCTCATAATTATCAAATTCTCTGAATGAGTTATCATCAATAATTTTGGCGCTTACGGCTTCAACAGGGCTCAAATCTTTTCGATAAATACCTGTATAAACCTCCATCCTTCTGGCATCTATCATCGGTATTAAAAGACTATTTTCTGGAAAATCAACAGATTTTAACAAACCAGAGGCCATTGCTTCTATGGTATCAATTGCAATTAGGGGAATATCAAGAGCATAGCAAAGTCCTTTAGCTGTAGAAACACCAATTCTCAATCCGGTATAAGAACCTGGGCCCATACTAACCGCAACAGCCTGTAAATCAGAATAGTTTTTCTCAGCGTTTAACATCACTTCCTCGATAAAAAGTGTGATTTGACCGGCATGAATATTAGATTCATTGAGCTCCTTAAGGGCAATTATATGTCCATTTTCGCTTAATGCTACTGAGCAAGTAGTTGTAGCAGTTTCGATAAGTAAGATCAAAGGATTTTTCATATTTGCAAAGGAGCTAAATTATCAACAGATAAAAAACATCAAGGTACAGGATCATGGCCATGAGCGCCCCAAGGATGACAGCGAGCGATACGTTTAACAGTTAACCAGCCACCCTTAAATGGTCCATGTTTCCTAATTGCTTCCAAACCATATTGGGAGCAAGTTGGATTAAATCGGCAGGATTGACCAAGAATTGGAGAGATTAAATACTGATAAAATTTAATCAGCAATAGGAACAGTGCAGAGAAAGACTTATTTATTAATTTACCTATCATACTGATTCAGAAATATTCTTCTTTAAACGTTGAATAGCGCTGATAAATTTCTTTTCTAAAGATGGATATTCAGCTATTTCGTTTCCAATATAATTAATACCGAAAATTATTTTTTCTGAACGTTGATTGAGGAATGAATAAAGCAGTTCAGACTTATTTAAACGATAAATTTCACGAATTCGACGTTTGAGTAAATTTCGATCTACAGCCTTCTTAAACCTTTTTTTGGGAATACTAATCAGTATTTGAGCTGGAAATTGCAGATCTGAATCGGCAACTAACCAAATAATACGGAAAGGATAAACTAAAAAAGAAGAACCATTATGATAAAGCTTATCAATAAGCTTTACGTTACATAATCGTTCTTCTTTGTTAAAACTGTTCATTTTGATTGTTTAATTAGCCTATAATCAAGCAGATAATGATCTACAAGATCGTAAAAGACTACGAAAATACAATCAAAATTATGCTTTATGGCGACGTTCGTCAGATACTGATAGTCTCTTTCTACCTTTAGCTCTTCTAGAAGCTAATACCCTTCTTCCGTTTGCACTGCTCATACGCTCTCTAAATCCGTGCTTATTTCTTCTTTTTCTTTGAGAAGGCTGGAATGTTCTTTTCATGACTTTTTAATCTATTATTACTCTAAAAAACAGGAATGCAAATATAAGCTTGATTTTTCACAATTCAAACAAAGATTTAAAATAAGCAAATGTTTTTTCAAAAAGGCATTTGTATGGATTTAATGAAATAAAAATCCATCATTTTAAATTTTCGCTCTTTAAAAAAAGCTTTATTAAGCAAAAGCCCTTAATTATTTAGCTTGTTGTTTCAATAAATCTCTAATTTCTGCAAGAAGTGTTTCTTCTGGACCAGGTGCAGGAGCGGCTGCTGGTGCGGCTTCTTCCTTACGTTTCAGCGTATTAATGGTTTTTATAACCGCAAAAATACAAAATGCAACAATTAAGAACTGAATAACTGCATTAATAAAATTACCATAACGAATAGCAACTTCTTCTACCTTATTAATAGCGTCTGCTGAAACTAAAACAAGTTTCTTTTCAGAGAAATCAACCCCACCAATTAAAAAACCTAATGGTGGCATCAAAATATCATCAACTAATGAGGTAATAATTTTTCCAAATGCGGCTCCAATGATCACCCCGACAGCTAAATCAACCACATTACCTCTAGATATAAATTCTTTAAACTCTTTAACAATTGCCATAATTATTTTAATATTTTTTACTATAATCTACAATTATAAACTTTTTATTTAACTTAAACAAAAACAATTTGCTGTGAAGATGTTTACAAAAATTACAATTTATCTATTCCATACGCCATTAATTGTGTAATTTTGTATTAGAATTTCTATCATGTTAAGACAAAATCTCCAGCAAAAGCTTCTTCAAAAACTTTCTCCACAACAAATTCAGTTCATCAAGTTGTTGCAAGTACCCACTGTATCACTTGACACAAGAATTAAAGAGGAGCTTGAAGAAAACCCTGCCCTTGAAGATTTAAGTTTGGCGAACATGAATGAACCCATTGAAGAGTATCCTGATCGCGATCCAGATGATACTTTCAATTCGGAAGATGGTCAAGAAAGCATGGATGAGTTTAATGTTGATGATTATTTACAAGACGACAACATTAATGACTTTGGATCAAAATATGAACAAAACGGTGATGATGATGATGAGCGAAAGGAAATTCCCATTGCGGTACAAAATTCATTTTTCGAAAGTTTACAAGCACAGCTGGATCTAGAACCCTTATCAGACAAGGACTTTAGAATTGGTCAGCAGATTATAGGAAGCCTAGATGATGATGGTTATTTAAGAAGGCCAATAAACTCACTAATTGATGACCTTGCTTTTTCACAAAATGTATTTGCTGAGGAGGAGGAGGTATTAGAAATATTAAAAGTTATTCAAACATTTGATCCAGCGGGAGTTGGCGCAAGAGATTTGCAAGAATGTTTATTGATACAGCTTCAAAAAAGAGAGCAAACACAATCTGTTGTAAAAGCAATAAGAGTGGTTGAAGATTACTTAGATGAGTTCACCAAAAAACATTATGACAAGCTTGAGAGAGCCTTAAATATGGATTCTGAGGAGCTTAAAGAAGTAATTCATGAGATCCTTAAACTAAATCCTAAGCCGGGTGATTCGAATGCGGTAACCACAAAGCAGCTTCAAATTATCCCAGATTTTCATATAAGCAACAATGATGGCGTATTATTTTTGACCTTAAATTCAAAAAATGCTCCTGAATTACGTGTTAGCAGATCTTACCAAGACATGTTTGAGCATTATGATAAATCGGCTCAAAAAGATAAAAAACTAAAGGAAGCGGTACAATTTGTAAAGCAAAAATTAGATTCTGCGAAATGGTTTATTGATGCTATCAAACAACGTCAGCAAACCTTACTTAAAACGATGAATGCCATCATGCATTATCAATATGATTATTTCTTAACCGGCGACGATAAAAATCTAAAGCCAATGATTTTGAAAGACATCGCAGATCGAATAGGGATGGATATTTCTACTGTCTCGAGAGTTGCGAATTCAAAATATGTACAAACTGAATTTGGAACATTCTTATTAAAATCTTTTTTCTCAGAAGCTATACAAATGGAAAGCGGAGAAGAGGTTTCTAACAAAGAAGTGAAAAAAATTCTTGAAGAATGTATTGGAAAAGAAGATAAAAGACGCCCATTAGCGGATGAAAAGCTGACAGAAATTCTAAAAGAACAAGGTTATAATATTGCTAGAAGAACGGTAGCTAAATACCGTGAAGCCATGAACATACCTGTAGCGAGGTTGAGAAAAGAACTTTAATATTGAGCTTTTCTTACCAACTTTTTTGAGGACAAGTAACCTTATATCTATTGTTTAGATATATTCCTAATACAACTTCATGGCTACCATTACTTACTCGATTTAAACCAGAAGTTGTAAAATCGTAAGAATAACCAACATTCATAAAAGAACCTAAATGAAATCCGGCCATTCCGGCAAATGCATCATCTTTACGAAAACTTCCTCCTACCCATAATCGGTCTTTGTAAGCAAGTTTAAGGTTTACATCAACAGATACAGGAACAGGATTTACTGATTTAATTAATGCTGAAGGCATCGCAGCAAAATCATCACCCAAATAGAGTTTATACCCTAAGCTTGCAAAAAAGTGAGGAACATTCTTGCCTTGATTGTAATTAACAGGATCATCACTAAAACCAATGGGGTTTTTTAATAATTGCTGAGCTGAAATACCTGCAAAAAAACGCGGACCATATAACCATATTCCAGCACTCATATCAGGCTTAAACTGATTAAAGTTATCCTTACCCATAGCCTGATCAGTTGGGTTTTCAAGTTGAATCTGTGTTTTATCGAGGAATATTTTAGAGACTCCTGCAGCAAGTCCAACAGAAACATTAATCTGCTCCGTTATTCCGATGTGATAGGCGTAATTTAAATTCACATCAGTACGTGAAATAGGACCTGCTTTATCTGAAACCGCAGTAAATCCAACTCCATGATGAGGCTCGGAAGCCATATAATTTTGAAGATATGAGCGGTTATTGGGGTTTGATCCCCCACCCTGAGCAACAGAAGTGGAAGTCCCATAACGAAAATTATTACCCAATGGAGCATGTATAGATACATAGGAAGTAACTGGAGCGCCACTTAAGCCTTGCCACTGACTCCTATAGCCTGCTTTTACATCAATGTAATTCTCTATACCTGCAATTGCTGGATTTAAGACAAAATTATTTAGAATGTATTGTGTGTACTGTGGTTTCTGCTGCGACTTTGCTGCAAAGCCAAAAAAAATACAGAATATTGTTATTACCGCTTTATTCATCCTTATAATTTTTGAGTCTGTTACTCATCCCTGTCATATTAACCTTTGCGGTTTAAATTTCAGGATTAAGGTAGTAAATAATGTTTCAATAAATAATATAAAGAGCAAATTTGTTTAATAAAAACAATGTGAATTATATTTTTGTTTCAGCGACATATTTTTAAAAAAACACAGAATTAACGACAAAATCAATAAAATATTTCTTTGTAATTAATTTTTATAAATATAATCAATAAATTATATATTTTATATTAATTTAAAATTAAAAAATAATTAATTTTTTATAATATTAAAAAGCCTAAAGAAAAATCTCTAGGCCTTTAAAAAATATAATAAAACCAGTTTATTTTTTAATAGAATCAATTATCGCCAAGGCTTCTTTGGTTGAAGCAATAAGTTCGGCATATTTTTTATTTTCCATTACATCTTTACTCACCAATTTACTTCCCATTCCAACGGCACAAACACCTGATTTGAACCAAGCTTCAATATTAGCTTTATCAAGCTCAACACCACCTGTAGGCATAAATAATAAATTTGGGAACAATTCTTTTATTGCAGACATAAAACCTGGACCAAGAATATTGCCAGGAAATAGTTTAACCATTTTGGCACCCAATGTCTCGGCTTTTATAATTTCACTCGGTGTCATACATCCCGGCACCCATAATAAATCATACTTATCAGCTACATCAGCAACGCTTTCTACTAAACCGGGACAAATAATATAGTCGGCACCCGCATCAATAAATGTTTGAGCCATTTTACCATCTTTTATGGTACCAATTCCGAGATACATTCCCTTAAGCTCTGAATCAACTACCTTACGCATAGCTTTAAAATTAGCAAGCGCCGCTTCTCCCCGATTGGTATATTCTACGGCGCGAATTCCTGCCGAATACAAAGCTTTTAATAATTCAATACTTGTTTCTTCATCTTTATTGAAGTATAATGGCAATATACCCTGCTCTGGGATTAATTTTAAAAGTTCTGTTTTTTTACTCATTATTGTATTATTAGATTCTAAGTACGCCTCTAATTTAAATAATTAATAAATTAAAACAATCTTAACAAGCTTAGCTTTTCGTAACAATTTACAGTGAAAATGCGATTTTAAGATGCTTAAGACTTTTAATTGTCGCTCATTAGTGTATTTTTGTTATAACGAACAAGAATTTTTAACAAGCTTTTTTTCATATAAATATAAAATAAATCATGGCTAAGAAAGTCGTAACACTTGGAGAAATAATGATGAGATTATCCACTCCTGATTTCAAGAGATTTGTACAGAGTGATAGTTTTGATGTTACTTATGGTGGTGGCGAGGCGAATGTTGCTGCTGCATTATGTAATTACGGACTCAATGGAACATTCGTTTCAAAAGTGCCTAATAACCCTTTAGGGCAATCGGCAATTAACCATTTACGCCGCTATGGTGTTGATACACAATTTATGGCTAGAGGTGGCAATAGATTAGGAATTTACTTTCTTGAAACTGGTGCATCCATGCGCGCATCTCAAGTAGTTTACGACCGTGCTGATGCATCTATTGCAGATGTTGATGCGTCTGAATTTGATTTCGACAAAATTTTTGAAGGAGCTGATTGGTTTCATACAACAGGAATTACCCCTGCTTTGAGCGATAAGGCCGCAGCATTAACTGAGGCAGCATTAAAAGCAGCTAAAGCTAGAGGAATTACTACTAGCATCGATCTTAACTACCGTAAAAAATTATGGAGCAAGGAAAAAGCGAGAGAAGTAATGACTCGCCTTTGCCAGTATGTAGATGTTTGCATTGGTAATGAAGAAGATGCAGATACTACATTAGGTTTTACAAGTAAAGGAACAGATGTTACAAAAGGTGAGCTTAATTTAGATGGTTACAAAGATGTTTTTCAGCAGATGAAAGCAAAATTTGGCTTTAAATATATTGCTTCTACTCTAAGAGAAAGCCATAGTGCCTCTGATAATGGCTGGTCAGCATTAGTATATGATGGTACTGATTTCTATCATACCAAATCTTATGAAGTTAGAATTGTTGACCGTGTTGGAAGTGGAGATTCATTTGCCAGTGGTTTCATTTACGGCTTAGTAACTGGAATGAAGATGAGCGATGCAGCTGAATTTGGCGTTGCCGCATCAGCTATTAAGCATACTATTCCGGGCGATTTAAACCATGCAACATTAGCAGAAGTTAAAGATCTGGTTGGTGGCGATGGCTCTGGTCGCGTTCAGAGATAAATAAACTCATTTTAAATCCGCCTCAAAAGGGCGGATTTTTTTTAATTAAAATAGAATTATGATCATAGATAGTTTAGAAAATGCTGAAAAATATAGCAGCATTCATCCCCTTTTTGCTGAAGCCTTCAAATACATCAAGTCGATCGATTTAAAAAACGCTGAAATCGGCAAAACCGACCTCAAAGAAGGGTTAAAAATAATTGTTGCCGAAAAAGAAGGAATGACAACAGAGGAATCTACTGCAAAATTTGAATGTCATAATCAAAATATTGATATCCAACTATGCATTACCGGTAAAGAAAAAATGGGTTGGAAGTCGCGGCAATCCTGCAAATCACCAAGAGGTGAATATAATTCAGAAAAGGATGTACTATTTTACGATGATGGTCCAGACATGTATTTTGAATTAACTGACAATCAATTTGCTATTTTCTTTCCTGAGGATGTACATGCACCCATGATTGGAGATGATGTTATTAAAAAGCTTATTGTTAAAGTAAGCGTCTAATTCAATTATTATTAAAAAAGGGATATTTTGATTGCTCAAGACATCCCTTTTTTATTCCCAATTCAAGAATTAGCAATTTTTTCCATGTATTTCTCAGAAAGAGTACGTGTAACTTCTCCTGGCTTGCCATCGCCAATCAATTTTCCATTAATTTTTACTACGGGTAAAATATTTTTGGTTGTACTTGTAATAAAAACCTCTTTGGCTTGGTGAAGCTCTTCCAAGCTGATATCCCTAGCTTCTGTTTTAAATAGAGTTTGTGACAGCTGAAAAACATGTTTTCTGCTGACTCCTTTCAGCATTTCAAACTCGGGACTTAATACCTGATTATCCTTATTAACAATAAAAATATTGGCCCTTGGACATTCCCGAATAAATCCTTTGCTATGATACAAAACGTCGTCAGCCTTCTTCTCTTTCAATACAGGCTGTAACCAAATAGCATGAAGATAATCGAGCGTCTTTGCACCAGAGAATTGTCTTTGATACTCATCAGTAATAAGGCTTATCCCCTCTTCATTGAGTTTATTTGGGATATGAAAACTCTGCTGACTAATAATTAGATTGGGTTCAGCAATTGTGAAACCATCGGGAGAAAAACCGCCTGTTAGGATAATTTTAATGCCCGAATCACCTAAATTATTAATAGCTATAAGCTTTAAGATCCTATTTCTAAGCTCATCTCTACTTGTTTTAAAGTCCAAGCGCATTGACTTTGCAGAATGAAAGAAACGATCGAGGTGATCCTCTAAAAAAATAGCCTTGTTATCAATTGTTTTGAGAAAATCAAAGATTCCATAGCCCCTCTGAATGGCAAGATCTGTGATACTTAACTGGGCTTCATCTGCAAGAATTAAAGAATTATTAAGCCATACATGAAGTTTATTCATTATTTCAAAAATTATACATTAAAATAAAGGCTGAAAAATGCCTAAACAATAATAAACAATTATTTAAAGCAATGACTAATAAAGGCTGAGGAAATTATAGATTCAACGTATGGTAAAATTTTTAACACTAATACTTTTTATGAATAGTTTTGAATCCTTACACTTATATTGCATCTGTATATTTTAATATACGAAAAAAACATGAAAAATCAAAGAAAAAACGAATAAATCGAAAATTTACTATTTCAAATAATACCTCAACCCATGCGCAGTTCCAAACTATATTTCACAGCATTGACATTAATCTTGTCGCTTAATTTAGTATTTGCACAAAAACCATCTGTATTAGAGGGAAAAGTTATTGTTATTGACCCCGGTCATGGTGGTACGGCTGCAACAGATAGTTATCGTCAGGGGCCAACAGGAGAACGTGAAGAATGGATTGACCTTAGAGTAGGATTAATTCTAAAAGATCTTCTGGAGGCCAAGGGAGCTAAAGTTTTAATGACTCGCACAAGCGATGTTTTTGTCCCACTTGATGCTCGATCCAAATTAGCCGTAGATAATAAAGCTGATTTCTTCGTTTCGATTCATCATAATGCTACTGCTGATTCTAGTGTCAATTTTCCGATCATCTATTATCACGGATTAGCGTCCTCAAATAAAGCCGGACTGAACTTTAGTAAAGAATTAGCTAAAAACTTGGTAAAATACATGTACAAAACAAAAGTACCGGTAAGTATAGTTTCAGATTTTACCGTGTTTTCATCTGCAGGATCGTCTGTACTACGAGGCACATATGGCATTCCGGGGGTTTTAGCTGAGGCATCATTATTTACTAACCCAGAAGAAGAATCACGTTTAAAACAGAAGGAGCATAATTATAATGAGGCATTTGCCTTTGCGGTGGCAATTGAGGACTTTTTTACAGGAAGTATCCCTCTTATTCAACCCAAAATCTCATCAGATTTTCCAACACCATTTGCTACACTTCAAGAGGCAGAGCGCATGAGCCCTATTGCAAAACGCTGGTACCAAGATTATCTTGATGCTAAAGAATTGATGAAAAGCAAGAACAAAGAAAACCTTCAAAAAGCCTTTGATCTATTTACACAATCTGCCAAATCATTTCCAGATTCTTATGTTGCTGGAGAATGCCATAAATACAGAGCTGAAATTTTAAACAAATTAGGCAAAATTGATGAAGCCTTACAAGAGGAAAAAAGAGTTAGAGAATTTTATCCAAACTAAAAAAAATTAACATTCCCAGGTCTATTCTGGGAATGTTAAATCTTGTAATTCCTTTGTTAAATCAATTACAAAACCTTTGATAATGGCATATCGAGGTTTTGAACCTTCAATAAGAATAAATTGAGCCTGCTGACCGATTGTGGCGGTTTGTACGGGGCTATTATCCTGATTAGTGAGATGTAATATTCTTCCGCTTACTGATCCGCTAGAAGATTGAGAATCTGTATGTTTTACATATAAATAACCTTCTTTTAGAAGTTCAAATTCTTCATCACGACTCAAGCTATCCCATTCAGCTTTCATTAAAAATTTAACTTTCCCTGGTACAAGATTCATGGTAGAAGCCTCAATTTCTTGATGAGCATAGCTAAGTTCCATATCACCAATCTCCTCCACACGACCATTATAAGTCATGCTGGCAAAATTTGGCCCCTTTATTTGTGCTAGGTTTATCCCAAGATTAGTTCTAAATGCTATTCCCTCTTTTGTGATGCTAACATTACGAATAAGAAGATCATAAAGTGAGCGACTATTTTCTGGAATGGCATCATATTTTGCAAGGCTTTGGCTTTGATAAGAATTAGTTGCTATCGATTCTAAAGCCCTTATTAAAGCGTAAAAATTGAGCTTGCGAATAAATTGTTTCTCAGGATCAGCTCGAAAGCCACCCGATTCAATTAAAATAGTTGAAATACCCATAGCCTGAAAAGTATCGCCGAAACAACGAGGATCAAAAGCATCATCGTATTTAGCAACATTGCCTGGGGATTTACTTTGCAAGACATCATTCATCTCTAGAATCAATTGTGTGGCCCTTTTCCTACTCTCATTCATATCTTTGGGATAGTTATAAGCTGGAGCCAAAAAGGAGATTGTGGCGGTTTTATCGGTGCGACCAGCAGCATAAAGCGTACTCTGATCATGTAAATTAAAGGCTATTTGAGGTTCAATCCGCTTAGCGATATCCATTAAAGTTCTTCCTTCAGGAGTCACTAATAAACGTGCATCACGATTGATATCAATTTCAAGATCATTCCTTCTCTTCCATTCTTGAGCACCATCAGGGTTTAGCATTGGCACAAAATGAAGTTCCAGATTATTTTTAATCAACCTACGTAGAGGATCGAATTCATCATTCCCTGATAAAAAATTAAATAAATCAAACAAAGCCATGGTGGCAGTTGATTCATCTCCATGCATTTGCGACCACAGTAAAACCTTAGTCTTACCCCTACCATAGGATAAATGATTAATACTTCTTCCACGAACAGATTTACCGATTTCCTCATTGATAAAAAGTCCCGAATTAACATGCTTCTGTATCAATTGAACCACATCAGCATGCTTTATAAATCGATTTTGAATTGTTGCCTCGTGAAAAAGATCATAATTATCCCAAATCTGATCCAGCTCAGTTTTTGCTTTTAAAGAATCCTGAGCAAAACCAAATTGAACGATAATAAAAAGAAAGGCCGTGAAGATTATACGTTTGAAATCCATAAATGAATAATTAATTGATAAAAATACAAAATTTACATTTCCTATATTCGTTTAAATTTATTAGCAATTAAAAACGAAAAATGTTCACATTTCTGATATCAATCATGCTATTTACAACACCGATAAGTGGTCAAACATATCACAATAGTGAAGATCTAAAAAAGGAAATACAGAAAGAATTAGCTAAAAACAAGGGCACCTTTGCCATAGCATTTAAAAATCTTACAAGCGGTGAAGAAATTTTAATCAATGAGAAGGAAAGTTTCCATGCAGCGAGTACCATGAAAACACCCATTTTAATTGAAGCATATAAGCAAGCTGCATTGCAAAAGTTCTCTATTGATGATTATTTAACAGTCAAAAATGAATTTAAGAGCATTGCAGATGGGAGTATTTTCTCTTTAGACCCCAAAGATGATAGCGATACTGAACTCTATGAAAAAATAGGTAGCAAGGTCAAAATTTACGATCTTCTTTACCTCATGATTATAAAAAGTAGCAATTTGGCTACAAATATCATCATTGATCTTGTAGGAGCACAAAATGCCAATAATACCATGCGTGAGATTGGAGCAAAGGATATTCAGGTTTTACGTGGGGTTGAAGATGGCAAAGCATTTAGAAAAGGCCTAAATAATACGAGTACAGCTTATGATCAGATGTTGATTTTCGCGAAAATGGCACAAGGAGAAATTGTAAATAAAGCTTCTTCTGATGAAATGATTAAAATTTTGCTCGATCAAGAATTCAACGATAAAATACCTGCCAAATTACCCAAAAATGTGAAAGTAGCTCATAAAACTGGCTGGATAACAGGAGTAAACCACGATGCAGGAATAGTTTTTCTTCCTGATGGACGTAAATATGTATTGGTTTTCCATGCCAAAAATTTGGAAGATGATAAAGCTGCAATTAAAAGCATGGCCAAAATTTCAAAAATGATTTATGACTATGTTATAAATCAAAAAAAGTCAGAAGATTGAAATACATATTGAATTAATTAAGTTATGAATCAATGCGTTCATTTTTAGGTTTATTGCTATTTTTTTTATCGCTAAGCTCATTTTCAACTCCTAAAAAAAAGGAAGTAGAATTAAGAGCTTTTACCATTGAAGGTTTTGCGCAAGGAACAAGTTATCAAATTACATATTATGCTAAAAATCCGATCGTTAGCAGTAAATCTATCCATCAATTATTTAGCGAATTAGATAGTTCACTTTCTATTTATAAACCCTATTCACTAATCAATAAATTTAATCATTCAGAACAGGGTGTATTGATGGATAAGCATCTATCAACGGTGGTAAAACGTTCGATTAAAATCTGGAAACAAAGTGAAGGAGTATTTGATATTAGCATTTTAAATTTAGTAGATCTTTGGGGATTTGGAGCCTTAAAGCATAGTAAACAGCCCAATGATTTAGAAATAGCCCAAGCACTTAATTGTTCTGGTTCTGATAAAATCCGAATTAAAGGCAGAATGCTTGTAAAAACAAAGGCTTGCCTAAAAATTGATGTAAACGGTATTGCTCAAGGTTATAGTGTAGACCAAATAGCGGCACATTTAGAAAAAAGAGGGGTGAGAAATTACCTGATTGAACTTGGCGGAGAAATCAGAGTAAAAGGTTACAAACAACCGAATAAACAAGCCATGCGTATTGGGATAGAGCAAGCCACGCAAAATATTAATGACACAAGCATCATCCAAAAGGTCTTAGAATTAAAGAAAGGTGCTATAACAAGCTCTGGAAATTATAGGAGATTTATAGAGAGTGGATCGAAGAAAATATCCCATTTAATGGATTCAAAAAGCGGTAAGCCACTCCAAAATGAGATTATCAGCGTAACAGTCAGAGCAAAAAATGCCATGAATGCTGATGGATATGATAATGTATTAATTGGAATGGGCATTGAAAAAGCTTTCCAATTCCTTAAGAAGCATAAAAAACTAGATGCTTATTTTATTTATAGAGATGATAATGGAGCGATAAGAGATACTGCTACAATCAATTTCTATAGATAAATGCAATAAAAATCGATAATAATTAAATTATAAATTAATAATGTTTCTATATAAGATAAATTATTGATTTATCGATCGATCTAAATGCACGTAGCCTCCATCAACATGAATCAATTGCCCTGTTGTATGTGAAGATCTTTGTGATAGTAAAAATGCTACAGCATCCGCGATTTCATTCGCTGTGGTCATGCGTTTGCCAAGAGGAATTTTGCTGATTATTTCTTGAAGTTTTTCTTCAGGATTGGGCAGACTATTAATCCAAGTTTCATAGAGGGGCGTATAACATTCGGCGACAATGACAGCATTTACCCGAATTTCATCTTTTAGGAGTTCTACGGCCCATTCGCGGGTTAAGGCAGTTCTAGCACCATTGGAAGCAGCGTAGGCAGAAGTCCCACCCTGCCCTGTTTCAGAAACCTTTGAGCCAATATTTACAATAGATCCTTTAGAGGCTTTCAATGCAGGCAGAGCATGATGAGCCATTAAATAATAATGAATCACATTTTTATGGAGACTATCTACAAATTTCTGATAATTCCCTGATTCGAGTCCGACGCTATCATTTACCCCAGCATTATTGACTAATCCATCAATTTTACCAAAATTTTGGAGTGTAATTTTAACAACCTTTTCGCATTCTTCTGGTTCTGTTAATTCAGCTACAACTTGGAATGCTTTACCGCCAAGCGATTCAATTTCAGATAATAATTTCAGATTATCAGCTTCGTTTCGTCCAACAATTACCGGTATTGCACCCTCTTGGGCTAAAACTTTAACAATTCCAGCTCCAATGCCTTTAGCACCACCTGTTACAATAATTACCTTATCTGTTAGTTTAAGATCCATGAATTAAATCTACAATTATTATCGAATAAGAAATACGATCCATTTAATCGAAATTTCCATTATTACAGTTTGTAAAAAGTTGAGGCATTTTTTGACCATATTAATTCCTGCTCCAAAGGCGTCAATTTAGCGAGATAATCAGCCACTAGATCACAAAGCACCGAATATTCGGCTGCAAGCAAGCAGACTGGCCAATCAGAGCCAAACATGAGTCGCTCGGGACCAAAAAGCTCCAAAACTTTATCCATAAAGGGATAAATATCCTCTTTCTTCCAATTTTTAAGATCAGCTTCCGTTACCATTCCTGAAAGTTTACAATACACATTTTGAAATGAGGCTATTTCTTTCAAATCTTTATCCCAAGGAGAAAAAACAGCATTTTTTATATCAGGTTTTGCCAAGTGATCAATTACAAAGGCTTGATCATCCATTATTTTGAGAAATGCGGGAAGATGTTGCGGATAAACCAAAACATCATAGGTAAATCCATAAGACTTTAAAGCCCTTAAACCACGTATAAATTCGGGTTTGAGCATAAATTCGAGCGGTTCAGCTTGTAAAATATGCCTAAAACCCTTTAATAATGGAAATTGAGAATAATAATCTAAGCGCTCATCAATATTCTCGGCACAAAGATTAATCCAGCCCACAACCCCCTTAATAAAATCATTTTCGGTTGCCAGATTTAGTAAAAACTCCGTTTCCTGTTCCGATTGATCAGCTTGAACGGCAATACATCCATCTATTCCATTTGCATCAAGAATAGGCTTAAGATCCGATGGCAGGAAATCACGTCTAATAACTTCCATCTCATCATTTATCCATTGATCCCTTATCGGGTCAAACTTCCAAAAATGTTGATGAGAATCAAGCTTTTTCATAAGCTATTGCTTCCTGTTTCGAGATACCTAAACCATCGATACCCAATTCCATTACATCGCCAGGCTTTAGGAAGAGAGGCGGATTAAGTCCCAAACCCACTCCCGCCGGAGTACCAGTAGAAACCACATCTCCAGGTAAAAGAGTCATGAATTTGCTCACATAAGAAATGAGGAAAGGAATGTTGAAAATGAGATCGTCGGTATTACTATCTTGCAATATTTTGCCATTAAGCTTTAACCATAATCTCAATTTATGAGGATCTGCAATTTCATCTTTTGTGGCTAAAAAGGGGCCAAGAGGAGCAAAAGTATCGCAGCCTTTACCCTTATCCCAGGTGCCGCCACGTTCCAACTGCCATTCACGCTCCGAAACATCATTGTGAAGCACATACCCTGCCACATAATCCATTGCATCAGCTTCTGAAACATAACTTGCTTTTTTACCAATTACGAATGCAAGCTCCACTTCCCAATCCGATTTTACTGAATCTTTAGGGATAATAATTGGATCAAAGGGGCCAGATAAAGAAGTAGTTGACTTCATGAATAAAATTGGCTCTGCAGGAATCGCCATGTTTGATTCAGCCGCATGCTTAGCATAATTTAGGCCAATGCATAATATTTTTGAGGGACGAGCGATAGGTGATCCTAGGCGTTGATCGTCAGCAATTAGAGGTAGTTTACCTTGATTTGCCTCTAAAAAAGTAGCCAAGCGCTCCAAACCGTTGTTTTGGAAGAAAGCTTCATTATAATCTTCCCCAAAAGCCGAGGTATCATATTTTTTATCGTCGATAAGTACACCTGTTTTTTCTTGACCGTTTTTACCCCACCTAATTAATTTCATTGTATGCTTATTTTTATTTAAAAGAACAATTTTATTGTTTAAATTAATTTATATTCGATTTTAACTATTTAATTTAATGTATCCACCGTCAATAGGATAATCATTTCCGGTGATAAAACTTGCTTCATCCGAGCAAAGATAGAGCGCTAATGCGGCAATATCATCAGGATTAGCCATTCTGCCTATTGGCTGAGATTTCGATAATTTTTCAAACATTTCTGCTTCTTTACCAGGATAATTTTTGGCGATAAAGCCATCCACAAAAGGCGTATGCACTCTTGCAGGAGAAATGCTATTGCAGCGAATATTATCGGCAAGATAATCTTTGGCCACCGAGAGCGTCATGGCATAAATAGCACCTTTACTCATGGAATAGGCAAATCGATCGGCAACGCCCACGATAGCGGCAATGGAGGCTAGATTTAAAATTACGCCACCACCCTGTGCTTTCATTAGAGGAATACCTGCAAATAGGCAGTTGTAGGCACCCTTCACGTTCACATTATAAATTCGGTCAAAATCGGCGGCACTAGTTGTATCCGCTTTTCCAACATGCGCAATGCCAGCATTATTTACTAAAATATCAATGTGTTTGATGCTATTAAATAAGCTAACAACTTTTTCTTGATTCGAAACATCGCAAGCATGAACGGCGGCTTGACCCCCATTTTTTTCAATTTCTTCGCAAACAGTCAGACCGGCATCCTGATTAAGCTCTACAATATGTACAAAAGCACCCTGACTTGCAAACACATTAGCAATTCCTCTACCGATACCACTACCACCACCCGTAATTACTGCTATTTTCCCTTTTAAACTAAACATATTCATTATTTAAATCAATTTTAAAGTGAAACTCCACGTTTCCAGGGAATAAAATCATCTTGTCCCAGTTGAACAGCTTTAGGTTGAATCTCACCATTTGCCACGCTAATTACATAGTTAAGAATTCTATGCGCATTTTCTTGGATAGTTTCTGAACCATCGATAATAGTTCCGCAATTAATATCAATGATATCAGGCATTTTGAGGAAAGTATTGGTATTGGTACTCAGCTTAATTACTGGCGCTATGGGATTACCTGTTGGAGTTCCTAAACCCGTAGTAAACAATACAATATTAGCACCTGAAGCCACCTCTGCTGTGGTACTTTCCACATCAGAACCTGGGGTACAAAGAAGGTTTAGCCCCATTTTTGTTACTTTTTCAGGATAATCGAGCACAGCTGTTACTGGGGACGTACCCCCTTTTTTTGCTGCGCCAGCCGATTTCATGGCATCAGTAATTAATCCATCTCTAATATTTCCGGGTGAAGGATTTGCATAAAAACCAGAGCCATCCGCTTCAGCCTTTGCATTATAAGTACGCATTAAATGCATAAAACGATCAGCAGTTTTCTCATCCACACAACGATCACTTAACTCCTGTTCAACGCCGCATAATTCTGGAAATTCGGATAAAATAACTGATCCACCAAGGCTCACCAAGATATCTGAAAGGTATCCAAGAGCTGGGTTAGCCGATATTCCTGAAAAACCATCTGATCCACCACATTCTAATCCGATACATAATTTAGACAATGGAGCTGGTTCACGTTTCACTTTATTGGCTTCAATTAAACCAGCGAAAGTACGTTTTAAGGCCTCCTGCATCAAAATTTGTTCAGTTCCTAAATCCTGTTGTTCTAAAATTGCTAGAGGTTTAGCAAAAGAAGGATCACGTTTTTGAATCTCATTTTGGAGAATACTTATTTGGGAATGCTGACAACCAAGGCTTAAAACAGTGGCACCAGCAACATTTGGATGAGTGATATAGCCAGCAATGAGTCCGCAGAGTGCATCCGAATCCATTCGTGTTCCGCCGCATCCCATATCATGAGTAATGAATTTAATACCATCAATATTTGGGAATAACTTACTTTGATTTAAACCTTCGGGGGTAGATTGGAGATCAGCATGAAGGATTTCTTGGGTAGATTTTCCTGTTTTATACAGAGAAATTAAACTTTCAACCTCATTTTCATAACTTTTTGCCTTTTTATAGCCCAATTTCTCATCCAAAGCCTCTTTTAGTACGGTTACATTACGATTTTCGCAAAAAACAAGCGGAATAACCAACCAATAGTTTGAAGTCCCAACAGAACCATCAGCACGATGGAAACCATTAAATGTTTTTCCAGCAAATTCCGAAACATCTGGCTTTTGCCAATCTAATTTTCGATCAGAAAGCACAAAATCGTTTGCATCATGGTGTACATTATCAACTCGTAAAGATTCGCCTTGAGCAATAGCTTTGCTCGCCCTACCTACAAGAACACCATACATAAAGATCTTATCTTCAACATTTAAAGCTTGCAGACTAAACTTATGTTTTGACGATACATCTGTACTTAAATGAAAGCTTTTACCTTCAAAAACAATCTCTTCCCCCTTGCTCAGATTTTGAAGGGCTACCAGAACATTATCATCCGGATGGATTTGCAAAAATCGATACCCCTTAGCTTCTTCCTTAGTATTCATGTTCAATTATAATTCAAATATTTTATCCATCAAGACCCACTTTTCACCAGGTTTTGCACCTGGGACTCCCTGTTGATATTTCCACATGAGTGTTTCCCATTCTTGAACTTTTTCGTTTCCAGCATCGGCTGTTCCTTTTTTGTCAAAGCTGAAAGTCTCATTAACCTCCATAATCATGAAAAGTCTATTTGAAAATCTATAAATCTGCATATTTTCGATCCCAGACGTACGGATACTTTCAATAATTTCTGGCCATACATTTTTATGCCAAGTTTCATACTCTGCAATTAAGGCAGGATCATCTTTTAAGTCGAGGGTTAAGCAAAATCTATCCATTTGACAATTCCTTTTTTTCGATTTTATGCCCTTTAAGAGCAAAAGCAAGAATAACTACAAAACAGATTAAGGTAACAATATAGCCAAATTGAAGCGTACCACTTAGGTCAGAAATATATCCAAAAGCGAGAGGTAAAAATGCACCACCTACAATAGCCATCACAATTAAGCTACTTCCATACTCCGTATCTTTGCCTAGTCCTTTGATACCCAAAGAAAATATAGTTGGGAACATAATTGACATAAAAAATGCGATTCCAATTACAGAATAAACTGCAATTATACCTTGCAGGAAAATTGCAGGAATACACAATAAAATACAAATGATTGAATAGATTGCTAGGAGGCGTTCTGATTTGATAAAACGCATAAAAAATACACCAATAAATCTGCCGAGCATAAATGCTAATCCGCAGCCCCAGCCTAAATAATCTGCAGCCACCACCCTATCAATTTGGGCAACCTCTACAGCATATAAAATAAAGAAACTGAATACACAAACCTGGGCACCAACATAAAAAAATTGAGCGATAACTGCCCAAGATAAATGTTTATGACGCAAGGCTTGAAACACATTTTTACTTTCAGTTTGATTATCATTTTGCTCAATTTCTGGGAGACGAAGAAAATAGAAAATGACTGCAATTAGTAGGATGATGCTCCCCAAAACAAAATAAGGCCCTTTCACGCTGGAGGCTTCAGCAGCAAGTGCGATTTGCCTTGCACTTTCGCTCATGGCATTTAATTCTTCATCTGAGGAACCTTTCGTTAAAATAATGCGAGCGCCAATTATGGGCGCCAATGTTGCTGCTAGTCCGTTAAATGATTGAGCAAAATTCAAACGACTTGTTGCCGTTTCCGGATCACCAAGCAAGGAAACATAGGGATTGGCAACGGTCTCCAGAATGGTTAATCCGCATGCAATTATAAATAATGCCCCTAAAAAGAAAACATATTCTCCTGTATCTGCTGCAGGAATAAATAAAAATGAGCCGATGGCGAACAGCAATAAACCAAAAATGATTCCTTTTTTATAGCCATATTTCTTAACTGCCAAGCCGGCAGGGATAGCCATCAAAAAATAAGCTATAAATACTGAGGAGTCGACTAAAGATGATTGTAGATTAGTTAAACTAAATGATTTTTTAAGATGAGGAATTAGAATCGGGTCGAGGTTATGAACAAATCCCCACATAAAAAACAGGGAAGTAACCATGATAAAGGGGAAGAAATACTTGTTTTTAGCCATACGATTCTAAATTTCAATTGATAATAAAATTACCTTTTTACATTTTCAAATGATGTAAATCAAATGAAATAATCATGTATTTAAAGGATTATAATACAATTATACTAATTCAGAATGTTTTATTAACAAGAGAATTCAATGATTTTTATTTTTCTAAATATTTCTAAAATCAACACAATAGTTCTTTAAAAGAAAATACAGTTTTGTTTAGCTACTATCAACCAAATTTAACCGAAGTCATAGTTAATGAGCCACCCACCGCCATATCATTAAAAAAGGAGACTTCTTCATTTTTGTCTTGTAGCCCTAAGTTATAAATCAAGGGCAGATAATGCTCTAGAGTGGGAATAGCTAAATTAATATCGGAACTAATACTTTGGTAATTGATGAGTGCTTGATGATCACCGTTAGCGATAAGATTTTTGAATTTCGTATTCAATTCATGAGCCCAATCAAATCCGAAACCTGGAACGCTTAGTTTATCCCAAGCTACCATTCCTAAATTATGCACCATATTTCCACTTCCTATAATTAAAACACCCTTTTTGCGAAGAGATAAAAGTTCTTTGGCTAATTCATAGTGATATTGCGGTGCTTTATTATAATCAATACTTAATTGAAGCACGGGGATATTTGCTTTGGGATACATATTTCTAACCACTGTCCAAGCGCCATGATCAAGTCCCCAATCATGATCAAGTTCTGCATGCACTGAATGTAGAAGTTTGACTGTTTCATTTGCGATGATTATACTGCCTGGTGCTGGATATTGAACATCAAATAGTTCTTGTGGAAATCCACCAAAATCGTGAATAGTCTTAGGAAAATCCATTGCAGTTACTTTGGTCCCATTACTTATCCAATGTGCAGAAATAACAAGTACAGCAGCAGGTTCAGGAATTTCTTGAGCAATTTTAGTCCAGCGACGAGAAAACTCATTGTCTTGAATTCCATTCATTGGGGATCCATGACCAATAAATAATGCGGGCATTACAAAGCCTTTATCCGTTAAACTTTGAGTAAAATTCTTGAAAGTACCTAAACCAGACATGATATTTTCTTTTGATGATTTACAAAATTAACCCTCAAAAAGATGATTATTCATGATATAGGATAAAAAATAACGTTGAGTTAGATCAAGAAAAACAATCTAATAGATATAAGATACGAAAAAATAAGCAAATCCCGAAATAAATATGGCAAAAAAGCCCCAGAGAGTAGTTTTTCTCAATTCAATACTTCCCAAAACAACAACGATGAATAATTTTACAAGTGTATTTGATAGCGCCGCAATGAGTATGGTTTGGATGGCTAGTTTTGTGCTGCCCCCAGCTTTTTCAATTTTGGCCATTGACAGGGTAATGGCATCCACGTCAGTAATCCCAGAAATGGCACCAGCAAGATAAAAGCCATTATCTCCAAATTGGATGCTTGTATATTTCACAAGCCATTGTACAGCAGCAAACAATAAGGCAAACTTTAGGGCAGTTAGGAAGTCTAATGGATTTTTTAAAGCAATTTCATTGCTGCTATGATTCCCATTTTCCACTTTATAGATGAGTACTGCTGTCCCAAAACCTGCACAAGTAATTATTATAATAGGTATATGCAGCTGACTAGCCAAATTGGCGTTAACGATATAAACTTCAAAAAGTATCCTTGGGAACATAATTGTGCAAGCAACTATAATTCCTACGGCATAAAAAAAGGATGATGATTTTGATTCCTTGCTCTTTCTAGAAAATGCAAGTGCTACAGAGGTGCTAGAAACGAAGCCTCCAATTAAGCCAGCTAAGACTGTACCTTTTTGCCCCATGAATTTAGCAATCATATATCCCACCAAACTAGTTCCAGATACAAGCAAGACCATTTGCCAAATTTCTTTTAGATTCCAAAGTTTGTAGGGTCCAAAATTATCATTGGGAAGGAAAGGAATTACGAGTGCCGACATGACCACAAATAGAATAATTGCAAGTAATTCTTGGCGTTTTAGCTTCTCAACAAAAAGGTGTAAAGATGGCTTAAAGGCCAATAAAAGCAACATCACGACCATGATGATGAGCGCAAAAAGAATCATCTTATAAAACACTAATGCACCCAAAGTAAAGGTAATTAATAGCGCAAATTCGGAAGTTCCTCCTCTATTACCTGGCACTTTAGACATTTGAACATAGGATACCACTACGAAAGCAAAAACACATGCTAAGGTTAATCCGAATACCCAATCCCCTACCAAAGTTGATAAAAGCGCAGAAATAAAACCAAACATAGACACCATGGTGAAGGTTCGGATACCTGCAAACTGCTCCTGATGCTCTATTGCCTCTTTTGAAAACTGGCGTTCCATCCCAATCAGGAAGCCAATGCCAATGCTACTAGCCAGGCCGACTAGATGATCTAAATTTAAATCAGAAAATTGAGAGGTACCAATCTCCATATGCTCATTTTATAATTGTTAAAGATAAAAATTAGAAAATGGTAAAATTAGTTTTCAGTGAATTTAAATAGCCTAGATGATCCAATATTTTGATTTGGGCTACAAACATTTTTATTAGCTAATTAAACAAAGTATCCTAAAAAATTAGTAAATTGGTAAAAACACTATGTTTCGCCACAAAGGTAAAGGAAGAACATTTATTCACAATCGCCGTTTAGCAGCCATACTTTCATTTACAGCTGGCATTGTCAATATTATAGGTGTTTTATCTATCCAAACACTTACAACAAATGTCACAGGTCATTTCGCTTTCTTTGCAGAAGAGATTGTGAACAATCGATATTTAAATGCCCTTAATTTTTTACTATACATTTTGGCATTTTTATTTGGTGCATTTATTTCTAGTATACTGATTGAACTCAGTTTAAAAAAGAACCCATTAATTGCGCATACTATCCCAATGGGGCTCGAAATCATTATCCTTAGCTTGGTAGGTATCGGATCAACTTATTGGTTAAATGAAGGTTTAGCTCCTCAAACAATAGCTTTTATGTTACTTTTTGCCATGGGTTTACAAAATGCACTGGTTACTAATGTGTCAAATTCTTTGGTAAGAACAACTCATTTAACTGGTTTATTCACTGATCTGGGAATTGAATTATCTCAATTGTTTTTTTATAGAAAGGAAAATGAACTTCAAAAACTATTTAGAAGTATTAAGTTGAGAATGATAATCATCATATTTTTCTTTATGGGATGTATAATTGGTGGATTTTCCTATAAAATATTGGGTATGCTTGCCATTCTTATTGCCTCGCTATGCTTAATTATTGCATTAATTTTCGATACTATTCTTTATCGATTTTATTATTTAAAAAGAAAGCTTCGTCATTATTGAGATGGATTAAAATTGATCCATTTCACACTATTTCTTGAACACAAGCAATGGTACAGAAGCACTTAATGAAAAGTCAGCGGTACTACTTGAAAGAAATAATTTCTCAAAAAAACCAAGATCTTGATCTGTGAACATGACTAAAATAGATGGTTTAGTCTTTTTTATTACTTGCTCCAAATTAGAAACTAGATTATAAATAAGATCAATATTTTCTAATCGGTAGGTGATGTTTGTTTTTGGATAATCTTTAATCACATCCTCAATGGTTTTCATATTATCAGATGTATCTGAAGGATAATTTAGATGAAGAAGTTCGATTGTTGCTCCAAGAGGTTTTGCAAAAGCTACAACTTTATCCATTTCATGCTTTAAATTGGCTAAATCGGAGGCGTAGAGCACCGAATTAATCTTCATGCTTTTATAATTATGTGGAATTGCCATAACTGGCACTGTTGAACGCTGAATTAAATTTGTGGTATTGGTTCCGAATATTTTTTTCAGCTTCCCTTCTCCTCTTCTACTGATACAAATTAAGTCAAATTGATGATCTGTAGCATATTTAATGATATTACTATCAGTAACAAAGGAACTACTAATTACATAATGTACTTTTTCAGGTTTGGTATCTAAGGCTTTATAAATAGCAGCAACAAACTTTTCCAATTTGTTTTTAATCTTTACCGTTTCACTCTTTTCATAGCTAGTAAATCTCTTTGCATCCCAAATACTGGGCTTCATAATATGGTAGGAGTGAAAAAAAGTAATTTCACATGCTTGCTGGGATGCTAGTTGAATGGCAAAGCGAATACCTGCCTTTGAGTTTACGGAGAAATCGGTTGTGGCGAGAATTTTAAGCATATTTATTGGGTTAAAGAGTGAAATTGTACGTTAACTATCCAGATTCGAATACCTATTATGTTCGAATTATTGTCATGGACAGCAATTTACACTTTTCAAAAATCAAAAAATATGACGCTCGTCAATATTCATAAATATGACTAATAAACCAATCAAAATGCTTAATTTAAGAGAAGTTTATATGGTGAAATTTTATACAATGACAAAAAATCCATTCCCCTTTCATGGCTTAAGTAATGCCGATGTTGAGTTACGAAAAAAAGATGTTTCAATTTCAGGGAAAGAGCAGAGCGAATTCATTATCATCCTGAAGGAAATGGTTCTTGAACCCATTTTTATACTTTTAATTGCTTCGGCACTTGTTTATTTTTTATTGGGTGAATTTTCGGAAGCAATATTCCTGTTATCGGCAGTGCTTTTAGTCTCAACCATTTCTTTTTTTCAAAGCTTTAGAACACGAAAAGCACTTTCATTACTGCAAGTATTAACTGCTTCAAAAACTAAAGTTATTCGAGATAATAAAATCATTGAAATTGCCTCTGAAGAAATTGTTTTAGGTGATTTTTTAATTTCAGAAGAAGGTTCAGTTATAGCAGCCGACGGAGAGATAGTACATAGCAATGACTTTGCCGTAAATGAATCTGTATTAACTGGTGAATCATTTTCGCAGAGCAAAAGTAGTGCTAAGGATCAAAATAATGTATTTCAAGGCACTTTAGCTGTTTCAGGATTAGCCGTTTATAGAGTAACTGCAACCGGAGACCAAAGTAGAGCGGCGCAATTAGCCAAATTAGCCAAGGAAATTAAAACAGAAAAACCCCCTTTATACAAACAAATATTAAGTTTCGTAAAATCCATGACCATTGTGGGGCTAATTTGCTTTTTATTGGTCTTAATATTTTACTATTTCCAAACACATAAATTCTTGGATAGTCTCCTAATGGCTTTAACATTGGCCATGTCTATCCTTCCAGAAGAGATTCCCGTTGCGTTCACAACATTTATGGCATTGGGGGCATGGAAACTCTCAAAAACAGGCATTCTTGTCAAAGGACTTAATACGGTTGAAACTCTTGGTGCGGCAACAGTTATTTGTATTGATAAAACAGGGACCATTACCGAGAACAAAATGGAGTTAGCAGCCATTTACCTTCACAAAAACAAGGAATTATTTGATAAAGAGCAAATTAAGGAGCAAAAAAACCTAAATGAAGTGGCTGAATATGGTATGTGGGCGAGTGAGCCAATTCCTTTCGATCCAATGGAGATTGCACTTCACGACCACTATAAAAAACTAATTCCGAAGGATAAACGTAAGGATTTTAAGATGATACACGAATATCCTCTTGACGGTCAGCCACCAATGATGACCCACATTTTTGAAAATGGAAAAGGAGAACGCCATATTGCTGCAAAAGGCGCACCCGAGGCAATAATGAATGTTTCAGAGCTCACCAATGCTGAAAAAACTGAAATTAATTTAAAAATTCAAAGTCTTGCATCACAGGGGTATCGGGTATTAGGCGTCGGGAAAACTGATTTAAAGGGTAATGAATTTCCTAAAAAGCAGCAGGATTTCTCCTTCACTTTTTTAGGATTACTTGCATTTTACGATCCTCCAAAAGAAAATATAAACAAGGTTTTTAAGCAATTTTATCAAGCGGGAATTGGGGTAAAAATCATTACTGGCGATAATGCAATTACAACTTCAGCTATTGCAAAACAATGCGGATTTAAAGGCGCTGAAAAAACCTTAGAAGGAAAGGACTTGATACAAATGAGTGATGAAAAACTCTTAAGCATAGTAGATGATGTGAATATTTATACAAGGATGTTTCCGGAGGCAAAACTTAGAATAATCAATATTTTAAAGCAAAAAAGCCACGTGGTGGCCATGACTGGCGATGGGGTGAATGATAGTTTGGCATTAAAATCTTCGCACATCGGCATAGCAATGGGTAAAAAAGGCTCTGAAGTTGCGCGTCAAGCCGCATCACTCATCCTCATAGATGATAATTTAGTCCACATGGTAGAAGCCATTGCTCTCGGCAGAAGAATCTATGAAAATCTTAAAAAAGCTATACAGTACATTATTTCTATCCACATTCCTATAATTTTAATTGTTACTGTGCCCCTACTCCTTTTCTGGAAATACACTAATTTTTTCTCACCGGTTCATGTGATATTTTTAGAATTAATTATGGGTCCCACTTGCTCAATAATCTTCGAAAATGAGCCTATAGAAGCAAATTCAATGAAAAAAGCACCGCGAAAACTTAGCGCGACTTTTTTCTCATTTAATGAGTTATCAATAAGTATTATTCAGGGACTTATCATTACAGCTTCATGTTTGGGGATGGGTTATTATTACATGGAAAATGGTTATGAAATTGCAGAGGTACGTACTATCATTTATAGCACGCTCATTTTCAGCAATATTTTCTTAACCCTTGCCAATAGGTCATTTTATTACTCCATATTTACCACAATCAGATATAAAAATGCATTAATTCCCTTAGTGCTCAGCATTTCTATCCTCATTTTACTACTATCGATTTATTTTAAGCCGATTCAAAATATTTTTGAATTTGTTCCACTATCATTTACAGAATTAGTTTATTGCTTTGTTGCAGCCTTTATCGGTGTGATGTGGATTGAAATTTTCAAAATTATGCGGAGAAAACAGAGATAAAACAGCTAATTATCATAAAGAATGTGATTGATATCACTTTCTTTAATAATGCAAATCATTGTAATACTTTGAAAATCAAGTGATTTTTGAAGTTATGGATACTCTCGATACTCAAAAACAAGCTGAGAAATTAAAACAATGTTATCATTGTGGGAATGACTGCCCAGATCAAGATTACCATTACGATGAGAAAGATTTTTGCTGCATAGGTTGTCAGAGTGTATATACGATTCTGTCAGAAAATCAACTTTGCAATTATTATAGTTACAATAATACTCCTGGAACAACGCAAGATGTAATTTCATCTCATTATGATTATTTAGACGAGCCTAAAATTGCTGCATCTCTTCTCGACTATTCTGATGAGAATATTAGCATCATCACCCTCTACATTCCATCCATACATTGTAGTTCATGTTTATGGTTATTAGAGCATCTCTATAAGATTAATCCATCAATCGTTAATTCAAGAATTGACTTCCTGAAAAAACAGGTGGTGATTAGCTTTAAACACAAGGAGTTTTCGTTGCGTGAACTTGTGAAAATGCTTGGCGCCATTGGTTATGAGCCACTTATCAGTTTGCAAGATGTAGTAAAAGAGCAAAACAAAGTTTCGGATAGAGATATTATAAAAAAGATTGCAGTTGCTGGTTTCTGTTTTGGGAATGTCATGCTTTTAAGCTTCCCCGAATATTTTGGGATGGCCGCATTTGAGCAGCAATTCAAGACATTTTTTGGTTGGCTTAATTTGATTTTCGCCATTCCTGTGGTATTTTATAGTGGCCGCGACTATTTTATTTCTGCGTGGAAGAACCTGACTAACAAGGTATTAAATCTAGATTTCCCTTTAGCACTTGGAATTGCGGTGATGTTTATTCGTTCCTTTTATGAAATTTTAAGTGGTAGTGGAGCAGGCTTTGTGGATACACTTTGCGGGCTTGTATTTTTCTTATTGATAGGCAAATGGGTGCAACAACGTACTTACCATCACCTATCTTTTGAACGCGACTATCGTTCCTATTTCCCAGTTGCAGTTACCTTAATTAGTGAAGCAGGTGAAAAACCTATCCCGATGGATGAATTGCAGGTTGGTGATCGAATCTTAATTCGAAATAATGAAATTATCCCTGCAGACACCATACTTATGAAGGGTGATGCGGTGATTGACTTTAGTTTCGTTACAGGAGAATCGGCGCCAATACAAAAAGTTTTAGGTGAGGTGGTTTATGCGGGTGGGCGACAAATTAATGAAGCCATTGAGCTTGAGGTAATTAAGCCTGTATCGCAAAGTTATTTAACTAGCCTTTGGAATAATGAGATTTTTGATGAGAAAAGAAAGAAAATTGACACTTTTAGTGACACTGTAAGCAAATATTTTAGTGTAGTTCTCCTAGCTATTGCCTTTGGATCTGCCGCATTTTGGATGTTTGATGATAGTGCTAAAGCATGGCAAGCATTTACTGCTGTATTAATTATTGCCTGCCCATGCGCCTTGGCATTAAGTTCACCATTTACCCTTTCGGCGGTGCTGAGTATTTTCGATAAAAATAAATTCTATCTCAAAAATACTGCTGTTGTGGAGCAGATGGCAAAAATAAATACACTTGTTTTCGACAAAACTGGAACAATTACGGCTCCTGAGGGTTTTAGAATTAGCTTTGAGGGCGACCTCAGTTATGAGGAACAGTGCATGATTAGTTCATTAGCACGTAATTCGGGACACCCATTAAGTAGAGAGCTTGTTAAATGGATGAAAATCAATGAATATTTTACGGTAAGTGAATACAAAGAAATTCCAGGCAAAGGAATTGAGGGTATTGTAAATCGCAAAATGGTACGCATTGGCAGTGCGTCATTTATCAATATAAAATCCGAGAAAAAAGACTCCGGAACAGTGTACATACAGATTTCTGAGCGATATACCGGATATTTCAGCTTCAGGCAAGGCTGGCGAAAGGGGTTAAAAGAACTTTTTTCGCATTTAGGAAGCAAACTAAACATGCATTTACTATCAGGAGATCAAGATACAGAACGGGAGTATCTCCTTCCTGCATTTCCTTGGGAAAGTCAAATGCACTTCTCTCAAAGTCCGCAGAATAAGTTAGACTATATCAAAGCACTTCAGAAAAAAAACGATAAAGTAATGATGCTTGGAGATGGTTTAAATGATGCAGGAGCACTAAAACAAAGTGATTTAGGCATAGCCGTTACCGACAATATCAATAATTTTTCGCCCGGTTGTGATGCCATTCTTGATGGGGCAAGTTTCGAAAAATTACCCCAATTCATTCAGCAAGCTAAAGATGCTGTAAAGGTGATACACATCAGTTTCAGCATATCCCTAGTATATAATGTGGTGGGATTATTTTTTGCGGTGCAAGGCTTATTATCACCCCTTTTTGCAGCTATTTTAATGCCACTAAGCACGGTAACTATCATTTCATTCACCAGCATTGCAACACATGTGTTTGCTAGAAAAAATAAATTAATATGAACATCTTATACTTTTTGATTGGTTGTAGTGTATTCTTAGCACTGATTTTTTTATTCGCTTTTTTCTGGGCGATGAAAAATGGACAAAACGATGATACCTATACACCAGGTGTTCGAATTTTATTCGATGATGACATCCCAAAGGAAGCCGAAAAGTGACTAGAATCACTTTTTTTTCGATGTTCTGTCACTTGATTGTCACAGCCTGAAAATTAGATTTACACCATAAATAAAAACCCGATAGTATGCTTGAAAAATTTAACTATGACAATAAAATTGTAAGGAATTTTGCCATTGCCACAGTCATATGGGGACTTGTGGGAATGCTTGTCGGCCTTTTGGTAGCCCTTCAACTCTTTAAGCCGGAGATGAATTTAGGCAATCAATACACTACATTCGGCCGTATTCGTCCTTTACACACCAATGCAGTAATTTTTGCATTTGTGGGAAATGGAATATTCATGGGCGTTTACTACTCGCTACAGCGCCTTTTAAAAGCCAGAATGTTTAGCGATAAGCTGAGCAGCATCCATTTTTGGGGTTGGCAACTGATTATTGTAGCAGCAGCAATTACTTTACCATTGGGATTAACAACTTCACATGAATATGCTGAGTTAGAATGGCCAATTGATATTGCGATTACCCTTATTTGGGTGGTATTCGGAATAAATATGTTCGGTACAATTATTAAGCGTCGTGAGCGACACATGTATGTAGCTATTTGGTTCTACATTGCAACCTTTGTTACTGTTGCAGTGCTGCACATAGTCAATTCATTTCAGTTACCAATTTCAGCATTTAAAAGTTATTATTTATACGCTGGTGTTCAGGATGCACTTGTACAATGGTGGTACGGGCATAATGCGGTTGCGTTCTTTTTAACCACACCATATTTAGGAATGATGTATTATTTCCTACCTAAAATGTCGCAGAGACCCGTTTATTCTTATAAACTTAGTATTCTACACTTCTGGTCATTGATCTTTATCTATATCTGGGCTGGTCCGCATCACTTATTATATTCATCGCTTCCAGATTGGGCTCAATCTTTGGGCGTTGCATTCTCAATTATGCTTATTGCACCAAGTTGGGGAGGTATGATTAACGGTTTATTAACTTTAAGAGGTGCATGGGATAAAGTACGAGAAGATACAAACCTAAAGTTTATGGTTGTAGGTATCACGGCCTATGGTATGTCAACTTTCGAGGGGCCTATGTTATCCTTAAAACAAGTAAATGCAATTGCCCACTTTACCGACTGGATAGTTGCACACGTGCATGTAGGCGCATTAGGATGGAATGGTTTCTTAACTTTCGCCATTTTATATTGGTTAATCCCGAGAATTTATAAAACCGAAATTTTCTCTAAAAAGCTTGTAGCATTCCACTTTTGGATAGGCACTTTAGGAATACTTTTCTATGCCATACCGATGTATTTATCTGGATTTTTACAAGGCTTAATGTGGAAAGAGTTTACTCCTGAAGGATTGTTAAAATATCCAAACTTCTTAGAAACAACACTTCAACTTTTGCCGATGCATATTTTTAGGTCTATTGGAGGCACATTATACCTAACTGGTGTTATCGTAATGACCTATAACCTAATTAAAACTGCAAAAAGCGGTAAACTAGTGGCTGATGAACCAGCAGAAGCTATGGCATTAGAACCTGCATATGCACCAAGTTCATCCGAAAAAACATGGCATCGTTCATTAGAACGCAAGCCAATGACTTTTCTTGTACTATCCCTTATTGTAATTTTAATTGGTGGAATGGTAGAGATGATGCCAACCTTCATGATTTCTTCGAACATACCTACCATTGCAAGTGTTAAACCATACACACCCCTTGAATTACAGGGGCGCGATTTATACATCCGAGAAGGCTGTGTAAATTGTCATTCACAAATGGTTAGGCCATTTCGATCAGAAACCGAGCGTTATGGCGAATACAGCAAGGCGGGAGAGTTTGTTTATGATCATCCATTTTTGTGGGGTTCGAAACGTACGGGACCCGACTTACATCGCGAAGGTGGAAAATATTCAAACGCATGGCAATACAATCACCTGATGGACCCAACAAGCATGTCGCCAGGAAGTATTATGCCTGCATATGATTGGCTTGGAGAACAGACCTTAGACACTACTACCACCGTGGCTAAGATAAATGCCATGCGAACACTTGGAGTGCCCTACGCGCCTCTATATGAGCAACAAGCCAATTCCGACCTTAAAAAACAAGCTGAGGGAATTGTTGCAAGCCTAGCTAAAGACAATATTAAAATAAGCAGCGATAAAGAAATAATTGCAATTATAGCATACTTACAGCGCCTTGGAACAGACATCAAAGTGGGTAATGTGGCTTTAACACCATCAAAATAATACATTGAACCATTAATAAGAATTTATGTTTAGACAATTTATAGATAAAACATCTGGTGCAGATGTTTATCTGATCACCTCGCTAGGAATATTTATGGTTTTTTTCATTATTGTTACGGTATTACTATTTACCATGAAAAAAAAACACGTAAACTATATGAGTGAGCTACCATTAAATGACGATAAAGCTTAGAATTATGAAACGCTTAATTTTTATAATCACCCTATTGTTTTCTGGCAATATCAGCTGGGCAGCAGAGGCAAATACTGGAGGGAGTACAGGTAATTTTTATATGGAAACAATAGTAATTTTGTTTCTTGTAGCGCTACTCCTATTGATTGTTGCACTTGTTTTGCTTAAAACAGTGCGCATAATGGCAGCCGAAATAAAATCACCAACACAAATTCTAGCTGCAGAACCAGCCAAAATGTTGGAATATCATGAGTGGGAAGCTGCTGAAAAGTCTGCAAAAAGCACTCAGCCAAGCATTTGGACGAAATTAATGGGATTAAGACCTCTTTCCGAAGAAAAAGACATGATGTTAGATCATGATTTTGACGGAATTACCGAATTAGATAATCCTACTCCAGCATGGTTTAATGTATTGTTTTATGGATCAATATTATTTGGCTCGGTTTATCTGCTTAATTATCATGTATTTAAGTGGAGCCCGCTTCAAGATGAAGAATATGCTATAGAAATGAAGGCAGCTGAGGTAGAAAAAGCAGCCTACTTGGCAAAAGCAGGAAATCTAATTGATGAAAACAGTGTAAAAGTTGATAATAGTCCCGCAGTAATTGCCGCCGGCAAAGCAGTCTACATGCAAAATTGTGTAGCATGTCATGTTGCGGATGGTGGTGGATCTGTTGGTCCGAATTTAACCGACGAATATTGGATTCATGGAGGAACAATCAATAGTATCTTTAAAACCATTAAATACGGAGTTCCTGAAAAGGGAATGATTTCATGGGAAAAAACACTTACAGCAAAACAAACCGCTGATTTGTCTAACTTCATACTCACTTTAAAAGGCACGAAACCTGCAAACCCGAAAGAACCGCAGGGGACTCAACTCTAATAGAATTATATAAAGTAAACCCGGATTATGAAGATGAATCCGGGTTTTTTATTTCAAGCTATTTAATAGTGGTCTTTTTAAATTTATAAATTGATACTCAGCTTTAGTGATAAAAATTAAGCTTATAAATAATATTTATCATTCAAAAATAGAAAACAAGCAGAGTGCTTCTAAAAATCCATGATCATTTCTGCTAATCTTTCATCCCGACCATAAATATCTTTACGGAAGTTAATTTTCCCCTCAGCATCGACAAAAGAGGTAAAATATACGATGAATACCGAAACTTTATCGGTCAAGCTTACATATTTTTCTTTGCCAGAATCCATTGCTAACTGAATAGCTGCATCATCCCAATTAGCTTGGTTTCTTAATAAGAATTGAGCAAGTTTAAAGGGCTCGCTTACGCGGATGCAACCATGACTAAATGCCCGAATAGGCTCATTGAACAAAGATTTACTGGGGGTATCATGCAAATAAATATTATAGCTATTGGGAAAAAGAAACTTCACTTTACCTAAGGCATTTAAAGGGCCTGGCCTTTGTCTAATTTCGGGCAAACCATTACGATAAGCTGTTATCTCCATGTGATGTTTGCTCAAATAATTTCTATCCTTACGCATATCCTTGAGGATTTCATTTCTCACAATACTTTGAGGAACATTCCAATAGGGACTAAAAACCACATATTTTAAATCGGCATTAAAAACCACCGTTTTATTCATGACCTTTCCTACCACCACCTTACAACTCCACTGCAATTGATTATTGCTAAAAACATGTAGTTTAAATTCAGGAATATTAACTGCAATATAATCTGTATTAACATTTTCCGGAACCCACATACATCGTTCCATATTCACAATAAGCTGCTTAATTCGCTGCTTGTAGGGAACGTTTAGCTCTGTTATAGTTCCTTTGCCCACAATACCATCATCAAGAAGTCCATGTCTAATTTGAAATTGTTTAACCGCATTCTCTAGTTGAAGATTGAAGATGGAATTAGGGTTTTTATCTTGAAGATCTCCTAGCTCATTGAGACGTAATTTTATTTGCCTAACAATTTCAGAGCTATCTCCTAGTTTATAAGATATTTTTTCGAGCTTAATTTTAAAATAATCGCCTCTTTTATCAAGCTCACGATATTTTTCGAGATACTTTTTCAATAGTTCATACTGTCTATTAATTGGTGATTCTCCTAGTCCTATCTGTTGGATTGGTGCATTTAAAACTTGATCAAGGTAAGCCTCGAAAGACAATTTTTGTCCTTTAGGCTTCCAGTTAATATCATTAAGCAAATCTGGTTTTTTTTCAGAAGCAAGGATTTCAGAAAGCACACAATATTGAGCGGTAAGCATGAGTTCAAGCTTAATTTTTTGAGCTCCTGTAAATCTGGAGGGCAAATCAGGATTCATCAAAGAATCTAGAGAGTTCTGGTAAGGTATCTCCTCCGAATTTTGAGGATCCAAATTAGAAACCCTATTGTATAGGTTATCAGCTTGTTCGATTAATCCTTTTTGATCAAACCAAGTATAAGCCATTTTCCTTTGCTTATAAAATATCTGGATATTCTCTTCAAATGGTAAAAATTTGGGGTATTGTTTTAGGAATTTGTCAATTTCGTAGTTCTCAAATCTAACTTTTGTAGTACTTCCAAAAAAACGTACAAAACCCCAACTTACATGAGTTTGATTTTTATTTATGGAGCTATCCCTATCAAGTATAGCAGATTGATTACTAGTCTGGCTCAGTGCATAAAGGCTATTTAGCGAGAGATAAGCAAGAATTAAATAAAAAGATCGTATTTGGAAAATCATTTAAAAATTCGTATATTAATATAACGATCATCCTTCTGGATAATTTCATCATGTAAAAAATGTAATTCGCAATTAGAATTTAAATTTCGATTCGAATAGCCATCTAAAGGGCTTCATCTTTTCTTCAAATTTTAATCCATGTTTTTTAATACCCTCTTCCTTAATTAATGCAATAGCTTCTTCAATTGAATCAGTTACAAGAAAAAGGCCTAAATCAGCTTCTGCTATAGTCCCTTGCATTCTCATAACATGGGTATGTTCAATTAACTTCTGATGAAAATCCTTACAAAAGATAATTACTGGAAAATCACCAATTTTATTTGTTTGAATTAGAGTAATTGCTTCAAAATATTCATCAAGAGTACCAAAACCGCCAGGCATAACCACAAAAGCAAAAGAGTATTTAACAAGTAGAACCTTTCGGACGAAGAAATGTTTGATTTCTACCCATTTATCTAGATATGGATTATGTTTTTGCTCTCTAGGGAGTTGAATATTACATCCTACTGAGCGGCCACCAACATCTTTAGCTCCACGATTGGCAGCTTCCATAATTCCGGGTCCACCGCCAGTCATAATTGTAAAACCAAGCTTGGCAAACTCTCCGGCAGCCTTCCGAGTTAATTTATAGTATTCATGATCTTCATCAAATCGAGCAGATCCAAAAATAGTAATACATGGACCGATAAAATGTAGTTCTCTAAATCCTTTGATAAATTGGCGAACAATACTGATTGTAAAAAGAAATTCTTTGAGTCGTGATTGCGGTCCGCTAAGAAATTTAATCTCAGATTTAGTCATTTTTATAAATTAATTTTAAAATTTCTTAATATTTTGAGGCCTAGCCTGCAATAAATATAGCTCCTCTGTAATACCATCTTTTGCCCATTCAAATCTTATGGCTGTTCCATAATAATCTTCAAGAGTCAAGCCCCATTCAGCTAAATCAAGTATTTCATCATCCATTAAAATAAATTGATTTCGCAATGGCTTTGGGGTATCAGAAGGATATAATTCAGATTTTTTATTAAAAGTGAGCATCTGATTTTTCAATCCCATTTTTTTCTTAATAATGGAACTCATTCCCAGAGAAATATTGGGTTTATAAACGATAAATTCATCTGGATTGAGTTCATTTTGATAATTTTTATCTAAAACACCATACACTCCGCTGATATGAACCACATCCAAAAAACCAGTTTCCGGATCTGAAGTGAAGGCCATTCCAGAACATGACTTATCTGATCGCACCATTTTTTGAACACAAACGGAGATCGATTTTGGAGAAGAACTTGAGTAAACCTTCAATGCTTCATCAGAATACAGAGATGCAAAACATTTTTTAACATTATTTATTAATTCTATTTCACCTTTCACATTAAGGAAGGCATCATGAACATCTTTGAAATATGTTTGAAGTGGATTGATACTAATCGGACTACTTCGAACAGCAACTTTGCTTAAGGATTCAGAACAAAGTTCGTGATAGGCTACAATAATAGCATTTTCAATATCTCCTGGCATTCGGGCACCGAGTATTAATTCTCTAGCCTTTTTCCCAACTTTTTCAATGCTGGATAAATTATCATTATCTAAAGAAGCCATTAGTTTTTCGTGAACTCCATCTAACTTATTGTATTCAATAAATCGATGAAAGGCTGTTGCAGTAATGGCAAATCCATCTGGCACCTTAATGTTATGAAGCGTGGGATGAGTAAAAATCTCACCTAAAAAAGCATTTTTTGTTCCAACTTCAGGCGAATCGGCGATGCTGAGGTTCTTGAGCCTTAAAACATAATCCTTGATTATCATAAAATTAATTTATTAAGAATCATATTGGTTTTGATCATTGCTTAAAAAGATCATTCCTGGTTACGAAGATGCATTGAATTAAATCAGAATTAAATGATGTTTATTATGTTTTAAAATGACATAGATCATGTTATAAAATCTTTCTTATGTGGACTTTTACAGAAATTACCTTTATAAGATTTCATCGCAAAAGCGGAAATAACATAAAAATTGGAATAATTTAAATGGCTGACGTACCTAATTTCCGAGATCATCTTCCTTCAATCAGTGATACTGAAAATAAGAGGAAGTGGATGTACCCTCAAATCATAAAAGGTAAATTATATCATTACCGTGATAATTTGAGCTATTTCTTTCTTTTGATACTTTTTGGAAGTCCATTTATAAAAATTAACGGAGAGCAGCTTATATTACTTAATATTATTGAGCGTAAATTCGTGTTTTTTGGGGTTATTTTCTGGCCTCAAGATTTCTACCTTTTTGTTTTAGCCATTTTAACATTCATGGTATTTATTGTGATGTTTACGGCAATTTTCGGAAGGGTTTGGTGCGGCTGGGCTTGTCCGCAAACCATATTTATGGAAATGGTATTCAGGAAGGTTGAGAATTGGATTGAGGGGGATTATATTCAACAGCAAAAGCTGGATGCGGCTCCTTTGAGCCCTGAAAAAGTCTTAAAAAAGGGTGCGAAACATTTTATTTTTATTTTAATATCCTTTTTTATCTCGAATGTCTTTTTGGCATATATCATTGGTTCGGATGCATTAATAAAAATTATGACTGAGCCAATTGAACAACATACATCCGGATTTATTTCAATTTGGATTTTCACTTTTGTGTTTTATTTAGTGTTTTCATACGTTAGGGAACTGGTTTGTACGGTTATTTGTCCCTATGGCCGACTCCAAGGCGTGCTTTTAGATAATCAAAGTATGATTGTGGCCTATGACTATGAACGAGGCGAACCTAGGGGCAAAATCAGTAAAAACGCTGAGCAACATTTAGGTGATTGTATAGATTGTAAACTATGTGTTCATGTTTGCCCTACAGGCATTGATATTCGCAATGGCACCCAGCTTGAATGTATAAACTGTACTGCATGTATTGATGCTTGTGATATGGTGATGGAAAAAACGCATCGCCCTACACGACTCATCGGATTTATGTCGGAAGATCAAATTAAATCAAAATCAGCCTTTAAGTTGAGTAAAAAAGTTTATGCCTACTCTCTTGTATTCCTGATTTTAGTAAGTGTGTTAAGCTATCTATTAATTAGTAGAAGTGCAATAGAAACTACTGTTTTACGGGCGGGCGGGACTTTATACCAAATGCGAGATAATGGCACTGTAAGTAATCTTTATAATGCAGAATTAGTGAATAAAACCACCGAAAATGTTGTTTTTGAGATGAAGCCAGAAGATAAAAATGTAATAATTCAATACATCCGAAAGGAGGATAGTATAAAAAAAGGAGGATCTGTAAAAGTCACTTTCTTTGTAATTATACCTCAAAAAGACATTAAAAAATATAAGTCAGAGATTGAGATTGACATCTATTCAAACGGCAAGAAAATAGACGAAATAAAAACAAATTTTATAGCACCACCAAATTAATGAAGATGAACTGGGGAACAAAATTAGTTATAGGCATGGGCTTATTTATGGCCTTCATAATCACACTAGTGGTATTTATGATGAGAAGTGATTCGGATGACCTAGTAGATAAGGATTATTATCAAAAGGGGATTGAATATGATAAGGAATATACGCAAAAAAATCGAGTTTATCAAGACAAATCGGAACCATCTATTTATGTTGGAGATAGCTTAAAAATTATATTCAAAAAGCCTGCAATAGGAAGCATCCGCTTTCTTCATCCTTCAGATAATAAGAATGACCGCACACTAAATATGGAAACTCGTGAAAACAATGAATTCGTTTTCCCACTAAACGAGATTTCAAAAGGGCATTGGAAGCTTATTTTAGAATGGAAAAGTGAAGGAAAGGAATATTTATTTGAAAAAGATATTCTAATTGACTGATAAAAAGCAAATTGCAATAGCTAAATGAATTATAATGAGCTAGCATTTTTTACCGGATTATTTGGTAGCATTCACTGTGTTGGCATGTGCGGTCCGCTGGCTTTTGCCATTCCAAGTTTTCGCGAACAAGCTTGGCTAATTTTATTCGATAAATTAGTTTATAATATTGGTCGCACCTTAACTTATACTTTTTTAGGTTTAATTATTGGCTTAGTTGGGCAGCAACTGTGGCTAGCAGGTGTACAGCAATCTTTAAGTATTATAACAGGTATTTTAATCATTTTTGCAGCATTTTCCAGAATTTTTAATATTTCCATTGGAAATGGGAAGTGGGCCACAAGAATGATTCAGCCCTTTAATCGAATGCTATCCTATGCTTTAAAACATAAATCTGGGCATTTGATTACTGGAATCTTAAATGGCTTGTTGCCTTGTGGATTTGTTTATTTGGCGATGGTCGGTGCATTAAATACAGGAAATGCTGTCTCTGCAGCCCAATACATGCTATTTTTCGGCTTAGGGACAATGCCATTGATGTTTGCGGCAATGATAAGTACGAGTTTCATAAGCCCTATCTTTCGTAGGCGAATAAATAATGCAATTCCTTTTGTGATGTTGTTATTGGGATTATGGTTTGTGTTAAGAGGTTTAAACTTAGACATCCCCTATTTAAGTCCTAAAAAAGTGGAGAGTGGTGTTGAGGTTTGTTCCATTCCGGATCATTCCGGAAGGACAGCAAAAACATCTAAGAAACACCTGTCATTCCGGAAGAAGATCCGGAAAACGATAGCATTTATTTACCCCCTGTCTTTCCGGACGAAGATCCGGAACTATCCCGCCATACTAAACAATTGTGCTTCAGGCTGATCAGCCCACAAGCGAGCATCTAGTGTCATACAAATATTTCTTAAGAATCTTTTACCTAAAGGAGTAACTAAAATACTGTTGTCTCCTATTTTTACGAGACCGTCATCCTCCAACACCTTTAATCTCTCTAATCCATCAATTAGCACTTTATTCATTGAAAAAGTATGATCCCAAGATGTTTTTCCCTGACACATTAGATTAAGTATATGCTTTCTAATCAGAAGATCTTCTTCAGTTAAATGATGTCCTTTAAAAATTGGCAGTTCGCCTTTGGCTATTAAATCGTAGTAATCTTCTACTTTTTTTACATTTTGAGCAAATGCAATCCAACTATCACTGATGGAAGAAACACCCAAGCCAATCATCAACTGAGTATATTGATGCGTATATCCCATGAAATTACGGTGTAGCTTCTTTAAAAATTCGGCTTTAAATAAGCTATCAGTTTTTAAAGCAAAATGATCCATGCCAATTTCCTCATAACCCATGGAGGTAAACATTTCACGTCCCAATTCATACAGTTTTTGTTTCTGGCTTGCATTGGGAAGATCATTCTCAGTAAAACTTCTCTGTCCTGGTTTAATCCATGGCACATGTGCATAGCTATAAAAAGCAATACGATCAGGCATTAATTTATTAACTTGAAGGAGTGTATCTCTCAAACCTTCAAGAGTTTGAAGTGGAAGACCGTAAATTAGATCAAAATTGATAGATGTATAGCCAATTTGGCGTGCTTTTATGGTAACTTCCTCAACTTGTTCAAAACTTTGTACACGATTAATAATCAATTGAACTTTAGGATCAAAATCTTGAATCCCGAGGCTTAAACGCCGAAATCCCAAATTAAATAAAGTCTTTAGATGGGCTTCAGTAGTATTATTAGGATGTGCTTCAAAGCTAAACTCGGCATTGCTGTGAAGATCAGCCCCCTCCATTAATCCACTGATTAAAATAGAAAGATTTTCGGCACTAAAAAAAGTTGGCGTGCCGCCTCCCAAATGAATTTCACGGATTAGTGGTCTTCCACCTAAGATATCACGATATAGCTCCCATTCCTTTAAAACTGCTTGTAGATAGGGATTCTCAACTTGATGATTTTTTGTAATTCTGGTATTACAACCACAATAAGTACATAAACTCTCGCAAAAAGGTAGATGAACGTATAAACTAATGCCATCCTTGGCATTGCTTTGATCAAAAGAAAACTTGACAGATTCTTTCCATTTATTTAAATCTGGGGCAGCTGTATCCCAATAAGGAACCGTAGGATAACTTGTATAACGTGGTGCTGCTACATGATACTTATTAATGAGTTGTTGGGTAATCATATTTCAATTAATCATTGAAGAATTTGAGAGTGCTTTTTCTGCATCCATCATAACAAGCACAAGCTTTTCCTGAGCATTTTCCTGCATGCCAATTATCTAGATTTTTTATGGTAAGATTTGAAATTTCTTGTAAAGCTTCCTTGGTTAAAAAAGCCTGATGAGGAGAGATGATAACATTAGGGAAGGCAAGTAATTGCTCTAAAATATTGTCTTTATTATGACTATTTCGATGATCAGTAAAGAAAAGACTCTTTTCAAATTCATAACCATCTAACCCCAAATATGCTATTTTACGACTTTTTAGAGCGTTGATAACATCGCTTGATTTAATTAATTCGCCACTAGAAGTATTAATCAACATCACACCATTCTTCATCTTACTAAGACTTTGATTATTAATGAGATGCTTTGTTTCAGTTCCGATTGGAACATGAAGAGAAATAATGTCAGATTCCTCTAGAAGAGTATCTAAAGTACTTTTTTCTACTCCTTGAATTAATTCGGGATAATTAATATCATAGCCTAATACTCTACAGCCCATCCCTTTATAAATTGCTGCTGTGGCCTTACCTACATTTCCTAGTCCGATAATCCCAACAGTTTTACCATGGAAATTAAACCCGATATGATGGTCAATTCTGAAATCAAATTCCTTACTACTGTTTACCGTTGGAACTATTTTTCGGCTCAAAGATAAAGCGAGCATAACTGAGTATTCAGCGATAGATTCAGGCGAAAATGAAGGCACATTTGCGACTTTCATTTGCCTTAAACTTGCTGCCTTCCGATCGATATGATCTGTTTCTAAAGATCTGGTAGCAATATATTTAATTCCAAGATCAGCTAATTTATTAATAACAGCTTCAGAAACATCGTCGTTGGTAAAAACTAAAACAGCTTCCTTACCTTCTGCATACATAGCCGTTTCAAGGCTTAATGAATTGGAAATCAAAGTAATATCATGCTGTTTATTATTAGCACGAGCTAAAAACTCCTTTTCAAATTCTTTAATACTGTAGGCAACAACTTTCATTATTTATAGCTATTTCCCAAAATTAAAGAATGGAAAAGCTAATTCTAATGAGTAACATCACACAGAAAAGTGATCTAGATCAATTTTTCATTTTTTGGAGTTTTGATTGATCAAGAATTTGAATAACGCTCCCTTTTTTCTCAATAATGGCCTCATCCTTAAAATCACTTAAGGTACGACTTACAGTTTCAGTAGCCATTCCCGCCATGGAAGCTAGGTCTTCACGTGAAATACGAAATGATAATTGATCTTCACTATCCGAGGTACTTTTTGCTAGGCGTAGAAGTATTTCGGCCATGCGCTTTCTAACAGAATGATAGGCAAGCTGCAATAATTGTTCTTCCTTTTCAACGAGATTACTAGAAAGAACCTTAATGAATTTTTGCCCGATATCGGTATAATTATCTAATAACTGATGAACAGTATCTTTGGGGAGGAAACAAATGGTGGTATCTTCAACGGCCTCTACTGTTTCATTATATTGATCTCCAGATAACATGGCTTGGATACCGATATAATCTTCCGGCCCATACATTCCAGTTACAAATTCTCGTCCATCCTCATTCAATTTAATTGCCTTTACTTTTCCACTTAAAATTAAGTAAATGCCAGAAATGCTATCCCCTTCATAATAGATGATTTGCTTTTTCCTTAGATGTTTAACCTTTTTATCGGCAACTATTTTTTTGAGCTCATCTAATCCATGATTCTGATTGGCCAAATGTTTCAGATTTTCAAAATTTTGGCTGTAAAAAGATTCCAATTTTTGATGTTTATTGAAACGTGATTCAATGGTATTGAGCAATTCTATATCGTCAAAAGGCTTGGTTAAATAATCATCCGCACCCATTTCCATACCCTTTCTCATGTCGGCACGTTCAGCCTTGGCAGTTAAAAAGATAAAGGGAATATTTTCAGTACTTTGATTTTTTGAAAGCAGATATAAAACACCGTAACCATCAAGCTCAGGCATCATAATATCACAAAGTATCATGTCGGGAAGGTGTTGTTGGGCAAGCTCCACTCCTATTTTACCATTATCAGCCTGTAGCACTTCATAACCAGCAAGTTCTAGAATCTCCATCGAACTTTCTCTGATATCTTCGTTATCCTCAATAATTAGAATTTTTTTCTTCATAAATATTTATTGTGAGAAGTTAAGTGTAAAAACTGTTTGCTGATTAACTAGGCTACTAAAATTGACTTTACCGCCCATTAGTTTAACATATCGAGTAACAATATTCAAACCCAAACCTGTACCTGGAATATTACCTGTATTATTTGCTCTAAAAAATGGTTCAAAAAGATGTTTATGATCAATTTCAGGAATACCAATTCCATTGTCGCGAACTGTTACAACACACTCATTATCAGTCAATTCTGTATTAAATTCAATAAAAGTATTTTCGCCAGAATATTTTATAGCATTTGAAATCAAGTTGACGATGCAATTACGAAGCAGGTTTTGATCAAGTAAAACCATGCAATGAGTACCTGTATGTTGGTAAATAATGTTTTGATCCTTTTTGGCCATTAACTGCATTTCTTCAGTAATTTCTTCCGAAAGTTTTACGATATCAAAATTGGCAAGATTAGTCTCAATTTTACCCGCTTCCAAACGTTCTAATGAAAGGAAATCGTCGAGAATAGTGGTTAAATTAGCTACTGAACTTTTTATTTTACTGACATGTTTGCTCACATTTAAATCATCTGATTGGAGTTTATATTTTTCAATCAGTGAGGCCGACAAGGTAATAGAACTTAAAGGAGTACGAAACTCGTGTGAAGCCATGGAAACAAAGCGACTTTTAAGCTGATTGAGCTCTTTTTCCTTTTCGAGAGATTTGCTGACAGTCTCTTTTGCAGCTTGAAGCTCAGTTACAGATTTTTGAAGTGAAAGTGTTCGATCTTCAACCAATTTCTCAAGTTGAGATGCATAATGAAGAATTTTTGCCTCAGCTTCCTTTTCTTTCGAAAGATCATGAATAAAGCCTGCGTAGATTGTCCTTCCTGAAAAATTAACTTTATTTACACCTAAGCGGAAAGGAAATAAAGTTCCATCTTTTTTCTGTCCTTTTACATCACGACCTTTCCCAATAATACTGGCAGCACCTGTTTGTTGGTAACGTGAGATATATTGATCATGCTGGTCTTTATCTGGCTTAGGCATCAGAATTGAAACATTCTTACCTATTACCTCCTCATGTGAATAACCAAATAGCGCGCATGCGGCCGGATTTATCGATTCGATAAGTCCACGCTCATTAATAGTAATAATACCATCTATCGCATTTTCAATAATTGCATGCAATAAAGCGCTGTTTTCATTCATGCTACAAAAATACTTTTTTAGGGGTAAAAATCAGGTAATTATCCTGGATAAAAGTTTAACAATTTGGCAAAATGTTTAATTAAGGTAAACATGAAATCCTTTTATTTAAATAAACCATATTACGAGAATGTTAAGTTTTCAATAAAAAAGTGCCTTTATATTAGCCATGGATTAAGTAATTATTATAATTAAAAGTTTTTTTTATATTTTGAATAATTGTTTATAGTTTCGTTTTATTATAAAATAAATATTATTCGAAATATTTTAAAAGAATAAAAGAAGATAAATGATTTTATTTGAAATAAAACGAAATCAATAAAAACAAACGTCAAAATCTTAAACTTTAAATTATGAAGAAAATTTTTACTGATCATTTCGGTAAGCTTTTGCAAAAATCGACAAAATCCATAGAAGGCTTTTTCGAAGAATTTAACCCAATTTGGAATTTCAATTCAAAAAAGCTTATTGCTGTCAAATGTCTTTTATTATTAAGTTTTAATCTATTATCGATTAGCTCAAGCATTGGACAACAATCAACAATTATTTTGCAAGGTACGGTTGTAGATAGCAAAGATAGAGAGGGGTTAGCAGGAATAAGCATTACTGACTCGAACAAAAAATCTTTGGGGGTAACAGGTATGGATGGAAGCTTTACACTAAACGTTCCAAGAGGAACATCTTTAAGTTTCTCTATGATTGGGTATACCACTTTGACCAAGGTTTACAATGAGAGTGAAAATAATCTAATTATATTTTTAGCACAATCTACCAGCACTTTAAATGAAGTGGTAGTAACTGCATTAGGTATTAAAAGAGAGCAAAAAGCATTAGGATTTGCTACACAAACCTTAAAAGAAAACGCATTAAATGATGCTAGATCAAATAACTGGGTTGGAGCATTATCTGGTAAAGTTGCGGGCTTAAACATTGTTTCTCCAGGTTCGGGACCAGTAAATTCTGCCAAGATTATACTACGAGGTGAAACTTCTATGAATTCGGATAATAATGGTGCTTTGATAGTTTTAGATGGTGTGCCTGTTAGTGGAGGATTAACATCATCTGGTGTAAATAATGCATACGGTGCTGGTTCTGGCAATGATGTTCCGGTAGATTTTGGTAATGGAATCTCAGACCTTAACCCTGACGACATTGAGAGTGTAACTGTACTTAAGGGTGCTAGCGCAGCCGCTCTATATGGTACACGTGCAGCGAATGGAGCCTTAATCATAACAACTAAGTCGGGGATCAAAAAAAGCAAAGGAATTGGAGTAACACTAAATTCAAATTACAGCTATAATGACATTCTTAGACTGCCAGATATTCAATATGAATATGGACAGGGAACAGGTACTGCGATTAGACCTAATAGCGAATTGTACTATTCTTATGGAGCTTCGGCAGATGGTGCGAGCACATCAAATACAAGTAGTGCTTTTGGACCGAAATTCAATGGTCAATCCTACTTCCAATATGATCCAGTAACTGGCGGACAATCAGCTACGCGTTTACCATGGGTACCTTACACTGATAACATATCAAGTTTTTGGCGAACAGGATCAACCCTCACAAATAGTGTTTCTTTTGATGGAGGAAACGAAAATGCAAGCGCAAGGGCATCCATAACACATTCAAAAAACGAATGGATTATGCCAAATACAGGTTACGAACGTTTAACAGCAGCTCTTAGTTTAAATTTCAAACTTTCTCCAAAATTGAGAATAAACTCTAAAGTTAATTTCACAAATAAAACTAGCGATAACCTTCCCGCTACAGGATATAATAATCAATCGCTCTCCTATTTCATGATCTTCCAAAATCCGAATGTCAATCTTGATTGGTACAGACCAATTTGGAGACCTGGTTTAGAGCAAATTGATCAAATACATCCCTTTAGTTCATTCATTGATAATCCATTTTTGATTGCTTATGAAATGACTAACGCTGTTAATAATTATAAAACTGTTGCAAACATGTCGGCAACCTATGATTTTACAAAGAAATTAAGTTTGATGGTTCGCTCTGGTTTTGACATGCTTAATGAAGATCGCGATCAACGCAGGCCATTTAGCACTGCAAATTTCCAGAAAGGGTACTATAAACAACAAAATATTTTTAATTTTGAGTTAAATACAGATGTGCTTTTAACCTATAAAACGAAATTAAATAAAGATTTTGATGCTAGTTTTTCTGGAGGAGCCAATGCATTAAACAGACGTTACACTGGGGTTAATGGTACGGTTGAAGGTCTAATTATCCCAGCTGTTTATAAATTAAGCAACGGACAAAGTAATCCGCTGATGAATACAAACTACTCAAACAAAAAAGTTCATAGTGTTTATGGATTTGCCTCATTAGCATGGAAGGATAAAATATTTTTGGATGTGACAGGTCGTAACGATTGGTCGAGCACCTTACCTATACAAAACAATTCATTCTTCTACCCTTCGGTTAGCTCTAGTTTCATTCTTAATGAACTCTTCAAACTACCAACCGCTATCACATATGCCAAATTACGTTTATCTGCAGCTCAGGTAGGTAATGATACTGATCCTTATAAAACAAGTAAATATTACGGAATAAGTGATTTCCCAGCATCTGCATCCGTTCCAACAACCTTACATAATGCTACATTTAAGCCAGAAATTACCACAAGTTATGAGGCTGGGTTAGAATATAATTTATTCAAATCTCGCTTTACAATGGATCTTACTTTCTATAGAAATACAACAAAGAATCAAATTCTTGACGTTCCACTTGATCCTACAACAGGGTATTCAAGAGCTGTATTAAATGCAGGAGTTGTACAAAATAATGGTATCGAACTTTTGGTAGGTGTTAAACCAATTAAAAACCAAAATTTTACTTGGACAACAACTGTAAACTGGTCTAAAAACGATAATGAAGTACTTGAATTAGCTGAAGGGCTCACCGATAAACAAGATATAGGTTATGGTGGGAATGCTACTATCCAGGCTCGAGTTGGGGGTACCACTGGCGATATTTATGGTTTTGGATTTGTAAGAGCGCCTGATGGACAAATCGTTTACAATACTTCGGGATTACCTGCAAGACCAAGTCAGATTCAATATATAGGTAAGGCTTATGCTGACTGGAGAGGTGGATTAAGTAATGAGTTTCAATACAAAAATTATAGATTTAGTTTTCTTATTGATGGCCAATACGGCGGTATGATTTATTCACAAACTCATCACAAAATGTCGGAACAGGGCAAATTAAAACACACTTTAAAAGGACGTGAAGAAGGATTTATTGTTGGTGAGGGAGTGGTTGCTGGCACTGGGGGTACTTATACTCCTAATACAAAACAAGTGGCTCCCGCGGCATTCTACGGCGATTACTACAGACGTGCAAATGTTGAGTCTAATAGTTTTGATGCTTCATTTATTAAGTTACGCGAAGTTAGATTAGAATACGGTATCCCAGCTAAACTTAGTAGAAAGTTAAAGCTAAATAATGCTTCTTTAGCACTGTACGGAAGAGACTTAGCAATAATTTCCGACTTCCCAATGTTTGATCCAGAAACTGCAACATTAAATGGGTCAACTATACTACCAGGAGTAGAAATGGGGCAAATGCCTTCTACACGTACATTTGGAATGAACTTAACTGTAAAGTTTTAAAAATTTAATTATTTACTGCAGTAGTTTAAACTGCTAAAAAAATAAAGATGAAAAATTTTAAAAATATATTTTCTGTTGTACTTCTCGCTTCATTAAGCTTTGCATGTACAAAAGACTTCCAAGAAGTCAATACCGACCCGAACAAGATTGAGAAAATCAGTCCTGGAACACTATTAAATCCCATTATTTATGAGGTAAGTAGCTTCAATACCCTTCGCGCTGATGCATTTACATTCGACATTATGCAAGTTGCTTTACCTTTCCCTAGTGTGGCAGGTGGAGTTCATAGATATGATATTAGCGAATCTGCTGGAAACTCTACATGGAACACTTATTATCGCTGGATAAACAATGTTAAGGAAATGCGTGCTGCAGCTATTGCAGCGCAAGATCCAAATTATGAAGCGATTTCATTGACTTTAAATGCTTGGTTATATTCATTACTAAGCGATTCTTTCGGTGATGTGCCAATGAGTGAGGCAGTACAAGGAGATTTGGGGGTTTATCAGCCAAAATTTGATAAGCAAGAGGATATTTACAAAACGATAATAGCAGATCTTGAAAAGGCAAATACCCTTTATAATACTGCTAGACCAATGATTTTTGGCACCGACATTTTATATGCTAACAATGTAAGCAACTGGAGAAAGTTTAGCAACTCATTACGACTAAGGTTATTATTACGTGTATCAAAAAGAACAGAAATTGATGCATTCGGGAAAATGGCCGATATCATTGCTAACCCAACAACAAATCCAGTGTTTACAAGTAATACGGATGCAGCAATTCTTAAAATTACTGGTGTTATTCCGAATGTTTCACCATGGGGAAGAGCAATCGATTTTACTACATTTAGAGCTACTGGTGGATTTTTTATCGACAATTTAAATGATTTTGTAGATCCACGTCTCGTAAGGTGGAACTCTCAAGCTCGAACATCAGATGGGAAAACTAATATTGGTTACAAGGGTATTCCGAGTGGATACAGCGGTCCTGAATCACAGTTCACATACCTACCATCTAATTTCAATGTAGCTTTAGTTACAGCTCCAATGGTAAATGTTATAATGAGTTATGCTGAAGTTGAATTTATTAAAGCTGAATTGGCTCAAATGGGTAAGATAAGCGGATCAGCTGCTACTTTTTATCAAAATGGAGTAAAAGCATCAGTTGAACAGTGGGGTGCCGTACTACCAGCTAATTATTTTACAAATGCTAAAGCTGCCTACAATGGAACTTTAGAAAGAATTATGTTACAAAAATATTATGCATTATTCTTCAATGACTATCAACAATGGTTTGAATACCGAAGAACCGGATTCCCTGTATTACCAAAGGGAGCAGGACAACTAAATAACCAAATTATGCCTGTAAGATTTAGATATCCAACAACTGTTGTAACTAATAATAATGCAAACTACCTTAAAGCAGTTAATAACATGGGGGGAGATGATATCAACACCAAAGTTTGGTGGGAAAAATAGTTAAAAATTTAAATTAGCAATAAAGGATACCCAAAAGGTATCCTTTATTGTATATAATTGTTTTATGAATAGAAGATCCTTTGTTACCAAACTTGGCCTGCTTACGGGCTGGCTAGCAATTAGCTTTGATGCTTATCCATTTAAACTTAAAATAACTCAAAAAATTTCAGGTTGTGTAAAGAACGGAAATAAAGGATTATCAGGAGTTGCGGTTACTGATGGTTACACAATTATACTCACAGATCATGATGGAAATTACTCTTTTACATCACATCCTGATGCTAAATTTGTTTATATCAGCACACCTGCAGGCTATAAATTTTTAACCAAAAATAATTTAGTAACATCCTTTCAAAAGCTGGAATCGAAAGAAAACTACGATTTCAATTTGGAAAAACTAAATAAAAATGATTCGAAGCATCAATTTATCATTTGGGCAGATCCTCAAGTAAAAAACAAAAGTGACGTTACCCAAATGATGACTACATCTGTCCCAGATGTAAAGCAATACCTTGCAAGTCTTCCAAAAGGAGCATTAATCCATGGAATATCGGTAGGCGACTTAGTTTGGGACGATCTGAGCTTTTTTAAAGACTATAGTGAAGCGGTTAATGAAATGGGCATCCCCTTTCATCAAGTACTTGGCAACCATGACATGAATTATAAACTTGGTGGAGATGAAACATCTGATCAAACATTCAAAGAGATTTATGGGCCTACATATTATTCATTTAACCGTGGCAAAGCGCATTACATTGTTCTTGATGATGTAAGATACTTAGGTAAAGATCGACTCTATGATGGGTATATTTCTCAAGAGCAATTAAATTGGGTTAAAAACGACCTTAAAAATATCTCTAAGGATAGTTTAATAATTATTTCTGCCCATATTCCTATTCATAATTCAGTAAAAAACAACATTGAACTTTACAATCTGATCAGTGAATTCAAAAATGTCCATATCATGACTGGCCATACCCATAACAATACCAATACTGAGAAAAATGGAGTTTATGAACACACCCATGGAACTGTTTGTGGGGCATGGTGGACTGGCCCAATCTGTGAGGATGGTGCACCTAGAGGTTATGGAATATATGAAGTTGATGGCACAGAGCTTAAATGGCACTATAAATCAACCGGATTCCCTTCTTCACACCAAATGAGTCTCAATTTAGATACTTTAAATAATCAAAAACGCTTAATTGTAAATGTATGGAATTGGGATCCACAATGGAAAGTTGAATATTTTCTCGACGATAAATACATGGGATTGCTTGAAAATCAAAAGGCCTATGACCCAACTGCTGTAAAACTTTATAAAGGAAAAGATATGCCTGCAAGTCGTGGATTTGCAGAACCGAAACTAAATATGCATATGTTTGTGAGTCAATTTGGTCCGGAAATCAATAAAGTTAAAGTTGTTGCAACAGATCGCTTTGGAAGAAAATATGAAGCATCATCATCTTTTTAAATTATGAAAAAAATAAGTTTAACAATCAGTTTTGCACTAGTTTTATTTGGAGGCTGCAAAACCAAAAAATTAGTAAATGAATCTATTTCATTTCCTAATTTTTCAATTGAAGCTCATCGTGGCGGAAGAGGTTTAATGCCAGAAAACACTATTCCTGCGATGAAATCGGCAATTGACCTCGGAGTAACTACTCTTGAAATGGATACGCACATCAGTAAGGATGGCCAAGTATTTTTATCACATGATCATCATGTAAATCCAAGTTTCATTCTTGATTCTGAAGGTCAAGAAATTCCGGAATCGGACAATAAAAAATATCCATTTTATCAAATGGAGTATTCCACGATTAAAAAATATGATGCTGGATCAAAAATTAACGCCAAATTTCCTGAGCAAATAAAGATTAAAACATATATGCCCCTCCTATCCGAACTTATTGACTCAGTACAGACTCATATTAAGTTTAATGGCAAAAAGCAGGTATTTTATAATATCGAAACAAAAAGTGCGGCTGATGGGGACAATATTTTTCACCCAAATCCGGAGAAATTCGTTGACCTACTCGTTGAGGTATTAGAAAGTAAAAAAATAATCCCATATGTTGTCATTCAATCATTTGACGTAAGAACCCTCCAAGTCATAAATAAAAAATATCCTTATATCAAAACTTCATTCTTAATAGAAAACAAAAAAAGCTTAGAGGAAAACATGCAAAACCTTGGATTTAAACCCTTTATCATCAGTCCAAATTACAAACTTGTAAATCCTGACTACTTGAAAAAATGCAAGGAACAAGGCATGAAAGTTATTGTTTGGACTGTAAACACAAAAGCAGAAATAAATAAATTCAAAGCCATGGGTGTTGATGGAATTATATCAGACTACCCAAATCTATTAACAAATTAATATTCCATGAATTTTAACATTTTTCAACCCGCAAAACACAAAGAGGTTATTCCATTGAATCGCAGGGATCCAGAATATAAAAAACTGCGTTTAAAGGTCTTTCTAGGAATATTTATCGGATACGCTGGATATTATTTAGTAAGAAAAAACTTCTCGCTAGTAATGCCCGATTTAATAGATCAAGGGTATACAAAAACCCAATTAGGATTTGCACTATCTGGGGTTTCAATTGCTTACGGACTCAGTAAATTTTTAATGGGAAATATCTCAGACCGAAGTAATGCGAGAAATTTCCTAACTGCAGGATTGGTTTTATCAGCTTTCACCATGATTTTTATGGGATTAGTTCCCTTCGCAACATCATCCATTACGTTCATGTTCATCCTATTATTTATCAATGGATGGTTTCAAGGAATGGGATGGCCTGCAAGCGGAAGGGTTATGGTTCACTGGTTCTCTACAAAGGAAAGAGGAACAAAAATGTCAATATGGAATGTTGCGCATAATGTGGGTGGCGGATTAATTGGTCCGGCAGCCATAATCGCCATTGCTCTTTTTTCAGATTGGGAAAGTAAGCTTTATTTCCCTGGTATGGTGGCACTTTTTGTTGCCTTAATTGCATATATTTTAATTCGAGATACTCCACAATCTTGCGGATTACCACCTATCGAAGAGTACAAAAATGACTATCCATTGAATTATTCAAAAGCACATGAAAAAGAGTTTAGTGCAAAAGAAATCTTCTTCAATTATGTTTTTAACAACCGAATGCTTTGGTACATTGCCATAGCCAACGCCTTTGTTTACTTAGTTAGATATGGCATTTTAGATTGGTCGCCAACTTATTTGGAAGAAGCCAAAGGATTTAGTGTTAAAGAAACAGGTTGGGCTTATTTTGCCTACGAATATGCCGGTATTCCTGGAACACTTTTATGCGGCTGGATAAGCGATAAAGTGTTTAAAGGAAGAAGAGCACCAGCAACAATCATTTACATGATTTTAGTATTAATCGCCGTATTAGTTTATTGGCAAAACCCTCCAGGAAATATATTGGTAGATAATTTGGCCTTAGTTACCATTGGATTTCTTATTTATGGTCCCGTTATGCTCATCGGCGTTCAAGCCTTAGATTTAGTACCGAAGAAAGCTGCCGGTACTGCTGCCGGCTTAACAGGCCTTTTTGGATATCTTGGTGGTGCCCTATTCGCAAATATTGCTATGGGATTTGTTGTTGATCAATGGGGATGGGATGGTGGATTCATTGTCATAATCTTAGCTTGTACTCTGTCAATTATATTCACAGCTTTTACTTGGAATCGAGAAATTGTTAATCTTCGTTTACAAAATGACCACAATGAAAATCGTTAAATTATTTCTTATTGCATTATTAATTTGTTCAGGATTTGCATCTAATGCTCAAACTTCCGTATGGGATAGTACTTTTCGTCCAGCTACATTCTCAATAAAAAGAGAACAATTTAAAAGCTATAAAAGCTCTATAAAAGATATCGTTTTCTTGGGGAACAGCATTACAGCCAATACTGATTGGCAAGAACTTTTACAATCAGAAAATGTAAAAAATCGAGGTATATCGGGTGATATCACTTTTGGTATATTGGAACGATTAAAAGACATTACTGATACTAAACCCGCCAAAATATTCCTGTTAATTGGAATTAATGATATTTCGAGAAATATCCCAGACAAACAAATTCTTACAAACTATCGGAAAATAGTTAGTGGAATTAGAACGGAAAGCCCAAATACTAAAATCTACCTTCATACCCTTATGCCAGTCAATCACACCTTCGAAAAATTCAAAAATCATTATGGCAAAGACGAGCATATTCTTCTTGTGAATGAGGCAATTAGAAAAATGGCTGATCTGAAAATGATTTATGTAATTGATCTTTATCCACACTTTTTGGATGAAAATAAACGAATGAAGGCAGAATTAACACATGACGGACTACACCTAACTGCAGCAGGCTATCAGGTTTGGGCTAAATTATTACTTGAAGGAAACTATCTAAAATAATAAATTGATATTTTAATTTTTATACCATGAAAAGGCTAAAACTAATTGCACTCTTTTTAATTATTCCTTTTTTTATTAAGGCACAGCAGAGTAAACCTAATATCATCTTCATCATGGCCGATGATATGGGTTTTTCGGATATTGGAAGTTATGGTTCAGAAATTAAAACTCCCAATATTGATAAACTTGCAGAAAAAGGGGTAAGATTAAAGCAATTCTATAATACAGGTCGCTGTTGCCCTACAAGAGCTTCATTACTGACTGGGCAGTACTCACATAATGCTGGAATGGGATACATGACTGGTTTTGACCAAGGAGTTCCAGGATATAAAGGCGATTTAAATAAAAATAATGTAACCATAGCTGAAGCGTTAAAACACGCGGGCTATGACAGTTTTATGTGTGGAAAATGGCACGTTTGTTCGAATGTTCGTCCGAAGGGTACTCAAGAAAATTGGCCATTACAAAGAGGATTTGAAAGATATTTCGGAACCTTGAATGGATCAGGAAGCTTCTTTACCCCAAAAACATTAACTACTGGTAACAAACTGATTAAAGCTGAAAAAGATTTTTACTATACAGATGCCATTTCAGACTCGGCAACTACCTTTATAAATGACCATATTGGCAAAAAAGATAAAAACCCATTCTTTCTTTATGTTGCCTATACAGCACCACATTGGCCTCTACATGCAAAAGAAGAAGATATTAAAAAGTATATGAAAGTATACGAAAAAGGCTGGGAGGAATTACGAAAAGATCGTTATAAAAAGCAATTAGAACTTGGGGTAATTGACAAGAATTACAAATTGAGTAACCGAGAGGATTCAGTCCCAGCATGGAACTCAATTCCAAAAAGTGAAAGGGCCATTTGGATTAAAAGAATGGCTACTTATGCCGCACAAATTGATTGTATGGATCAAGGAATTGGAAGAATTACGGCAACACTTGATAAAAACAATCTGACTCAAAACACCATGATTGTATTCATGTCCGATAATGGGGGCTGTGCTGAGTATAAAAGCACTATGGATAAAAGCATCGATAAACTGGGCTCAGATGAAAGCTTTGAAAGCTACCGAGGTAATTGGGCTAACTTGAGTAACACTCCATTTAGGCTATATAAAACAAGGGTACATGAGGGTGGTATACATACCCCATTTATTGTGAGTTGGCCGGGCCATACAGCTAAAAATGGGTCTGTAATTGATAATGAACCTGCACATATCATCGATTTAATGCCTACTTTTCTTGCAGCTGCAGGCGCCAAATATCCTGAAACTTATAAGGGATATAAAATTAATCCCTTTAACGGACAAAGCCTTCTCTCAGTCTTTAAAGGCGAGAAAATGCCAGAACGCGCACTTTATTGGGAACATCAAGCCAATAGAGCCATCCGCTACCAAGATTGGAAATTAGTATCAAAAAGCACAGAAATAGCCCCATATATTGGAAAATGGGAGCTCTATAATCTTAAAAATGACAAAACTGAATTAATAGATTTGGCAACAAAATATCCCAAAAAAGTTAAGGAATTGGAGGATATGTGGACCAAGTGGGCAAATGACAATAATGTATTTCCATTAAATGGCACTGATTTAGATTTAAGAAAAACACAGTTCGAAAGAAATTTATAAAAAACTGAATTTTATTATTAAAAAAGGTTGATGGATTAATGATCATCAACCTTTTTTTGTTAAAACCAAAAAAAATGTGTATATTAAGGGTTCAGGGCAAGATAAAGTAATGCTGCAAGACTAGCCCCAATTAATGGCCCAATCACAGGTATCCAAGAATAAGCCCAATCACTTGGTCCCTTGCCAGCCACTGGAAGTATAGAATGCATCAACCTAGGTCCCAAATCACGAACTGGATTAATTGCATATCCTGTTGTACCTCCAAGTGAAAGTCCGATAGCCCAAACCAAAAACATAACCGGAATTGCCCCTAAAGACCCCAAACCCACAGGTGCCTTAGTTTCTATAATTTCTGCATTTGTAAAATAGAATATTACAAAAAGCAATACAAAAGCGCCAATTATTTCACTGCTTAAATTAGAGATTGTATTTCTAATGGCAGGTCCAGTAGAAAACGCAGCTAACTTAAGTCCTTGATCATCTGTGGCAGCAAAGTGATCCTTGTATTTAATCCAAACCAAAAATGCGCCAAGCATTGCGCCAAGCATTTGAGCAATCATATAAATGGGTACTTGAACCCAATCAAATTTACCTGAAATAGCTAATGCAATGGTTACAGCTGGGTTGAGATGCGCCCCACTATAAGGAGCAGCAACAACAACTGCCACAAAAACTGCTAGAGCCCAGGCTGTGGTAATTACAATCCAGCCTCCCCCATTCCCTTTTGTTCCGGTTAAAACTACGTTAGCAACTACGCCGTTGCCTAATAGGATCATTAATGCTGTTCCTATAAATTCTGCTAAAAATGGATTCATAATTGAAGATATGAATAATTTATAAACTTACATTCGCTTTTGCGGCCTTAACGGCGCGCTCCCAACCATTAATTAATTCGGTATGATTTTCAATAATTTGGGGTTCAAAATTGCGTTCTACTTTCCACTGAGCAGAAATCTCTGCTACATCTTTCCAAAAACCTGTTGCCAAGCCCGCAAGGTAGGCAGCACCGAGCGCTGTAACTTCGGTAACTTCCGGACGAATAACTCTACATTTCATGATATCTGCCTGAAACTGCATCAAAATATTATTTGCCGTTGCACCACCATCAACCCTTAATTCACTGATTGGCGTTCCCGCGTCAGCTTCCATAGATTTTAAAACATCCATTGTTTGGTAGGCAATACTTTCTAGCGCAGCACGAGCAAAATGACTTGAATTTGTTCCGCGTGTAATACCGGTGATTGTTCCTCTTGCATGTTGATCCCAATGAGGTGCGCCAAGCCCTGCAAATGCTGGCACAATATAAACGCCTCCATTATCATTTACTTTTGCAGCCAATTCTTCAACCTCAGCAGATGACTTAATTAAACCAAGTTCATCTCTCAACCATTGAACAATTGCTCCACCAATAAATATTCCACCTTCTAGTGCATAAGTTACCTCACCATTAATTTTCCAAGCAATGGTTGTAAGGAGATTATTTGCCGACAAAGCCGGTTTACTTCCGATATTCATCAACATAAAACAACCCGTTCCATAGGTGTTTTTTACCATGCCTACTTTGATACACATTTGTCCGAAAAGTGCCGCTTGTTGATCACCAGCAATTCCAGCAATTGGAATTTTTGTTGCAAGAATATTTCCTGCAGTGTGCCCAAAAACTTCACTTGAAGATTTAACCTCAGGAAGCATCGAAGCTGGGATATTAAATAATTGAAGCAATTGTTTATCCCATTCAAGCGTATTTATATCGAAAAGCATCGTTCTAGATGCATTACTCACATCAGTAACATGTGTAACACCACCCGAAAGTTTCCAAATTAACCAAGAATCAATTGTGCCAAAGAGTAATTTTCCCTCCTCGGCTTTTTGGCGTGCTCCGGGAACATTTTCCAGAATCCAACGAACCTTTGTAGCTGAAAAATAAGAGTCGATGATAAGTCCGGTTTTCTTGCGAATCATATCTCCATAGTCCGTTCTAATCGAATCGCAATAATCGGAAGTACGACGATCCTGCCAAACAATAGCATTATAAATTGGGGCTCCAGTCTCTTTATCCCAAACAACTGTTGTTTCCCTTTGGTTTGTGATACCTATTGCATGGATATCAATAGAGTTCAAACCCGATTTTGCTAAAACCTCGGTAGCTACAGATACTTGAGTCGACCAAATTTCCAATGGATTATGCTCAACCCAACCAGGAACAGGATAAATTTGCTCAAATTCCTTCTGCGATACTGCAACAATACTGCCTTCATGATCAAATAAAATGGCTCTAGAGCTCGTTGTACCTTGATCAAGTGATAAAATATAATCCCCCATTTTTTTCTTATATTATGATAACTTCTTCCTTTTTATGGAAAGATTCTAATAAATATTCGCTTGCAATTTGCGTAAATTCAAGGATTTGTTGTTCAATCCAAATCGGACTCTTTTGCATTTCTTGAGCCATTAATTGAGCTACCATAGGGCACATTTCAATTGCAGCCTTTGCATCAATGAAAAGCATTCTCATTCTTCTTGCTAAAACATCCTCCACAGTATATGCCATTTCATTACGTACAGCCCAAATCACCTCGGCATTAATATTGGGATAAAAAGGGTGTATCTGATCAGCTCCATTGGGGATTTCATATGTCAGTTTAATAATTTCATCCATGTCGGTACCATAAATGGCTAAATGACCAGACAACTGCAATGAAGTACTAGCGTGAATTTTCAAATCTTTAGTTACACATTTTCTATCCTCTAATTTACTCGTTTGAATGGCAGTATCAACAGTTTCCTCCGACATTTTTCTATAAGTAGTCCATTTACCCCCTGTAATAGTAATTAAACCTGATTTTTCAACCAATAATTTATGATCTCTAGAAATCTCTTTAGTAGCATTACTATCATTTTTACTAGGTGCTGCAAGGGGCCTCAAACCTGCGAAAACACTTAAAACATCCTTCTTATCAATTTTTCTTTTAAAATACTTTGATGCCGTATCAAGAATGAAATTAACCTCTTCTTCGAGCGCGCGCGGCTCAAGACTATGTTCCTGAATTGGAGTATCAGTGGTTCCGACTAATAATTTAGAATGCCATGGAACCGCAAAAAGAACACGATTATCCGATGTTTTTGGAATCATCAATGCAGAATTACTCCCAAGAAAATTGCTATCAATAACTAAATGAACACCTTGACTTGGCCGAACCATTTTTTCAGCACCCGGTGTGTTCATTTTCAAAATATCATCAACAAAAACACCCGTTGCATTAATAACAACTTTAGCATAGACTAAATGAGAAGTATTAGTCAATAAATCAATGACCTCAACACCATTAACTTTACCTTCAACATTTTTCAGGAGCTTAATTACCTGAACATAATTCAATACATTCCCACCATTTTCAATACAAGTTTGGGCAATATTAACCGCGAGACGGGAATCATCAAATTTACCATCAAAGTAGCTTATTGCTCCAGTGAGCGATTTATCAACTAATCCTGGAATTTTTTCCTGCACCTCTGCCCGAGACAAAAACCTTGATTTCCCAAAACTATATTTACCTGCTAACCAATCGTAAATTTTTAAACCAGTTAAATATTTAATAACAGAGAACCAATCGTAACAAGGAATAATAAATTCTTCTTTCGAAACCAGATGTGCGGCATTAATTTGAAGTCGCCCACGCTCCTTTAAAGCCTGGTAAACTAATGAAATATCGCCTTGAGCAAGGTATCTAACCCCTCCATGAATAAGTTTAGTGCTTCTACTAGATGTACCTTTTGCAAAATCAGACTGCTCCACCAAAAGTGTTTTAAATCCACGTGCAGCAGAATCAAGTGCTGTTCCAAGGCCGGTTGCTCCACCCCCAATCACGATTAAATCCCACTCAAATTTTTCCTCTAAAACACTGCGGTCTTGTTTAGAATATTGCATAAAAGTAATAATACGAAATAATACGCAATTATAAGAAATCATTTCGAAAGCTTTTAATTATAAATCAAAATAATAAAAATGAATATCTTATTAAAATGTAGGTTTTTCTGGAATATTTTCATTATTTTGCAAATACGTTAAAGTACCAAAAAATGATCAGTTTAGCTGAAAGACATCAATTTATTATAAAAAAACTACAAAAAGAACAGTACATAAATGTAGTAGATTTATGTAATGAATTAAAAGTCTCATCTGTAACAATTCGAAAGGATTTAAAACTTCTTGAAGATAAAAGTTTGCTTTTTAAAATACATGGTGGTGCAACATTAACTAATCCATATACTGTAGATCGCTCTGTGAATGAAAAGGAGCAATTGCAATCTGACGAAAAGTTGAACATCGGACAAGCAGCTGCAAAGCTCGTAACTGAAAACGATTCTATTATTATTGCATCAGGAACTTCAGTATTAGCCTTTGCAAAATGTATTCCATTAAACTTGCCCCTCACAGTCATAACTTCTGCATTAAATGTTGCACTCGAATTATCTCATCATCCAAATACAGAAGTAATGCAGTTAGGCGGAATCCTTAGAAAGAGCTCATCATCTGTTATGGGGCCCTATTCTGAGGCAATTCTCAATGATTTTTTCTGCAGCAAATTATTTATAGGCGTAGATGGTATTGATTTAGAATTTGGTTTAACTACTACCAATATGATGGAAGCTCATTTGAACAGACAAATGATAAGTGTCTCCCAAAAAACCATAGTCTTAACAGATTCTACAAAATTTGGCAAAAGAGGCTTCGGGAAAATTTGCAATATTGATGAAATTGATCATATCATCACTGATAGTGGCATTTCCGAACATACTGTAAATCAGCTTCAAAGCATGGGCGTAACCGTTACTATTGTAGATTAACTTATCAGCATCAAAATAAATATTCAATAATGAACATAGGAATTATTGGCCTTGGTGATATGGGCTGCGTTTATGCTAAATCGCTGGTAAAAGCTGGTTACAGAGTTTATGGATGCGACTTACCGCATCGCAGAGATCATCTTGAAGCCGAACTCAATCCCTATGGCATTGAAATTTTAGCAGATGGGAAAGAAGTTTCACGTATTTCCGATGTAATCTTCTATTCTGTTGAAGCCGAACGCATTGCGGAAGTCCTGAGTCAATATGGACCTCATACCAAATACGGCGCCATTGTTGCAGGCCAGACTTCTGTGAAACACCCTGAAATTGAGGCATTTGAAAAATATCTGCCTAAAGATTCACATATTATTACCTGTCATTCACTTCACGGACCAGGTTTTGATCCTAAGGGACAAAAAATGATTGTGATTCCACACAGAACCACTAAGGAAGCCTATCAACGCATGACAGATATTCTTTCATCACTTGGCTCTGTATTGAATGAAATTGCTGATTACCATGAGCATGATAAGATAGTAGCTGATACACAAGCTGTTACACACATGGGATTTGAAAGTATGGGGACTGCATGGAAGGAAGCCGGATTTTTTCCATGGGAAAATGCTTCATATTTAGGTGGAATTGATAATGTTAAAATCCTAATTACCCTTCGTATTTTTAGTTATAAAGCACATATTTATGGTGGTTTAGCCATCCTAAACCCCTATGCAAGGCATCAAATAAAACGTTATGCTGAGTCGGAATCTGAGTTATTTAAGCTAATGATTAAGGAAGAGGCTGATATTTTTAGAAAAAGACTTTATAAGGCTAGAGATTTTATTTTCGGGCAAGATCATAAACCACTCATGTTAAATGAAAAGGTGATGCAGGAATTCTCACTTTCTGCTGGATCTGAAAATCGGAAGCCTAATTCCCATCTAAGCCTGCTAAGCATGGTGGATGCTTGGTACCATTTAGGAATAAATCCATACGATAATTTAATTTGCCAAACACCACCCTTCCGACTCAGATTGGGAATTGCTGAATACCTCTTTAAAAATGAAGAACTCTTAGAGGAGTCTATTGAAACGGCCTTGTTCGATAAAACCATCCGTGGCGACGATTTGGAATTCCATTCGGCAGTACGTGAATGGTCGTCGATAATTGGCTATGGCGACATGAAAGGTTATAAAGAACATTTTGAACAAGTAAAAACATTTTTCGCTGGCCGACTTGAACAAGGGCGAGCGCAGAGTGCCGAATTAATCAAAAAGCTCGAAATTGAATAATTATTTTGAAAATTCGCAAATATGTGACCTCTGTCATATTTTAAGAGCTACGAAATCCTCTTATTTGTATTCGTGAATTTAACCATTTTTAATTTTTCATGAGTCATACCTTTCATATTCCTGTCCTAGGGCTAGCCTACTCAGTAGATACGCCCGTTAAAGTTGCCCGTTATGGGATTAGTTCTGTGGTTTCGATTGTTGACGATATATTGATTGAACGTATGCGTCAATTTTATACTGAAAAACGTAATGAAACCTTTATTCCAATTGATCTTAAGGAGATTGATTTTAGAAGCAAACGCATCACAGCTTATCTTAATCTGATCAAAAAAATTGTAGATGAGCAGTTTGAAGAACTTAAAAAACAAGCCTTCGAGAAGGGTTCTGATATTGTTAGATATTTTGAGTTATTACCTAATTCTTCTCCCCTAAAAAGCAAGTATCAGCAAATGCTTTCCAAGCAAGATAGCATTGTAGCTTCTGCCTTGGAGCAAGAATTGCGTGATGAAATGCAAAAAGGCGAGATACAAGTAAATATCATGGCAAAGGTTGACCGGATGAATCCAGACACCAATGGTGAGCAATTATCTGATTCACTTACAGCGCTCAAGGGATTTGCTGAAAGTCAAGTTAACTCCGCCCTTGTTCTTTCTGCAGGGATGAACCCACGTCTTTACAGCTATCTCGAAAATTTTAAAGACTTCTTTCCGGATCAAAATGGCAATTTCAAAAAGTCAATTATTCTAAAAGTGAGCGATTTCAGATCTGCATTAATCCAGGCTAAATTTTTAGCTAAGAAAGGATTGTGGGTATCAGAATTTAGAATTGAATCGGGATTAAATTGCGGGGGTCATGCTTTTGCAACAGATGGCTATCTTTTAGGTCCGATTTTGGAAGAATTTAAATCGAAAAAGCAAGAAATGATTGATGAGCTTTTTGAGATGTATAACAAGGCAATTCTTGAAAAAGAAATTCAGTTAAACCATGCTCCAATCATGAAAATTAGTGTTCAGGGTGGGATTGGTACAGCAGATGAGAATGAATTTCTATTAAAGCACTATCAGCTAGATGCAACTGGATGGGGAAGTCCGTTTTTATTAGTTCCAGAAGCAACAAATGTTGATGAAGAAACTTTAGAGCTTCTTTCAACCGCAGAAAAAGATGATTTTTACGTGAGTGCTTCTTCACCATTAGGGATACCTTTCAATAATTTCAAAAAAAGCACGGGTGAAAAACAAAGATTGGAACGTATAGAAAAAGGAAGACCGGGAAGTCCTTGTGTTAAAAAATACTTATCAACCAATACTGAATTTACTGAACAAGCTATCTGCACAGCATCCAGAGAATATCAAAATTTAAAGATTAAACAATTGGAAGCTGAAGGATTAAATCCAGAAGAATTTCAATCAAAATTTAATGAAATAACTGAAAAAGTATGCCTTTGTGAGGGACTAGCGACTCCTGCTTACCTTAAAAACGGAATTATCAAGCCTAAAGAAAGCACTGCAGTTACAATTTGCCCGGGACCAAATATTGCCTATTTCAGTGGTAAGTTCTCTCTTGATGAGATGGTAAACCATATTTATGGAAAACTCAACTTATTGAATGATGTTGACCGTCCGAATCTCTTTGTAAATGAGTTAAATCTATATGTCGACTATTTAAAGAAAGACATCAGCAAACATTTGCAAGACATGAGCGATAAAAAAGCGAAATATGTTTCCAAATTTAAAGAACAACTTCAAATAGGAATTGATTATTATAAACAGTTAGTCCCAAAAATTACCGACCAAACCGAAGTTTACAGGAAGAAAATGCTCCTTGAAATCGAAGAAATTGAAGAACAATTACAACACTTGAGCCCAATAATAAGTCAAGGGGTCTAGAAAATTAAAATTCATTAAAAGCCGGACATTCATTTTTTGATGTCCGGCTTTTTTGTAACTATCAAAATTTGAAAATGATATAATAAGTTAAATGGAGGTAGCAAAAACATATCCCTCTATGATTAAAATCATAGGCGATTTTTAACAATTGAGATAATTTGTACAATTATTAACTAAAATATAAAATTATGAGAAAGATGTTATTAGCTACCTCAATGGTCTGTTTTTCATTATTAATGAGCTGTCAAACCAATACAAAAAAGACAGATGAAACGACTATAATTGAAAAAACAGACTCAACCATTCATTCGAACATGAATGATGTAATGCCAAAAGGAAACGTCGTCCAAGTGGCTATCGATAGTAAAGATCATACCACACTTGTTACGGCATTAAAAGCTGCAGATCTTGTTGATGCTTTAAGTAAGGATGGGCCTTTTACAGTTTTTGCACCAACAAATGAAGCATTTAATAAATTACCTACAGGCACCTTAGATAATTTATTAAAGCCCGCAAATAAGGGAGACTTAGCAAATATTCTGAAGTACCATGTATCATTGGGACTTTTAAAGGCAAATGATTTTATTGATGGTCAAATTATTGGCCAGATAAATGGCAATGACGTCAAAATGAGTGTCAAAAACGGCAAAGTAATGATCAATGGAGCAACTGTGCTCACATCTATAAACGCATCAAATGGCGTTGTACATGTGATAGATGGAGTGCTTTTACCTCCCCCATCAAAATAAAATGTAGATTTTTGGGCCAGATTTTAGCTTATAAAAAAAGAGAATCTAAACAGATTCTCTTTTTTTATAGCCCTAAGAAACTACCTAATAATAGTCACATTTCCAGCTATAGGCTTCCGACCTACTGTTTTAGGATCAATGATATAGTAATAAGTACCCATTGGTAAATCCGAGCCATTCGACTGCCCCGACCATGGTTGAGAATACCCTTTCGAACTATAATAAACTATTGAACCATACCTGCTAAAAACTGTCACCGTAGCATTGGCATAACTTTCTAAATACTTTATATTCCAGATATCGTTTACACCATCCCCATTAGGGCTGAATGCGTTTGGAACGACAGGAAATTTTAGCACTTTAACCTTAATTTCATCTATTTCCACACAACCTTGATCAGATTTTACCATTAGAATATAAGTTACATCATCTACAGGACTTGCAATTGGATCTGGGATATCATCCCTACTTAAGCCTATGGAAGGCAACCATTTGTAAGTTAGATTACTTCCTGAAGCAATGGCTTCTAGTTTAATTGAACCACCTTCTAAAAGAACAGTATCTTGGCCAGCAGAAAGTGTTGGAGTGGGCATAACTAAAATCTCTTGAGATGATGAATCTGAACAACCATTAGTCGCAGTAAATACGTAACTAATGGTATGTTTACCCGGACCAGCAAGTGCTGGATCAAAGAAACCATTAGCCTTTACTCCATTTCCAGAATAAACACCAACTCCCGCTTGAGCACTTTTTTCGCTTGCTTGAGTCAACAAAAATGGTGTAGCCTCCTCGCAAATATCAGACAAGGCAGTAAAAACAACCTCAGGTGCAGCTTTAAGCGTAATAAATTGAATTTGTTCATCAAAACATACACCGCCTGAATAAGCCAACATCCTGACTTTAAATAACTTTGTAGCTGGAGAGCTGAAAACGGGATAGTTTATTTTATATTCTTTATCAAAAACAGGATCTTCATCAATCAAGGTAAAAGACATATCCCCTCCATCATCGAAAAACCATTCAACTTTAGCAATATTACCAAAATCAACCGAAGACAAATTCTTAAAAACTACTTCTTTATTGCTACAAAGATCTGTAGCATTTAAAACTGAAAATTTAGCTTCAGGAACCGCACCACTCACAGTAAAAGACTTTTCCATAATCGCTGAACATCCATTAGATGTTGTAACAGTTAATTTTACTTGATATATTCCTGATACAGTATAAGTGTGTGTCGGATTTTTTAGGTTCGAGAAATTTAGGGCTCCTGCACTTGGATTACCAAAATCCCATAAATAGGTTAAAGCAGATCCGTCTGAAATTGTAGATAAATCATTAAATTGAGCAAAACTATCCTTTAAACAAATTTCAGGAAGCTCAAAATCTACCACTGGCAATGGATAAACTTCAACATCCTTCTCAAATACCATACTTTCACAAGTTTTATCCGTAAAAACCTTTAATGTAACCTTATAACTTCCTACTGCAGTGTATTGATGAACAAATGGACTTGCATCATAACGTATTTCATCAGGTGCGCCATCCCCAAAGTTCCAAATCCATTTATTGATGCTACCTTCAGCTGTAGTAGATAAATCAGTAAAAGTGATATCCTGACCAACACAAGTAGGATTACTATATTTAAAATCAACCTTAGGTAATTCAATAACATGTATTGTCTGAGAAAAAACATCCGAAAAACATCCCGTTTCGCCTTCAACAATTAATTTAACTTCATAATCGCCAGCTACCAAAAAAGTATGGCTTGGATTTTTAAGGATTGAAATATTACCATCTCCAAAATCCCATTTCCAACCCTTAAGAGCCTTTCCATTACCAATACTAGCATCAGTAAATGAGATTGGAGCATTGGTGCAGACCTCTGTTAGACTTGTAAATGAGGCTGTTGGGGGATCAAAAACCTCAAAATCTAAATCTATTGTTTCTAAATTACTACATCCTGAGGGACTTGGATTAACAACTACAGCAGTAATTTTATATTTTTTAGCAGTAGTATAAATTGGATCTACCTTCGGATAAGCATAAATATAAACAACTTTACCATCAATTAAAGTTGTTGTATGTGTAGGTGCTGAATCTGTAAAAGGGCCGGTACCATCATCTAAATCCCAAACAATATTGGTTGTTTGATAAGGTAATTTAAGTACAAATTTAGAGGGTTGAGAAACACAACCACTAGACAAAACATTATTGGCTTTATCATTAACAGTAATATTTTGAAATAAGTTTTTTACATCAGCCCCTGCGAGGTAAGCGTAGGATTCAAAAGTACCATAACCATAGGCAATAGCAACGAAACCTCCTTTAGCAACAATTCGGTGTTGATCGGATGAACTAGTTACATCAATAATTACATAAGAATACTCCGAATCAATAGTTTTAAAGCCTGATACAGCGGCGCCATCAACTCTGAGACTTGGTGCATCAGCAGTTTTAATAATAATATTAAGGAAATATTTGGTGATATAAGTATTTACTCCAGGAACACTATTGAGTCTGGAAAAAACAGTGATGTCACTTAAAGTTTGTTCAATTGGATTCAAGATTGTCATTTCAGGATCTCCAGGAAAAGTAACAGTAGGTCTATTCGCTGGATTACAATTCTGTGCAGATTGATACTGAGCCACTCCAATAGGTTTATCAGATTTAACAATACTCGGACTGTTCGTAAAATATGTGATTATACTTCCTTTATTATAAGGATTAGAAAGAGTTGTTCCAGACGCGTTTGTAGCACTTCCATTGACTGTAATATTGGTATTATCCTCAGAGACTATGATTCTAATCGCATCAATATTCCCATTTTCAGTGTTATAAAAAGGTGCAGTGACAAAATTCTTTCCCCAAGCAGAAACTGGAAAAAGCTGTTGAAATAAATTATCCCCTCCACTTGGAATATTTGGATTAATATTGCCAAAATCACAAAAAGCAGTCCAAGTGCTCCCCGAAAAAACTGCTAAAGGTTTACAGCTACCCAAAGTCTTTATTAAAGTCCCAGAAACATCATTAGCAGATTGATACTGATAAACATCTCCCTTATTTAATTGAAAAGGTAGTTTAAATGGAACTCCTGCAACTCTAGATCCATCAATTGAAGTTACTGTTGGCGTAATTTCAACATCAGTTTCATCTTCAACGGCCACAATAGTAAATTCGGAACGTGCTCTGTTAGATTGAGATCCACCTTCGTTACGAAAAGAAAATGCATAATATTCTTTGCCAAGTGCTCTTGTAGGTAATATTAAACTTCCACCAGTTCTGGCGTTATGAGAAATAATAGCATAAACTGAAATTGGATTGCCTGAAGTTATGTGAATTCCCTTATTATTTTCAATAACATTCGAACTTCCAATATAAACATCTACGACATTGGGATCAATAAAAACAGTTTTTATTGTATTCGCTGTTATAGTACCCGATTCAACAACTCCACCATTTGCCTCTACTTTATAGCTTGTATTTACATCTGATGATAAAAACAGAGTCATTTTTGATATTTTACCATCAATATGACCTGCATAGGCCACCCAAAAATCCGTCCCCTTATTGGAAGTCCCTTGCGCATGAGCATAATTTGAAAGACCCAAAATCAGTCCCAAAATCACATAAAATATCCCCAAATACTGCTTCAAAATCTTCCTAATTATTCTCTGAATCTAAACAAATAATTTATTAATGTACGTAATCCATTGATAATGAAGTTAAATAAATCCAATAATGGCAATCAAATCTGGCCTATTTATTAAAAATAATAACATCACTCTTAATCCATCTTAACAAATTTCACCAAAGATGGTTTGTCAATACTGATTTTCTGACCCGTAACTGTCAATTTACCAGTTTCCTGATTACGCTTAAAAAGGATTAATTCATTGGTCCCCTGACTTGTTGAAATTACCCAATTTCCACTCGGATCAATCGCGAAAGTACGAGAACTTTTACCCAAAGAAGGCTGCTTATCAATTAGGCTTAATTTCCCATCCGATTGATTAATTGAGAAAATAGCGATTTCATTAACGGTACTTCTCGTATTAGCATATAGAAATTTACCATCCGCTGAAACTTGAATATCAGCACCGTGTCCGGGACCAGTAAAACCTTCAGGAATCATAGAAATAGATTGAATCTGTTTTAATCGCCCATTTTTATACTCAAAAGCATAAACTTTAGAGTTTAATTCTGTAACTGAATAAAAATATTTTTTATTTGGATGAAAGGCGCTGTGCCTCGGTCCCGCGCCCGGATCCAACAAAGCAAAAGGCTGTACCGCCGAAACAAGTGCTAAAGGCCTATTTTGGGACTTAAATCGATAAATGTTAATTTTATCTGTTCCTAAATCTGCCGCCAAAACATATTTATTATCTGGCGAAACTACCGCCGAATGTACATAAGGCTTTTTCATTACTATGCTACTTCCCTCATGTTTTATATCTTGAATATCGTCCCCCAGACTCCCATCTTCTTCAATTGCTAAGGCTGTTAATGATCCTCCACCATAATTCGCGGCAAACACATATTTTCTTTGTGCATCAACAGAAATATGAGTCGGACCAGCACTGCCAGAAGGGCGACTATTAATCAATTTTAATTCACCACTTTTCGCATCAAATGAAAGCGCATTAATCTTACTTTCCTTACTTTCACTAACTGAATACACAAATTTCCGATCGGGAGAGACAGCAAAGTATGAGGGACTTTCAAGTATAACTTTTGATTTATAAGCAATTTCTCCATTTTCGGTATTGAACTCATACACGTAAATACCTTCACTTTTTCCTGGGGATGTATAAGTCCCAACCAATAAATGATACCTCTCAGCCTGTGCAAATAAGGTTGATGATATGAACATCAACACATAAAAACCGATTATTTTTTTCAAATTCATTTTTATATTCATTTTTCAAAACTAAAATTAGGATAAAAATTGAGTTTTGAAATCATTTCTTCCAAAAAATTAGTTTACGGTCATGAAATCGATTAATTGACATTTAAACAATTAACATTCATTAAAATTGGTTAAATTTGGAATAACATAGATAAAATAAAAAAGATGAAATCAGTAAAAGCATATGCCGCTCTTAGCGCCGAAAAACCACTTGAACCATGGCAAATTGATCGCCGTGAACCAGGACCAGAAGATGTAGAAATTGAAATTCTATTTAGTGGTGTATGCCATTCAGATATCCATACCGCCAGAAATGAATGGGGTGGAACCGTTTACCCAGCCGTTCCAGGACATGAGATTGTTGGGAAAGTAACTCGCATAGGTGAGGCAGTTAGCAAATTCAAAATTGGCGATACAGTTGGAGTAGGATGCTTTGTTGATTCATGTAGGCATTGTAATAACTGCAATGATGATTTAGAGCAATATTGTGAAAATGGACATACTCAGACCTATAATTCACCATCACAAGATAAAAAAACCATCACACTAGGAGGATACTCGAGTCATATTGTTGTAACTGAACATTTCGTACTCCATGTTTCTGATAAATTACCGCTAGCAAATGTAGCACCTCTACTTTGCGCAGGTATCACCACATACTCTCCTCTAAAACATTGGAACGTTAAAAAAGGAGATAAATTGGCGGTTGTAGGTTTAGGCGGATTAGGACACATGGCCGTTAAACTTGCCTCATCAATGGGCGCCGAAGTCACCGTGTTAAGTCGCTCGAAAGACAAAGAAAAAGATGCTGAGCGCCTTGGTGCAAAACATTTTAAAATTACAAGTGATGCCGAAACTATGAACAGCTTGGCTTCTACATTTGATTTTATTATTGATACCGTTTCTGCACAACACGACTATAATCAATATCTTGCGCTATTAAAAACAAGCGGAGTCATGGTTATTTTAGGTGCTCCACCTCAGCCATCAGAAGTTTCTGCATTCCCACTCATCTTAGGACGCAGAAGTTTAGTTGGCTCCTTAGTTGGAGGAATTAAAGAAACCCAAGAAATGCTCGATTACTGTGCTGAACATAATATTAGCTCTGATATTGAACTCATCAAAATGAGCCAAATTAATGAAGCATATGAAAGAACACTTGCCGGAGATGTTCATTATCGCTTTGTGATAGATATGAGTACTTTGAGTTAAATAATTTAATTTTAAATTAATATTCAATCTTTTATAATTCATAATAATATATGATAAAAAAAATATCAATTTCCCTAAGTGCTATTGTGCTAATAATCAGCAGCTTTGGCAACAATACATTTGCACAAAATACAGATCCTGTAGAGAAACTCGCTCCTAACAGTACCTACCCATCTGCATTTAAAGGACAAACAAGAATTGCCGGAATAAAAACGCAAGAAGCAATACAGGCTAAGGCAATTGCTAGCGGATTAAAAAGACCATGGGGTATTGCAGTTTTACCTGATGGTAGACTTTTAATTAGCGAGAAAGCTGGTGTTATGAAAATTGCGAGTATTAAGGGAGAAGTAAGCGAGGCAATAACAGGATTACCGGCTGTTAATGCTGCTGGTCAAGGTGGTTTATTGGGACTTACAATCGATCCTGAATTTACAAAAAACAGAATGGTTTATTGGTCCTTTTCAGAGAAATCAGAGCAAGGAAACCTAACTGCTATTGCAAAAGGTAAACTTTCTGATGATGAAAAGAAGATCGAGAATGCAACAGTTATCTATCGTGCAAATCCGGCGCATTCAAGCACTCTGCATTATGGAGGCCGACTTCTTTTTGATAAAAAAGGCGATTTGATAATTACTACTGGCGAACGTTCAACTTTAGAAACAAGACCACAGGCGCAATTTTTAAATTCTGCCAATGGAAAAGTAATGCGCATCACTAAAGATGGAAAAGCAAGTGCTGGAAATCCATTTTTAAACCAAGCTGACGCGCTTCCTGAAATCTATTCATACGGTCACCGTAACGTTCAAAGTTTGGCATTTCATCCTCAAACAGGAGATATTTGGACTGCCGAATTTGGACCTAGAGGTGGCGATGAGTTAAACCTTATCAAAGCAGGCAAAAATTATGGCTGGCCAACCATCACTTATGGAATTGAATATAGTGGAGCCAAGGTTGGTGATGCAATTCAGCAAAAAGAAGGAATGGAGCAACCAGTTTATTATTGGGATCCTTCCATTTCGCCAAGTGGCATGACTTTCTATAGCAGTAACATCATTCCCGAATGGAAAAACAATCTTTTTATTGGAAGTCTAAGTGGAAAACACATACTTCGTCTTGAACTTAAAAATAATAAGGTTATTGGTGAAGAAAGACTACTAACTACTGAAAACCAGCGTTTTAGAGCAGTAGTTGAAGGAAAAGATGGCGCTTTGTATGCCGTGACAGATGAAGGTAGATTGTATAGAATAGGCAAATAAGCCATTAATAAATAATAAAAATTATTAGCAGGCATTGGTTTTATATCAATTCCTGCTTTTTTTTGAATAATTTTAAAAAACACATATTCTTTTGTCAAAAAAAGATGATATTTAATTATTAAATTATATATCTTAAATAACAAACGAAAAAGCTAAAAGCAATTTCGAAACCATAGAATGAGAACATACTTTCCCCAATTATCAAGTCTTTTTACACTCCTATTATTCCCTTTTGTACTATTTTCACAGGTTAAGAATTTCAGTCCCTATACCCAAGAACTTAGCGGTACAGATCTAAAATTTGATATGCTCGCAATTCCAGGTGGTGAATTTCTAATGGGCAGTCCAGAAAATGAGCCAGGCCGACGCCCAGATGAAGGTCCGCAACACCCAGTAAAAATCAGTCCCTTTTGGATTGGTAAACATGAAATAACATGGGATCTTTACGAACCCTTCGTTTATAAAAATCAGGAAATTAAACGCAGCACCGTTCCTTTAAGTCAGGAAGTAGATGCTCTTACCCGCCCTACACGTCCATATGTCGACATGACTTGGGGCATGGGTAAAGAAGGTTTTCCAGCTATTGGGATGACCCATTATTCAGCCGTTCAATTCTGTAAATGGCTGTATACTAGAACTGGGCTATTCTACAGACTGCCCACAGAAGCCGAATGGGAATATGCTTGTCGCGCGCAAACAAAAGGCCCCTACTCCTTCCCAGAAGGCTCAAATATCGATGATTATGCTTGGTACGCAAAGAATAGCAATGCCAAAACACAAGCTGTAGGCAGTAAAAAGCCAAATGCTTGGGGAATTCATGATATGCATGGCAATGTTGCGGAGTGGACCATAGATCAATACAAAGAGGATGCTTACAGCAAATTTACTAATGGCACAGCGTTAGATCCTGTAGTTCCTGTTGAAAGCCTTTACCCTCATTCAGTTAGAGGTGGATCTTATGAAGACTCTCCCAATGATTTACGTTCTGCAAGTCGCAGAGGATCGGAAGCAGCATGGAAACAAATTGACCCACAAATACCAAAAAGCAATTGGTGGTTAACTGGTGGCACATTTGTGGGCATCCGAATTGTACGACCATTAAAAACACCATCAAAAGAAGAAATTGAAGCATACTATAACCAAGCACCCATAGCAGATTATTAATAACAAATTTTATAAAAATGAAAAACGAATTTTCAGTTACTAAAGACAGAAGAGATTTTTTAAAAACTTCAGCCATTCTCACTGGAGGAGCATTGTTAAGCGGTATTCCACTTGCTGGAGCTTATGCAAGCGGATCAGATACCATTAAAATTGCCTTAATTGGCTGTGGTGGTCGCGGTACCGGTGCTGCATTTCAAGCATTGAGTACCAAGTACAATATTCAATTGGTGGCTATGGCCGATGCCTTTTCTGATAAAATTGACACTTGTTACAAAGCATTAGTTGGAAAATATGGTGCTGAAAAAGTAAATGTTCCGAATGATAAAAAGTTTGTTGGTTTTGATGGCTATAAACAAGCTATTGCTCTTGCTGATGTAGTTTTATTAGCTACCCCTCCCGGATTCAGGCCTGCACATTTTGCAGAAGCTGTAAAACAGAACAAGCAAATATTCATGGAAAAACCGGTGGCTACAGACTCCCCAGGCATACGTAGTGTGCTTGCCACTGCCGAAGAAGCTAAGCGCAAGAAATTGAATGTTGTTGTGGGACTTCAACGTCACTATCAGAAAAATTATAGAGAATTAATGGATCGCGTACACCAAGGTGAAATTGGTGATGTAATTGCCGGTCAAGTATATTGGAATTCTGGAGGTGTTTGGGTAAATCCGCGGAAGCCAAATGAGACTGAAATGGAATACCAAATGAGAAATTGGTATTATTTTAACTGGCTTTGTGGAGATCATATCGTAGAGCAGCATGTTCATAATATTGATGTAGCTAACTGGGCAAAAAATAAATACCCAGTATCGGCATACGGTGCTGGTGGCCGCTTTTTACGCACCGGAAAAGACTATGGCGAAATCTATGATAATCACTCAGTTGAATTCGTTTATGACGATGGATCGGTAATTTCAAGTCAGTGTCGCCACTTTACCGGTGGTGGCAATAGAGTTGACGAGACTTTCCAGGGTACTAAAGGAAAAGTTTATTTCGATTCTAACAACAGAGGTAAAATTTGGGATCACAAGGGCAATGTACTTGTTGATTACTATGGCAAAAATGATGCAAACCCATATCAAACAGAGCATGATGAGCTATTTGCTGCAATTTCTGCCAATGAATATAAGTTTGCTGATGCCGAAAATGCAGCCAAAAGTACTATGACAGCAATTATGGGACGCTATGCAACGTATTCAGGCGATGTAATTAAATGGGATGATGCACTAAATTCACAAATCGACCTTATGCCGGAGCGTTTAGCATGGGATGCATTGCCAAAAGTACTACCAGATGCATCAGGAAACTATCCTTATGCTATTCCGGGAGTAACAAAAGTTATTTAATCTGCTGTAAAGCATAAAAATAGGAACCATGAATAGAAGCGAATTCATTAAAAGCTCCGGACTTTTAGGACTTTCACTTGCTGCGGGATTTTCGGCACAGGCCTCTAACAACAAAGGTCCTGGAAAAGCTGAAAAGACATTCAATTTAGATTATGCCCCGCATGCTGGAATGTTTGCAGCTCATGCTGGAAATAATTTTATCGACCAGATCAAATTTATGCATGATCAGGGCTTTAGAAGTATTGAAGACAATGGCATGATGGGTCGCCCGATAGCCATGCAAGAAGAAATTGGAAATACCCTAGCTAAATTGGGAATGACCATGGGCGTTTTTGTGGTGGATAAAGGCGGAAATGGAGCAAATACCTTGGCAGCAGGCAAGCAAGAATACATCGATATTTTCCTGAAAGGGTGCCGCCAAGCTGTTGATGTGGCAAAACGCGTCAATGCTAAATGGGTTACCGTAGTCCCAGGTGATTTTGAAAGAAATCTTCCTATCGGAATTCAAACAGGCAATGTAATTGAAGCCCTCAGACGAGGCGCAGAAATCTTGGAGCCTCATGGATTAATTATGGTTCTCGAACCGCTGAGCGACACGCCAAACCTATTCCTGCGCAATACAGATCAAACTCATCTAATTTGCAAAGGAGTAAACAGCCCTTCATGCAAAATTCTCTATGATATTTATCACATGCAGAAAAATGAGGGTAATCTTATTCCTACCATGGAAAAATGCTGGGATGAAATAGCCTATATTCAAATTGGTGATAATCCTGGAAGAAGAGAACCTACAACCGGCGAAATCAATTATCGAAATGTATTTAAATATATCGATAGCAAAGGATATAAAGGCATTTTGGGCATGGAGCATGGCAATTCCCTTCCGGGTAAAGAAGGCGAGCTTGCACTCATTAAAGCCTATAGAGAAGTAGATAGCTTTAAATAAATCTCGATTTAGATCAGGAGCAAAATAACACTGCTCCTGATCTATTTTAATGTAGCATTTTAAGCTCCCGCAATTTTTCCAAATAGAGAAGCACTTCTTGCTCAGTCACATCATTAAAATTTTCATAGTAAACGCCTACACCACTAAAATCTGGTGGCGTTTTCAGTACAATCACTTCATCAGCTTCTTTAGATACCATTTGTACCGCACTTTGTGAAGCCACTGGTACGGCTATAATAATTTTAGCAGGATTTTTCTTTTTTATTAAGTTGATAGTGCTTATAACTGTATTTCCCGTAGCCATACCATCATCCACAATAATCACCGTCTTTCCATTAAGGCTTTCAGGCTTATGATCATCTATAAATTTATCCTGCATATGCCGCAACTTTTCTCTAACCACCTTTAATTCCTCTTGAATATATTCTTCCGAAACATCGTAATGAGGAATTACGAAATAATCATTCAGACTTGCAGCACCGATGGCATATTCTTTATTGTTCGGATGACCAATTTTTTTTGTGAAAACAATTTCCATCGGAAAACCCAGCTCCTTGGCCACAACATAAGCTAGCGGCACTCCACCCTTTGGTATAGCAAACACCAAACCTTGGTCTGATTTATACGCACTGAGCTGTGCAGCTAGTAAATTTCCCGCCTCTATCCTATCCTTAAACATGATGCAATATTTTTTAAAATCAAACCACTAGTGCGGGAATATGGTTTTTAAACCAATTAGAAGCCAATTCAGCTACTTGTTGCAATTTTCCTTCCTCCTCAAACAAATGACTCGCGCCTTCCACTACTTCAAGATGTTTTTCGCAAAAAAGCTTATCAAAAGCCTTCTGATTTAAGCTAAGCACCTCACTATCCAAACTACCCACAATAAATAAACATGGCACCTTGATATCTGCTAGAGCATCCATTGCCAAATCAGGTCTTCCACCCCTACTTACCACAGCAAATACTTCGGGCAATTTAGCTGCCGCCATTAAAGCTGAGGCAGCGCCAGTACTTGCTCCAAAATAGGCAATACCCAAATCTCGCGCAGATGGATGCTTTTGCAACCATTTAGTCGCAGCAATCAATCGCTCATGAAGCATATCAATTTCAAAACGATTTAAATAGTATAAATCTTCTTCGGGAGTTAAAAGATCAAAAAGCAGGGTTCCAAAGCCCCTTTTCTGCAGACTCTCAGCTACAAATTGATTGCGCTTGCTTAATCTACTGCTTCCACTTCCGTGAGAGAATACAATTATCCCCAAACAATGCTCAGGAATACTTAAAATGCCTTTTAGCCGTATTTCACCGACTGCTATGCTTACTTCATTATTATAACGCAATTCCATAATACAATAATTTTATATTAAACAATCATCCATTTACAAAGCCATTTTGGGGATCAGCTTTGCCTAATTATCCAAAAATCAGGAATAACAATTCAGAAATATTAAGGCAATAAAAACCCTACTAAAACAAAGCTAATTGGTGAAGACTCCAATATTTATGATTATTATCAATAAAATTATTGATTATAATCATTTCCAGTTAACCGAAATTCAATTACCTTTCTGTTAATAAATTATTGAATAATAAACCTATTGAATTACATTTTAGCAAAAAAAATAACAGAATTGCTTTACATCTTTTCCTTAATTGAAATTTCATGAATCTGAATGAATAAATTATATCAATTCTGTCTATAATTATTCATGAAAACTTTAGAAATTATTATGCAATTAGTTGTTTTTTTTTACATTTTTAAACTATGAAAACACGCTATCTGTTCCTGATTTTAATAATTTTCTCTTCATGCAATAAAGAGAACTTTGAAGATAAAAGATCTGATAATCAGGTTAAATTTATTTCTTATGTTAAACTACTGAGGGATGCTGTTAATGCAACTAACATGGATAAAGATCTTAGAAATGCAGCACTCGAAAAAAATATTCCGGCTGTAAAATCTTACATCAAAGATTCATTGGATTTATCAATTAATTCTTGGCAAGTCAAGCTTATTGAAAAAACAGATAATTATTTATATACGGGTTCTGTTCAATTGAAATTAGGAATTGCTTTTGACCCATACGACACAAGATCTAGAGCAATAAATCAATCAATTATTATAAAAACTATAGTTCCATCATCCGAAAAGGAAATAATTGATGCTTTAAAATCGCTAAAAGTTGATGAATACCTTAAAATTAACGGAAATTTTATACAAAAAGGAGATTTTATTGATATCGATAGCTATAGCCAGTATAAATTTTCTAAAAATGTGCTCGACAATCCTCAATTTGAAGCTAAAATCACGAGTATAGAAAAATTATAGGACAGAATTTCATAACAAAGCCCAAGAAATCGATAGCTATTAAAATCATTTTTTCTATTTAAAAAAGGCCTAAACAAACAAAAAATATTATCTTAAATTAATTTTTTAGATAATATTAAAAATGGCAAATAGCACAGATAGAAATAGAAATATTTCTCGACTCAACTTCTTAAAAAAAACTGGGATAGTAGCTGCAGGATTAACTTTTGTACCTGGACTTGTAAGTTCTAGGCTTAGAGACAGCTTATTAAGCACAGGTTTGGCCTCTGGAAACATCATCGATTATCAGATTATTGTTCCTGCCCTAATAAGCTCAACAGAGAAACAGGCGGCACAACAGCTTCAAAAATATTTATCAAAATTTGCTGTTAAAAGCATCCCAATTGCTGAAGAAGGCAAAAGCACTGTTAAATATGGTATTTACCTTGGCGAGACTGAATTTGCGAAAGCGAATGATATTAATTTCAACCAACTTCCAGAAGCTGGATTTATTCAGAAAAGCGTTGAAAACAATTTAATTATTGCTGGAGGAGCAAAAAAAGGACTAATCTTTGGCGTTTCTAACTTATTAGAGGAACTTGGTTTTCGCAAATATGCTACTGAGGATGCTGCCAATCCTACAGCTAAATCAATCGAAATTCCAAAAGGTGAAAATAGCTATGAGCCTCTCATAAAATACCGAACCACATCCTATAGTGATATGGCCGATCAGGAATATTCAAATTGGCATAAATTATCGTCAAGGGCAGATTGGGGACTATTCGTTCATACCTTCAATACGCTCGTTCCACAACAAAAATACGCCAAAACAAATCCTGAATATTATTCCTTTATTGATGGGAAACGTCATCCTGGAACACAGCTTTGTTTGTCGAACCCCGAGGTCTTAAAAGTACTTGTTGAAAGCCTAAAAATTAAAATTGATGAAAAACCAAGCGCTACCTATTGGTCTGTAAGTCAGGATGATAACGATAGATACTGCCAATGTGAAGGATGTAAAGCATTGAATGAGAAATATGGAAATGTGCCAAGCGGATCCATTATTTACTTCGTGAATCAAGTTGCTAAAGAGTTTCCCAATAAAATCATTTCTACTTTAGCCTACTGGTACACACGCAAAGCCCCTAAAAACATTGAAATTGAATCGAATGTGAATATTATGCTCTGCAATATTGAGAGCTCTAGGCAGGCACCTGTATTTGTGACTGACCCTGCATTTTCTAATGATTTACGCGATTGGGGAGCATTATCAAAAGATATTTTAATTTGGGATTATAATGTACAGTTCACCAATTATATCTCACCATTCCCAAATCTGTACACCATAAAACCAAATATTAAGTTTTATACGGAAAATCAGGTCCGCGGACTATTCATGCAGGCAAATAATGAGATAGCTGGCGAAATGGCTTTGTTACGTTCCTACCTCATCAGCAAATTAATGTGGAATCCAGATGCGGATGATAAAGTTATCATCAACGAATTCCTTAGCGGATATTTTGGCGCTGCTGCTCCATTTATTGCATCTTACATCGAAAAAATGCAGGAATCCTTGATAAAAAGCGGAATGGTACTTAGCATTTTTGGTGATCCAATCCATGCAAAAAGCGCTTATTTATCGGAAGAAATGATGCTGCAATACAAGCAATTGTTTAATGAGGCCGAAAAAGCAGTCGCAACAAACCCTAAACTATTGCAGCGTGTTAAAACTGCGCGACTCCCAATTCAATATGCAGAAATCCAAATTGGAAGGACCGAAATTGACACCAATAGAGCCATGTTTAGGAAAGCAAGCACTGGTTATTTCCTACCGAAACCTGAAATGAAGGCTCTAGTTAATCGATTTGCTGATGGATGCAAGATAAGCCAAGTGAAGCTCATCAGAGAAAGAGCGGGCACGCCAGAGCATTTTAGGGCATCTTACCTCCGCATTTTCAATAATATGGAAGCTATGCCTACGGTAAAATCCTTCCGTAAGAAGATTATTCCAATTACTAATCCAAACCCTAAATCTAAAAGTGTTGAAAGCCTCACTGATGGTATTTTTGGCTCTTATGAATCCTGGCAAGAAACCGATAAAAATTGGGTTTATTATACCGGTGAGCACATGGATTTTGTACTTGATTTAGGAACTGTAATGCCAATAAAATCAGTAAATATGGATTTCCTAAACCCTCAAGCACAACCCGATTGGCATTTATTCGCCCTTCCAAAAGAAGTGAGTTATTCTATTTCCACAGATGGTGAAAATTATACGGATGTTCAAACAATTGTAAATCCGCATAATCCAAATCCGCATGAAAATCCAGACATCATTAAAGTTTCACTTATGCCTTTTCAGGCGATGTTGAAAGTCGGCACGAAAGCACGTTACATCAAAGTACATGCCGAAAGTCTGCTAAAAACACCCGCTTGGCATATTCGTGCGGGACAAAAACTCTCGATTTACTGCGATCAAATTGTGGTGAAATAAGATTTATGAGAACACAAAAAAGACCGATTGTTTACATGCAATCGGTCTTTTTTTATCTTCAAATATTTTACTTAACAGCCTCCACAGGTTTAAGCTTCATGCCTGCACCAGCCTTCAATAATTCTTGTGTAATGCTACGTGTATAAGTCTTAATTTCTTCTTGAAAATCACTTATAGAAGCTCCAGAACGGATTTCTTCCAATCTCTTTTCCCAATTTCCGGTTAACTCTGCTTGAGCAATTTTATGGTCTTTAACAACTTCGTAAACGGCTAATCCTGTGGGGGTTGGGACTAAATTCTTCTTTTCTCTCGAAATATAATCGCGCTTTAAAAGCGTCTCAATAATGGCCGCACGAGTGGCTGGAGTACCTAAACCACTGTCCTTCATGGCATAACGCAGCTCTTCATCATCAATCTCCTTACCGGCAGTCTCTAAAGCCTTCAAAAGACTAGCTTCATTATAAAGTGGTTTCGGCTTGGTTTGTTTTTCTAAAAGGGCTTTGTCAACAATGGCTAGATCCTCCCCTTCCTTGACTTTTGGCAAAGAAGCATTTTCTTCGTCTTTTTTCTCCTCATCGGGATCATTAAACACCGAACGCCAACCTGCAGAGCTGATTACGGTCCCGCTAGCTACATATTTCGCTCCCGACTCCACCGTAATTTTAGTGATTTCTTTGATACATTCCTGATGAAAAGCCTCTAACATACGCCCTAAAACAAGGTCGAAAATGGCTTGTTTATCTGTTGGGAGATTATAAGGAGTCTCACCTGTAGGTAAAACAGCATGGTGATCAGTCACTTTTTTAACATTCACACTACGCTTATTCAATTTTACACCCATCAAATAAGTGGCTTGCTTGCCAAATACTTCATGATCTTTAAATTTATCAAGCAAAGCAGGAATTCCGGCAAAAACATCATCACCAATGTATCTACTTCCCGTACGGGGATAAGTTATGAGCTTACTTTCATACAAGTTTTGGAGTAAGTTTAAGGTCTGATCGGCAGTAAAACCATGCTTTTTATTAGCCTCCTGCTGCAAACTACTCAAATCATGTAATAATGGAGGTGGCTCCTTGCGTGGTTTAGCCTCTACGGATAAAATATGCGCGCCCAATGGAAAACCAGCCGCTACATCTTTCACCTGATCGAGTAAAACCTGTGCCTCTTCCTTAGTTTTAAAATTTTCAGTTGATATTGCTTTGAAAACCTGTCCCTCTTTATCTACCTGAATACTAACCTGATAAAATAACTGAGGAACAAAATTTCTGTTTTCCAGATAACGAGAGCAAATCATGGCTAAAGTGGGGGTTTGCACCCTACCGAGACTAAGTACTGATCTTGTTCCTGAAGAGATGCTGAGTGCCTGTGTGGCATTCATACCTACGAGCCAATCAGATTGCGAGCGACAATGAGCCGAATTGAATAGAGTGTCATAATCAGTCCCAGGCTTCAAATTCCGGAAACCCTCTTTAATGGCCTCATCAGTCTGGGATGATATCCACAAGCGCTTAAAAGGCTTTTTGCATTTCAAATAATAATAAATATAGCGGAAAATCAGCTCCCCTTCACGTCCCGCATCCGTTGCTACGATAATTTCCGTAGCCTCATCAAATAATGCCTGAATAATATCCAATTGCTTTCGCACACCCGGATCTTCCACTAGTCCGTCCTTAGTTTTTACCTTTCGGATAGAAAGTTTAAACTTTGCTGGTAGCATGGGTAAATTATGCACATTCCAGCCATAAAAACCATATTCTTGAGGAGGTGCGAGTTGCAATAAATGTCCGAAAGCCCAGGTAAACGTAAAACCTTTGCCTTCAATATATCCGTCTTTTTTGCCTGTAGCCCCAAACACTTTGGCAATTTCTCTGGCAACAGAGGGCTTTTCGGCAATAATTACTTTCATTGTAGATTGGGTATTATATTGGGATTTTGAAATATTGTCGAAAGTAAGAAAATTGGGATTGGGAAGCAAGGGAGTTGTCAGTTATCAGTTGTCAGTTGTCAGGATAGAGAGATTAATTACCCGCGGTGACTGAGGTACTCGAAGCCAGGCTCTCGAAGCCCGGTGGCTGAGGCTCTCGAAGCCAAAACATCGAAATAAAAGCCAACAAAGAAAAAATACTTTGTAAAAAAATTATTCCACTCTAAATTTCACCAATTTGGATACACAAATGCCAAATTTTGAAATTACGAAAAAATTACCTATATTAATTCTGCAATTAGGGATATTTGCAATTGAAAGCCTGATTTTTTAACTTAGTGAAAATATACAATAATGACTCAAATTGATTTAATTCGGAATGGTATTATTGACAGGTTATTAGCCATATCTGACAAGGATTATCTTTTGGAATTATTGCATTTACTGGATAGCAATACCTCTCAAAACCAAAAAATTGAATTAACCGAGGAACAAAAATTAATGCTTAAAATGAGTGAGGATGATATTCAAAACGGCCGATTAATTTCACAAATCGATCTTGATAAATCCGATCTTGAATGGCTAAAAGGGAAATAGTTTGGACCTCAACGGCGGCTAAACAGCGTCGTGAAATATTAAAATATTGGACAAAGAAAAACAAAAGTTCAGCATACGCAGAAAAGCTAATAGAAATTACAAAAAAACATACTGACGTAATTTTAAATAATCCCAAAGCATTTAAAGAATCTGAAATTAAAAACATCCATGAATCTGCAATGGGTCATTTCAGTAATTATTACACATTTAACGCCAAACAAATAATTATTATGGCCTTTTGGGATAATCGTCAAGATCCTAAAAAATTAATTAGTCAAATTCTTAAATAACAAGGATAACTAATTATTCATCTTTCCTTTTCTTAATCGTCACAAAGGATTTGTAAATAATGATGAGCATCCAAGCACCTCTAAACCTCTTCTGTTTTTAATTCAATTATTTGTATATGGAAAAGGTGATTATCAAATATAAAGGCATCCATCCAGGATTAATTTTAGAGAGAGAAATAAGAAACGCAATCTCAAAAAAGGTCCTTTTGCGCTTTCTTTACAAGAATATCCTCAAGTATTAAACGATATCACAAAAGGTAAAAGAGGCTTAACACCTTCTTTATCCTTAAAAATTGATTCAGCCCTCGGACTAGAAGAGGGTACTATGTTAATCTTACAGGCTTATTATGAAATAAAAAAAGAGAAGCAGAAAAGAAAAAAAATATCTCCCAATTTAGCCCAAATCCGAAAGACATTGTTTTGGGATACCGATTTCAATTTAATTGATTGGGAAAAGCAATATAAAGCAATAATTGGAAGAGTTTTTGACCGTGGAAATGAATCAGAAAAACAAGAGTTGATTCAGTTTTATGGCGCAAAAAAAATAGAGGAAACACTCTCTGCTAAACAAGGTAATGATTATCGTATTTATAAAAATGACGAATAATGCTTTATTATAACACGGTCAATAATTTTTATAAAATATGTATATTTGTGAATTAAATAATACCATTATGGCTATTGCAATTAAATCAATACCTGTTTTAAAAGATAAGGTAGCAAAAACTTTCACCAAGAAAGTAAGTGTAAATAATGCAAACAAGTCTACGATTGATTTTTCCAAGCAAGCCAGTGTGGCATCAAAAATTCTAGCGAAAGCTAAATTATAATTCAAATTGGGTTTTCTATTAAATAAGTGCACCTTTAAGGTTTACGATAGTAATCTTTTAAAGGCATGCCAACCCTTTGATTGTGATAACTCAGATTTAAACGATTTTTTTCGCAATGATGCTTTAAACTATCATGAGCAGTTATTAGGCAAAACATATTGCTTTACACTTGATAAAAACCCACAAGTAATAGTATGTGCTTTTACTATTTCAAATGATAGCATCAAGACTTTTTTATTACCCAATGCACGTAAACAAAAGGTAATTAAAGAAATCCCTAGAGAAAAGATGATAAAATCCTACCCAGCAGTATTAATCGGGAGATTGGGCGTTAATAAAACTATCGAATTATTGAGGGCGAAAAAGAGCGAACTGGAAAACAGTTAATGGATTTCATCAAATCTTGGTTCATAGATGGAGCAAATAAAACAGGTTGCCGCTTCATTGTAGTTGATTCCTACAACGAATTAGGACCTCTAAAATATTATACAGAAAACGGATTTATTCCTTTATTTAGTTCAGATGAACAAGAGAAAGAATATACTGGCATAAGCCTAGATGCTCATCTCCCTACTAGATTAATGTATTTTGATTTGATTTTACTTAAAAGATAAATCGAGATTTTAAAAAACCTCGGCACTGTCTTTTGTATTCATAACCAGCCCCACTAAGGATTAACAAATAGTGAGGTTCTCCAGACTCCTCTTCCCAGAAAAACATCTCTAAGAATTTAAATTTCCAAATCTGCGATATTCCGCAACATCTGCGGGAGACAAAAAATCATACAACCGGTGGCTGAGGCTCTCGAAGCCCGGTGGCTGAGGTACTCGAAGCCCGGTGGCTGAGGTACTCGAAGCCCGGTGGCTGAGGCTCTCGAAGCCCGGCTCTTGAAGTCATGTTATTTATTTTTACAAACCAGCATCTCCGCAATCAAATAAATCACAGTTCAGACAATTTCTGCGTTTAGGCTTGGAACATCTGATAAATTAATTTTATTTACTCCAAAGCCTAGATACCTGCAAAACACTCAAAAAATTTCTCCCACAAATTACGCAGAATAACGCAGAAAAAACATCTCAAATTGACGCAAGAAAGTCCGTCTTACACAATAATCAAATTAGGAACAATCAAATGCAGCTAAATATTAAAATCAATAAAGCTTTACCTCGATTTTTTTAGCATAGATAAGAACCGTGGGTTTAAAAAATAGAGTCTATAGCGTTTATCGCTCGGATCATCAATTCTTTGGACTGCATCATTGATGTTAAACTTCTGTTTAATTTTTAAGTTCAGTTGATTAATAACATTCATTCTCACCTTCCGCTGACTCTCTAAACTTTTACCATACAAGTCCAATAAATCATTAACTTCATTTCCATTTAAATAAGACCCTGCATCCAACTTAAGAAGAGCTTCAAATAAAACTAGCTCTTGCTGATCCAAAATTACTTGCACTCTCCATCTTCTAACTTTTTTCCAATTAAAATAAATAGATGTAAGAATCAATAATAAAATCAATGAAATACCTGAATAAAGAACATAACTAGGTTTAGAATAAAAATCACCAATCCTTTTTGACTTACTCAATACATCTGAAATTGAGAATTTTTGAATATTTTTTTTGCTATCCCAATAAACAAAAACGGAATCGCCTTTTATAAAAATATGATTTCCCCTCAGTAGAATTTGTTTTATATCTGAATAATAAAAAACTGAATTGGCAGATGGATCGATAATAAATAATTTATCTTGGTCTGCCTGAAGGAAATATTTGCCTGTCCAGAAAATATCGCGATTTGTTTTGTATGGCAGTTTTGAATTTATTTCACCCAACTCCTCCCAAGTGGACGTTTTAAAATCATATTTAAAAAAGGAAGGGTAGAAAAACTTGTCTATGGATACTTCCCTGGCTTCGTCTTCACTAGCTCCAGAATAAAACACATCTTCCTCAGCTTCATAACCTTGGTAGCCTTTCACTATTGTTTTGGGGCCTGTTCCTGAAGTTCTAATCATTTCCCACTCCCCCATTGACTTATCAAAATAGGTTAATTTATTGTGGAAATTCCAAAATCCATAGCCACCGGCACTATACAAAGTATCCTTTCTAATAAATTGAGTCGCGAAGAAATTATATCCACCATAGCTTGTTTTATCGAGACGGCTAAGTGATTTTAACTTTGTATCGTAAATAAATACATTCTGAGTCCCACTCCTTGTAAAAAGTACTTGATTGCCATCTTTCAAATTGAAATAATTATTTTCGTCAGAATCAATTTTCTGCCCAATTGGGGATGCAATAGATGTTTTAATTAAATCTCCAGTAACCCAATTACCACTTGAATCTTCTTTTGTATGGGTATAATCCCTAATATCAATCCGCTCACGTAAAGTGGTTTTAGGGTTCACCCATTCAAAATATTGCTCTTGCGCAAATGAAAAACTAGCCCCAAAAAAAACAATTGCAATTAAAAATATGCCCCCGTAATAATTCATAGATATAAATAAGAACCATGAATCTATAAAATTAAAACAAACGAAAAAAGTTAAACCCGTTCCGATGCGTTACGGAACGTAATTCACGTAATTGTTTGGTGGGGTTTAGGGGGATTGCAAGAAATTTGAATCACAGCTATGAATCATTCTAAACAAATGATTTAATAACAACTTGTATTCTGTTTAAGTACTTTTTAAAGACAATATTCAAATAAAATTATATGATTTATTTTTTCGGACTTCTAATAATTATTGGCCTATTCTTATTTCTAAATTTAAAAAAAAGAGCTAATAGGAATCAATCTGATTACCACAATTTCAAATATGGAGAAGATAACACCTCAATCACTGGAGATAAAGCCTTGGATGAAATTACACAGATGTTGGAGAGAAGACGAGAAGCAGGTAGAATTATATCCCAAAAATTGAATGACATAATTGAATTACTTCAAAGCAGCGATAACCAAAAACAAGAGGAAGGGTTAACTGCAGCAAAAAAAATGGCTGAAGAAGTTTTAACTAAAGAAAATAATGGAATTAAAACTGGAGCTGCTCCTGAAGTGATTACTGCATTGAGTAATCTGTTTCCTGAGTTTTCTCCTAAAAATTAACAATCCAAAAATTAACTTTTATGGTCTTCATCTGGGGAAATCTTTTTCCATTTTAACATTCTTTCAATAAAAAGTGGAGTCCAGATACCACTTAAAAAAACGGGGCAAATTCCGAAAAGCCTAATAAGTAGGAGTAATTTAAAATTCAAAATCATGTACAAATTAACAATTAACGGGTTTTACAAAGGACATTTTAAAACACCAGCAGAAGCTATGGCAGAATTAGACAAGTGGGCGAGACCACACAAAAAAAGTTGGGTAATTACCGATGGCTTCAATAAAGTCTATGCACAGGGTTAATTAGATAGCACTTGGCTTGGTAAAATTCAGGACAACAATTTTCGGCATGGAAGTAATATATTAAATAAAATAATCCATGCCCTAAAGATTTTGATTAAGTACAGAGGCTAAACAGATTGCTGAAAAATTTAGTTCGATCAGTAGAGATTATACAGGTGGGTTTACTTAAACACTTAAATCATCCTTGAGTGAGGAGCTCTACGTTATTAACTACCAATTGCTAATACCGGGAAATTTCCATCATACTGGTTATAGTTAAGTATATCTAAATAGCGTATTTACATCTTCGAAAGAGCTTGGTATTGGCAGTAGTAACGCTGCAATATACCCATCGATAAGTATTTATGGACGCTGTGTTCTTTAAACAAAAAATTAACATTAATAATTATTGATAATTGAAATAATTGGCAATATCGCAATAATTAATACTGAAAGTAATTAAAAATATCAACCAAATAACTTTATTATCAATAATTAAAACTCCTAAGCCTATGAAACTATCAACTATTCCCAAAAAACACCTTTATTCATTCCTGGAATAATAAAGCTTAGAATTATAACTATTAGTAGTTTTTATGAAAGATCCCAATAGCTTAAAAGGATTTGGTATCATTCAATATCACTCTGATCCTATTTCAAATTTCAAAGCATATTCAACAGATAAACAAACAATAAATACTTATTTAATTCATGAGAATAAATCATATTACTTAGAAATCCCATTTGATTTTAAAGAATCTGAATCCAATACGCCTTGGAAATTTGGTCTTGACAAAAATTATAACAATAAACCAACTTTGACAATTCAAGAGATTTACTCTATTAAACAGTTGAAAAACTACTTTAAAATTGAATTTGTCTTCTGTGAAAGCAAAAACCCTGATTTAGACCCATTATGGGCATATCCTAGAAAGTTCACTGCGAAATTTAGATTTAAGGGACAAAAAGCCAATGATTTATTGGAGAATTTGGTTGAAAAATAAGATGATAAATACATAGTTTTTTAAAAAAATACCGTCAATTATATTTATTGATTTTAAGTATTAGGCAAAATATTATCTAAAGGTATCATAAACTGAAATTTTATTTATGTTAATTTATGCTTTAATTTATTGGTCAATAATTTTATTTGCAGGTATAATATTTACCTTTAAGATATTTGAGGATATATTAAATATCGTAATAAAAATATGTAGAAAATGGATTATAACTAGATTACTAATAGTGGTTCCATTGAGGCTAACAATAAATATTTTAACTTCAGCTGGAATTGGAATCATAGTTTTTTTTCATGTATTTTTCTTTGCTTGTATTATCGTATTTATTTATGTGTTTACAATTTGGGATGGTGGCGACACTAGTAATGTTAGCTCAATACTGGCTTATATTTGTTTATTCTCGTTATTAGCCCCTATAGTCTACTCAATTATTAAAACTATATTTGATGAGATACAAGAATACAGAAATAGTAAAGATAATTAGCTTATTACTTTTTAAAAACTGAATCAAAAAGGTTCTGGTATGTTAAATAAACTGTGTCATTGTAATTAATTCCCTTGCCATCCAAGGCAAAAGACGCTCTGCAAATCAATTTATCTCATTAGCCGCTTCTCTATTTATTTTTAATTCTAATATTAATAATTAAATACCAAGTTATTTTTAGATATAATACTTACGTTAGTATTCTCGCCCTTTTCAAAATTTAGATGCTTCCAATCCTGAAACCACTTACCATCTATCCCATTAAGGTAAAAACGTGGTGAACCATTTTTGACTGCATTCCGATTAATAATTACAGGTATTGATTTTACCAAATTTTTATTTTTATAAAAATGAAAAACAGCAGTATCACCATTATCTCCAAAATATTCAGAAAGATTAGAAGGAATATTTAGGAAAGGACTTTCCCAATATGTTTTATTCAAACAATAAGAAAAAGTTTTATTTTTTAAAGTATGTTCTGGTTGATCTTGCGCGGTATAACTTTCTTCTTCCTCTTCCTTCTCTAACTTAACCAATTCTTCCAATTCTTTAACGCTACTGCTTTTGTAATTTTTATTGCCTGCTATATTTATTAATTCAGGATAGCCTTGTTCAGAATTATAGTCAACATAATAACTTATCAACGAATATTCTAAACCAGCAGCCAAATCTAATTCTATACTCTGAACCAGTAAGTTTAATTGATCCGTTAAACAATAAATTTTAACCTGTTTGTTTTGGATTTTCAAATAAGATTTAACCACATTATGCAGGCGGTTATTTACACCATTCCCATTTCCTCTTTGATATCCATACATTCGGTTTTTGAAAGTTTTTCGTGTATGTCCAATATATAACACTTTCCAATCTGAAATATTCTCTGAATCTACTAAGACAAAAGCATATAGAATATTTGTCGCGGCCTCATTTTTGAGAAAATTTATTTTAAATTCAGTTTCAAATGTTATTTGGGCCGATTCTGTAAAACCGAGTTTTATTAGCTGATCCATATTTTTATATATTAATTCAAAATGTTGTTGAAAATAGATTCAATATTTATAATTCAATATTTTAATTGACCAACTCCCTCAAATGTTCATAAATCATCACCATTGCTAAAGTATCTAATTCACAATATTTTAGCAATCCTTTGGTAATTTCGTCTCGTTCTTTGTCACTCATGTCCTGATATTGTAATTTGGCATAAGCAATTAGTGCCGCACCACCGTCTGCAAGATAATCCATTTCAGAAATTGTATCTTCCATATCTATAGACTCCCAATTTTCGAATAAAGGAGGTAGCATTTTATAAGGACTTTCTATTATTCCTCCATCAAACTTTAGCCATACATGATTTGGATCAAAGTTTTTACTAGTCAGTTTAAGATTACCAATGGTCTGACTATACTTATTCTTTAGAGCAGAGCTACTAGTTAAGCAAGCTGGCAACAAATCTTTTATAGAGTTAGACCCTTTAGTAGAAGGATTGTAATAATAATCTTTAATCACTCTATGAAGATCCACCATTGCTCTTTCGCCATTCCATTCTGATGCGCTATTTTTAGATGATACAGTTATTGTCTTGAGAAAACTGATTAGTTCCTCAGCATCGGGCTCACTACTATCCTGCAATTGTTTAATAATAACATTAAGAATGGTATTTTCATGATTGTGAAACCTAAAAATAGTTCCTTTATCATTTTTTAAAGCACTGTATAACGCTCTAGCAAAAATAAAATTAGGGAATTCGCCAGGAGTATTGCTAATGAATTCTGTTTGATGTTCTATGGTACCATCTTCCAAAACAACATGGTGTGAGAATTGAAAGGCCACCTGTTCAAAAGGACTTAAATTCTTCATAAAAGGCAAAGCAGCACCACTAGTTTCAAAATCGATAAAATGAAGAGGAAATTGCCAATTTTTCATCTCATTTTTCAATCCCTCAGCTTCAAAATAAACCGAATTATCTTTCTTAACTGACTTTTGCACCTGCAGCCATTGACGATCAGTACGTGATATTTTACCTGGTTCTGGGCATACGTTTAAATCCTCTGCAGTTAGATCTTCTAAAAACAAATTATCTCTCTTTAAACGACCAGAAGGTCCACTTCTGTAATCCCAGATTTCAAAAATAGTTGGAAGTTTCAAAATAGATTCAGGATATAATTTTGGAACTCTTAAAGCAGTAGCAAAGCATTTTGAAAGAATCTCTTCACCATCTTCAGCTAGTTCAGTTCTAAATTCACAACTTTTACACTTCTTATAAGTTGGATCGGGCGTAGACCATTTATCCTTACCCTTTACATAGTCTCTAAGGTCTCTTGCTTTTGCAAACATCATAGCACCATCAACGCTGTGATAGTGATTACCTACATGAATATCTTCAATAATTTCATCTGGAACTTTTACTTCAATTAAAATCGATTCACCTAAATCTTTTAATTGTTCCACTCGTCTGATTATTCCTGTTCTTGGATTCCCATTAGCAGGGACTCTGAATAATTGATTCATTCCATCAATACTTGCCTTTTTAGTTTTATCAACGAATAGAAATACTGATTCTATCTCATAATCACCACTAGATAAAAACTTTTTAAGCACCCAACTTTGAAAAGCCAAATCCCATAAATTATCCTCCCACTTTGCATTAATCGTTCCAGCAGCAGTTAAAAATTTATCATCAGGGGAGTAAGCCTTAGACTTAACTTCAATGATTTTGATTTTATTACCCCTCTTTTCTAAAATATCTGTTCGGATAAAATATCCATCTACCAAAAATGCAGCCTCAAATAACACTACATTTTCATTTTCTAGTGCTTCCTTAGTTAATTTTGCTGCCTTTTCATATTGACCAGGTTTAGTATCAATAAAAATTCCATCAGGATAATGCATTCTAGCTAATTCTTCTACTTGAAATCCACCCTGTGCTAAAGCTTTTAAAAATGAATTTTCATCATTTTTAATTTCTGATCTCTCTAAAGTAAGTTTTAGTTTTTCTGTGCAAGGTAATCCTTTCATAAAAAAGGATTTAGTTAATGGTGTTTTCATGTGTAAAAATTAGATGTGATTGAACTATAAATGAATTTGTTCAAACCAAATCTAATCGTGTTACTAATTAAATAACAATAAAAGTATGTGAATTACGTTATGGAACGTATTGGAACGTATTGAAAAGATCCTTAAAACAAAAAATATAGCAGTAGCAAAAAAGCAGGATTAGCAAATAAAGGGAGAATCGAGCCACCCCCTTACTTTCAGCCCAATTGTCCTCTTGTTCAACACAAGCGTCACTAAAGATTAACAAATAACGAGGTTCTCCAAACTCCTCTAAATCCCAATTATCCCCAATTTACAAGATATTTCACACTACGCCCTTCGCCTTCTCTGCAAATTGCTCCTATTTCAAACAGATGTTGTAAATCTCGTGTAGCAGTTGCTTTTGAAGTTTTACAAATTAGCATGTATTTTTTTGCAGTCATCCCACCCACAAAACTGTCCTTACCTTTATCTGTCATTTTTTGGATGACTTTGAGCTGTCGATCATTTAATTGATTATTAAAACGATCAAAATATTGCGCTTTTTCTATTACAAATAATACTGTTTCCTTTACCTCTTTTTGTGCATCAATAATAATTTGGAAAAAATAATGTAGCCAATCAGTTACGTCTTGACTTCTTTGACTAAGTTTTAATGTTTGGTAATATTGTTTTTTTGTTTCTTCTATTCTTTTCGATAGACTAATAATTATTGGTTTTTCTAAAGTTTCTGCCAAGGCTTTTTCTGATAACGCTCTACCAATTCTGCCATTTCCATCCTCAAAAGGGTGTAATGTCTCGAAGTATAAATGTGCTAAAGCTGAGCGTAACATAGCTCGACCGATTTGTCCTATTTCATGGTAGGGAAAATTTTGATACCAGCTTTCAAAATCTGTTAATAAATGGGGCAAATCTTTTGATGGTGGAGCTTCAAAATGAACCTCAATTTTCCCTGCACGACCCGAAATGATTTGCATCGGCTCAGTAGAACTTCTCCACTCTCCTTCCCTTACAGTTTTATCTGATTTCATCAGGGTAATATGCCAATCTTTCAACATTTGCAATGTTAAAGGATTTTGATAGTCCTTACGAACCTGTAGCATCAACTCTGAAATAGCCTTGGCTCCTTTATTTTTAGCGGGATTAATAATATTGACTAGCCCCAATTGGGCTTGCAATGAAAACAATACATCTATTCTACTAAAATACTCACCCTCAATTTCAGAAGTTTTTAATGCTTCAGACAAAATAACTTGAAGTAAAATTTCATTTTTATTGGTTTCCGATACATTCACAAATAAGCCATTTAGCTCACCTAAACCGGTAGCAAATTCTTGTATTTTACTAATGAATTCCTCTATCTTAAATTTGAATTCTGGAAACTTACTGTCTTGCCAAAAATATTGCATGAGCCAATTATTTTATTATTCGGCTCAAATATAATAAAATATTGAGCCGATTAAAGATTATAATCGGCTCAACTATCCTTTTGTTCAGCGCCAGCGTCACTAAGGGTTTGCAAATAATTGGAGTCTCCAGACCGCTAAAGTTCTTAGATTTGTTCATGCTTGAAAGTGTCGTAACTTAAAAGTATGAATAAACGGAGTGGTCTAGGCTAAACGTTTATTTTTTATCGGACGCTACTGGAATTAAATATTTTTTTAATTTTCATCACAATTAAAAATTTATAGTATGAAAAAAAAATAAACTATCTCTTAAAAAAATTGAGATTTCTGAATTAAGTCCAAAGAAACAACAATCGATTAATGCCGGTTTTTTGTCAATTGGTCACGAATGTAGTTTGGCTAATACTTGTTGACGACTTATAAGGCAAGGTGATTCTGACGGAGTAGCCCAGTGTTTATATGAACATGGCTGGGCTGAAGAATCTGATCGATTCATTTAATGAAGATCCTTCAAGAATCGAACTAATTAATTTTTTTGCAAATTAGAATTTTAGATCATTGTCAAGAAACTTTCAATTTTAGGTTTCTTAACTTTTAAGATACATTTTTTTTGTATATCTTTATTTAATATTAGTATGCTCTTGTTAATATAGATTTCCGTTTCTAAATGTTCATATTTTCAATACTGAAAATCAAGAAATTTTTTAGCAATTAAAAACTGGGGAGGAAACCGACCTGTTTATTCTTTATTCATAATCTTTAGTAAATGGCTCGTATTTTAAAATTTAACTTTACTATACTTACAGTTGTGTTTTTAACGATATTTAGTTTTGTTTCTAATGCAAATTCGCAAGGTAAATTAATTAAACAAGAAGATTCAGTAATTGTTAATTCCGCTAAAATAGAGGAGATACCAGACTTAATAAATTCTTTGGCCAATCTTTTGCCTCAAAAAAGAATCTACCTAATGAATGAACTTCACTGGGTAAAAATGAACAACCTTATCAGGAATGATTTAGTTAGATCATTACATCAAAAAAAGAAGGTTAACTGCTTTCTGATAGAACTAAATCATTCATTTGCATTCGGAATGAACCTATTTCTTAAATACGGGGATACTAAAATATTGGCAGATTTTGATGGATATGATCAGACAAATATGGTAGATACGGCAAAATTTTATGAAAGAATTAAAAATTTATATCAATATAATATAAAACAGGATAGAAATAATAGAATTCGTTACATAGGTATTGATTTCGAAATAGACAAGAATAGAACCAGGGAGTATGTTGTAGCAATGGAATATTTCATGAGGCTTGGAAAAGATAAACTTCCATTGTCTATTATAGAGATACTTAAAGAGATAAAGCAATCCGATATTGGTAACGTAAAATATCTAATTATGCAGAATGAAAAACTTTTGACGGAGACCCAAAAATATAAAAGTGAGATAGCAAAAGCACTTGGGGATATATTCTTAGATTATATGCTAATTATTAATGCACCAAATAAAATTCCATTTGGAAGAAGAGATGGGGATATGATAAGTACATTAAACTATGCCGTACAAATTTTACAAGAAACAGGAACGGTAAAAGAGCCAATATTTATGGGAAGTTTTGGAAAGGCACATATTTTTCCAGAGGATGGTAATTCCTTTAGCTCCTTAGTGCAGAAGTCAGAGTACTTTAAAAACAATACCTCACTAATTGGGGTACAATACGTGAATTGTCTTTCAAGGTATAAAAATGAAACTCCTAATCCAATCGAGAATGATGGACTTTCCATAAAGAATAAAGCTACCAAGATCGTAGTGGGTTCCTATTTAAAGAGTATATCTGACGAAACAAATATGCCTATCATTCTGTTAAATAATATAAAAAAATCTAATGTGGATTATTTTAGATTTTATGATGCAATATTGATTTACACAGGTGGTTAATGCATTTAATAACTATGAGAGCATTCCAAACATTCTGCTTGCCCCCACTGTAGAGTTAGCCCTTCGCGCCTCTACGGATTCATCAATAACAGGAGTCTCCAGACTCCTCCAAATCCAAATTAAATTCTCATCAATAAAGCATTTTGCTTTTTTTCGTGAGCCCTCCTTGGCTTCTCCACTTTTTTGGCGATGAAATCTCGCCCAAATGGACTAAAAGCAAAAAAGCAAACTCTTTGAGTTTGCTTTTTGTGCGCCCACCTGGGCTCGAACCAGGGACCAAAAGATTATGAGTCTTCTACTCTAACCAACTGAGCTATGGGCGCTCTTCAAATCTTGTTTTAGATTTGAGAATGCAAATTTAGGCAAATTCAATCAAAATGTGAAATTGAATTTGGATATTATTTCATCTGATATTTTTTATCACTCCAGAATTAAATCAAATGAAAAAATATAAAATTAAGCGCTTGATTTACAGAAGGTTTAAACTTGTAAAAAATATCCTGTTCTCGACTAAACAAGCATCCCACAAAAATTAAGCCTTATTTTCTGATACAGAATTCAAGAAAAAATCATCAAATCAATCCCCAAAAAAAAGAAATTGAATATATTGCATCGTTTATGGATACTATAAAAAACATCATTTTCGACTACGGTAACGTTATCTTCACCATAGATTTTAATCGCGCACAGCAAAGTTTCTCCGAATTAGGCATCAAAAACGTAGAATCTTTCTTTGCACATAAAGGTCACAGTCCCATTTTCGATCAATTTGAACAGGGTTTTATCTCCCCTGCCGAATTTAGAGATGGTATTCGCGCCGTAGCTGGTATCCCAAGCCTAACTGATGCAGAAATTGACCATGCCTGGAACTCGCTCCTCATTGGCGTGCCTGAGCCTAATCACGATCTTCTGCTAAAAGCAAAGAAAAAATACAGGACTTTCCTCCTCAGCAATAACAATGAAATACATTATAAATGGATCATAGATTATCTAAAAAGGGAACATAATTTGGAATCTAACGAACATTTTTTTGAGAAAGATTACTATTCGCATCTCATGAAAATGCGTAAACCCAATCCAGAAATATTTGAATTTGTTTTAAAAGAACATCAACTAAACCCCGCCGAAACACTTTTTATTGATGATAGTCCGCAGCACCTAAAAACTGCTGCCACACTCGGTATGCACACGCATTTACTTTTACCTGAAGAGAGTTTAGAAAGCTATTTATATGGCTCTGGACTACTAAGTAATGAAGATTAAAACAGAAGACATGGAAAACAAAAGAATCAGCTCATTAAAAGAATTTTATCCACTTTACCTTCAAGAACATAGCAATTCTATAAGTAGGATTTTACATTTTATTGGCACTTCGCTAGTGCTTCTACTCATTCCCGCTGCGCTACTTTTCCACGATTTAAGACTTTTAATTCTCATCCCTTTTGTGGGATATGGTTTTGCTTGGGTAGGACATTTTTTCTTCGAGAAGAACAAACCCGCAACCTTCAAATACCCTGCTTATAGCCTTGCATCCGACTTTATTTTGTTTTGGGATCTCCTGAGTGGGAAAGAAAAATTCTAAGCTAATCGATTCTAATTCAGTCCCCTACGCTTAAGCTCCACCGCAATTAAACGCAATTCTCTACCCATTTGTCCGGCAACAGATGTATTTTCTTCTGCCCTTCTGAAAAGATAAGGCATCACCGCTTTTACTGGTCCGTAGGGAACATATTTAGCCACATTATAGCCAAATGCAGATAAATTAAAGCTCAAATTATCACTCATACCCAAGAGCTGTGAAAAATAAACATGCTCATGGTTATGAGGAATAGCCTTTTCATCAAGCAATTCGGCCAATAAACGGCAGCTATCTTCATTATGCGTACCCGCAACGAATGAAATCAAGTCAATTTTATCAATGCAAAATTGTAATGCAAGATTATAATCACGATCGCTAGATTCTTTATCTGCTTGAATTGGAGATGGGTAATTCATGCTCAGAGCACGTTTGCGTTCTTTCTCCATGTAGGCACCCCTAACTAACTTAGCGCCCATTAAGAATTTTTCTTGGCTGGCAATTTCCGCATCCGCTTTAAGCGAAGCTAATTTATCATGTCTATATAATTGGTAGGTATTATAAACAATGGCCTTTTTCTGATTGTATTTGCGCATCATCTCTAAAGCCACCGCATCAATTGTATCTTGAATCCAGCTTTCCTCGGCATCAATCATCACTTTTACATCTAAATCGTGTGCTAGCTTACAAATTTGATCTACTCTATTTTTGAATCGCTCAAAGGCTGCACTTTCTTCCGCATCTAAAGTTTGCTTGGCATCCATTTTCTCCAATAATGCAAATTTACCGAGTCCCGTAGCCTTAAAAACAGTCAAAGGAATACGATTATCACCATCCGCATGTTGGATAGTCTTCATAATTTCTTGGCAAGTTGCATCAAAAACGGGCTCATCTTCCTCCCCTTCCACCGAATAATCAAGAATGGAGCCTACACTTCCCTCATGAAGCTGCTTAACTGTACCTTCACATTCATTGATATTCTCACCACCACAAAAATGTTTGAAAATGGTAGCTTTAATTAAAGATTTAATAGGTAAGCCAATATTTAGGGCTAAATTGGTTATCGGCGGACCAATTTTAGTCAAGAAATTGATGCTTATTAATTTAAAAAGCCAATAAGCACGCTTAAGTTCGGCGTCTGTTTTTCCGCCAAAAGCGTTCTCTGTATTATCAAAGGATAGATTTGTAGTCTTCAACTCGATTTTTTGCATGTGCAAAGTTAGAAATATTGAGACATTTACATACGAAAGCTAAAATTTGTAAGTTTGCCCTATGCTAGATTTTACATTAGAAGGAGAATTCATCCACATGATTCAGTTGCTCAAAGCAGCAAACATTGCACAAAGTGGTGGCGAAGCGCAAATGCTGGTTGCGGATGGTGAAGTTAAATACAATGGTGAAGTAGATTTCCGCAAGCGTTTAAAGGTAAAATCTGGGGATACGGTGGAGTGCCGCGGACAAATAATAAAAGTGAAATGAAAGCGATAGAAAGCATCAATTATTCTGTTTTTTTTGAGAACAGTCTCCAAGAATTAAAACATTTTCTTCTCGAAAAAAAATATAGCAAAGTTTTTGTTTTGGTAGATAGCAATACTGAAATCCATTGTTTACCCCTTTTACAGGATGCTTTGGGCGATATTGAATTCGATGTGATTGAAGTTACTCCCGGAGAGGAAAATAAAAATATTGATTTCTGCATTGGGGTTTGGAAAATGTTACTCGACTTTGGTGCCGATAGAAATAGCATATTAATTAACCTTGGCGGAGGAGTAATTACCGATATGGGCGGATTTGCAGCTTCTACTTTTAAGCGCGGAATCGATTTTGTGCAGGTACCTACCACCCTACTTTCGCAAGTAGATGCTTCTATAGGAGGAAAAACGGGCATTGATATGGATAATGTAAAAAATATCATCGGGACTTTCACTCAACCTCAAGCGGTTTTCATCCACAATGCCTTTTTAAGCACGCTAGATCCACGAGAGCTACGTTCTGGCTATGCAGAGGTCATTAAACACGGATTGATCTATGATGCCGATTTGTTTGAAAAATTAAAGTTTATCAAACCCGCCGGACTTAATTCCGATATTATTTACCGCTCTGTTGAGATTAAAAACGAAGTCGTAAAAGCCGATCCTTTTGAAAAGGGAATTCGTAAAATTTTAAATTTTGGGCATACCATTGGTCATGCGGTAGAGAGTTATTCACTTCAGCATGATAAAAAACCTCTTTTACATGGGGAGGCCATTGCTATCGGATTTATCTGTGAAGCCTATCTTTCTGCTAAGAAGAATAAATTATCTAAGGAAGAATTACGTGAGATTATTGAAGCCATTAGATCTGTTTTTCCTGCCTACAAGGTTGCTAAATCAAGCTACAGCGATTTGCTTGAGCTCATGAAGAATGATAAAAAGAATACGGCAGGTAAAATTAGCTTTTCATTATTAAGTAAAATTGGAGCTTGCAATTTTGATAGTTATTGTAGCGAAGAGGAGATTATAGAGAGTTTAGATTTTTATTCTAATTTTAAAAATTAAATTTTGACAGAATTAAATTTTGTATTACATTTGAAAAAACAAGGATGACAAAATTAAACACATATTACTACGCGTATTTTTACTTTAAAAGTAAGAGCGGGGAGAATATGCAATAAATCTTAACATAGAAATTAGCAAAGAGTCCCTGCCCAAAACGCAGGGACTTTTTTATTTAACAACAAAATGCAAAAAAAGAGAGTAGCAATTCAAGGTATACGTGCTTCATTCCATGAGGAGGCAGCATTTAAATTTTTCGGAACAGACATCGAAGCCGTTGAATGCAATTCTTTCAAACAAACCTGCGAAGAACTAAAAAATAAAAAGGCCGATTTTGTGGTTATGGCCATTGAAAACTCTATCGCCGGAAGTTTATTACCCAATTATACGCTTCTCAGGGAATACAATTTTACCATTGTAGGTGAAGTTTATTTAGCCATCCAACTGCATTTGCTTGCCCTACCGGGAGTAAAATTTAAAGATATTAAATACGTGCAATCACATCCTATAGCTATTCGCCAATGCAGTGATTTCTTTGATGAATTTCCTCATTTACAAGTCATTGAAAGTAGTGATACAGCTGCGTGTGCCAAGAAAATCAGAGAAGAAAACTTGACTGACACCGTAGCAATTGCCAATCAATTAGCTGCAAAATTATATGATTTACAAGTGATGGAGCGCAGAATTGAGTCGAACAAGAAAAACTTTACACGCTTTTTAATCCTTGCAGATAAGCCTATTGGAAGCACGGAGTCAAATAAGGCATCACTTAGCTTTCAAGTAGGAAACTCGGTTGGGTCGTTGGCCGAAGTGCTCAATATTTTCTCTGAACACAAAATCAACCTCAGTAAAATCCAGTCGATGCCCGTTTTAGGCAAACGTAATGAGTACAATTTTTACGTTGATATCGAGTGGAAAAACCAATCAGATTATGACCTTGCCATCCGTAAAGTTTTGAAACATACGGTCAACTTTACAATTATGGGAGAGTATCTGAAAAATGACAAAGTCTAACCATTAAAAAAAACAAATAAATTAAAAAATTGAATCTCGGAATTGGAACGAGGAAAATTAAATTATCAAGATGAAATTAAACTTAAAATTACAACCATTAAACACTTGGTTAGACACAAAAAATGAACCTCTATTAATTTCGGGACCATGTAGTGCCGAAACAGAAGATCAATTATTAGCTACAGCTCATTTATTGGCTAAAACTGGCAAAGTATCCGTCCTGAGAGCAGGAATTTGGAAGCCACGTACTCGTCCGGGAGAGTTTGAAGGAATTGGAAGCATCGGTTTAACTTGGTTAAAAAGAGCAAAAGAGGAAACTGGATTGCCTACAGCGGTGGAAGTTGCCAATGCAAAGCACGTAGAAGAAGCTTTAGCTGCCGGCGTTGACATTCTTTGGGTGGGTGCACGCTCTACAGTAAATCCATTTACCGTACAAGAAATTGCGGATGCATTAAAAGGTGTTGATGTTCCAGTATTGGTAAAAAATCCGGTAAATCCTGATATTCAATTATGGATTGGTGCATTGGAGCGTATCAATAATGCAGGAATCACCAAACTTGGAGCTATACACAGAGGTTTTTCATCTTTTGAAAAAACAGCCTTCAGAAATGAACCAATGTGGGAATTAGCTATCCAATTAAAAACGTTAGCTCCTGAACTTCCTATCATCAATGACCCAAGTCACATTTGTGGGAATCGTGAATTGATTCAATATGTAGCTCAAAAAGCACTAGATTTAGACATGCAAGGATTGATGATTGAATCACATTTAGATCCTTCTGTGGCATGGACAGACGCAAAACAACAAGTTACACCTGCTGCTTTATCAGATTTAATGAATATTTTAACTTTACGTAAGCCAGAAATAAAGGATAAAGATTTTACTGATAAATTAGCTGATCTTCGTGAAAATATTGATAAACTTGATGATCAGATCCTCCAAAAACTAGCTGAAAGAATGCAGGTTGTACAAAAAATCGGTGAGTACAAACGCGATAATGGAGTAACCATTCTTCAGGTTAACCGTTGGGATCAAATCATGAATAAACGTAGCAGCTTTGCTAGTGCATTAAAACTCGACCTAAACTTTACTGGTAAATTGTTAGAATTAATTCATAGCGAGTCTATCCGTAAACAAACCGAGATTATGAATGATAAAAAAGGTGCTTAATTAACATGAGTTCTAAAAGCATACTTATTTCAACTAGGCAAAAACAATTGAATTGCACCATCCCTCTTACAGGATCAAAGAGCGAAAGTAACCGAGCTTTGATCATGGAAGCATTGAGCGAAGGTGCAGTTCAAGTATTAAATATTTCTGAAGCTGCCGATACAGTAACATTAAAAAATATCCTTCAATTACCTAATAATCAGGCAAATACTGTTGATGTTGGTCCAGCAGGGACTGCCATGCGCTTTTTAACCGCTTTTTATTCTTTGCAAACTGGGACAATAACGCTTACAGGTTCTGCACGTATGAAGCAACGTCCTATTGGGATTTTGGTTGATGCATTAAAAAGCTTGGGTGCCGACATTCAATACACTGAAAATGAGGGCTTTCCTCCCCTATTGATTAGTGGTCCGCTAAAACAAAAAACCGATCAAGTAAAGATTAAAGGAAATATCAGCAGTCAATATATTTCGGCGCTATTGCTGATTGCCCCTAAATTAGAGCAGGGATTAAAGCTTATTATTGAGGGGGAACTTACATCAAAACCTTATGTTGAAATGACTTTGGCGATGATGGAGCAAGCGGGAATTAGGCACCAATGGATTGATAATGAGATAATTATTGAAAGTCAAGCATTCAAGGAAGCAGAAATTAGTGTCGAACCCGATTGGAGTGCCGCATCCTATTGGTATGCCCTAGCAGCTCTATCTGAAGAAGCGCAAATATTCCTTCCGGGATTAAATGGCTATAGCCTTCAGGGTGATAGTAAAATCACCGAAATTATGGCCAACTTCGGAATCACATCTCAATTTAAAGATGGTGGTGTGCTTTTGATTAAGGAGGCTAAAAAGTTAGAACGTAAAATTTTCGATTTTAAAGAATGTCCAGATTTGGCACAGACTGTAATTGTATGTTGTGCTGCATTAGGACATAATGCTTTATTTACTGGACTAGAGACACTAAAAATAAAGGAGACTGATCGTGTAAATGCCTTACAGACAGAGCTTTCTAAAATAGGAGTACAATTAATTGAGAAAAATCAGACCTATAAATTAGATTGTTCGGGATTAGATTTAAGCAAGAAAATATATGTAAACACCTATGATGATCATCGCATGGCAATGGCATTTGCACCTTTAGCAATGGTATTACCAGAACTAGAAATTGAAGATCATTTAGTAGTTGAAAAATCATATCCAGATTTTTGGAAACATTTGGAGATAGCGGGGATAGGAGTTGGCAGTTAGCTTTGGCAGTTATCGGTTGGAAGTTATCAGTTGTTGGTTATCAGTTGTCAGTTGTCGGTTATCAGTTGTCAGTTGTCAGGCTAACGACATCTATAATTGAAACGAGTTGTCAGTTAATGAATAAACTTATATTGGATGATTGATATTCATTGATGGGCTATTAATTTAGATTTTAATACCATAATCGAATAAATCCCTGAAAAGGAAGGAAAAAGACAAACACAATAATTAAATTATAAATAAATGCATCTTTGCTTATAAAACATTGAACTAATAAAAGCATTAGAAAATAAATTGATAATAAAATTAACATCAGAGAGTTCAATGTCCTATGTTTCTGACAACCGACAACTGACAACTGACAACTAATAAAAAAATGGCAGGCAATTCATTTGGACAACTTTTCCGCATCACCACATTTGGAGAATCACATGGCACCGCTATAGGTGTGATAATTGATGGTTGCCCCTCAAATTTAACGCTTGACCTAGATTTCATTCAATCAGAATTAGATAAACGCAAACCAGGTCAGTCGAAAATTACTACTCAAAGAAAAGAAAGCGATACTGTTCAAATACTTTCTGGAGTTTTTGAAGGGAAAACTACAGGAACCCCTATTGCGATGCTTATTCCGAATGAAGATCAACGTTCAAAGGACTATGCCCACATTAAAGATGCCTACCGTCCTTCGCATGCGGATTACACATATGATGCAAAATATGGTCACCGTGATCATCGAGGTGGTGGAAGATCATCTGCACGCGAAACAGCCGCAAGAGTGGCTGCAGGGGCAGTTGCAAAGCTATTATTGGCACATCATGGAATAGAAATATTTGGTCATGTTTCAGCTGTTGGAACTATCAATGCTCCCCAATTAGCACAAATTTCAATTTCAGAACTGCTTGAAATTCGCGAAAGCAATATTGTACGTTGTGCAGATCCGGCAACGGCAAATCAAATGATCGAACTAATTGATAACATCAGATTGGAGGGTGATACGATTGGAGGTAAGATATCTTGCATCGTTAAAAACTGTCCCGTAGGACTCGGAGAGCCTGTCTTTGATAAGCTTCATGCGGATTTAGGAAAAGCCATGTTGAGCATCAATGCCGTACATGGTTTTGATTATGGATCTGGTTTTGATGGTTCAGAAATGCGAGGATCAGAACATAACGATCTTTTTATTCCGCCAGCAGAAGGCCAAAAAGCTCAAAACTTTAAAACATTAACAAATTTTTCGGGTGGTATTCAAGGTGGTATTTCCAATGGGATGGATATTAGTTTCCGTGTAGCCTTTAAACCGGTTGCAACCATCATGCAAAGTCAGCCAAGCCTTGATTCGGCAGGTAATAGCTCCAATGTGCAAGGCAAAGGCCGCCATGATCCATGTGTGGTTCCACGTGCCGTTGCGATTGTAGAAGCGATGGCTGCCTTGGTATTAGCAGATCATTTGTTGAGGGATAAGGTGGTTAGGGTTTAATTCAATCACCTGCACCTTCTAAAAGTGGCTATGCTCAACGATAAGCATTGCAACAGAGATAAAGACACATTATTTACTAAGGGTGGATAGGCGTACAGTATCCCCCGCGCGCGGGGGAATAAAAGGGGTTGGAAGCTGGTTAGCAGGAATATTAATTATCAATCCTCCCCCTACCCCCTCTAGA
>NZ_JAFEIG010000016.1 GCF_017495225.1 Daejeonella sp. | reverse complement strand
TTATAGTAGGGTATTAGAGGTTGTTGTGCATGTCCCCCTCTAGAGGGGGTAGGGGGAGGAATAGTCAAATGATTACAATCTTATACCCTAACCCCTTAAACATCCCAAGTCTCGCCCTTTTCCTTCGCAATCTTCTTCCTCTTACGTTTGTCCAATAAAACCAAAAGCGCTGGGAGCAAGGTAAGATTCGAAATCAGGGCAATAATCAAGGTAATTGATAATAGCAATCCTAAAATCATGGTACCACCGAAAGTGCTTGCTGTAAATATGCCAAAGCCAAAAAATAAGACCAAGGCAATATGAGTCATACTGATGCCGGTCTCACGAATGGTATCAGAAATCACTCTAGATGTGCTAAAACTGGTGGTTTGTAATTCTTGCTGGTAGCGAGTCAGGAAATAAATAGTTTGATCTGACGCCAAGCCGAAAGCAATGGTAAATATTAAAATAGTGGATGGCTTTAGCGGAATATTGAAAAATCCCATTAAACCGGCTGTAATAATTAGCGGGACAATATTCGGCAAAAGCGAAATAAACATGATTTTCAAATCTTTAAACTGCCAAAGACGAAGCATTGAGATTAAGAAAATGGCTAAAAGTATGCTTTCAACTAGGTGGGTTAACATATAATCGGTTCCCTTCGAAAAAATGATGCTCGAGCCGGTCATGAGTACATCAAAACGCTCGGGATTGAGAATTGAATCGATGCGGGGTTTCAACTCTTCCATCAGCTCATTCATGCGTTTGGAACCTACATCTGCCATTTGGAAGCTAACACGCGCCACCTGCTTATTGCTATCAATAAATCCTTTTAGCATATCATTATTCCCGCCTGAATTAGCCAAATAGCTTAACACAAAGTTTTTTTCCATATCATTTGGGATGCGGAAAAATTGCGGATCCCCATTATAGAATGCTTGAGAGGCATATTTTAAGGCTTGATTTAATGAAATTGAACGCGAAAATTCTGGATATGCCGAAATCATCTCTTCCATGCGATCTACTTTTTTGATCGTAGAAAGATTCAATACGCCATTTTTCTTGCGCGTATCAATCCCAATTTCTAATGGTAATATTCCCTCGAAATTCTTCTCAAAAAACTGAAGATCTCTGATAATTGGTGAGTTTTGTGGTAAATCGTCGACCACATAGCCATTTACATTGATTTTTAAAACTCCAATTGCCGAAATAAGGGTAATGAGTATCGTGGCAACGTAAATCAATTTACTGCGATTATGTACTAAATCATCTGTTTTAACCAATAATCGTTGTAAAAAGCCGTTGTCATGTTCTTCTTGGGCTTTTAATTTCGGTGCTGGCAAATAACTGAAAATTATCGGAATCAAACAGAGGCAAATAAACCAGGTAAACATCACATTTAAGGCTGCAACCACCCCAAACTCAACCAAAAGTGCGCTTCCGGTGAAGTATAAAACTCCAAATCCGATAGCAGCTGTAATATTTGCAATTAAAGTAGTCTCAGAGATTCGTAAAATGGTGACATTTAGTGCTTTGTCCTTGTCGCCATGCTTGCGAAGTTCATTATGATATTTATTGAGCAATAAAATACTGTTGGGAATACCAATAATTACAATGAGCGGGGGAATTAATCCCGTTAAAATGGTGATTTCATAGCCAAACATGACCAAAGTGGCCAGACTCCAAATTACACCCACAATCACCAATAAAATTGGGAAAAGAACAGGATAAAGTTTGCGGAAAAAGAAAAATAAAATCACCGCCGCCACTAATATTGAAAGTCCGAGGAATAGTACAAACTCCTTAGAAACCAACTGACTAACTGCCGTCCTGATGAATGGTAATCCGGAATAATGCACTTCATTTTTGGTCTTATCACTGTATGCCTTCGCCTTAGCGAGAATCGACTGAATTACTGGTCCCCTTTGCTTGGTATTTAAAACCTTAAAATCAATGTTAATTGCCATTAAAGTGGCATTACTCTGCTTGTTGTATAGGAGCCCTTCATAAAAAGGAAGCTCATACATACGCTGCTTAATGCTATCCATCTCGGCATCAGTTAGCACGGCTTTTCCGCTTAATTGCTTAAGCACAAAACGCTGATTGGTAGTATCTTTCTGTAAATCATAAAGATTACCGATAGAAAGAACCTGCTTTATTCCTTCCAATTTTTGAATATCATCGGCAAGAGCCTTCCAAGCATTAAATTGCTCCTTTTTGAATAAATCAGGCGTGCTAACACCTAAAACCATCATGTTGCCATCTTCACCAAACTGACTCTTAAAATTATTATAATCAATAAAAGCGGAGTCGGTAAGCGGTAAAATCTTGCTTCCCGTATAGGATAATTTAACAGAACTCGCTTTCCAGGTCATGAATACCGTGATCAGAAAGAAAGCTATAAGGATAGATATACGATTAGAAAGTATAAATTTGGAAAATTTATTCCACATACGGGTTGTTTTAGGTTGTAAGCGTGTACAAAGCTAACAAAACTACAAAAATTCTTAATTTGCTGTTTAATTATGTGTTTTTTAGAGTATAAATAGCTGATTTTGGCTTCGATTTTGAGTAGATATGTCTAAAAACATAAATCCTAATAATGCATGAAAAGGTTTTTAAAAGGGTTTTATTTTGCCTTTAATGGGATTAAATATTCCTTTAAAACACAGTTGAATTTTAGAGTTCATGCTTTTTTAGGGGCTTTAGCACTGATTATAAGCTATATTCTTCAAATCGCGATATGCGAATGGATTTGGATAATTGCTGCGATTTCACTGGTGCTTATTGTGGAGTTGATCAATACAGCAATCGAAACTTTAGTTGATTTAGTTTCACCGGAATTTAATCCCAAAGCGGGATTAATTAAGGATATTTCGGCCGCTGCGGTATTGATTTCGGCTATTTTTGCATTCCTTGTGGGATGTTTTATATTTTTACCTAAACTATTTCATGCTTTATAAAACCCGGGGCATCGTTTTCAAAACAACTAATTACTCTGAGAGTAGTGTGGTGGTGCAGGTATTTACTGAAAAATTTGGGCTCCAATCTTACCTAATTAATGGGATAAAAAAGCCAAAATCGAAGATTAAGTTGAACAGTCTGCAGCCATTACATCTCCTCGATATGGTTGTTTATCATAAATCAACGGGAGGCATTCAGCGGGTATCGGAGCTTCGGCATCAGCCTGTATTTTTAACTATTCCCTATGATATTGTTAAAAGCTCTATCGTTTTATTTTTAAATGAGGTGCTTTATAAATCATTGAAGCAGCATGAGGCAGATGGAGTTTTATTTGAGTTTTTGTTTCATGCTATTGAGATTTTGGATAGCGTTAGCGCGGGACTAGCAAATTTTCATCTGTACTTTTTGCTTCGTTTGACGCGCTTTTTGGGTTTTTATCCCGATATGACTCAGGCTAAGGATGGCGCTTATTTTGATTTGATGGATGGTAGATATGTAAACCACCAGCCCCCACACATTTTATTTTTAGAACCGGCTTATGCGGCGGTCTGGACCTCTATCATCAATTCCAATTTTGATGATTTAGAAAATTTAAAAATTTCTGGCGCAGCAAGAAAATTTTTATTGGAGAAGATTTTGGCATACTATCGCTGTCATGTGGAGGGTTTCGGACAAATACGATCGCATGAGGTGCTGGAGGAGGTGATGGGCTAGGTTTTCTGAGCCTAATAGATTATAAAGGATGCTTTTTTAAAATGTAATACCTTATTTTAGAGTTAATTAGCATTATTTTTCAAATTAATTTTGTGAATTTAAATGCTAAGTCTATATTTGCAGTCCCAAAAGGGGAGATTAGCTCAGCTGGTTCAGAGCACCTGCCTTACAAGCAGGGGGTCACTGGTTCGAACCCAGTATCTCCCACACTGAAAATCAAGCACTTACATTAATTTGTAGGTGCTTTTTTTATGCGGTTTACATATTGGTTTACACAAACCTTGTTTGAGAGATCGTTACGGAGGATACTTAGAATATAGAGTTTTAAATTCTTAAACGGCAGGAATCTCTCATTGGTCGTAACTTTGTATTCAAAGTTAAATCTTAAATTAGTGCAAAAAACTATATAAAACACACTTAATTGATAGTTTTGATAAAAAAATTATATTCACTATTCATTTAGGAAATTTGAAATAATGAGTCCTCTTAAAATAATTAAAATTATAAGATCTACAATTGGACTAATCTTATTTGGTTATTATAAGTCTTCCAGCGCTATTCCAATCTTTGATAGAAAAGTAACTATTGAAGATTATATGTTTTTTCTTAAAAAAACAACGATTAATTCTTGGGATGAACTTAAAAAACCATGTTTCGTAGATGGAATTATTGATCAAGAACCTTATTCAAACACTAGAATCACTTCCGATTTAAATTTTAACGATAAAATCTATATGACATTAACTCAAAATAAAGAAAAATTTGAATATTGGATAGATTTTGAGCAAAAAGATGGTGTGATAAAATTTGTCAATATTTCAACTGGTAATAATTTCGGACTTGTTACTTGGAATTTAATTCTAACCATAGTATTAATTTACATTTCTATCTATTTTGATTTCTATCTCATTCTAGTTGCATGCTTAATAATAATTATGAGATTATATACTTTCATGATTATTCGTAATAGCAATATCCTCCTAAAATTACATCTGGAATATATCTTTAAAATCTATTTTATAAAACTTAAAACGGGGGTAATCGTTTAATATTAAAACCCATTTTAAAAACAAGGCTTCTAATTAAAATTTTTTTATTGAATTTAAATTAGTTTAAGACTATTCTAAAGTTTACTATTAGTACTTTTTCAAATACATGTATGAAAGGATTCTCGTATAAAAAGATTTATATCTATTTACAGCACCTTGTAGTTTAAACTACTCCGAATATATAATGTATTTTAGGCTTATGATTGAGGTTTTTTATTCACTTCAATCCATACAATCATAATTATACATACACTACAAATTAAGCCCATTGCTAAGCTTCCACCAATATATCCTGTTGAAACTGCCACGGATGTTCCTACACTTTCATAATCGCCATTAGGAAGTTCTTTTAAATATGTGCCGTTATCTGTTAACTCTTTATTTCCTATTTCTTGAGCTTCATACCAAGAATAAAATGCTACAGTTGCTAATAATGATTGCAAAAAGATTGACCTTAAAAAAGTTAATATTTTTTTCATGTTGGATTATTTATCTGATTTATTTAATAAATATAAAATTAAAACACTTCTTCTGCTATACCCAAGAGTTCTGCTCCTCCAAATAATAATGCTGCTAATGGTATGTAGCCATAAAATAATGCACCACATCCAATTAATCTAATAATGGATTTGATAAAGCTGATAATAAAGTGTGTTTTAGCCGAAGATGCTTTTTCTTGAAATTTCATAAATGTATTTTTTAAATTATTTACCTTGCCGCTAGAATAGATAGTATCTTATTAACATGGCATTAAATTTATTTTTTTCACCACGGATTTGCCATAATCCTCTCTGCTTCCTCTCTGCTTACATTCCTGTTTTCCATTATTTCTTTTAAAGCTTGTTCTTTTATTTCCAAATTCCTCTTTGAGCTTTGCTCAGACTGACTTTTAGGTCCTTGATGTTGTGTCTTGGCTTTTCGTTCTGTGAAACCAAGATCTAAAGCTGCTTTTATAGCTGCTGAAATTGTTAATCTTCCTTTTGGTTCTTCATCTTTTGGCTTATTTTTCTGATCAGATATATCAAGTTCTAACTCAATTTCTTTAGCCACTGGAATTGTTAGGGGTCTATTTAAATGTATTTTTCCATAATGAGTCCACGATGATTCTTTAGGCATGGAAGCATATGTTGCTTTAACTCTTTCATTAAGCCTTCTAAACTTTTCAGCATCACTAGCATCTATATTAAACCCAATAATGTCATTCACAACAAAGTGTTTCACTTCGAAGTTTGTAGCGTCTTTTAATAGGTTTACTTCTTGCTTATACTGAATAGCGATTTTATTACATAGACTTATCCAATTAAAATCTGTACACCTTGGATCGGTAACAAGGTTAAACTGAATTGTTCCATTAGTATAACCAGTGTATGTTGGAAGATAACCATTTAACATTGCCCATTTTTTAGCAATATTCCCTTGGAAGTAATTATTTATGTCCTTTGCATTCCAAGTAGCAGGTTGTTGACCTCCAGTTTTTATAAATACGTGAAGTTTAATGTTTGAAGAGCCTGATTCCTCCAGTTTTTTCTGTTCATCTTCCAAACGGCACTTTTCTTCATAATCTGCTTCAAAATACCCATTCAAAATAAGATCGTTCCAATAGTGGAATGTGCTTGGTATGTTTGATAGGTAATGTCTTACTCCTTCACCTAGGTCATTACATCTAAGAGGGGTTTCATCTGGAAGAATAGATAATAAGGATTGCTCTAAGTCATTTATACTATTGGCAGAAGCAATCTCCTCAGGCTTTAACCAAATTCGAGCATATACTAGTATTTGGTTGCACTTGGCCTTGGTAGACAATTGTCGAAACCTTTCACGAAAGTAGGTAGCCATGAACATGCAAAGCTCTTCTCGATCTTTAATTGCGGAGGCATATAAGTATAATTTAACATGATAAGTGTACTCGTCAATCTTTGACAAAATTGGAAGAAATCCTATATGAGCCCATGCTTTAGCATAATTGGTAAAGGTAGATTCATTGATTTTCTCAACATCAGGTGTAGGTGCTTGTATAAGAAAGTGCTTATAATTAGCGATGGTTTGTTTGTTCATTGTATGAAATTTTAAGTTAAAAAATCACACCAAGAAAAATTTGAAAGGAAATTACGTTTCATTTTGACTTTAATTGTCCTCATCTAACTTTACCACCGTGGTGTTTCTCACTCGGTTGGTACCTTTTCAGGATTCTTGATGATTGGTTGTTATTTAATTTTGTTCATTATTAAAGCTAATGATGCCATTTTGTTGAACATCAAGATGAGTGGGGATATCTCTGTCTTTAGCTGCTTTAAATAGAGCAATTAAATAAAGGGACTGACGATGAACACCAAATATGCCCTGCTTTTTTGCCTCAATACATTTCTGACTGAGCTCCTCATCATTAAGTTTTTGAAAAGCTTGGGAATAATTTTCAATGATTTCTGCGTCGCCATCGCGACCTGAATAAATTTGTGATAACATAATGCAAATAATTTAAGTTAATAAATATTGCATAACGATAAAAATGAGGGATACAGGTTTAAGTTTATTTTGATTCTGTAAATCCGCATTGTTTTACCACCGTGGTGTCTTTCACTCGGTTGGTGCCAGTATCAATTAAGACTGACTCGAAATGCAATACAAAGCTATAAAATAAGTATCAATAACAAAAAAGTATTAATAATAATTTTTTCGGGAAGGCTGATTCCTTGCCCTTAGGACTCTAGGATAAATACAAATCAAAAACGATGTTTTATTTTTAAGAAAAGAGACGTTGAAGGAAGAATTAAATTTTGGAGAGAAATCCAAAACCTTATTAGAGAGTAGTATAAAATAAAACCATGCGAAAGAAATTGAATGTGTATAAGCTAGTACACCCGGCTATTGTTACCTATTTTCTTAATTAGAAAAAATAGCTGTATTTGGAATCAACAGAATTTCTTTCACACGGCATTATCTTAACAATTTGATTGGAAAGTTAAACCCTCGAATAAACAAATTGTGGGACTTAGGTAGATGATAGTTTTCAACAGCTTTCAACTAGTTTTCTGCCTATTGCAATGATATAAAAGTAGGTATAATAAATGACAATTGCAAGTTAATTACCTCATTTATAGAGTTTTACAATAATAAAATTAGTTATTTACGATAACGAAACTAATGATGCCGCATGTCGAATACTTTATATAAGTTTTCTTAGTACACGTATCCGCTAAGCTTAATATACCTGAAGTACAAGATATTGGTTAATTAACTTCCATATCTTATATATATAGCATTAATACCAAAATTTTTAAAATATCAGGCTTTTATAGAATACCCCCCTATGCTCTAATTTTTTTAATTAGACACCCCCTATAAATAATCTAAACTAACTTTTTTCATTTTTCCTCATATAGAAGAGAGAGAAGCCTAATCCCTCTCAATACCCTCTCTACAATCTGAGACATCGACACATCCCCCTGGGTGTGATCACAGGATGCTCATTAATCTATTTTTTCACCCCTTAAATCATTATTAAAATGGTAACAGTAAAAAATTATGTTGTGCGTCTTAGAAAAGATGGCACTGAGTTCGTAGCTCTTGAGCTTATTGGTGGTCTTGAAATGATCAAATCTAACACAACAGAGAAATTCTATGCAACTATGAGGAAGTGTAGTGTTCCTTCCACATTTGACGAAGAAACAGCAAAGCTATTTGTGGGTTCACAGCTCCCAGGAGAAATCGTCAAACTTGAATGCGATCCTTATGAGTTTGTGAACAAGCGCACAGGTGAACTCATGATGCTTAATCATACGTACGCTTATCAAGCTTCTGAAAATGAAGTGGCAGTAGGTAATACTCGTGTGACTGAGCTCGAGATGGCCTAAATCTATTGCTTTTGATGTTCCCCTTTCATCCTAAGCAATATTCTCTCATAAGGGGGAAAGACGGAGATAGCCCTTGAATGGGCGCTCCTTCTTTTGTTTTACACCTAAATCTAAACATGTATGAATTTACAAATAGCACAACGCAAAAATGCCAAAATGAAAATGGCATTAATGGGTCCCAGTGGCTCAGGTAAAACCTATTCTGCTCTACTCTTAGCTTATGGAATCAGTAAAGACTGGTCTAAGGTGGTAATTATAGACACTGAAAACCATTCAGCTGATCTTTATTCTAATCTAGGACCTTATTATGTCTGCGACCTATCTACACCCTTCAACCCTGAAAGGTATATTGAAGCATTAAAGCTTTGTGAGAAATCTGGAGCTGAAGTAATTATCATTGACTCTGTAAGTCATGAATGGGAATACCTTTTGGATTATCATTCTAATTTACCTGGTAATTCCTTTACTGCATGGAGCAAAGTTACACCTAGACACACAGCCTTTATTCAGGCTATTTTACAATCACCCGTACACATTATTCTCACCTGTAGAACTAAACAAGATTATGTCCTTGCAGATAAAAATGGAAAGACTGTGCCAGAAAAAGTGGGATTGAAATCTATTCAGCGTGATGGATTAGAATACGAAGCAACACTTGTATTTGATCTGGATATTAAGAATAATGCCACCTCTTCAAAAGATAGGACAGGCTTATTTCAAGGAAAGCCAGAACTGAAGCTCAGTTCAGCTATAGGAGGACAAATTGCTGAATGGTGTTCTGCAGGACAAGCATTTACAGAAGAAATGCTATTTGAAAAAATCAAGGAAGTGACTTCCTTAAAGGAGCTATATGATCTCTATAAGCAATATCCAACGCTCCAAGAGAGCCTTAAACCCAAGTTTGAACAACGTAAACTACAATTAACTCTTTAAATTATGGAAAACACATTAATTAGAATTGAACCTAAAGTGGAACTACTCGAACAGCCTAATAAAGCCTTTATAAAAGCAAACTCAATTGCTTGTTCTCTAGAAGAAATAAAAAGGCTACATCACATACCTGTATTTGTTAAAACTAACGAAGCAGCCATTTCTCAAGTTGACTTTATAGAAACTACTGCAAACCTAATATCAGACTTGTTTCCTAATGAACAAATCAATAATCCTCAAATTAGGTTATCTCACGCCGTTAAAGGGAGACTTCCAGAAGCAAAGAACAAAAGTGCTTCAGAGCTTGAGGAACATGAAAAAACAATTTACTATGAACGGATGGCATTTACTATTGAAATTCCGTCTATTCAAGATAATATCAATGGTAATAGGCTCTCCCTTACAGTAGGAGGAGTAAAAGCCTACAATCTTGAAAACCTGAATGCCAATAGTGGCTCAGACCAGCATTTTAAAGTGTTTATTGGATTCCAAAATAAGGTGTGCACTAATATGTGCGTATCTACGGATGGTTTTCTTGGAGACCTCAAAATCAAAAGCCTCAACCAGCTATCTGCTTCCATGGATTATCTATTTCAAAGTTATGCAGCAGCTGAGCATCTGAATCAACTTAAGCGATTCACTCAGTTTAGTCTTACAGAGCAACAATTTGCTCTACTTGTAGGTAGGTGCAGAATGTATCAGCATTTACCAAGAGCCATCAAGGAGCAAATTTTCCCTGAAAGCCTTTCCTTAACTGATACACAGATTGGTTCTGTAGTTAAAGATTATTATTGGGATCAAGATTTTGGTTCAGACAGCTATGGCACATTGAGCCTCTGGCAACTTTACAACCTCTTCACTGGGGCTAATAAGAGCTCATACATTGATAGTTTCTTGGATAGATCAGTAAATGCACATGAATTTGTCAAACAGCTCCAATATGGTCTAGATAACAAGCAAACCAATTGGTTTTTAAACTAAATTATGAATAGAAAACTATCATTTTACGATGAAAGAACACTCCTTCTGGTAAGCAGAAGGGGTGTTTTACGACAATTACATGTTCCATTTCAAGTGAAAGCGGTACAGGCTATAGGAATTATTAAAGAGGGTACGATTGTATACGTTGAAGCTGTTGCTCAACATAAGGAGCATAAAATAATGTATAGGGTGCTGAATCAATGGATTCCTTATTGTAATTTTCAGTTGATAATTCAGTAGGAATTAAATCTTTCCCATAGGGTTTAAGATTTATTAGATGCGTTATTAAACTTTTTAAGAAATAGTTCATTTTACGGATTCCCGTAAGTTATTCTCGTTGAATTACTAGAATTTTGAACAATCCAACAATCTAGAATTTATTCAATGCTAACAATGAAAAATGTGTTATTATGCGTGATTTCACACGAATAACGTAAAACCATATTTCTTTTTGCTAAACATTTAGTATTATTGAAAAATGAGCTTTTAGTTTAAAAATTATCTAAAATAATATGTAAACTATTCCAAGACTAAAAAATAATAACATTTAACATAAAACAAAATCACATGAAAATTAAATTCATTATTGCCTTCGTCCTAATTGTTTCATCACTAACAGTAAAAGCGCAATTAGAAAGAAGTAAACAATTATTCAGCGCGCCAAATCTAAAGGAAGCGATATCAACTCACAAAAAGGTTGCTATTTTACCTTTGAATGTAACTATTGGATACAAGAGATTACCAAAAGGTTTTGATGCAGAAGGTAATAAATTGGAAGAAGCTAAAATGGGAATAAATATGCAGCAAGGAATGTATACTTATTTACTTAGAGTGAGTTCAGATTTTACAGTAAGTTTTCAAGATGTTGAAAGAACCAATGCTTTATTAAAAAAAGCAGGAGTGTTTGATAAAATGGACGAGCAACTAGTTGATGATTTATGTAAAATATTGGAAGTTGATGCTGTAATAAAATCTTCATATGCGTACGAAAAGACAGGTAGTGAAGCTGGTGCTATTGCAAAGGCATTAGTTCTAGGTTATGGAGGTTCAACAGCAAGTGGAGATTTAGTATTGCAAATTTATGATGGAAAAGATGGTAATTTATTATGGCGCTTCTACAAACAAATGAATGAGGGTTCATTCCAATCTGGAAGTGAATTGATGGTTCGAATGATGAAAAAGGTGGCTAGAAATCTTCCATACTCGAAAGAATAGAACTGTTGTAATAGGCTGAACCCAATGAGAAATTTCATTTTTACATTTACCATTTTGTTGATTTCATTTTCATCATTTTCACAAACAAAAGTTGAAACAGAATCTTGGATAAGGACAAAATTCAATAAATGGAAAGTTCCAATTAATAAAACATACTATTCAAAAGAAGGATTTATCGTTACTGCTTACTCTGAAGTTCCTATTAGTTTAACTCTTACCAATTGCACCTTGGTATTAAAAACTAGAAAACATACATATCTTTCTACAGCACCAGAAAACTTAACATATTTTTTAAATATTGGTAATATTGAACAAGTAAAGTGGATTTATAATGATAACACTAATTATTTAGTAGTGCAAGCAATCAAAGGCTCAGTAAGACTCAATGAAATATCGAATGGCAATACAAATGTATCATATTTAAATGGATTTAATATGGCATTTAATATAGATGGAGAAGATAATTTTGAGGAAAGGATGCTCAAAGCAGTAAATCATCTAAGAAGTTTTTGCCCTAAACCAATTAAAAACAGAGAAGCATTTTAATTTTAACTATCAAAAATTATGCAAAAAGTACCTTTAATAATTGTATTCGTTTTTTTCTTTTTATGCAATAGTGCAAAAGCTCAAAAATTTTATTTGGGAAACTACCTAACACCAACTGAAAATGAATTCCAACTTCTTGGTATATCCTCAAAGTCAAATGTTTATCGATATAAATACAAAAAAGAAATATATGATAACTTTTACAACAGGAAAATTGGTGAAATAATAGTAGGTATAAAAAATGGATATATAGTCCAGACTATTTATTACCTCATCCCTAAGTCTACTGATGTTGGAGTTCCACAGGATATTATTGATCTAATTCAATCAAATATTCCCTATAAGTTAGGTTATAATAATGGTGTATATGGAATGAATATAGACAATGAGTCAATTTCAATTGCTAGACTAAATAATTCTATAACTTTTAATAAGGATAGGATTATGATTAATAATTCAGTCAAACAGAGCATTTTGGAGAAAACTGGTAATTAATTGTTATAATAGTACATTTTTTAATACTTTAAGTTAATGGATAATCAAATTTTCGATAAAAAGGTAAAACGTAAGGAATTAGATAATAAGATAAAGTTGATGTTTCTTATTGGAATAATTGGAATAATCGGATTTTTCGCATACCAACGATTTAGTCTTACTGAAAATGTCGCTAGAGAAACAGCAAATAGATTTTTCCATATGATGACAAACAAGAATCCTGATTATAATGCCATTAAAAAATTATACCCCAACCTAAATTGGACAAGGGTAGTTTTTAATAAATTATGTACAATTGACAATGTATCAAGAAACTCAGATGGTGATTATGAAATATATGCAACTTATTCTCCAGGCAAAATTGTCAACTATCCAGTCTCTTTGGTAATCGGTAGAGAAAATAATGAAATAGTAATTAAATCATCCCGAGGTATAAGCTATGCATATTACGATCGAGTTCTTGAATATGGTAAAAAAAAGGGCTGTTTTACTGGAGAGGAAAATGATTTTCAATTAGAGGAGCTGATAAATGAAAAAAATATTAGAAATGAACTTGAAATTAGTGCTAGTTTAAGAGCGCAACAATTACAAAATAATTTAAAAATCAGCGATAATTTAAAAGCTGATTGGGGATATATTACAGGAGATGTAACTATTACTAATGACAATAATTTTGATTTTGGATATTTCGATATAAACTGCAGTGTAGAGTTTTATGATTCTTCAAATAGAATTACATCATCAGATAAAGTTATGATTAGTAGATTAAATGCTTATAGTTCTAACACAGGAATGGTTTCAAATTCTTTGAACAATTCGAAGAAATATAAAGTTCTAGTAAGTTTAAACATAACTGAAGACTTAAAAAATAGAGTAAAAGATCTAATAATAAATGAAGTAAGATATGGTTGTGATTAACTCAACTTTAATTACTAAACTTATTTATCTAAAAACAAACCGCTGGTGTTCTTATATTTATAAGTTGTCTTTTAAATTAAGGATTAAAACTCATGTATAATTCAATTATTTTCTATTGTAAAATCATTATATGAATTTTATTTCAAAAAATTAGAGCTAGTTATTGATAAAATGAATTAATACAAATATGAAATAATTTATAAAGCTCATAACATTCTTATTCTTTGAAATCATATTTAAAATAAAATGAAGAAAATTTCAATATTTATAATCTTATTTGAGTTATTCATCAACATCAACCAGGCTAACTCTCAAAGTTCAATCTTACCTAATACGAAATTTGAAACAGTCGAAAAAATACGACTTGGATTGACAAAAGAAAAGTTTATAAACGAATTAAAGTTTTTAAAAATTCAAAATAAAATTTTTTCATCAAATATTTTTTCTCAAAAATTTTGGCTAGAAAAAAATAAAGAAGAAAACAATTTTATTAATTTCTTTTACACCCAAATATTTAACTTCGATGAATATCAAGTATCAAAAAATCTTATAGAGCATCCTGCTTTAATTCACACAGAATCTGTAGATAATAAAACAATTTCATCCATAGTTTTACTCCTTGGCCATACAGGGAAGGTTATAGATTACACAAAAAAAGATTCATTAGAAGGTAAAAAAATTGAATATTTTAAACAAGATATTGACCAAACCCTATTTTTCAAAATCATTGATTTATACGATCTTAAATATGGACAACCAGAATTAATTCAAGATTCAACTTCTGAATTTAAATATTATAGGTTATTCAAAAAACATGTCATTACTGAAAAGGCAGAGTCTTACAAGAATTACATTTTAAGGTGGGAAACGGATTTTTTTAATATAGAGATTTTTCCTGGCTTTAATACTAATGCATTTTATGTTCCTAATGAATATTATAGTGCATCGACTAATTGGGTCTCAAGTAATTTGAGTGATGATCCCCTTCAAGAAAATCAGAAGCCTTGCTTTACTTTTCCATATGTGAGGTATGAATTGAATCAGAAAGCTTTAAAGCTACTTGGAATTGACAAATTGCGAATTTAGCTTTCTTATAAAATTTATATTTACTTAATAGACTAATTTTTAGCAATAATGTGTTTAATAATAGTTTTTAAATTGTAGACAAACAATATTATGAATCAGCTATAAATATCAAAATCTAAAAGGTTCCTACTAGGTAAATATCCACAACATCCTTTCAATTTAAAATCTAATAAATATGAAAAAAACCTACTTTGAACTATTGATCTTGCTTACTCTATCGATTACGGCAAACTCCCAAATATTAAAAGAAGAATGGGTTGTTAGTAACAACCAGGGATGCAAAGTACTTGATCCTTATTTTAGTGAAGGCGTTACCATGGACTGGGAAGGTTCTTGTGTAAATGGTAATGCTACTGGTTTGGGAAAACTAACGAAATTCATAGATGGGGAATACGACTCAACCTACGAAGGGGAATATAAAAATGGGGTAAGAGAAGGTCTAGGTAAACTTACACATGCAGATGGGTCTACAAGAACTGGGAAATTTGTAAATGGCCAAATGACGGGAGAGGGTGTGATGATTTATGAAGATAGCTCAAAATATGTTGGCAATTTTGTAAACTACAACAAACATGGCTTCGGTACATTTGATTTTCCAGATGGGGATCAATACATAGGTTTTTTCGTCTCAGATGAATTGTACAATGGGAAGATCATCTCTCCAGATGGGACAGTAACCTACTACCATAAAAAAAGAGAAGTAGATGAAATATTTGAAAAAAAGAGTAATTACCGTCCTGAAATAGGGGTTGAATTAATTGAATACTTTGATAAATATTTTAATAGGTGCACTAAAGAAAATCAAGTTTATTATCGGTATATTGTCTATAGGGCAGACAATATACCGATTGATACTGTAAAAACATATTATAAGAATGGTCAGCTTTACGCCAAAGTTTTTGCGGTGTATCAGGATTATGATGATGAGGGAAAAAGTTTTTACGAAGGTGATGCAATCTTCTATTATGAAGACGGAAAAATAAAACAAAGATTGCATTTAGTTAATAATAAAGTGTCTGGGATAGATACAAGCTATTATCCAAATGGTCAGATGGCTGAGCAGTCAATTTACTTAGGTGGTTTAAGGAACGGTACTTGCAAGGAGTGGTATGAAAATGGGAAACTTAAATCAATTGCTATTTATCAAGATGGCTACATACTTCCAGATATGTATGTGGAGTATGATGAAAATGGCGTAATAAAGTAGCAGAAAAATCAATGACGTTAAAACAAACTTTGGGATTGGTAAGCTAGTAATTTTTTTAAGAATTTAATTTGAATTTCATTAAAACTGCAATATTTAACATTATATTTAATTACCCTATGATCGATTACATTCTTTTTGCTTTCCTTATTTTACTATTCCTTGGCCTACCAATCTACCTCTGGTTTAAGTGGATTAAGGCGGCAATTGTAAATAAGAATATTTGGAGCAAAATAGCCTCAATATTAAGTTTCCTATTTTTTATTTTGGCTATAGTTGTCATGTGGTTTGGACCTAAAAAACCAGTTGGACGAAATAGCATCATATTTTCCGATTCAGGAACAATTGTTCTGTTCTTATTCATAATATCATTTTTAATACCTATAACTTATTTTTACTTAAGATGGATTTATCAGGCAGTAAAACTGAGAAAGGTTTCTACGATATTTTTCAGATCAAGTTTTTTACTACTTTTTTTAATCTTTTTCATGTATAAATCACTTAGTTCAGAAATTGAATCTAGAAATGTTATTGGTAAAGATTTAGGTGTTGATATACCTTATTGGGGGACATCATTTAACAGTTTTGATAACACTGTTACTATATTTAGTAATGAAGGTAAAATTAATGCAAGTCTAGAGTTTAGCGACAAATCTGCTAACATTTTAACTGATCAAATAGTCCATAGCAAATATTTCAGTCAAAAGCAGCTTGAACTATATTACACCGACGGTAATAACTGGCCTGAACAAGATTCTATTAAATACTGGACGGTACGAAACTATTTGAAAAAAAAGAAAATCACTGGCCTATGGTTATATAACAGTAAAAAAGCTGTTTACGATTTTTATGAGCCCAGTTTGAGTGATATTCCAAACGCTGCCCTTATGTTTGATAAAGATTATATGATTTCAGCAGAATTCAATCCCAAAACCAAAATATTAACCTATAAAAGATTCCAGTATTAAATATGATTAAAGGAAACATTATACAAATTGGTAGTTTCATTTTAATGATTTTTACCTTAACAACCTGCCGTTTCAAAGAAAGTTCTCTCGAAGAACAGCAATCAATAGCCAGTGCGAGAACGGTCAACTATAATGAAACATGTGAATGGGGTACTGAAGAGGCAATTAAGGACTTTAAAGCAGGTAAACTCATGCTATTTAGGTATGGACTTGAGGTGGAAGATGCCTCACCATACTGGGAAGCACTTGAAAAGGATTATAGGATTTATGTGAAGTCAAGAGAAGGCTGTGTGGTATTGCCTTCTTTTACTTGTTATAATGATTATATGATTGCAAAGATTAAGGAGAAATATGGGGCGCAGTTCTTAGAAAACTTCAGTAAAAAGTTTAATTAGTAGGATATTACAAATCTTAATAAGTAAGAGAATTAAAATCATGAATGTCTTTTACTGAAAATCGATTATTTTGATCTCAGAATATATAAATTAAAATTTAATCCAATGCTCCACGGCATTGGATTTTTTATTTAACAACCATGACAACCGAAACATTATCAGAAATACAAGTGAGCTATAAACCAGGTTTAAGGAGCTCCAAATTAATTAACAGTTCTCAGGATGCATTCGACATTCTAGGTGAATTATTTCCTGAAGAAACAATATGCCTACAAGAGCAATTCGTAGTGCTTTATGTAAATAGAGCAAATAAAGTGATAGGCTCATATCAGCTCTCCAAAGGTGGCCTTACAGGCACTGTTGCAGACGTGAGATTAATATTGTCAGTAGCACTAAAAACGCTAGCCTCAGGGCTTATTTTAGCTCATAATCACCCATCAGGAAACTTGAAACCATCAGAAGCTGATATTGGATTAACAAAGAGAATCAAACAATCTGCAAAGTTGATGGATATTGAGTTATTAGATCATATCATTATCTCTAATGAAGGATATTATAGCTTTATAGATGAGGGAATTTTGTAAATTTTTAAAATCAATTATTCATTATTTAACCAGGTCATGGTTTGCAAATATTTTGCACACAAACTAAAAAAGTACTTCTAAACATTCAAAAACATTGATTATTACCTGCCTTACAAGCAGGGGGTCACTGGTTCGAACCCAGTATCTCCCACGGAAGAAAGCCCTTCAGATTAATTTCTGAGGGGTTTTGTGTTTTCAAGAATTTTTTGGATGGTGCTGAAAATTCACCTCTGTCCGTAGAGTTCAGCGCAGCGTCTCTACGGATTATCAAGAGTCTTCAGACTCGACCTCATATAAATTCTTCAGGATTAATCAAGCAAAAATTTACGCCTCTGCGAGAGTATTGTCTTTACAAAGAATCAATCTTTATTTCTTTTTATAAATCTTAAATTTCTCTGCGAAAGTCCGCGCCATCTGTGGGAAACAAAAGATAGCTCCCGCAGATTTAGCAGATTAGGGCAGATAAGCATTTATTGGCCTTAAAGCATGAATTGTAAGAAATAATATACCAAATACTTCCCGCATTTCCAAATCAAAACACTGAATACGCTTTCCTTAATCTTTAAATTGTAGTTCAGAGGAGTCTGGAGAACCTCTTCATTTGCCAATCTGTAGAGACCGTTTCGCTGAAACTGTAAAACAGCCTTTCCGATGTGATAGAAAATCAATTTTGATAATCAATGGAAACTCTCCAGACAGACTCGGCATAAATTATGCATAGGGTGCTCAATCAATGGATTTCGTATGATATAAGTCACGCAATAATTATGTGATTATATGTGATTACATATTAACTCACACGATTCACACGAATTATTTTGAACACGGTTTTCAATAGTTTTACTTTTGGTTAATTATTAATTACAAACTAATTTTAAACATCATTATGAAAACTTTACTTAAATCATCAATTGTATTAATTGTTTTTTCTCTCTCAATTATTTTATTCAACATTAGCTGTGAGAAAAAGGCAGAAGCGCAACCCAATACTACTGTTACAACTGCGCAAAATGTAGGATTAGTCTTTTTTAGGAAAGATGGAGGTAAGGACAACGAATTTTGGAAGGCCAATTATGACGGTACTAATCAAGTTAAAGTAACAATTGCATCTTTCCCTGCAGGCATGGAACTTGATATTCAATCTTTCAGAGTATCACCAGATGGTAAAAAAGCATTTTTTGTTTTATATAGCTCAAGTGGGAATAGTCCGTCAAGTATGTATAGCTGCGATATCGATGGATCAGGGATTAAAAAAATCGTAGATCAAATTGATGAGATTTATCAAGCTATTTAATCTCCGATAAATTCGTTTTATACTAAATGCTTCATTTGTAATGTCTAATAGGAGTATTTAGCTTTTCCCAACAGGGATGTAGGTGGTGCGGTGTACATCATTGAGCATAAGACAATTCCCTAACTTTAATCAACCCAGTGTTTAATTGCACTGGGTTTTTTGTTTAAAAATGCAAAGCCTACAGGTTTATAAAATTAAATAAAAAACGTGATCTGGCGTGTTTTTTTGCGCCTCCCTACTGTCCGGAGAGTTCAGCGCAGCGGTCTTTACGGATCAGCAAATATTGAGAATCTTCAGACGCGATCTTATATAAATTCTTCAGGATTAATCAAGCAAAAATTTGCGCCTCTGCGCCTTTGCGAGAGTATTGTCTTTACAAAGAATCAATCTTTATTTCATTCTAAAAATCTTAAATCACTCTGCGAAAATCCGCGCCATCTGCGGGAAACAAAAAATAGCTCCCGCAGATTTAGCAGATCAGCGCAGAGGGTTATTCAGGGTTTTATGCCTTAAAGAATATACAAAAAATATCCCACAATTACAAATTAACAATTCCTCAAGCTCCCTCTCCATCAATTCATTCCAATTCTAATCTCCTTCTAATCTATTTTTAATTCTTTCGTAATTTTAAAATTTATCTTTGTAAGTACTGTTAAACTACTTTTTATATCTACGTTACAATTATAGCACCAGCATGAGCTTAGACAAAAAGATTCTGATTGTAGAAGATGAATTGAAAGTGGCAACATTTATAAGTAAGGGATTACATACCCAAAATTTATCAAATGATATTGCAGGTAGTGGCACTGAGGCTATTAGTTTATTTAATACGAATAACTATGATCTAGTTATCCTAGATATTGGTTTGCCTGACATGAGCGGACTAAATGTTTGTGAGTATATCCGAAAGGATAATCAAACAATACCCATTTTAATGTTAACAGCAATGGGTAATTTAAGCGATAAATTATCGGGTTTTGAGGCGGGTACCAACGATTACATGATTAAGCCTTTTGATTTTATGGAACTCTTAGTAAGAGTTAATTCATTGCTTCAGTACAGCAAATTGGTATCCAGGCAAAATGAAATTATTCAGATAGCTGATTTGGAGCTCGACCTAAATGAAAAGATTGCCCGTCGTTCGGGAAAAGAAATACAACTTACCGCCAGAGAATTTAACCTTTTAGAGTTTTTAATGCGTAATAAAGGTAAAGTTTTGTCGAAGACAGAACTTGCAGAAAGTGTGTGGGATATAAACTTCGATACACGCACAAACTTTGTAGAGGTTTATATCAATTACATTAGAAATAAGGTCGACAAAGGTTTTCCCGATAAATTAATTCATACTGTGGTAGGAATGGGTTATATGATTAAGCAAAAATGACGATTAGAACTAAAATGACAATACTTTTTTCGGGTATTGTAACCTTATTATCCTTGATTTTTTGTGTAGCAATATACATTTCAACAGAAATTCATCGCCAAGCAGAATATAAAACACGCCTCCGCCAAGAAGCTTTAACTGCTGCTACTATTTTGTTTAATGAGAAAGAGGTTAGTCCCGATCTGCTAAAGTTGCTTACACGTAATCAAATGACGGTTTTAGTCCAGGAAGAAATTGTTTTGTTTGATTCTAACAATCAAATTGTTTATCAAAATAATCCTTCGATTAAACAAATTAATAAAAGCATTATAGATGAGATAAGAGCTAATAAAGAAAAGTTTTGGCATCAAGATAAGACAGAAAAATTTGGTATGGTTTTTAAAAATAAAAACCGGGATTATATCATTGTCGCATCCGCTGTAGATAAATATGGCTTAGAAAAGCAACAAAATTTAGCCTTATTATTGAGTATCGGTAGTTTGTTTATGATTTTTATTAGTGCTGTAGTGGGCATTTTTTTTGCTAAGGGGCTCACCATCCCATTGCAACAAATGATAAAAAAGATCGATAATATTACGGCCTCTAACCTTAATTTAAGACTTCATTTAAATAATGAAAAAGATGAGATTGGACAACTATCAAGGAGATTTAACGAAATGTTAGATAGGTTACAAAAGGCTTTTATGTTGCAACATTCTTTTGTTGCCAATGCTTCACATGAATTGCGAACTCCACTTACTGCTATAACCGGTCAAATACAAGTGTCATTGCTCGCAAATGATAATGAGCATGATTTACGTTTGATGGCTGAGTCGGTTTTAGAAGATGTTAACCAATTGAACAAACTAACTAATAATTTGCTTGATCTTACTAGTATAGATAAAGACGAAATCCATCTAAAATTTTCTCTTTTAAACCTGTTAGATGTGTTATGGCAGTGTAGAGCTGATGTTTTAAAAAGCTATCCAAATGTTCAGATCTTTATTTCTATTGAAGATGGGGAAGAATATATTCCTGAAATTTATGCAAATGAAACGCTTATTTACTCAGCTTTTTTAAATCTTATTGAAAATGGAGCAAAATTTGCCCTAGACGGAATCATTCAAATTAAATTTTCAATTAGCAGTGAACAAATTCTAATTAAATTACAGAATAAAACTAGTGAAATTTCTGAAAGTGAATTAGCTAGTATTTTTGAACCTTTTGTTCGATGTTCTAACTCAAGAAATACAAAGGGTCATGGTGTTGGCTTACCTTTAACCAAGCGAATTGTTGAAATTCATAAAGGGTCTATTAGAGTTTCAATAATCGAAGATCAAACTATTGAATTTTTATTAAAATTTAATGCAGGTTCAATTCCTCCCCAATTTTATTAATTGTTTAATTCTAAGTGCTTTCTAATGTAGTGTTAAGCTTTGTCTAATAGAGTTGTTCTAGTTTTACATCGAAAAAAAAAACTTAAACAACTCAATCATGAAAGCTAAAATATTTTTTCTCGTCGCGGGTTTATCTGTTGCATTAACAAGTTGTACTGTTATTAAGCAAGGTGAAATAGGTGTTAAAAGATCATTCGGAAAAATAAGTGAAAAGCCACTTATGGAGGGTGCTAAAATTTTCAATCCCTTCGTATCCACAATTATCAAGCTTCCTACCAGAACTATTAATATGGAGGTTCGTCTGCCATTACCATCAAAAGAAGGTCTAACGGTTCAGTCTGAGGTTTCAATTTTATACAGGTTGGTAGGCTCTTACGGTCCTTCAATTTTAGAGAACTTAGGTCGCAGTTATGAGCAAGTTGTAATTTTACCAATTTTTAGATCTGCAGTAGCGGATATTTCTTCGCAATATTTCGCTAAGGATATGCATACAGGTCAAAGATCTGTTATTGAAAAAGATATTAAGAATTTAATGGATTCACAGCTTAAAGAAAGAGGTTTCGTGGTAGAATCAGTGCTTTTAAAAAGCATCATACTTCCCCCAGGCTTAACAAAAGCCATTGAGGAAAAGCTTGAGGCTGAGCAAGATGCACAAAGAATGGAGTTTACTCTAAATAAGGAACGTCAAGAAGCAACTCGGAGAATTATTGAGGCTCAAGGTATTAGGGATGCACAGAAAATCATTTCTGAGGGCCTTTCTCCGTTGCTCTTACGTTTTAAAACAATTGAGGCTTTCAATAAACTTTCTACCTCGCCAAATGCCAAAACAATTATCACAAATGGTGATCAACCATTAATGTTTAATGGCGATAAGTTAGATTAAGATATAAGATTATCCGTAGAGATTTTCGGGGATTGTCTCTACGGATAATCCATTGATTATGAGTGCCTACTGTAGAGTCAAGCTCAAAAGATCTACAGGTTAATCAATGATTATTTCTTCATAACCCCCTAATTTCAAAACCACTTTCCGTAGAGCTCAGCCCTGAGCGCTACGGATTATTTATTATAACTGTTACAATAATATAGTAAAAATCTATCGTATTTCCAAATTTGAACGTAGAGAGAGGTCGCGACCTGTTCTCTCCAAATCAATCGACCTGTCCCTAGAGTTTCCATTGATTACAAAAATTGATTTTCTGTCACAACAGAAAGGCTGTTGTATAGTTTCCTTAATAAACCTTAATTCCTTAATGTTTATAATTTATACACGTAGGGACAGGTCGCGACCTGTCCTTTTCAAATTCAATGAAACCATTAAGAAAATAAGAAAAATTATTTTTCAAGGTACCTCTGGTCGGTTTTGTCACCGTATAAGCCCCACACAGTCCGTAGTTTTCCATCGATTATCAAAATTGATTTCCTATTTAACAGAATGGCTGTTGTACAGTTTCACATCGATTACAAAAATTGATTTTCTAAACAACAGAAAGGCTGTTGTACTTTTCAGCGAAGAGGTCTCCTAGGGATTAACAAATATTGAGAGTCTTCAGACTCGATTTTATTTATATTCCTTTATTTTAATTTAACGAAAATTTGCGCCTCTGCGCCTTTGCGAGAGTATTTTTTCACGAAGAACAAATCTTTTTTCTATCGGATAGTGAGAGAATAAAACCTAATCTGGTAAAAAATCATAATTGCTAATTAATTCCCCATTTTTCTTACTTTAGGCTTATATTTTAAAATAAAAAGCAACATTCCTTACATGAAAAAAGTTCTTATTGCCCTTATTTGTTTCTTAGTTTTTGAGAAGAGTTTTGCTCAAAACAAATTCCCAATTATTCCAATACCCACACAAGTTATTCCCCTTAATGGCGAGTTTGTACTGACTAAAAACACCCTCATTCATGATTTCACTAAAAGTGATGCGGTAAATACAGCTCTAATTCCTTTACAGAATAAAATTGTTGAAAGTATCGGAGCGCCATTGAAAAATAGTAATCTAGCTTCATCAAAAAGCAGCATTCAAATTAGGCTTAGCGATCAAATTGTTAATCCCGAGGCTTATGAATTGGAGATTAAACCCGCAAAAATCACCATTAAAGCAAAGACATCAGCAGGAGTTTTTTATGCCGTTCAATCTTTAATTCAGATTATGAGTCCGGCAGCAAAGAATACCCTAAGCATACCAAGTGCCACTATTACAGATTCTCCAAGATTCCCATACAGAGGCATGATGCTCGATGTTTCACGCCATTTTATGCCCCTAGATTTTCTTAAAAAATATATTGATGAGCTTGCGCGATTAAAAATTAATCGTTTCCATTGGCATTTAAGCGATGGACAAGCATTCCGTTTTGAAAGCAAAAAATATCCGCTTTTACACTTTGCCAAATCTTCTAAATGGCCTACTAATGAAGGTTTTTATACACAAGAGGAGATGAAGTCTTTAGTGAAATATGCTCAAGATCGTTCCATTACCATCATTCCTGAAATTGATGTTCCTGGGCATTCAGAAGCACTTTTAGAGGCTTATCCGGAATATGGATGTGTGGATAGTTTGGGAAATTCGTTCAAGCTTCAAGCTGAGATGTGTCCCAATGATAAAACAATCGCCTTCGTGAAAAATATCTTGGATGAGGTGATGGAAGTTTTCCCAAGTAAGGATATTCACATTGGTGGTGATGAAGCGAGTAAGGCCAATTGGAAAAATTGTCCGGTTTGTAAAAAACGCATGAATGACTTAAACTTGACTAATGTAGATGAATTGCAAAGTAAATTTATCTCAAGCTTAGACCAATACATTAAAGATAAAGGTCGTAAAATGATTGGATGGGATGAGATTATGGAGGGAGGTTTAGCGGCAAATGCTACGGTTATGGCTTGGCGTGGTTCAGAACATGGCGCTACAGCAGCAAAAATGAAGCATCAGGTAATCATGTCGCCTACCTCACATTGTTATTTTGATTATTATCAATCAGATAACCCGAATGAACCAAAGGCATTTAATGGTTATATTAATTTAGAGAGAATTTACAGCTTTGAGCCCCTTCCTAACGAGTTAACGGAGGAAGAAAAATCCTATATTTTGGGTGCTCAGGCAAACCTGTGGACTGAACAAGTGGCAACAGGATCACATGCCGAATACATGACTTTTCCGAGAGCCCTTGCTTTAGCAGAAGTAGCTTGGTCGAATCCTAATCAGAAAAGTTTTAGCGAATTTTTAACTAGGCTGCCAGCCTATTTAAGCGGATTAAGCCAGAGAAAAGTGAATTTTGCCAAGCATTTTTATGAGATTAAATCGAGCATCGTTCAAGATGCCGACCGTTCATTAAAAGTGGTTTTAACTGCTAATAACAATAATTTACCTCTTTATTATACTTTGGATGGGACTAGTCCGACAATGAACTCAGCCATATACCAAGGTCCAATTAGTATAAAAAAGGCAAGCGTTCTTAAAGTCGCTTCTGTGATGAACAATGAAATGGTTGATGAAACCATCAATGAATTAACGATTAATAAGGCGAGTGGTCTTCCTGTAACTTTGAGTGAAGCCCCGAGTAAATATTATAATAAAGGGGGTAATCAGGCTCTTACTAATGGTGTTTTGGGTTCATCAAGACGTTTTAATGATAGTGAATGGTTGGGATGGTCGAGAGCAGGTGTTGAAGCTAATCTTGATCTCAATAAATCGGAAATTGTGTCCAATATCACTTTACGTTTCTTTCATCAACCTTCAAGCTGGGTTTGGATGCCCAAGAAAGTCGAAATTTGGGGCTCTATTGATGGAGTAAATTATTCGATTTTGAAGGAAGAACTGATGACTATTCCGAATAAAGAGGGTGCAGCTGATGTATCGATTCAAATTCCACAGCGTGAGATTAGATATTTGAGGGCTAAGGTAGAATCTGGCGGACTTATCCCAGAGAATAATCCGGGTGCTGGCACTCAATCTTGGTTTTTTGTTGATGAGATTTCGGTAAATTAGGATTTATAATTTTTGGAGAGGCCCGCTTGATGAAAGCGGGCTTTTTTTGTTCACCTAATAACATCTTTTTTGTTTCAATTCTCAAATTAACAATATTAAATATTATTTTTGTGTAAAAAATCACATAAACCATAGTTAAAAATGGAAAGGCGACTTCAAAAGGATTTAATAAAATGGAAAAGTAAGGCTAATAGATTGCCTTTAATTATCCAAGGAGCACGACAAGTTGGTAAAACTTATCTTATGAAATGGCTTGGTGAAACTCATTTTAATAAGTATGCTTATTTTAACTTTGATGAGCGTCCTGAATTGAAGGAATTTTTTGAATTAAATAAAGATGTAGATAGAATTACAAGTGCATTGAGTTTGGTAAGTGGTGTTTCTATTAAATCAGATACACTTATAATTTTTGATGAGATTCAAGAATGTCCAGAGGCACTCAATGCATTAAAATATTTCGCAGAAAAGAAACCCGAATTAGCAATTATATGTGCAGGCTCTCTACTTGGTATATTGTTGCATTCTGGTTATTCATTTCCAGTTGGCAAGGTTGAATTCCTGACTTTATATCCCATGACGTTTAAAGAGGTTTTACCTTACTGGGACAAGAAAGCGGCTTTATATATGGATCAAATATCATCTTTTGATCCTCTGCCTGAATTGTTTTATAATGATTTATTAGATTATTTTAAAAAATACCTAATTTCTGGCGGCTTACCTGCAATTGTTAATACAGTTGCTCAGGATAGTAGTTTTGGCTCATGTGAAAATGGACTAGAAAATTTAATTTTATCTTACAAGGGAGATTTTGGTAAACATCCTATTATGAGTGATGTAGCTAAAATTGGCTTGGTGTTTGATTCATTGCCTAGCCAACTAGCGCGAGAAAACAAAAAGTTTGTTTTTCAATTAGTTCGTACTGGCGCTAGAGCAAGAGAATATGAAGATGCTATACAATGGTTAATTAATGCTGGGTTAGTCCATCGAATTGAATTAATTTCGAAACCAAATCTTCCACTTTCAGCATATCAAGATCATAGTACTTTTAAACTTTATGCTTTTGATGTCGGAATTTTAAGAAGAATGTCACGGCTCTCACCCCAAGTTTATGGTGAGGGGAATCGGCTTTTTACTGAATTTAAGGGAGCGATTACCGAAAACTATGTTTTACAAAGTTTACTAACACAATTGGATTATAAGCCTGCTTATTGGGTTTCAGGTAATACAGCAGAAGTTGATTTTATAATTCAAGTTGAAAATCACATAATCCCAATTGAAGTAAAAAGCGATGAGAATGTTAAAAGTAGAAGCCTTACGCTTTATCAACAAAAATTTAACCCCCTTCTACGTATCCGTTATTCATTAAAGAATCTCAGCTACCGCGATGGATTGTTGAATATCCCTCATTTTCTTGCTGATTATACTCTTGAGTTCGTTAAACTTACTATGATATAATTGAATTTTTTAACATTTAATTTTTAATAAAGTCCTAAATATTCCTAATTCACCGATATCAAATCCTTATCTTAGCTAAAAAAACATAAATTATGTCGAAGACAAAATTAACCATCAACAATAACGGTTCGGTGAAGATAGAAGGCGATTTTGAGATCGTAGATAGAAATGGCGATGCTTATGGATTGCAGGGTAGAACGATAGTTTCTATTTGTCGCTGTGGCTTATCCAAAAACAAACCTTTTTGCGACGGTGCTCATAATGGGCATTTTGAGCATGAAGCCATTGCTTTTGATCTTCCTCCAAAAAAGGTTTAATTCCTTATTTTCAAATTAGCCCCATTAGTCTGGGGCTTTTTTCGTTTTAATTGGAACATTTTGAACATTTAATTGTTTCTCCTTTATAAAAATGAAGGAATATGAAAACAATTAAAATTGTATCACTAATGCTACTCCTAGTAATATTGGGGCAGGCTTGTGTTAGCAAAAAGAAGTACAATACCCTACAATCTAATTATGACAGTCTGAATGTAAATACCGAATCTATCATTGAGAAATTTCGGATTAGTCAGCAGCGACTAAATCTATCCGATGAACGTGTAAAAAGTCTGGAAGAGCAACTCGCATCCGAAAAATCGAATCTTTTACAACTTCAAAAAGCTCTTGATAAATGCTTAACATCTACAGGTCAGGGGAATGTGAATATTTCCAAACTGGTTGATGAGATAAATGCCTCAAATAAATACATCAAGCAATTGGTTGATTCAAAGAATAAGAGCGATTCGCTTAACTTGCTATTAACCAATAATTTAACTAGATCTTTAAGTCGCGAAGAATTGAAAGATGTGGATGTACAAGTCCTAAAAGGTGTGGTTTATATCTCCCTATCCGACAATATGTTATACCGTTCGGGAAGTTATATGATTTCGGAAACTGCAGGAGACGTGCTCGGTAAAATTGCTAAAATTATTAAAGATTATAAAGGCTATGATGTGCTGATTGAGGGGAATACGGATAATGTGCCTATCAATATGGTAAATATACGAAATAATTGGGACTTAAGCGCATTGAGAGGCTCTTCTGTGGTGCAGGCGCTTCAAAATCAATATGGTGTAGATCCCAAGCGACTTACTGTTGGTGGGCGTGGGGAGTATAATCCAATTGCTAGCAATGATACCGAAATGGGTAAAGCTAAAAATAGAAGGACTCAAATCATAATCACTCCGAGTTTAGATCAATTTATGGAATTGATTGAAAAGGCTCCAGCTGAATCTTCGAAATAATTCGGATAAATCCCTCTGCTTGTATTTTATCCTGCGGAGGGATTTTTTTGTTTCCTTTAGCATTAAACTCTCATGCTTTTTGGAATGTGGATAATGTAAATTGTTGATTGGCAATAAGATGTATTAATTTTTATTTGCAATTTTATGGCTAATTAACAATTGATTGTATATTCGTTTTATAAAAAGCAATTTAATATGTCTGCAGAAGTTAACATTCCACGCCTAGATTTACATGATTATACCAAGGGTAGTGCTGAACAGAGAAAGCAATTTTCGGATGCTATTGGCAAAGCATTTAATGATACTGGTTTCGTAACCATTGCCAATCATGGCATGACTAGGGAGCTTATGGATGAGCTTTATGCCGAGGTAAAACGCTTTTTTAGTCTCACAGAAGAACAAAAGTTGAAATATGAAGTCCTAGGCCTTGCCGGACAACGCGGCTATACTAGTAAAGGTAGAGAGAAGGCGAAGGACTCAAAAACACCTGATTTAAAGGAGTTTTGGCAAAGCGGACAAGTAGTTACTGATGGGGATGCAATTAAAAGTGAATATCCTGACAATGTGATGGTAGAAGAGTTGCCAGTGTTTAATAGCATTACACGTGAGGTTTATCAGCGCTTAGAGGAGGCTGGTAAGCATTTATTACGTGCCATTGCAGTGTACTTAAATTTACCAGAAAATTATTTCGATGATAAGGTTCATAATGGTAACTCTATTTTAAGGGCCATACATTATTTCCCGATTGTTGATCCAGATAGCCTTCCTGCAGACGCGGTTCGTGCGGGTGCTCATGAAGATATTAACTTAATTACCTTGCTTATTGGTGCTAGTGCCGACGGTTTAGAGGTTTTAACCCGCGATGGCAATTGGTTTGCTGTGAAAGCTAATGCAGAAGATATTGTGGTGAATGTAGGCGACATGTTACAACGTCTCACTAATAATAAATTGAAATCTACAACTCATCGCGTGGTAAATCCACCACGTGAATTAATGAAAAACTCTCGTTATTCGGTGCCATTTTTCTTGCATCCAAAAAGCACTATGGACCTTACCGCACTCGATTCTTGTATTGATGCACAACACCCAAAGGCTTATACTGATATCACTGCCGGAGAGTATCTGGATGAAAGATTGAGAGAGATAGGGTTGAAGATGTAGTTCCTGGTCAAGCCAGGAAGGACAAAAGGGGTCAAGCCAGGAAGGACAAAAGTGGGTCAAGCTCGGTATGACAAAAGGGTAATTGCGATTCGGTCGATCCTCTGGTCGGTGTTGTCACCGTACCAGCACGTCATTCTATTTCATTA
>NZ_JAFEIG010000012.1 GCF_017495225.1 Daejeonella sp. | reverse complement strand
TCGGTGTTGTCACCGTACCAGCACGTCATTCTATTTCATTAGCATAAACTTGGATTCATTTCTGGTCGATCCTCTGGTCAGTGTTGTCACCGTACCAGCACGTCACCGTAGCAAGAACAAGCCGCTTAATAATTTATCTATACCGCTTATTCAATAAAAAGTAGAATTTTATTTTGCTTTACTATGTTTAATCATGAAACATGGGAACATTGAATTTTTCACTGCTACCTGCCTTAAATGGCAGAATTTACTAAACGATATAAAGCATAAGGAGATTATTCTTGATAGTTTAGCCTTTTTAGTTCACGAACAACGCATATGGCTTTATGGCTATGTTATTATGCCAAATAATCTGCATATAATTTGGCGTAAACAAGATAATTGGATTGAAAAGAATGTTCAACAGCAATTTCTTAAATTTACTGCACAACAGATTAAATTCAATCTTTTGGACACTAATCCTTCTCATTTGATGAATTATAAAAGCACCCAATTTGATCGGAAATTTCATTTTTGGGAGCACAGGCCTTTTAAATCGAGAAATTATACAAGAGAAATTATAGAGCAAAAGTTAGATTATATTCATTTTAATCCAGTTAAGGCAGGTTTGTGCATTCTTCCAGAGGATTATTTGTTTTCTTCTGCACCGTTTTATTATCAAAAGTTTAAAAATCCTATACTTACTCATTATATGGATCATCTTTAGGGTTTGATTCATAGATAGGTGTTTTTATGGTACGGTGACAACACCGACCAAAGGAGCAGTTAGAGGTCTTTATCCAATTATCATATGAATCATCTTTAGGGTTTAATTCATAGAGACCTTAATTGGTGGTACGGTGACAACACCGACCACAGGTACTACTGAATTATAAATGTAGGCAGTAAAAATCCTACTTCCTCATTTCACTTTGTATACTCTGCTCAAGCTCTACAGCTCTTTGAGTACCAATGATATAGACCAATCCATCACGGTCAGTTAATTTTACGGCATCTTTTCCAGAAGCATAAAAACGGATTGTTCCTTTCTGATGAAGATTATAAACAGGATTATTAATGAAATAAGTGCTGTAATTACTGCGCTCTACTTTCACAATGCTATTGAGGTCGATTTTTACCATTTTGGTAGTCCATAAACCATTAAGAATGATACTTTTATTATAAACGGTTGTTTTAAAATGAAGAAGAAACATCATAATAACCGATGCAAGTAGAACTCCAAACCCTACGACTAAAAACAAATCAGCATTTTGTTCGCGGCGTTCAGAGATATAATAAGCGGCAAAGCAAAATAATACAATCACTAATCGGATGCTAATGCGGTTTGGATCACGCCCTAAAAACTGTTTTTCTAAAAATACTGGTTCTACTTCTTGCATATTATTTCAATTGCTCTAAGATAAATACTTTTTTTGTGTTCGGACTAATTTTATAGGCTTCGCTGATTCTTAATCCGGCAATCCAAACAATATCTCCATTGCCGTTTTCTAAAATAGCGATGTCTTTCTTGTGATTCAGACTAATTTTCCGCTCAATAAAGAAGTCGCTCAGTTTTTTATTAACCTTCATGCCCAATGCTTGGAAGAAATCACCATGCTGCCAACTTCTCATTTTTAATGGGAATTTCAATAAGTCATAGTCGAGTTGTGCTAATTGAGCTTCTGTTCTCAATTTGAAATTTTCAATCGGACTAAGCTTGATTGAAAATTGTTTTTCATTCCAATGACATTCTTTTATATCATGCCCAATAAGTATTGAATTTGGAATTACATTATTGATGCGGCTTAATAATATCCGACCTCGATCGAGCAATAGCTCATGTGTAGCAGATCTAAATACTTTGCCTGCTTCACCAGTCCAGGAGTTGCTTAAATCGTTTAAAACGGGCTGGCTGAAGCCGTAAGGACTAAACAGTTCGTATAGAAGGGTGTTTAGCGGGACTAATTTTTGTATTTTTTCAAGGTTAATTTCAAATTCATCCTCCTTCAGTTTTTTGAAAAGATCCGTTTTAATTTCTTCTACACGTAGTCTGAGTAATGTTTCAAGCTCTTCAAAGCGTTTTCTGTTGGCTTCAAATGTCTGCTCGAGACTCGGATTTAATTGTTTTAAAACCGGAATAACCTCCAGCCGAATTTTATTACGCGCATATTTTGCGGAGAGGTTTGAGCTGTCTTCACGGAATGGGAATGGAGGCATGGCGTCAATCTCCTCGCGACTTAAAAACAAGATTGGGCGTATAATTTTGCCTTTTTTTGCTAAAATGCCATGCAATCCCGCTATGCCAGTCCCGCGTGTTAAATTCAACAATATCGTTTCAACCACATCATTTTGATGATGCGCTAGGGCGATGTATTGATAATTATTTGCTTCCCGAATAGTTTCTAGCCACTGATAGCGTAAATCGCGGGCAGCCATTTGAATGGAGACGTGATTTTGCTTAGCAAATGCCTTGGTATCAAATTTTGTAATAAAAAAATCAACACCCAATTCTTTAGCCAAATTTGCTGTAAAAAGTTCATCTTCATCGGCTTCTTTTCCTCTCAATTGGAAGTTACAGTGCGCAATTCCGAAATTATATCCTGCCAATTTGAACATTCGAGCCATCAGCACAGAATCGCGACCCCCGCTCACAGCTAGCAATACACGCTCTTTTTCACGAAAAAGGGCATGTTTTTTGATAAAATCTTGAAGTCGTTCTAGGGCCATCATTTGTTCAAAATTATTTAATTAAAAATCCTTAGCCAAAAAACTATTTTTGCATGGTGAGAATATTTCTAATATCCCTTTTATTAAGCGTATTTTCTGTAGCTACTTTTGCACAAGGGCAACAGATTGAAATTCGCTCGTCGGAATTGATCAAAGGATTCCAGGCTTCTGGTTTTGCAAGGATTATCCGCCCCGTTTTTGCTCAAGAAGGCTCTACTCTTGCTGCTGATAGTGCAGATTTTAATCAAGCAGCCAATACTTTCGATGCTTATGGGCATGTGGTTATTACGCAACCTTCCGGGACAGTTATTTATTCTGATCTTCTAAATTATAATGGAAATACGAAACTTGCTGTTCTCACAAACAATATCAGGTTAATTGATGGAGATGCTACGCTAACCACTAACAATCTGACTTATAATATGAATACTCGCATCGGGACTTATCTTGGCGGAGGGAAGATTGTTAACGGTAAAAATGTACTTACAAGCAAGAATGGCTATTATTTTGCCGCTACACGGGATGCCTATTTTAGAGATAATGTAGTGCTTAACTCGCCCGATGCCATAATAAAAAACGATACTTTACGCTATAATTCGAATTCGAAAATTGCCTATTTCTATGGCCCTACCGATATTTATGGTAAGGATGATACCCTTTACACTGAAAGTGGTACCTACAACACAAGCAATGATCAGGCGCGTTTTGGAAAAAATAATTTATACCGCCAGGGTAGCAAATCTTTAACCGGCGATAGCTTATTTTACGATCGTAAGGTAGGCTATGGCAAGGCTATTGGTCATGTAACTTTTAAGGATACCGTTGAAAAAGCGATATTGAAAGGAGGGCTCGGTGAATATAAAAAGGCAGATGAAAGTATATTAGTTACCCTGAACCCCTATGTTGTTATTATTACTGAAACCGACTCGGCCAAGGTTGATTCGATTTGGATGACTGCAGATACTTTATTTAGCAAGGTGATTTATGCACGTGATTTAATTCCCTATAAGAAGGATGAAATAATACCCGATGCCGAAATTGCCGAAAAAGAGGAAGCTCCTCAAGTAAATTCTAAGGATGCCATAAATCCTATTGCCTTAGAAGAGAAAAATAAAGCTCCTGATTTACGAAATGTTCCCGAGAAGGTTGGAAATGATGTGAAAGTGGATGCCCTTCTGAAGGAAGCAATAGCCAAATCGCCACCCGATAAAATCCCACCGCCTGAAACTAAAAAGTCTAAAAATGAGCTTAAAAAGCCTGTTTTAGCTAAAAATAAAATTCAGGATAGTATAAAAGTTAGTCCGGTAACAAAAGATTCTTTGAGCACTGATACCGCTCGTACTCGAATAATCAGCGCATTCCATAACGCTAAAATATTTAAATCTGATTTACAGGCCAAAGCCGATTCCATGTTCTTCAGCGACGCCGATTCTACGGTAAGGTGCTATGTGAGTCCGATTATTTGGGCCCAAGGCTCCCAACTTACTGGCGATACCGTGTACCTACAAATGAAAAACAAGAAGCTTGACAACATGCTTTTGCATCACAATAGCTTCATTGTGAATACAGAAGATGCTGATTCGACCAATTTCAATCAAATAAAGGGTAAGGTGATTACGGGCTATTTTCAGGATAATAAACTGAATAATATGTTTGTTGATGGCAATGCTGAGAGTATTTATTATTTAAAGGATGATACGGTTTATAGCGGACTTAATCACATGATTAGCAGTCGTTTGCGCATTATACTAAAGGATAATAAACTAAGTAATATTAGCGCTATTCGGGCTATTGATGCATCTATCACGCCTATGAACGATCTGCAAGAGGAGGATCGGGTATTAAAAGGGTTTATTTGGAAACCCCGTGACCGACCAAAGTCAAAGGAAGAAATTATCCCTCAGCTAGCAGATGAAAAAACTAAGCCTGCCACAAAAAAATCTGAAAAGAAAACTGTGCCTGCTAAAGCTGCACCAGTAAAAACTATTCCTGCGGAAACTGCACATCTCAAAACAGAGCCAGTAAAGCCTAAGGTTCCGGCAAATCCGATACCAGAGTCGGGAGTAAAAGCGGGACTTAAGAAAGCTGTGAATTAAGGAATTGAATCAGTTTTTCCATGGCCTTAGCGCGATGACTGATTTCATTCTTTTCTTCGGCACTCATTTCGGCGAAGCTTATGTCGTAGCCTTCGGGGATGAAAATTGGATCGTAGCCGAAGCCTTTCTGTCCTGATTGTTGTGAACTGATCTTACCTTCAATAATTCCTTCAAAAAGGTGCTCACTGCCACCAATTATAAGAGAAATAACGGTTTTGAATCGCGCTTTACGATCTATTTTCCCCTCTAAACGTTTTAAAACTAGATTGATGTTTTCCTGAAAATCACGACTGCCTGAATAATGTGCTGAATGGACTCCCGGTTCGCCATTTAGCGCATCAATTTCAAGTCCCGAGTCATCTGCAAAGCAATCCAAATGATAACGCTCAAATACAAAACGACTTTTCTGTCCGGCGTTTTCCACGAAAGTATCTCCTGTTTCAGGAATTTCATCATGGCATTCAATATCATTTAAGCTCTTAAGCTTAATTTTTGAGCCGATAATCGCCTGAACTTCCTCAACCTTATGCTGGTTATTACTTGCAAATACTAATTCCATCTTAAAAATCCTTCATGATTGCCCAAAACTCTTTTTTCTTATTCACATCATTTATCATTTCATCGATGCTGTAGGTGCTGAAAAGTTTGATATTGAGGTGATTCTCAACTTTATTGGAGCTTATACTTGGTAGTGAAATTCGTTGCGGATTAATGCCAAAAAGCACTAATTTACTGCAACTGAAAAACTCCTTTAGCTCATTAACGCTTGCATTTGGGAAGAGATTCAAGTTTAAAACTGCCAAATCTCTTAGCTCTAAGCCTTTTGCCGTCATGATTTTAAGTAGTGTTTCTTTGTGGATAGGGCTTATCTCTTTGTTATTAGCATCATCGATTAAAATCAAGAAATATTTATTGTTTTCTCCGATGTAAGTAAATTCTGGAGATTTTTTTATTTCAGGTACTGCTGCCGATGTTTGAATGGGCTCCAATGTAGGAATTGCAGTTGGGGTTGGTTTTTCAACTTGAATAGCCTGTTCAGTTATAGGCACTTTTACATTTTCCTCCGATTTATCTATCTGATTTACAGTCATTTTATCTAGAACGTAAATGTCTTCCGTTAATAAAAGACTCAAGGTATTAAATTCGTTTGAATGCAGACTTGACATGAATGGCTTTATTTTTTATTTATTGTTTATACAAACTTAAGAAAGCATCTGTTAAATTTAGTTAAATGGGCTCAGCTTCTTTAGTAAAAGCTTAACTTAGCAGTATAAAATTATATTTTGATTTAGATATACTATTTAACATTTTATTATAGCTTTTATGCCTAATATGGCTTATTTAGGCTGTTTTTACTTTAAAAAGAGAAGCTATTTATTTAAATAATTGAATTATGAATTATATCTGATAATTTTGTAACATTCAATTATTGAACAAGCTCTTGAAAGGGCTTATGTTTTTTTAAAAGGAATATACAAAATTTTTGTGGGTTTTACAAGCCCAAAACACGAGAAATACAAGAAATGAGAAAGACCTTAGGGATAATTACCGGACTATTATTTATTACGCTTGTCCACGTAAATGCACAAACAAAATCTAAATCCCTTGATAAAGTTGCTGCTGTTGTAGGAAGTTCAATTATTCTGCAATCTGAAATTGAAATGCAATATTCACAGTATTTGGCGCAAGGGAATCCTGCAAATCCAGCTGTAAAATGCAATATTTTGCAAAGTTTACTATCACAAAAGATTTTAGGACAGCAGGCAATTATTGACTCTGTCTCAGTTGATGAAGATCAGGTTGATGATGAAATTGAGAGACGTTTGCGTACCATGACTGGTAGAGCGGGTGGTCAGGAGCGCTTGGAGTCATTCTTAGGAAGATCACTCTTACAGTATAAGGATGAAATTAGACCTGACATTAAAGAAATGTTAGTTGCTCAAAAAATGCAGGGCAAGATTACCGAAAACGTAGCTGTAACGCCACTTGAGGTAAAGCGATATTTTGATGCGATTCCTAAAGATAGCTTACCATTTTTTAATACAGAGGTTGAAATCGCAGAAATTGTTAGTTATCCTAAGCTAAGCAAGGAAGAAAAAGAGGTGTTCCGTGATAAGGCTGAGGTTTTGAGATTAAGAATTAAGGGTGGTGAGGATTTTGCAACCTTAGCAAGCCTATATTCACAAGATCCAGGTTCGGCACGTGAGGGTGGTGAGCTAGGTTTTATGGATAGAGGCAGTTTGGTTAAAGAGTTTGCAGCTACCGCTTTCAAAATGAAGCCGGGAGAGCTTTCTCAAGTGATTGAAACTGAATTTGGTTTCCACGTATTACAGGTAATTGAACGACTTGGTGAGCAGGTGAATGTGAGACATATTTTAATAACTACCAACCCTACACCAGCAAGTTTAGAACGTTCAAAAGCTCATATTGATAGTGTTTACACAATTTTAGCGGATAAAAAAATGGACTTCGGTGCTGCTGCAACTTTTTATTCGGATAATAAAGAAACTAAATACAATGGTGGGATGATGTTAAATGCTGAGAATGTTCAAAACCGTACAACATATATTCCAACTGATAAATTAGACCCACAGATTTTCTTAACCATCGACACAATGGCGGTTGGATCTATCTCCAAACCGACTATTTTTACCGGTCCTGATGGCAAAACGGGTTATAGAATTTTAATGCTTAAATCGAAAACTGGTCCCCATCAAGCCAGCCTAGACCAAGATTTCCCCAAAATTAAGGAAGTGGCATTTGAGGATAAAAATAACCGCACGATTAGTGAATGGTTTGAAAAACGTAGAAAGGTTACCTACATAAAAATCGACGGAGAATTCCAGGTTTGCCCTGAGTTAGCGGGCTGGACAACTGCAAAAGATAAATAATGAAAAGCTTTAGTTCTGATGTTGAAGCCTTAGATGCATTGCACCTATCCTATAAAAAGGTAAGGGATGAAATTGCACAGGTAATCATCGGTCAGGATGAGGTAATCAAATCGGTCCTTATTTCCATCTTTAGTAATGGCCATTGCTTGTTGGTAGGGGTACCGGGACTAGCAAAAACTTTGCTTGTACAAACTGTAGCACAGGTTCTTGATTTGAGCTATAATCGGATACAATTTACTCCCGATCTAATGCCTTCTGATATTTTAGGATCTGAAATTTTAGCTGAAAATCGCAGTTTTAAGTTTATTCCAGGCCCTATTTTCTCTAATATTATTCTTGCTGATGAAATCAATAGAACGCCACCGAAAACGCAAGCCGCACTTTTAGAAGCTATGCAGGAGAAGGTGGTTACAGTTGGAGGACAAACCCATCGACTGCCGCAGCCATTTTTTGTACTTGCCACTCAAAATCCTATTGAGCAGGAGGGGACTTACCCTTTACCTGAAGCACAGCTCGATCGTTTTATGTTTAATGTTTTTCTAACTTATCCCTCTTTTGAGGAAGAATTGCAAGTGGTTAGAAATACTACAGCTAATAGAAAGGTTGAGATTAATAAAATATTAAATGCTGATGAAATTAGCTTTTTTCAGCAATTGGTAAGAAATATTCCGATTGCCGATAATGTGTTGGAGTATGCTGTATCTATTGCCGCTAAGACTCGCCCTGGTACAGCCACAGCAAGTGATGAGGTTAACAAATTTTTGAGTTGGGGTGCAGGCCCTCGAGCTTCCCAATTTTTGGTGCTAGGTGCAAAATGTCACGCTGCAATTTCCGGTAAATACTCTCCTGATAAGGAAGATGTTCAAGCAGTTGCAGAATCTATCCTCAGACATCGAATAGTTCGTAATTATAAGGCTGAAGCTGAAGGGATTAGCACTGAAAAAATTATAGCTAATCTGCTTTAATCCTTGATTTTAACATTCTTTAAAAATTCGGTAATGTTTTCGTCTGAGTATGCTCCATAGGCATCAATAACAATCCCTTTGTGCCCTTGATTGCTTTCTATAGCGTAAATAACGGAATTGTCTTCTGGGTCGCTCATGCCCTCAAAACGGTAGTATTCCGCAATTAATAAATCTTCGGCGGCTAGTTTTTTATTGATTTCACCACATTGAAGGCTAGAATCCTGATAATGAAAATTATAGATATAACCTCTTTTTTGTAAGCTATTTACAGCCTCAAGGAGGTTTTTGTAGTGTTTGGGAATAGTGACCATGGCTTTAGATTTATAAAATGAGAGGGAATAAAACTCAGCATTAAAAACCTGATAAAAGCAAATTGATGCCCTTCAGTGTTAATCTACCACGAAATAATAGCTAAAACCTTGCCAATTACTCTTCCGACGGTGTATAAATTTCTAATAGGATATTCCACGAAAAGCCTTCTTGAGATTCCCAAATCCTCGTGTAATTAAACATTTTGGTGATTCCATCTCTAGTAATTAATGCCTTTCCGTAGGTATAGGCTAAATCACTACCCAATGCCCGATTAGCCACTGAGGGAATTGTTTCGACGCCTATTTGCTGTCTGCTTAAGAAATTATTAACTTTTGTTTTTCCAATTATAGGTTCATAACCTGGAAATAAAAGACGACCTTCTTCAGCAAAAAAAGTATCGTATGCTAAGCGTTGATTATCTAATAAAGTCTTTGAAAAAAGCTTATCGCTAGTCAAAATTAGCTCTTCCCTTTGTTTTAATCGTCCCTCAGCAATTTGTCTGAAAAATCGGAAGCTCTTAGGATCAGCAAAGCTTAAATTAGGCTCATTTGAAGGTTTGGGATGAATCATCTCTGTGCGCAGCGCTAATTTCCATACCCCCTTACTATTTGTTCGCCAAACAGATAGGTATTGGCCATAAACGGTTGTAGTGTTAATATTAGAGTTATACGAATAGGCACCACTTGTAAATCCCCAGTCGCCACTTTTAGAAATTTTAGCAAATGAAGGGCTCCAATCGAGCTTTCCAGGGTCATTACTCGACTTTTTATCAAAAAACGCTTCAGCTTTCACCGGATTTGGTTTATAAAGGAGGGTGTTTTCATCCGAAACCTTTAAAAATGCATCTCTGATCCCCTTATCTTTAGCGTAGGCGGCAAAATAATTCTCTGCTGCTATCAAAGAATTTACTCTTCCATTGCTCTGTTGCCCGAAATTATCCTTAGTGAAGACTAAAAACAGAAATAAAAGAGAAAAATATCGTTTCATAGATTGATATCAATTTTTGAAAAAAAATCGGATAATTTTTCGGATTTAGATTTTATTCCAGGTGGTACCCTCTTTATTGTCTTTCAATTGTATCCCTAGAGAATTTAAGCCAATTCTAATCTTGTCGGAAGTAGCGTAATCCTTATTTTCTTTAGCCTCTGTGCGTAATCCAATGATGAAATCTAAAAGTTTAGCAGTATCATCTGTCTGACTTCCTTCTTCTTTTAATCCTAGAACATCAAAAACAAAATCGTTCATCAATTTCTTTAAATCGTCGATATCTTTTTGTGTTGCAGGGATTTTACCATCATAAATACTATTGATTAGGTGCACCGCTTCGAAGAGTTCGGCAATGAGTACGGGACTGTTAAAATCATCGTTCATGGCCGCATAGCATCTGTCGGAGAGGTTCTTTAAATCGTTTTTCGATTCTTGTGAAGGACTTAATTTCTCTAGTAAGGAATAAGCGTTCATTAATCGTTTAAAGCCCTTATCGGACGCTTCTAGTGCTTCGTTTGAGAAATCTAAGGTGCTTCTGTAATGTGCTTGAAGCATAAAAAATCTAACCGACATCGGTGAGAAACCTCTCGACAAAAGTTCATGGTCGCCGCTAAATAGTTGATAAGGTAAAAAACCATTTCCCTTCGACTTCGACATTCTGGTGCCATTGACTGTTAGCATATTGGTATGCATCCAATATTTTGCAGGTGTAACGTGATTACATGCCTGTGATTGCGCAATTTCATTGGTATGATGAGTCGCTGCAAGGTCCATCCCGCCTCCATGGATATCAAAGTTTTCACCTAGATATTTACTGCTCATGGCAGAGCATTCAATATGCCAACCCGGGAAACCAAGTCCCCAAGGGGAAGTCCACTGCATAATATGTTCAGGCTTGGCTTTAATCCAAAGTGCAAAATCTAATCGGCCTTTCTTCTCATTCTGCCCACCTAACTCTCTTGTATTTTCTAATAAATCTTCTAAGTTTCTGTTAGTGAGTATGGTATAGTTAAACTCTTTGCAATATTTTTCTACGTCAAAATAAACAGTACCGTTTACTTCATAGGCATAACCATTCTCAAGGATTTGCTTAACCATCTCAATCTGCTCAATAATATGGCCTGTCGCAGTGGGTTCAATCCCAGGAGGAAGCGCATTGAAAAGTCGCATCACATCATGAAAGCCTAAGGTATATTTCTGAACAATTTCCATGGGCTCAAGCTGCTCGAGCCTTGCCTTTTTGGCGAATTTATCGTCGCCCTCATCCATATCCCCCTCTAAATGACCAGCATCGGTAATGTTACGCACATATCGAACCTTGTATCCTAAATGTAGTAAATAGCGATAAATCAAGTCGAACGAGACAAAAGTTCGGCAATTACCTAAGTGCACATCACTGTAAACTGTAGGTCCGCAAACATACAATCCTACCATTGGCGGATGTAGGGGTTCGAATTTCTCTTTGCTTCTCGAAAGGGTATTATAAATGACTAGATTACTATCCATAATGCAAATTTAAAATTGAAAATCGATTTTTCGGGGATAATGCTTGCTTTTATTTTAATTCGAGGTCGCTACGTACTGGGTAATGGTCTGATAATTTCTTTTTAATAATCAAGTAATTCTTGACTTTAAAGTCGGGAGAGCAGAAAATATAATCTATCTGGAAGTTTGGAAATGCTCCATTATAGGTGATTCCGAAGCCACTGCCCATTTCTCTAAAACTATTGTTCATCCCCTTAGCGATGGTTTTGACTGTGTAGGAGATGGGTGTATCGTTAAAATCGCCGGCAATGATATAGGGCATCGGACTTTTATCCGCATGTTCTTTGAGAATCTGTGCTTGATTACCCCGTTTGATGAAAGCTCTTTTTAATCTGCCGCCAATTTTTCTTGGAGATTCTACACTGGTTTCTATCTCGCTCGTTACTTTCTTTAAATAGCTATAATCTTCTTTTTTGAAGCTAATTGACTGTAAATGAACATTATATACTCTAAATTTTTGATCACCTTTTTTGATGTCTGCATAAATTGCTTCATTCCAATTCATGTTTTTTTCAAACTGAATATTACCTTGGTCGAGGATTGGGAATTTAGAAAAAATGGCCATTCCTATTGCCTCATAGCCATTATCTACAGATGGTTTAAAATAATAATGCTCGGTTTCGAGTATTTGTAAAATTTCTTTCCTGAAATTATACTCGCCTCTTTTACGGCTAAAAAACTCCTGAAAACAGATTACGTCGGGTTGTTCATTTCGGATGATATCGAGAATTTGTTCTTTGGTAAATTTATCATTTTTATCACCGAACTGCTTGAAATTGTGCACATTATAGCTCATTACCCTTAAAAAGCTTTCAGACGATTTAGGGACCATTATGGCTGTGCTTTCTCTAAATCCGATGTGATTTTGTACCACCCCCCAGCCTAGTATGATGCTTATGCCAGAAATAAGCGCAAACTTTGGTAATCGGAAGAGCCAATAAATGATGAATAATATATTAATTAATAAAATTGCTGGATAGGCCAAACCGAAAAAGGAAATGACCCAAAATTTTTCAGGATTAATGTAGGATGCCAAATAGCTTAAAAGTAGGCCAGCTACAGCAAATAAATTCATGCTTAAAACGAATTTACTGAAGAGGTGTATTCCCGATTTTGTGCTCTTTCGGCGGTTCATTATTTTTTACTTGCTTTGAATAATTCCTCTTTTTCTGCCTTGCTGAGGCTTTCGTAACCTGATTTTGAAATTTTATCTAAAATACTGTCGATTGCAGCCTGATCCGTAAAATCATTCTTTGTAGCCTTGGTATTAGTGTTTTTAACCACTTTCAATTTAGACTTTTTTTCAAATAATTTACTAAAATCATTCCCGTTTTGAAGTTGTTTGATAAAAACAAATCCCATAATTGCACCACCAATATGAGCAATGCTTCCTCCCGGATTAGCCCCACTCATTGAGATAATATCCAAAAAGAAATAAGCTAGCGCCAAATATTTTAGTTTCACATTCCCAAATAGCATGAGGCGTATGGTATAATCAGGAACCAATGTCGCAGTAGCCACAACAATCGCCATTACACTTGCTGATGATCCTAAAAGGATTGAATTTGATGCATTGCTCATAAATACTGGAATGAGATTATAAGCCAATAGATACAGAAGTGCACCCGAAATTCCTCCAGATAAATAGGTAAATATAAATTGCTTTTTATTTAGAAAATCCATGAAAATTTGACCCAACCAATATAACCAGAGCATATTAAAGAGGATGTGGAAGAAATCCTTCTGGACAAACATATAAGTTAAAATAGTCCAGAATTTGAAAGGTAGCTCGACGTAAGAGGCTGGAACCGACAGATGTTTTAAAATCCATTTTAATCCAAAGCCTTGGCCTCCCGAAAGGAATTCGCCGAGGGAAAATATATTTATAGCTATAAAAACGACGATATTTATCCCAATAAAAAGGAATAAGGGGTTTCCGGAGCGGAATGCCTTGTTATAAAGTTCACCGAATATTGATCTATTCATAAAAATTGTCGCGGCGTTTAAAATGCCACATTTTAATTAAGATAAAGCCAAATAATGCACCTCCTAAATGTGCAAAGTGAGCAACAGAGTCACCCGAAAATTGTTTTACGCCCAAAAATAGTTCAAGCACTACATAAACAGGAATAATATATTTTGCCTTTACGGGCACTGGAATAAACATAATGAACAATTCCGCATTCGGAAACAACATTCCAAAGGCAATTAATAGGCCAAAAATCGCGCCTGAAGCACCTACCATCGGGGTGGTATAAATACCGAGGAGGGTGGATGCTTGCTCCTCACTGATTAATTGTGGGTTAAACGAAATGCTACGCTTAAATGAATCAATAATGAATGAACCATTATTTACAGCACTTCCAGTAATATTATATACCTCAATACTTTGTACCAATAGCTGTAATCCTAATGCTCCTAAACCTGTAATCAAGTAAAAGTTTAAGAAACGCTTTGATCCCATAATATATTCTAAAGATGAGCCAAAGGTGTATAAGGCAAACATATTGAACAGAATATGAAACAGCGATGAATAATCATGCATGAACATATAGGTAATCACCTGCCAAATTTTAAAGTTGGGAGCATCAAAATAATGTACGCCTAACACTTGCGTCATCATTGGACCGCCAAACATCATCGTGGCAACATAAAAAATGATGTTGATGATAAGCAGATTTTTAACTACTGTTGGCGTATTGGCAAATGGCATCATATTAAAGTTCGCTGGTCTTATTTTTCAAATCTTTGTAATAATTCTTCTAAAGTAAAGGTACTGATTACCGGCTTCCCACTAAGTGAAATATTTGGCATTTCGCAAGCAAATAATTCGTCGATGAGGGCATTCATTTCTTCGGAACTTAAGTGCTGACCAGCTTTGATAGCTGTATTCCGTGCTAGCGCCCTCGCCAAACTCTCACGTTTATTTAGCTTTAGAGCACTTTGATTATTCTTAAAACCCTCTAAAAGATGCTCCAATACCTCTAATTCGTTGATGTTTGTCCCAATATCTGCTGGCACTCCTTCAATAATTAAGGTGTTTTTACCAAACTCACGAATTTGGAAACCTAAAGATTGAATATCGGTTAAAAGCTCTTTAACAAGCTCAAAATCAACGGAATTAAGAGTAATAGTTTGTGGGAATAAACTCTGCTGACTTGCCCCCTGTCTACTTTCAAGGTGCTGGAGGAAGCGTTCAAACAAAATACGCTCATGTGCCGCTTGCTGGTCGATGAGCATAAATCCCGACTTAATTTGCGAAATTATAAAACGATTATGAAGCTGAAATATTTGCTTTCCAACAATTTTAAGATCCTTATTTTCAATTTCTACCTGACGATTGCTGTCAAGCTCTAATCCGCTTTGATGTGCCTCAGGATCAATAATTTCATATAATGAGCCCCAATTTTTACTGATGCTTTTTCGTTCTTCTTGGCTATTTCTTAAAAATGGGATTTCACGCTCCTTTCTCTCATTAGAAAAGGGGTTAAAATCCGGATTAAATGAAATGGCTGGAGGCACAATATCTTCGGGAGCTTTGTGGCTAATCATTTGGCTAAAGCCGGTTTCTTGGTTGAAATCGAGCGTCGGACTTATATTATAACGTCCTAAAGAGCGTTTTACCGCTGAGCGGATGATGGCATAAATAGCTTTTTCATCCTGATATTTTATCTCCGTTTTTGTGGGATGTACATTGATATCAATCTTAGCAGGGTCGATATCAATGAAAAGCACGTAAAGTGGATAACTATCGGCACTAAGAACCTCCTCAAAAGCATTTAAAACGGCATGATTTAAGTAGGGGTCTTTTATGAAACGATTATTGACGAAAAAGAATTGCTCGCCTCTTGTTTTCTTCGCAAATTCTGGCTTACCGATATAACCTTTAAGCTCGATAATGGATGTTGTTTCTTCTACCGGGACTAATTTTTGGTTGTATGCGTTGCCAAAAAGATGGATAATTCGTTGCTTAAGGCTGCCTTTAGGTAAATGAAAAATCTCGTTCCCATCGTGGTGAAGAGTGAAAAATATTTCTGGATTAGCTAAGGCAACACGCTGAAATTCATCATTTATATGACGTATTTCAACTGGATTCCCTTTCAAGAAATTACGTCTCGCCGGAGTATTGTAAAATAAATTTTTGACGCTGATGCTAGTCCCAGGCATGGTTGAAACAGGCTCCTGACTTATAATTTCTGAGCCTTCGATGCGAATGCAAGTCCCCAACTCATCCTCATGACGCCTAGTTTTTAATTCCACCTGTGCAATAGCGGCAATAGAAGCCATCGCCTCACCTCTAAAGCCCATGGTGCGAATAGCAAAAAGATCTTCGGCCTTACGAATTTTGGAGGTGGCATGACGCTCAAAGCACATACGTGCATCAGTCATACTCATCCCACAGCCATTATCAATCACCTGAATAAGTGATTTCCCGGCATCCTTAATCAGTATTTGAACCTTATCGGCGCCCGAATCAATCGCATTTTCAATAAGCTCCTTCAGCGCCGAAGCAGGCCTCTGCACCACCTCGCCAGCAGCAATTTGATTGGCAACCGAATCGGGTAAAAGTTGTATGATATCAGACAAAATATTCTTTTATTTCTTGGATAAACCTAGGTGCAATCTATAACATTCTAGTTTTTTTGAAAACGACTAGCAAAAATGATTTTTTTAATCTTCTGTTTTCAACATACAAAGATAAGGTCTTTTAGGCTTAAGCGTGTATAATGTGGATAATCCTAATCAAATTTTATCTTTTTCTTACGCAATAGCCTTGAACATTGAATTATTTCAATTTAAAGCCGAAATTCACCTTACATGATTTATATTTACTTTTAAATCATCAATCATATCAAATATAATGGCAAAGAACATACTTTGGGTGCTAAGCACTATCTTTTTATTTTCCTGTAGCTCACAAAAATCGGCCGACCTCATTGTTCACAATGGGAAGGTCTATACCGTTGATAGTCTATTTACTGTTGCAGAGGCATTTGCAGTAAAAGATGGCAAAATCCTTGAAGTAGGAAGCTCAAAGGATATTTTGAGTAAATATCAAGGCGAAACGCTCGATGCGGAAGGTAATGCTATATTTCCAGGTTTTATTGATGGCCATGCTCATTTTTATGGCTATGGGGCTGGTTTGCAAAATGCAAATTTGGTTGGGACAAAAAGTTGGGAAGAAATTCTCGACAAATTGAAAGCCTTTAGCATTGAAAATCCAGAGGGCTGGATTATAGGTAGAGGCTGGGATCAGAACGATTGGCCAATAAAGGAATTTCCTGATAATCAGAAGCTTAGCGAGATTTTCCCAGATAGACCAGTAATTTTATCACGCGTAGATGGTCATGCAGCCATTGCTAATAAATTTGCTCTCGACCTAGCAGGAATAAAGCCTAATCAGAAAATTGAGGGTGGCGAAATTGAAACTATTCAAGGTAAATTAACCGGAATATTAATCGATAATGCCGAAAGTCTTGTAAACGCTAAAATTCCAGCACCAACGCCTAAACAAATTGGCGAATCACTGTTGGATGCGCAGAAAAATTGTTTCGCTGTGGGACTTACTACCGTTACAGATTGCGGTATTAGTCATGAACTTATTCCCATAATTTCGGAGCTGCAAAAAGACAATCAACTTAAAATGCGTATTTACGGCATGCTTTCAGACAATCCAGCTAATTATGACTATCTTTTTAAAAATGGGGCTGTTAAAACCGAGCGACTAAATATAAGATCATTTAAAGTTTATATGGATGGTGCATTGGGATCACGTGGCGCTAGTCTTTTAGAGCCATATTCTGATAAACCAGAAACTTCCGGCTTTTTATTGAGTGCAAAAACTCATTTTGAGGAGGTGGCCAAGAAAATCGCTGAAAAAGGATTCCAAATGAATACACATGCTATTGGCGACTCAGCAAATCGTGAAATTTTATCTATTTATGGAAGAGTATTAAAGGGTAAAAACGATGCCCGTTGGCGTATAGAGCATGCTCAAGTAGTAAATCAAAAAGATTTTAAGCTCTTCGGTAATAATAGTGTGATTCCTTCCGTTCAAAGCACTCATGCTACTTCTGATATGTATTGGGCTGCCGACAGACTAGGTTCTGAGCGTATTAAGGGCGCTTATGCCTTTAAGCAATTGCTAGATCAAAATGGTTGGTTGGTATTAGGGACTGATTTTCCGGTGGAAGATATCAATCCCATGTTCACTTTTTATGCTGCAGTGGTCCGAAAAGATCAGAAAGACTATCCTCAAAATGGTTTCCAAATGGAAAATGCATTGAGCCGTGAAGAAGCTATTCGTGGGATGACCATCTGGGCGGCAAAAGGGAATTTTGAAGAAAAAGAAAAGGGTAGCTTAGAAGCTGGAAAGTTTGCAGATTTTATCATCCTAGATCAAGATCTAATGAAGGCTGATGCAGCTAATTTATTCAAAACAAAAGTGTTAAAAACATATTTAAATGGTGAAAAAGTTTATGCTAAGTAATTTATTCAGAGTCACTTATACTCTGCCTGCTTTTTGTCTGTTAGTTTCTTTATCTGTTTCTGCTTGTGCACAAACAGTTGAGCATCTTCAAAATAATGCGCTAGTAAGAGAAGAAAAAAATATAGAGAAATCTAGTGTTTTACTAAATAATGAGAAGGGAATTATTCCTCTAAAGAATCTGCAGGATCTAAATATTGCGAGTGTAAATATTGGCTCTGCTTTTTCTTCAGATTTTGATAGTATTTCTACTAAATATACTTCTGTTCGTCCATTTGAATCTATGAATTACAAGTTTAATCCTTCAACTTTTGATGAATTAAATGACGACCTCAAATTTTTCAATACAGTGATTGTTCAAATTACAGATCAGTCACTAAATGATCCACGTACCTTGCCTTTGCTTTTAGATTTACAAGAGAACAAACAATTAATTGTAAGCCTTTCTGGCGATGTACAGAGTCTAAAATTATTGAATGATTTAAGTGCACCCATTATTTGGACAGAGAAAAAATCAGCACTTTCATCTAATTTATCAGCTCAGCTAATTTTTGGGGGTATTGGAGCTTCCTCAAAATTGGAGAAGAATATTTCAGCCAAATACAAGGCCGGTTCTGGTTTTGAAACCTTAGCAAGCAGGTTAAAATATACTGTCCCAGAAGAATTGGGTATCAATAGTGCTGCATTAAAGCGTATTGATGAAATTGCTGCCGAAGCCATTCAAGCAAAGGCTGCTCCAGGCGCGGTAGTTATGGTGGTTTTAGATGGAAAAGTAATTTATAATAAAGCTTTTGGCACTAGAACTTATACCGATAAAACACCTACGAGGATTAATGATATTTATGATCTTGCCAGTGTAACTAAAACATCGGCCACAACCATGGCGGTGATGCGCCTATTTGAGCAAGAAAGATTGAAATTGGATACTGCCATTGGCGCCTATATTCCAAGGGCTCGAAATACCAATAAAAAGGATATTTCTGTCCGTGAGGTAATGCTTCATCAAGCGGGCTTTGTGCCATTCATTCCTTTCTATAAAAACATGCTTGAAACGGATTATAGCCGCGATTCAACAGCAGCATTTCCAACAAAGGCAGCCGATAATTTTTACATGAGGAAATCCTATTTTGCTGAAGTAATGTGGCCACAAATGCTTAATTCAGGCCTAGCTAATCGTGGAAAATATGTTTACAGCGACCTCAGCATGTATTTTATGAAAGAAATGGTGGAACGCCAATCAGGCAAGCCTATTGAAAATTATGTAATGGAACAATTTTATAAGCCTTTGGGAATGACAAGAGCTGGCTTTAATCCGAGGTTACGTTTCTCTAAGCAAGAAATTATTCCCACGGAAGATGATCAAGTGTTCCGTAAAACGCTTTTAGAGGGTTATGTTCACGATCAGGGCGCAGCTATGGTAGGGGGTGTTTCGGGGCATGCGGGACTCTTCTCAAGCTCCAATGATTTAGCTATTTTATATCAAATGCTTTTAAATAAAGGTACTTATGGCGGTACCGAATATTTTAAACCTTCGACTGTCGACATGTTTACAGCAAAACAATCGGATGTGAGCCGCAGGGGATTAGGCTTTGATCGTTGGGATCCAGAAAGTAGCAAAGGTTATCCTTCCAAATTGGCATCACCACAAACTTTTGGACATACAGGTTATACTGGCACTTGCGTATGGGTAGATCCGAAGTATAAATTAGTTTATATTTTCTTGTCTAATCGAGTAAACCCAGGGGTAAGTACAAAATTATTAGATCTCAATATTCGCAGCCGAATTCAAGATGCAATTTATGAAGCTATTGGTAATCAGGCTATTGCTTCAAAATCTGATAAAGTAGAATAGCCATTCCAATTTTGGAACAATTTTCGACTTGATTTTTACATGTTGCCCTTTGGGTGCTTTAAAATCAAATCTATTGAATACCTGCCTTTAAAGCAGGTATTCTTGTTTTATGGCTATTAGCTGCATTTTTATTAACTTTGTACTTTGGATAAATCCACTATGAAAATCGGAATTGTTTGTTATCCTACCTTTGGGGGTAGTGGGGTGGTAGCCACCGAATTAGGGAAGGCCCTCGCTGATAATGGTCACCAGGTGCATTTTATTACTTATAGGCAACCTGCGCGACTCGATTTCTTTTCCGAAAACCTTTACTATCATGAGGTTTCGGTATCTAATTATCCATTGTTCGATTATCCGCCCTATGAGCTTGCTTTGGCGAGTAAGCTGGTTGATGTGGTACGCTTTGAGAAATTAGATTTATTGCATGTTCACTATGCCATTCCGCATGCTTCGGCTGCATTTATGGCCAAGCAAATTTTGGCAACATTCGGAATTCATATTCCAGTTGTTACCACCCTGCATGGCACCGATATTACCCTCGTAGGTAAAGATCCAACATATAAACCAGTTGTAACTTTTTCTATTAATCAGTCGGATGGTGTTACTGCCGTATCCGAAAACCTAAAAGAAGATACATACAAGCATTTTGAGGTTAATAAGGACATTAAAGTTATTCCCAATTTCATTGATTTAGAGCGTTTTAACCTAAAAGCTAAAGATCATTTTAAATTGGCAATTGCACCCAATAATGAACGTGTGATTGTGCATACCTCCAACTTTAGAAAAGTAAAGAGAACGCAAGATGTGGTTCATATTTTTGAGAAAATTCAAAAAGTTATTCCGTCGAAACTGTTGATGGTAGGCGATGGACCTGAGCGTGTATATTGTGAGCAGCTTTGCCGTGATCTTGAAATTTGCAATAATGTACGTTTCCTAGGAAAGCAAGATGCGGTAGAAGAAATTCTATCTGTTGCAGATCTTTTTATCATGCCTTCAGAATCGGAGAGCTTTGGTTTAGCAGCCTTGGAGGCGATGGCTTGTAAAGTGCCTGTAATCACCTCTGACGCTGGTGGATTGCCAGAGTTAAATATCAATGGCATAACCGGATTTATGGATAAAGTAGGAGATATTGAGTCGATGGCGGCTCATTCAATTTTTATCCTAGAAGATGATAAAAAACTAGCTGCTTTTAAAGAAGGGGCGCTCAATCGTGCTAAAGAGTTCGAATTAAGTCTTATTGTTCCCATTTATGAGCAATATTACAAAGATGTAATGGCTAGCGCCTCTAGATTATAATTCAGATTCTTAATTCTTATTCCATAAAAAAAACCTTTCAGAATATTCTGAAAGGTTTTTTTTGTTAAGGGTTGAATTTCTTATTTCTTCGCAACAGGAGCAGCAACTGCTTTTGCTGGGATGATGTTTACCATTTCCAATTCAAAAATTAGGGGAGTGAATGGAGGGATACCTTGATTTCCTTGCTCTCCATAAGCTAAGTTTGAAGGGATAATTAAAGTTGCTTTAGCACCTTTTGATAATAATAATAATCCTTCTTCAAATCCTGGGATTGAGCTATTCATTCCAGCAGGAAGTTTAAGAGGCTCATATGGGCGCTGTGGATTGAATGTGCCAGCCTTTTTAGCTACCTCAGCTAAGCTAGTATCAAATACCTTACCGCTTAAGAACATTCCTGTATAATTTACCATAACTGTATCACCAGGATTAGCTTTTGCACCGCTACCAGGATTTGAAATGATATAATTTAAACCTGAAGCACTAACTGTTGGCTTTAAACTCTTTGCAGCAACATAAGCTTTTACTTTTTTAGCCTCGCTTGATTTAGCTAAATCCATTTCTGCCTTTAAATACTCATCAATCTTTCCACGGAAAAGGCTATCGGTTAATTTTCCTTTTGGAATAACTTTATCGATTTTAATGGTATAAACTAAGTATTTTTTAGTTGTATCTGATGGCATCGGGCGACCCATTTTCTGAACCATTGAATCGATGTTGATTTTGAATGTTGCACTATCACCTTCACTTAAAAGACCAAGAGCAGCAAAAAGATCACCTTTGAATACAGATTTTTCTTTAATCATTAAAGAAGGACGATCATAATCGTATGAACTATACAATAAAGAATCACCTTCAGTTTTTTCAGTCGCTTTGAAAGCGATGAAATCACCTTCTTGAATGGTTGCACCAGCTTTGTCGGTGTGGATCTTATATAACATGTCCCCTTCACCTTTTTCGAAATTGTTGCAGGCGGTTAATCCCGTAACTGCAAGCCCTAATACGATTACTAATTTTTTCATCTTGAGATATACATTTGTTTTTAATGAGTTAATTCGCTGTTTTAAAGCTTATTTTACTCTTTTTTGGTTTATTCGTGTGTTATTTATTTGCTAATTACGTTAAAATTCATTATATTCAATCTGCTATTTTACTAAAAGAGATTTATATTCCGGCAAAATTACATTAAACTTTTCCCTTACCGCATCAATTTTTTCATTTGATATTCCTCCCGATGCATTTTTATGACCCCCACCACTAAAATATTTTTTGCAGATTTCGTTGGCTGGGAAATCGCCGATAGAGCGTAAAGATAGCTTTACTACATCCTGACGTTCAATAATTAAGGCTGCTAAACGTATCCCACTGATGGAAAGCGCGTAGTTTACAATCCCCTCAGTATCACCAGTATTTACATGAAATTGCTCTAGCTCCTCCTTGGTAATTACAATGATGGCGGTATTATATTCGGGCAATACTTCCAGTTTATTCAATAGGCAATGGCCTAAGAAGCGAAGTCGGCTAAGCGAGAAATCATCATACACCAATTGATGAATAAGCGTATTGTCGGCACCTGCTGCAATTAAATCGGCCACAATTTGATGCACACGCTCGGTTGTAGATCTAAAACGGAAGGATCCCGTATCAGTCATGATTCCGGTGTACAAGCAAGAGGCAATATCTTTATTTAGAAGCTCACGATCGCCCATAATATCCACAATAAACTCATAGACTAAATGTGCAGTTGCGCAAGCACCGGTATTCCATAATCGAAAATCTTCGAAACCTTCAGGCTCTAAATGATGATCAATAAGGACTTTCTTAGCTTTAGATTCACGCAGCAAATCGCCCATCTCATAGATTCTGGATAGTGAATTAAAATCTAAACAAAAAATGATATCCGCTTGTGCGACAAGGTTTTTCGACTTTTCTACTTCTTCGGTGAATACAATAACTTCCGAATTATTGGGCATCCAATGCAAGAAATTTGGATAGTCGGTAGGAGTAATTACCTGAATTTGATGTCCTTTCTGGATCAAATAGTTGTATAAACCCAAAGAGGAGCCCATTGCATCACCATCCGGCTTGGGATGTGTAGTGATAACAATGCGTTTAGGTGTATCTAAAAATTCTTTTAAATGGCTTATTTCCAACATGTGAGATCAAAAGGAATGCAAAGCTATCAAAATTACTGATTTTGTTGGTCTGATTTTTTAAAATCCTTTAGCCTTTGATTAATTAGCTGTACTTTTGCACCAATTTTCAAATAATAAGATGGCAACGAACAGAACTTTTACAATGATTAAGCCCGATGCTGTAGCCAATGGCCACACCGGAGCTATTTTGGATGATATTATTAAAGGCGGATTTAAAGTGATTGCTTTAAAGTACACTCGCTTGAGTAAGGATATCGCGGGACAGTTTTACGCGGTTCATAGCGAGCGTCCTTTTTACAATGATTTAGTTGATTTTATGTCTTCGGGACCGATTGTAGCGGCAATTCTTGAAAAAGATAATGCTGTTGAAGATTTCCGTAATTTAATTGGCGCGACTGATCCATCAAAGGCTGAGCCTGGAACAATACGTAATAAATACGCAAAATCTATTGATGCGAATGCAATTCACGGATCTGACTCAGACGAAAATGCACAGATTGAAGGAAGCTTCTTCTTCACTGCATTTGAGCGTTTCTAATAAAATTATATTTCGCCCTGAAGGATATTAAAAACCTTCAGGGCGATTATTGAAATTAAAAAAATGAAAATTTTCCAAACCCGCTACCTTATCTTTTTTGTGGTGATGCTGATTGTCCCGGGCACAGTTTCTTACCTTGGTGGATGGGATACCCAATTGGATTATTTATTCGCCTTGAAGGCTTTCTCCATTGCCTTCTTCATGACCGTTTTATACTATCTTCTTGTAAAGAATTATAACGAGCGTAAGAGATAGGGTAAAATAAATCCTAAATATTTTTTTGTCTAAGTCCCTTGCTTAGCTATAAACTAGCTGTATTTGTTATATAGTTCAAATAATTTTGTACGTAAATTTACTGTACATAATATTATTGTACATATATTTTACGTACATTTATAAAAATATTAAAATATGAGTACTTTAATAAAAGTGCCTGCTCGATTTAACGCCAGACTTACCAAAGAACAAAAAGAGTTTTTTGAAAAGGCTGCTGAATTGGGTGGTTATAGAAGTTTAACCGACTTTGTTATTTTGACAGTACAAGAGAAAGCAAAGGAAATTGTTCATGAAAAAGAACAAATAATTGCCTCTGAGCGGGATAGTCAAGTCTTTTTTGATGCGATAATAAATCCCAATAAGCCTTCAAAAGCCCTTAAAAATGCCTTGAAGGGTTATAATTCCTTTCTTTCAAATTCCAAAAAATGATTGAACTTTTAGGCATAAAGCATAATCGTGGGGATTTTGATTGTGGGAAGGAGCTTCTTAATAAATATTTAAAAACTCAAGCGGGACAAGATGTTAAAAGGAAGCTATGCGCTTGCTTTGTGCTATCGGAAAAAGAAACAAAAATTATTAAAGGCTATTATACACTTTCAAATAATAGCATTCCTTTAAGTAGTTTTTCCGAGAAAATTCAAAAAAAAATACCCAAATCTTATACCTCAATTCCAACAACATTACTTGGAAGGTTAGCAATAGATATTAAATATCAAGGAAAGGGAATTGGGAAAATATTGTTAATTGATGCTCTAAAAAGAGCTTATGAAACTTCCTTAGAAATAGGCTCCTTTGCTGTTGTGGTTGATCCAATTGATGAGGAATCCGAACGATTCTATAAAAAATACGATTTTATAAAACTACCTGATAGTGGGAAAATGTTTATCTCGATTAAAACATTAAGTGAATTATTTAGAGACCATTAAAATTTAGTGTTCAAAAATTAAAGCAATTGTAGGGTCAGGTCGCGACCTGACCTTGGTTATAATAAACCCAAAAATATTGTGGCGGACAGGTCGCGACCTGTCCCTACGGTTTACAAAAATATTATCTCATCAATAATACTCGCTCCGGCACGTTCATTCATTTTTTCGATGATATCCGAGCGCATCATCATCAAATCATTTTTAATTACTGCTGATTCTAATATTAAATTTACAATTTAAAATTTGCAAATATAAAGAAAGAAAAAATCAAATTGATTATCTTGAGGTGCAATAATCAAAATGTAAGTAATGAAGCAATCGGGTGAAATAATTATTTATCAGTCGGCACAAGGTTCCCCAAATATCCATGTGCTTTTGGAAAATGATACACTTTGGTTAGACCAATATCAGATTTCAGAATTATTCGAAACAGACAGAACTTCAGTCCTTAGGCATATACAGAACATTTACAAATCCTTAGAATTGGATGAAGAAGCAACTTGTGCAAAAATTACACAAGTTCAAAAGGAAGGAAAAAGAACGGTGAAAAGGCAGATTAATATCTATAATCTTGACATGATTATTTCTGTAGGTTATCGAGTAAATTCAAAAAAAGGAACTGCTTTTAGAATATGGGCAAATAAAATTATTAAAAATCATATTGTTGAGGGTTATAGTGTTAATGAAAAAAGATTGCAAGAGCTTAAAAAGACTATTAAGCTAGTAAATCGAACTATTCAATATTTGGATTCTGATAATCAGACAAAGGGGTTATTTGAAGTTTTATCTGATTATTCAACAGCCTTAGATTTTTTAGATGACTACGATCATCAAAGGTTAAGTTTACCTGAGATGACAACAAAGTCTTCCTTTAGAATAAAATATGATGATGCCAAATTTGCTATCAATGAACTTAAAAAAAGATTTGGTGGCTCAAGTCTTTTTGGAAATGAAAAAGACCAATCTTTCAGGAGTTCAATAGCGGCTATAGATCAAACATTTGATGGGATCGAACTCTATAAAAGTTTAGAAGAAAAGGCAGCACATCTTTTGTATTTTGTCGTTAAAAATCATTCATTTTCAGATGGTAATAAAAGAATTGCCGCATGGTTATTTATTTGGTACTTGGAAAAAAACAAAACCTTGCACCACCTAGATGGAACAAAAAGAATAAATGAAAATACTTTGATAGCACTTACTCTACTAATTGCTGAAAGTAAACCTGAAGAAAAAGACATGATGATAAACGTTGTGATAAATCTTATTGTTAAAACATAAATCCAAATTCATTTTCAATTAAATCACATTCCCTTTCACGATTATCATAAAAAACCATTAAGGAATTTAGAAAAATTAAGCTAGGAGCATAGAATTTAGTACAAAGTAATTAGATAGAGGGAGCTTAAACAATTATTAATCGGTCACTTAGGTCGCGACCTGTCCCTACGGTTTACAAAAATATTATCTCATCAATAATACTCGCTCCGGCACGTTCATTCATTTTTTCGATGATATCCGAGCGCATCATCATCAAATCATTTTTAATTACTGCCGATTCTAATCGGATAAATAATTTACGATCGCGAATAAAAATGTCTTTTGTGCGGTTTGCAACGGCTTTTCCCATCATTTCGGGCCAAGCAACAATCAAAGCGGTTTCATCCACTTTTCTACGCAGCTTATAAACCTGAAGCATTTGCTCAATGGCATCTTTTAATGATCTATCGTTTGTGCGGCTCATAATAAATGCTGAATTAAATCTATTAAAATTACGAAACAACAATTGCTCCTTTTTCGATATCCACTATATTTACTGAAACATTCAGCTTGCTAAAAATTTCTTCAATTCTTTTTCTGCTGGTATCCGTAATAAAAATCTGTCCGAAATCCTTGTCGGATACCATTTTCATCAACTTGGTAGTCCGCGCATCATCTAATTTATCAAAAATATCATCCAGAAGTAAAAGAGGTTCATAGCCTTTATTTTTGTGAAGAAAGCTGTATTGAGCAAGTTTTAGGGCAATTAAAAAGGATTTTTGTTGCCCTTGAGATCCAAATTTCTTGAGTACCATGCCATGAATGGTGAAATTCAGCTCATCCTTATGAATTCCGCTTGATGTACGCTCTAGAATACGATCACGTTCTATATTTTTACGTAATATCTCAGAAAAAGTGCTGCTTAAAAGCGGTGAATCATAAACCAATTCCACTTGTTCGGCATCCTCGCTTAGGAATTGATAGTGTTTATTGAAAATCTCTCGAAACTCAATCATAAAAGCTTTCCGCTTCTCAAAAATTTTGCTTCCAGAAAGGATTAGCTGCTCATCATAAATTTCCATCAATGCGGGATCGTACTTCCCTGAAATGGCGATCTGCCTAAGCAAAGCGTTTCTATTCATGAGGCTCTTGTTATAGCTAATCAACTCGTCGAGGTACTGACTATCAGTTTGGGAGATTACATTATCAATAAATTTTCTGCGTTCTTCACTTCCTTCAATAATCAGGCTGATATCATTTGGCGAAATCATCACCAAAGGAAAAATACCAATATGATCTGCTAGACGTTGATACTCCTTTTTATTACGCTTAAATTTCTTTTTCTGATTGCGCTTTAATCCGCAATAAATAACCTCATCTTTCTCATCCTTTTGAAATGTTCCTTGAATCATGAAAAGATCTTCACCTTGTTTAATCTGCTGACTATCAATGGGATTGAAGAAACTTTTGCATAGAGATAGGTAATGTATGGCATCTAGAATATTGGTTTTTCCGGCACCATTATTTCCTGTAAAGGCATTTACGCTATCCGAAAAGCTTAATTCAGCTTCAGAATAATTCTTGAAATTTATTACAGATAATTTTTGGAGCCACATAGGTATGCTTGTACAGAACGCTAAAAAGCAAATTTACTCTTTTGCTTTCTTAATTTTGCAATTCTTGGTTTTTTTAAACCAAGAAAAAAGATTTAGAATTGATGCTAATAAAATCATTCTAGCCTTCCTAGAGGCATTTCTTATTTAAATAAATGATTCTATTCATTTAAAAGTTGAAACTTAGACTGAAAAATGTATTTTTGCGGGATTATTTTATTGCGAATTTCACAATTTTTAAAATACCAATGTCTAAAGATCAAAAAGATAACATTCCACAAGCTGAGAATCAGTTTGGAAAAACAGGCGAGTTTGTTCAAGAAAATGCAAAGAGCCTAGCTGTAATTGCTGCTGCCATTATTGGTTTAGTACTTTTATACGTTGGATACCAAAATTTCTACTTAGCTCCGAGAGCAGAGAAGGCAGCCAACGAAATTTACAAGGCTGAAGAATATTTGGCAATTGATTCTCTAAAGGATAAGGCTATTGCTGGCGACGGATCTTATCCAGGTTTGGAAAAGATTGTTGAGGAGTATTCTAATACTAAGTCTGCGAACCTTGCCAATGCATACCTTGGTGGTTTATACTTGCAAAAAGGGGAGTTTCAAAAGGCGGTTGATGCTTTAGGAAATTACAGCAGCACTGGCAGTCCTGTAATTGATCCTCTTGTATTAGGAATGCTTGGCGATGCGTACAGCGAGCTTAAGGATTATTCAAAAGCGATTACCTTTTACAAGAAAGCGGCTGATAAAAGCCCGAATACTTTAACTAGTCCGATGTTCCTTAAAAAACTAGGTTTAGTTTACGAAGAGCAAAAAGATTTCAAATCTGCTGTAGAAGTTTACAATAAAATCAGAACTGATTTTTCTGAAAGCGCTGAAGCTGCAACAATTGATTCTTACATTGCTCGTGCTGAAGCACAGCAATAATCATATTTTCTCAAATGGCCGTTCACGGATTTTCCGTTAATGGCCATTTATCATTTTAAGCCATGGCTACAAACCTAAAGAGTCTTTCCGATTTTTCTCATATGGAAGTTCCTTCCGCAAAGGGATATAAATTTGGAATCATTGTTTCTCAGTGGAATGCCCAAGTTACGGGTGCTTTGTATGAGGGAGCCTATTTAGCGCTTGTGAAGCATGGAGCGGATGAAGAAAATATCCATACCATCAAGGTTCCCGGGAGCTTTGAGCTTATTTCTGCTGCAGATATTTTGTTAGCCAATAAAAATTTGGATGCCCTTATTTGTCTTGGCTGTGTTATTCAGGGTGAAACACCTCACTTCACTTTTATTTGTGATGCGGTGGCTCATGGGATTGCAAATGTTTCTATCAAGCACAATAAACCGGTAATTTTCGGCGTATTAACAACAGATAATTTACAACAAGCACTCGATCGTGCGGGGGGTAAACATGGTAATAAAGGTGAGGAAGCTGCTGTTACAGCCATCGTTATGGCCGGAATTAAGCCTTCTTTGAATCAGTAAAAAAGAAAATTTGATTTTTGAATTAAATTCATCAATTTTATAAATTAATTATGAAGAAAGTAGCTATCGGCATATTGTCACTATTTATAGCCTTAACGGTATTACAGGCATGTTCGTCAAAACTATGCCCAGCTTATGGAACTTATCCTAAGTCGAGACGTTAATTCTGTAACCATTTCATTTCTTTCAATTTGACCATCCCCTGACTGGTCTATTTCCTCTTTTTTGTAATTTTGCATTAGATTTTATTTTACATCATGAACTGGATTCCATTAGATAACCTTGAACAATTATCCAATATCGCCAATGCACAGGGTTATAGCGTTATTTTTAAGCATAGCACACGTTGTTCTGTAAGTATGATGGCTAAAAAAAGGTTTGAGTTTGAATGGGATGCCATCCCAGAAGGAACACCAGTTTATTTCTTAGACCTTATCAGCTATAGAGAGGTTTCCAATAAAATTGCTGAGCAGTTTCAGGTTCATCATGAGTCGCCACAAATGCTTCTTATTAAAAATGGTGAGTGCATTTATGAAACATCACATGGTGAGATTTCTGCCGAAGATTTGGCAGAGCAAATAGCTTAATCCTAAAAATATTTTTCCTAACCCTGGAAATTAAAATTGACGTTTTGAATAAGGTCGGGGTGTAAGCTTTTGGCCACAGGGCAGTTCTTAGCGGCCTTTTCCAAAATCAATTTTTGCTTATCGCTATATTGAATAGCAGGAAAATCAAAGCTTATCTGAATTTCACTCACACGGCGAGGGTCGGCAGCCATAATTTTTGTAATGGAGCAGCTTGTACCATCAATATCAAAGCCATGTTCTCTGGCCGCAATACCCATAATGGTAAACATACAACTACCCAGCGAAGCTGACATTAAATCGGTTGGTGAAAATGCTTCACCTTTGCCTTGATTATCTAAAGGGGCATCTGTAATCACTTTATCACCCGATAAAACATGTTTTGCCTCTGTTCTTAGCTCGCCTAGGTATATAGTTTCTATTGTTGCCATTTGGATTATTGAAATTCGTTAATCAAAAATAAATAAATATATGAGTGTAGAGCAATCCTTTTAAATATTATCTCCAAGAATAACACTCAAATGTCAAAATTTAGGAACTGTGTTTTTGGCACTTAAATCTTCCTAAAATTCTTTACTTTTGCTTTATGATCGAATTACCGGTTATCCCAGTTAATCAAATGCAACGCAAGCCAAATTGGCTGCGCGTGAAGCTTCCAGTTGGAAAAGAGTACGCTCATGTTCGCAGTCTGGTTGATACTCATAAACTTCATACCATTTGCGAGAGTGGTAATTGTCCTAATATGGGCGAATGTTGGGGTGCTGGCACAGCCACTTTCATGATTTTGGGAAATATCTGTACTCGTTCTTGTTCTTTTTGTGCTGTAGCAACAGGAAGGCCCTTGGCGGTAGATACCGATGAGCCTAATCGTGTGGCCAATTCGGTGAAGTTAATGCAGGTTAAACACTGTGTAATCACTTCTGTAGATCGTGATGATTTGAAGGATGGCGGTTCAACAATTTGGGCCGAAACAATCAATACTATTCGTAAGGAAAGTCCCGGGACGACCCTAGAAACCCTTTTGCCAGACTTTAGAGGGATTTGGGATAATTTAGATCGCGTGCTTGAAACTCGCCCTGAGGTGGTTTCTCATAATTTGGAGACTGTTCGTCGCCTGACTAAAGAAGTACGTATTCAAGCAAAGTATGATCGTAGTTTAGAATGTTTACGCCGAATTAATGAGGCTGGGCTTAGGACAAAATCGGGCATTATGCTTGGTCTTGGTGAGACCGAGGAAGACGTTTTAGAGGCTATGGCAGATCTTTTAGCTGTGGGAGTGCATATTCTTACGCTTGGCCAATATTTGCAGCCTTCGCGCACGCATCATCCTGTAATTGACTGGATTACTCCAGAGCAGTTTGAGAAATATAAGACTATCGGATTAGAAATGGGCTTCAAATATGTAGAAAGCGGACCGCTTGTGCGTTCTTCTTACCATGCTGAAAAGCATCTTTTCGATTTATAATTTTCTTTTTTTATCCTCGTAGGGACAGGTCGCGACCTGTCCAATTCAAGAATAACATTTTTTTAAACATTAAGCCATTAAGGTTGATTAAGGAGAGCGTCACTAAATTTTTAGACGTTTCAATCTTAATTTTTCTTAATTTCTTAATGTTTTTTT